>NZ_CAJQNT010000054.1 GCF_905479755.1 uncultured Schumannella sp. | reverse complement strand
AGCGTGGCCCCAACTATTTCGTCGGCCGGGATGAGCGCATCGCGGCCTTCGTCGCCCTCGACCTGCTCGACCTCGCCTACGACCGCGGTGTGACGCTCGAGTGAGCCGCCGGTAGGCTCGACCCTCGTGGCTCTCACTATCGGCATCGTCGGACTCCCCAACGTCGGCAAGTCAACGCTCTTCAACGCGCTGACCAAGAACTCCGTGCTCGCGGCGAACTACCCGTTCGCCACGATCGAGCCGAACGTCGGGGTCGTCAACCTGCCCGACCCGCGGCTCGCGAAGCTCGCCGAGATCTTCGGCAGCGAACGCATCCTGCCCGCCGCGGTCTCGTTCGTCGACATCGCGGGCATCGTGAAGGGTGCGAGCGAGGGCGAGGGCCTCGGCAATCAGTTCCTCGCCAACATCCGTGAGGCCGACGCGATCGCCCAGGTGGTGCGCGGATTCGCGGACGACGACGTCGTGCATGTCGCAGGAAAGGTCGACCCCGCATCCGACCTCGAGGTGATCACCACCGAGCTCGCGCTCGCCGACCTGCAGACCCTGGAGAAGGCGATCGCGCGTCTCGAGAAGGAGGTCAAGGGCAAGAAGGCCGACCCGGCGGTGCTGGAGGCGGCGCTCGCCGCCCAGAAGGCGCTCGACGCGGGTACCCCGCTGTCGCGCGCGACCGGTGTCGACCTCGCGCTGATCAAAGAGTTGGGCCTGATGACGGCCAAGCCGATCATCTACGTCTTCAACGTCGACGAGGCCGTGCTCACCGATGACGCCAAGAAGGCGGAGCTCGCGGCGGTCGTCGCGCCCGCGCAGGCCGTCTTCCTCGACGCGAAGATCGAGTCCGAACTCATCGGCCTCGACCCGGAGGACGCGGCCGAGCTGCTCGCCTCCACCGGGCAGGAGGAGTCGGGTCTCGACCAGCTCGCCCGGATCGGATTCGACACGCTGGGCCTGCAGACCTACCTCACGGCCGGTCCGAAGGAGGCTCGCGCCTGGACCATCGGCAAGGGCTGGAAGGCACCGCAGGCCGCGGGCGTCATTCACACCGACTTCGAGAAGGGCTTCATCAAGGCCGAGATCGTCTCGTTCGAGGATCTGGTCGCGACCGGCTCGATCGCCGAGGCGCGCGCCAAGGGCAAGGCCCGCATCGAGGGCAAGGACTACGTCATGCAGGACGGCGACGTGGTCGAGTTCCGCTTCAACGTCTAGCGACATCCCGCGGCGAAGCAAACTGCCCCAACCTTCAGTTGGCGGTGCCAGGATGGAGCCATGATGGATTTTGACGACCTGAGTCTGGGCACCCCCGCGCGCCGCGCCCTCGCCGAGGCGGGGGTCACCAGCTTCGAGGAGGCCGCCGCGCGCACGCGCGCCGAGATCGCCGCGCTCAAGGGCATCGGCCCGCGAGCGCTCTCCGAGTTGGAGGGCGCCCTCGAGGCCCACGGACTCGGATTCGCGGGGGAGGTCGTCGAGCCCACGGATCCGGTGACGCCCGAGCCGGTCGCGACGCCCGAGCCGGCGGCGGTTCCCGCGGTTCCGACTCCCGCCGTGGCGGCCCCGGTCGCAGCGCCCTCGGCCTCTGCGGCGCCGGTCGCGCTGCCGGCCTACAACGTGTTCGCGATCGTCGCGCTCGTGTCCGCGTTCGTGATTCCGATCCTCGGCATCGTGTTCGGCCACCTGGCGCTGCGCGAGCTGAAGACCAGCGGCCAGCAGGGCCGCGAGATGGCGATCGCCGGTCTCGTCATCGGCTATGCGCTCAGCGCGGTGTACCTGCTGACGATCTTCGCGACGATCGCGTTCAGCTTCATGATGATGCTCGTGCCGTTCGCGCTCATTCCGATCTCGATGATGGGCTAGGAGGCCCCGACTTCGCCGTCGAGCGAGGTCGACCTTGCTAGGCTGAGCGCACAATCGAAGATCGGGCCGCACGCGATGCGGGAGAGCTTCCTCCGGGAAGCACCGAAGGAGCAAGCCTCCCCGCCAATCTCTCAGGTACGAGTACCGCATCGACAGGCCGCTCTGGAAAGAGGCCCTGAACGCGAGGGTCCGCCCACGGTGAAAGCGCCGCCCCTGGCCGGGCGGGGTGAAACTCTCAGGCACCGGTACAGAGGGGGAGTTCCACCCGCAGCCCGCCGTGCTCAGGAGAACTCCGTGACCGATCGACTCTCGCCCCTCGATGCAACGCATCGCGCTCTCGGCGCGAGCTTCACCGACTTCGCCGGCTGGCAGATGCCCGTGCGCTACAGCTCGGACCTCGCCGAACACCACGCCGTGCGCACCGCCGCCGGCATCTTCGACATCTCGCACATGGCCGAGTTCATGGTCGCCGGCCCGCAGGCCGCCGCGTTCCTCGACGCGGCGCTGTGCGTGGATGCGAGCGCGATTCCACTCTCGCGCGCCAAGTACACGATGATCCTCGCCGCCGACGGCGGGATCCTGGATGACCTGATCGTCTACCAGAACGCCCCCGGCGAGTACCTGGTGGTCGCGAACGCGGGAAACCACGACGTCGTGGCGGCGGCGCTCGCCGAGCGCATCCAGGGCTTCGAGGCGGTGGTGACCGACCTGACCGAGGCGCTCGCATTGATCGCCGTGCAGGGCCCGAACGCGCGCGCGATTCTGGAGGCCACCGCCGGGCTCGAGCAGCGCGAGGAGTGGGCGATGGGGCACACCCTCGACGAGCTGCCCTACTACGCCTGCATGGGCATGTCGTACGAGGGGGCTGCGCTGCTGGTCGCCCGCACCGGCTACACCGGGGAAGACGGCTTCGAGCTGTACGTCGAGGCGGCGCGTGCGGCGCAACTGTGGGATGCGCTGACCACCGCCGGCGCCGAGCACGGCCTCGTGCCGTGCGGCCTGGCCGCGCGTGACACGCTGCGCCTGGAGGCGGGCATGCCGCTCTACGGGCACGAGCTCGGCACCCAAATCCGGCCCGCGCAGGCGGGGCTTGCCCGGGTGGGGCTCCCGACGACCAAGACGGCCGATTTCGTCGGCCGCACCGCGCTCGAGGCGGGTGCCCCGGGCGATGCCCGGGTTCTCGTCGGTCTCGCCGCCGAGGGCAAGCGCGCCGCCCGCGCGGGCTATGCCGTGTTGCGCGGCGACGACCCGGTCGGTGAGGTGACGAGCGGGGCCCTGTCGCCGACGCTCGGGCATCCGATCGCGATGGCCTTCGTCGACCCCGCGTCCTCGGCGGTCGGCACCGAACTCGAACTCGACGTCCGCGGCAGCCGCATCCCTGCGTCCGTCGTCGCCTTGCCCTTCTACCGGAGAGAGTCCCGATCATGAGCGAACTGAAGTACACCGCCGAGCACGAGTGGGTCGCGGTTGACGGCGACGTCGCGACCGTCGGCATCACCGCCTACGCCGCCGACAAGCTCGGTGACGTCGTCTACGTCGACCTGCCGTCGGCGGGCGCGAGCGTCGCGGCGGGCAAGGTGGTCGGCGAGATCGAGTCGACCAAGTCGGTCGGCGAGCTCTTCGCCCCGGTCGACGGCGAGGTCGTGGAGTCGAACCAGGCCGTCGTCGACGACCCCTCGCTCGTCAACGCCGACGCGTTCGCCGCGTGGCTCATTAAGGTGCGCTTCACCGCGCTCCCGACGCTGCTGAGCGCGGACGAGTACGCCGCCCTCACGAACGAATAGGACACCATGCGGGAGCTTTTCGCCGATCGCCACATCGGCACCGATTCGGCCGCCCAGAAGTCGATGCTCGACGCGGTCGGCTTCGCCTCCGTCGACGCGCTGATGGATGCGGCGGTGCCCTCCGCGATCCGCGTCGCCGAGCATGGTCCCGGCTCGGGCGATGTTCGCGCGAGCTCCCTGCCTCCCGCCGCAACCGAGCGCGAGGCGCTCGCCGAGCTGCGGGCGCTCGCCCGCCGCAACCGGGTGCGCCGCTCGATGATCGGGCTCGGCTATGTCGACACGATCACGCCCGCGGTGATCCAACGCAATGTGCTCGAAAACCCCAGCTGGTACACCGCCTACACGCCGTATCAGCCCGAGATCTCGCAGGGGCGCCTGGAGGCGCTCATCAACTTCCAGACGATGGTCGCCGACCTGACGGGTCTCGCCACCGCGAACGCGTCGATGCTCGACGAGGCGACCGCGGTCGTCGAGGGCATGCTGCTGGCGCGCCGCGCCTCCGGCTCCGGCTCGAATGTCTTCGTCGTCGATGCGGATGCGCTGCCGCAGACGAAGGCGCTGCTGGCGCACCGCGCCGAGGCCCTCGGCATCGAGCTCGTCACCCTCGACCTGAGCCGGTCGAGTAGCCCGCAGGGCGTATCGAGACCAGCCCCCGTCGCCCTCCCCGACTGCTTCGGCGTCTTCGTGCAATACCCCGGCGCCTCCGGCCTGCTCTGGGATCCGACCGAGGTCGCCGCCCAGGCCCACGAGCGCGGCGCCCTGGTCGTCGCCGCCACTGACCTGCTCGCCCTCACCCTGGTGACCGCCCCGGGCGAGTTCGGCGCCGACGTCGCGGTCGGCTCCAGCCAGCGTTTCGGCGTTCCGATGGGCTTCGGCGGACCGCACGCCGGTTTCATGGCCGTGCGCGCAGGGCTGGAGCGTCAGCTCCCCGGCCGCCTCGTCGGCGTTTCGCTGGACGCCGCCGGCTACCCCGCCTACCGCCTCTCGCTGCAGACCCGCGAGCAGCACATCCGCCGTGAGAAGGCGACCTCGAACATCTGCACCGCCCAGGTGCTACTTGCCGTGATGGCCTCGATGTACGCCGTGTACCACGGTCCGACCGGCCTCAAGCGGATCGCGCACGAGACGAGCCGCCAGGCGAACCTGCTCGCCGAGGCGCTGCTCGCCGGCGGCGCGGAACTGGTGCACGACTCCTTCTTCGACACGGTGCGCGTGCGCGTTCCTGGCCGCGCCGCCGAGGTGGTGGCCGCCGCCGCCGAACGCGACGTGCTGCTCTGGCAGGTCGACGCCGACACCGTGCACGTCACCTGCGACGAGACGACGACCACCGAGGATCTGGATGCGGTGCTCGCCGCGTTCTTCGGTGCCGACGCCCCGGCGGTGAGCTTCAAGCCCGTGCACCGCAGCATCGGGCCGGAGCTGCACCGCGCCTCCGAGTACCTGACGCATCCGGTCTTCCACACGCATCATTCGGAGACGGGCATGATGCGCTACCTGAAGTACCTGGCCGATAAGGACTACGCACTCGATCGCGGCATGATCCCGCTGGGCTCGTGCACGATGAAGCTCAACGCCGCCACCGAGATGGCGGCGGTCACCTGGCCCGAGTTCGCGGGCCTGCATCCCTTCGCTCCCGAATCCGATGTCGGCGGGTACCTCGACCTGATCGAGCAGCTGCAGACCTGGCTCGCCGAGGTCACCGGCTACGACGCGATCTCGCTGCAGCCGAACGCCGGCTCGCAGGGCGAGCTGGCCGGTCTGCTCGCGATCCGCGGCTTTCACCGCTCGCGCGGCGAGGCGGAGCGCACGGTGTGTCTCATCCCGTCGAGCGCGCACGGCACGAACGCCGCCAGCGCGGTGCTCGCCGGCATGCGGGTGGTGGTGGTCGCGTGCGATGCTCTCGGCAACGTCGACCTCGACGACCTGCGCGCCAAGGTCACCGAGCACGCGAACGACCTGGCGGCACTCATGATCACCTACCCCTCGACTCACGGCGTCTACGAGCACGACATCCGCGAGATCACCTCGGCGGTGCACGCGGCAGGCGGCCAGGTCTACATCGACGGTGCCAACCTGAATGCGCTGCTCGGCTACGCGCGCTTCGGTGACCTGGGCGGCGACGTCAGCCACCTCAACCTGCACAAGACCTTCTGCATCCCGCACGGCGGGGGCGGCCCGGGGGTGGGGCCGGTGGCGGCGAAGGCGCACCTGGCGGCGTTCTTGCCGGGGCATCCGCTGCAGCAGCGCGACGTCGTCGCGGGGCGCGACGGTGCGGCGATGCCGGAGCACGCGAACATCGTGAGCGCGGCACCGTACGGCAGCCCGAGCATTCTGCCGATCTCGTGGGCGTATGTGCGCATGATGGGCGCCGACGGGTTGCAGCGCGCGACGGGCGCCGCGGTGCTGGCCGCCAACTATGTGGCGGCACGGCTGCGCGAGCACTTCCCGGTGCTCTACGCGGGCGAGCACGGCCTGGTCGCGCACGAGTGCATCCTCGACCTGCGCCCGCTGCGTGACGCCACCGGCGTCACCGTCGATGATGTCGCCAAGCGCCTGATCGACTACGGCTTCCACGCGCCGACGATGTCGTTCCCGGTGGCGGGCACCCTTATGGTGGAGCCGACCGAGAGCGAAGATCTTGCCGAGCTCGACCGCTTCGTCGACGCGATGATCCAGATCAAGGCGGAGGCGGATGCGGTGGCGGCAGGCACCTGGCCGCGCGACGACAACCCCTTGGTGCGCGCGCCGCACACCGCCCACGCGGTGATCGCGGGGGAGTGGGAGCGCCCGTACTCGCGCGAGCAGGCGGTGTACCCGGTGCCCGGTCTCGAGCACCGCAAGTACTGGCCGCCGGTCCGGCGCATCGATCAGGCCTACGGCGACCGCAATCTGGTGTGCGCCTGCCCGCCGGTGGAGGCGTTCGCCTAGCGCCGTCGCGGCCGGATCAGCCGGGCAGGCCGAAGAGCTCGGGGAACGCGGTGGCGACCCAGGGGTAGCCGACGAAGATGGCGGCGTCGAGCAACAGGTGCGCGACGATGAACGGCACGACGCGGCGCGTGCGCGAATAGATCCAGCCGAACAGGATGCCCATGGCCACGTTGCCGACAAAGGCGCCGATGCCCTGATAGAGGTGATAGCTGCCGCGCAAGACGGCGGCGCTGACGATGATCGTCCACCGTCGCCAGGCGAGATCGCCGAGCCTGGCGAACAGATAGCCGAGCACGATCACCTCTTCCTGCAACGCGGCACGCAGCGCCGACAGCAGCAGGACCGGGATCGTCCACCAGTAGGCGTTCAGCCCGCTCGGGTCGACCGCGACGCTCAGGCCGAGCGCACGGCCGGCGAGGTAGACGGCGATGCCGGGGATCCCGATCCCGAGGGCGAGCGCGGCGCCCCACAGCAGGTCGCGCCCGGGGCGCGTGCCGTCGATCCCGAGCCGCGAGAGGTGGGGCCGGCGCGAGCTCCAGAGCAGGAAGCCGACGAGCACGACCGGGACGAGGGCGAAGCCGATCGACAACAACTGGTAGATGAGGTCGAAGATCTCGCGCGTGCTGCGCGAGGGGTTGAGCGTCGCGGTCTGCTCGGCGAGGGGCACCTCGAGGGTGAGGCGGTTGAGGATGGCGACGACCGAGTAGACCGCCGACTGCCCGAGCGAGAGCCCGAGCACGATCGCGATCTCCCAGCGGATGCGCGCGCGGCCGGGGTCGCGAAGGCTCAGCTCGCGGTCGGCCGGTTCACTCACGCGGCATCGCGCAGGCCGGGGTGCCGCCGGGGAGGCGATGGCGGAACCGGGCGACGAAGTCGTAGCCGGCCGCGGCGAGCCACGACCACGGCGGGGTCGCGATGAGCCAGCCGAGGAGTCGGAGGCCGAAGCGGGGCTGGCTGCGCAGCAGCGCGGAGAACGCGAGGTGACCGCCGAACTGCCGGCGCGGGGTGATGTACCAGGCGTACCGTGCGACGTCCTCCGTGCTGAGGGCATAGGCAGACAGATCGGTCCACTGGGAGGGCTGCGCCTCCGGGAAGGCAGGCAACCAGGCGCGGAGACGCGCGACCCAGGTTGTGCAGAACGCACAATCGCCGTCGAAGATCAGGAGGTCGCGACTCGCTGTTGGGGGCGCTGTGCTCTCGCTCATTGGGTCAATGTTAGGCGCGCTCGAGGGGGATTTCCCGGCGTCCTCACTGGTGAGGAGCAACAAAAGTGCGCGTCGCGAGAAAACCGTGCACATATCCGCACACAACGCAAAGATTCTTCGTTTCCGTTTCCGCGGTGTAACGATTCCTCTGAAAGATTTTGCGTCGCCCGATTCCCCTCCTAGTGTCGGGTGTTATCTGGGCGCGACGCGGGGGTCTCCCTTGCGTCACGCCGTCACATTGCCAGGAGGACATGCATGAATATTCGTAAGACAGCCGCCGTTGGCGCTGTCGTTGCGGCGGGTGCGCTCGTATTGAGCGGC
>NZ_CAJQNT010000053.1 GCF_905479755.1 uncultured Schumannella sp. | reverse complement strand
CCATTCGCGACGAGCTCGAAGTACTTCGCGCGCTCAGCATGCAGTTTCCTCCGGCCCTGCGGGATCTGCCGATCCTGACGAATCTCGAACACGAGCAACTCCTGAAGAACTCAGGTGTTGCGACGATCACAAGAACTCAAGGTAGGAGGAGCGGGGGCGTTTCTTTGGTTCCGGGGTGACCAGGCCAGCTCGGGTCAGGGTGCGACTGATGGTGGCCTGCGACACGGTGATGTTGTGGTGGTTGGCAAGGTGCCAGACGATGGTCGCGGGGCCGTGGTCAAGGCCTTGGCGGTGCAGGTTCGTGCGTAGGTTCACGATCAGATCGACGGTGGTGGCGGGCAGCGCGGTCGGTGAGGTCCTCGGCCGCCGCGATCGCGGTTCGAATGCGGCCTCGCCCTCGATGCGCCAGCGGGAGATCAGTTTGGAGACCCATCCCTTCGAGACGCCGTAGGTGCGGGCGACGTCGGCTTGGGAGCGGCCCTCGATGGTGACGGCGGTGATGATCAGGCGGGCTTTGGACACGCTGTTGAGCGTGGTGGAAAGTTTCCTATGTCTTGAGACATGGGTTTCCTATGTCCTGAAACAGAACACCACCGGTACCGCCCTTGAAGAAGCCCTGACCTGCACGAGGTCCGGGCTTCTTTTCTTTCCATAACGGGGTGTGTGTCACCGCGCCCCGGCCGCCGCGCTACGCTGATCAAAATTTCACCCCTGGCGCCTGGAGATCCAATGACGCATGCCCGCACCTCTCTTCTTGTCGGCTCGCTCGTCGGGGGCCTCGTTCTCGCGGGCAGCGCCTCGGCCGCGCTGGCACTCGGCGGCCCGTCCGACACGCGCACCTCGATCACGGTGGACTGCGACCTCGGAGAGGGGTCGAACGACAACCAGGTGATCCTGCCGGGGGAGACGCTCACGATCACCCTCCTGAACTGTGAGGACTGGACCGTTGACGACAAGGATGCCCTGGATGCCATGACGGTTCCGGGCGAACCTTCCCCGGTGAACTCGTTCGTGGTGCCGAGTGGTTCCTCCAGCTTTACGTTCACGGTCGACGACGAGGCCGACATCGAGGTGGCCTTCGAGGGCGACGACATCGACATCGATGTGTATTTCGCGACCCCCGCGGCCGACCCGACCGGTTCGCTGATCGTGACGACGCGCGTGACGATGCCGATCGTCATCGACGACTTCGCGGTCGCGCTCTCGGAGACCGGGAGCGACTATGACCTCGGCGGCTATTCCTCGTGTCAGATGGAGGCCGGCTACCACCCGTACCAGGCGCTTCCGATCACGATCTCCACCGATGGCGACTTCACGTTCCGCGTGATCGACGTCACCCCGGTCGACGAAGACGTGCAGTGGGGCCAGCCCTACTACCCCTCGCAGGACTTTTTCCTGGCGGTCTACACGGCGTTCGACCCCGCCAACCCCGAGGCCAACCTGGTCGCGTGCAACGACGACCGACCGGATGACAACGTCTCGTTCGTGAATGACGGAGTGGACTACATCTCCGAGGATCAGGCGCCCGAGTTCGTTTCGCCGCTCACCGCGGGCGAGTACACGCTCGTGTTGACCACCTTCCGGTCGACGAGCAGCGACGACTGGGCGAATGGCGAGTTCTCGACCTGGTCCGGCGTCTCGGACACGACCTGGACTCCGACGGCGATGTCGGCGCTGTTCGAACTCTGGGGCCCGGCTGGCAGCATCGCGCTCGCCACGGACGACGACGCGGATGCCGAGGCCGAGCCGGAACTCGCCGCCACGGGAACCGAAACGGGAGCCGTCGTCGTGGGCGTGATGCTCGTCGCCGCCGGGGGCATCCTCGCCCTGCTGAAAGCGCGCGGCACGCGTCGGCGCGCCGCCTAGGCTCAGGGCAGTCCCGCCGACGGCGACGTCGATTCACGGAGGCGGCCCTCGCGAACCTGGCGGATGATCTGGAGCGGCCTCTCGACGCCACTCGTGCGAGGGCTACGCGCTGACCGACTCCAGCAGCTCCTCCAGACGCGCGTAGCTCGTCTCCATGCCCGCGGTCATGCCGGTGGCGAGCACCGCCTCGCGCTGTGCGGCATCCGCGTACGTGATGACGAGCGTCAAAAGCGTGCCGCCGGCGACGGGCGTGAGCGTGAGCTCGTTGACGGTGGCCGGGTAGTCCATGCCGATCATCGCCTCGGTCGTCACCGCGCGATGTGGCGGCTCCGACTCCCGCAGCTCGCCGGTGAAGCCGAAACCCTCGCCGCCGTCGGGGCCGAGCAGCCACTTTTTCATCAGCTCGGCATCGTTGTGCGCGCGCCAGACCTGCGCGACGCTGCCGCGGATGACGCGCGCCACTCGCGCCTGTGTGTCGCCGAGTAGCTGCGCCTCGGCCGCACGGTCGGCGGCAAACGCCGCGAGGTCGGCGAGCACATCATCGATCTGCGACATCGCCTGCTTCGTGCCCTCGAGCATTCCCATTTCGAGCAGCTGCTCGAGTTGCTCGAGGGCGTCGAATCGCGTGATGGTGGTCAGGCGCGAGCCGGTGTCCGTTGCTTCGAAGGCGAAGGTCACGTGCATGGCGGGCAGCTCGGTGTTGGGTGCGCCGGTCTCGTCCGCGAAGCCGTCGGTGACGGCGAAGAAATCTGGGGCGTTCAGGTCCGTCCACTCCCAGTATCCGTAGTGCTGGTCGCCGGTCGGCCCGGTCATGCGGTAGATGCTGCGCCCGCCGACGGCGGCGTCGTGGCGGAGGAATGTTGCGGGATAGGTCGGCGGGCCCCAGAATCGCTCGACCTGGCGCGGGTCGACGTAGGCATCCCAGAGTCGAGCCAGCGGCGCCGCGAAGTCCGCGACGATTGTGAGGGAAAGCGAGTCGAGGTCCTTCTCGACGGAGGTGACAGGCATGATCGTCCCTTCTAGTGGTCTTCGTGTTCTTCGAGCAGGGCGTCGAGGCGGTCGATCCTGGCGCGCCAGAGTTGTTCGAACTGGGTGAGCAGGTGCTGCGCCTGGCGGATGCGGTCGGGGTTGCCCCGCACCATCCGCTCGCGGCCGCGCGGTTCTTTGGTCACCAGCCTCGCCTCCTCCAGCACGGCGACGTGCTTCTGAACTGCGGCGAACGACATGACGTAGGCGTCGGCGAGCTGCGAGACGGAGACCTCACTGACCAAGGTTCTGCGCACGATGTCGCGCCGCGTCGTGTCGGCGAGTGCCCGAAAAATGCGGTTCACCTCGTCGTCGGAGAGTTCAAGATCTACAACCATTTGATTGTACGATACAGCGGGGGCGCGTGACGCACAAGGGACGTGTTCGTCCTACAGGTGCGAGCGCGCGGGACTGCGAGTGACCGCGCGCTCAGAGCGTTCGCGTGAGCGGATCGAAGTCGACCGGCATCGCCTCGGGTGACGCGACGGTGCTGTCCACCGGAACGAATCGACCCGACTCGGCCGCCTCCGCCGTCGACATGAGGATGTCGAGCACGTGGTAGCCGAGCTCGCCGGTGGCGCGGTGCGGTCGGCCTTCCCGAATGGCGCGCGCCATGTCGAGCACACCGAGCCCGCGACCGACGACCGTCCCCTCCTCGAGCACGTCGACCCGGACCTGCTCCGAGCTACCGCGCTCGCGCGGCCGGATGATGGTGGTCGTTCCGCTGAAGGTGTTCGGATCCGGCAGCACGATGGTGCCCTCCGTGCCGGAGATCTCGACGACACCCTGGCGGGTGAGCGGGGAGTCGAAGCTCAGGAACGACTGCGAGGTCGCACCGCGTTCGAAGGAGGCGAGCACCGAGATGGTGGACGGCACCTCGACCGGGAATGTCGTTCCCGCGAGCGCCCCGACGAGGATCTCGCGCTCCTCGCGCGCCTTCATGCCGAGCGCCGCGACGGCGGCGACCGGCCCGAGGATGCTCACCAGGGTCGTGAAGTAGTACGGGCCCATGTCGAAGAGCGGCCCGGCGCCGTAGGCGAAGAGGAAGCCCGGGTTGGGATGGAAGGATTCCGGGCCGGCGTACTGCATGCCGGTCTGCGCGAACAGAGGCGTGCCGATGTCGCCCCGCTCGATCGCCCGCTTGGCGCTCTGGATGCCCGGGCCGAGCACCGTGTCGGGTGCGATCCCGACGCGGAGCCCCGCGGCATCCGCTTGGGCCAGCAGGGCCGACGCGCTCTCGCGGTCGATGCCGATCGGCTTCTCGCTCCAGACGTGCTTGCCCGCGGCGAGTGCGGCCGACGACACCGCGGCGTGCGAGGCCGGAAGCGTCAGATTCACGACGATTTCGACGCCCGGATGCGCAAGCACGTCGGCGGCGGATCCCGACTCCGCGACGCCGTGCTTCTCGGCCTGCGCGCGCGCCCGCTCGGGGAGCAGATCACCGACGATGAGCACCTCGATGTCGGGGAAGCTGTTCAGGTTTTCGAGGTAGGTGTCGCTGATGTTGCCGGCCCCGATGAGTCCGACGGCGACCGTTCCCGTGCGCGCGGAAGTATTCGCGGCCATCAGGAGAGCCCTCGCGCGGCCAGGAACTCGAAGCCGGTCGTCATGCCGTGCCAGATGTCGCCGCGGTAGGCGTCGAACTCGACGATTGCGTACTTCGCCGCCGATGCGGCGTCGAGGGCGGCGCCCAAAGCCACGACACCCTCACCGGCCGGGACCTGGTCGGTCGGCGTTGAATTCAGACTGGGACGCGGGTCGAGCGTGCCGTCTTTGATGTGCAGCGCCGTCACGCGGTCACCCAGGCTGCCGAGCAGTTCGACGAGGTCGGCACCGCCTGCGGTTGCCCAGTACAGATCCAGTTCGAGCTGCACGGCCGGATCGAGCAGCTCGGCGAATAGCTCGAGCGCGAATCGCCCGTCGATCGTGAAGTCGAACTCCTGATTGTGGTTGTGGTACCCGACGGCGATGCCGTGCGCGGCACCCATCTCGGCGGCGGCGTTGAGGGCGTCGGCCGTGGCCGCGATCTCGGCGCGCGAGCTCCAGCGCTCCGGCGCGACGAAGGGGTCGAACACCGTGGTGACGCCGAGCGTCGCCGCCGCCGCGAACACCTGTTCGGTGGTCGGCGCGGTGATCGACGCGTCGAAGGGGTTCTCGGTCGTCGAGGCGAGCGACGCGTGAGCTGTCGGGCACGCGATGCCGTGACGCGCGAAGGCGTCGGCAAACGCGTCGGCGCGCGACACGAAGTCGAACGCTTCGACGTTCGCGAATCCGATGGCGCGGAGTTTCGCGAGGGCTCCATCGAGATCGGCGGCGATCTCGTCGCGCACGCTCCAGAGCTGCGCGGAAATGGTGGGGGTGGTCATGGACGTCTGCCTTCTGCGGAGATTCAGGTTCGTGAGACGACGCTACCAGAAAACCACCACATGGTGGTTTTTGATCGTTAGGGTGGGAGGGTGACCGAACCGCGAGCGCAGGGCTCCTATGCCAAGGGCGTCGCCCGGCGCCAGGAGATCCTCGATCGCGCGATCGACGTCTTCGTCGACAAGGGGGCCGAAGGCACGTCCCTGCGCGCGATCGCCGAGAAGATCGGCGTGACGCACGCGGCGCTGCTGCACTACTTCGGGTCGCGGGAAGAGCTGCTGGTTGCGGTGCTCGACGAGGCGATGTCGCGCCGCGCCGACCCGGAGGGCACCCGCGAAATCGTCGGGTCGATGGTGCGGGCCGCCGAGCGAAACGTCACGCTCCCGGGCTTCGTTGCGCTCTACACGATGCTGCTCGCCGGGTCACTCGAGGCGGAGAAGCAGCACTCCCGCGCGTACTTCTCTGCTCGGTTCGAGGCGCTCCGGGAGCGGCTCGCGCGGCTGATTCGCGAGGGCCAGGATGCGGGAACCATTCGAGCGGGCGTCGACCCTTTCGCGATGGCCGCACTCGTCATCGCGGCCTCCGATGGACTGCAGACCCAATGGCTGTTGGATGACACCGTCGATATCGCCGACAGCCTGAGACTCCTGGAGCGAATTCTTGAACCGTAGCCGGGTCGCCGCGCGCCTCAGAACGTGACGGTCTGCAGCGTCGCGCTCTTCGGTTTGCGCGAATCTCCGGACGACGTGCCGCGCAGGCGCCGTCCGATCCACGGCAGCACGTAGTCGCGCCAGTAGGCGGCGTTGCTGGGGCGGGTGCTGGGCGCGCCGCTGTCGAGACCGAATTCGGGCACCGCGACCCCCAGGGCGCCGAGCACATTGCTCGCGACGCGGGCGTGGCCGAGCGGGTTCAGGTGCAGCTTGTCGACCGACCAGTACTCCAGGCGCGTGAGCTCTTCGTCGTGCCAGTTGTCGACCATGGTGACGCCCTCGCGCGGCAGGTGCGCGATCACCGCGTCGGCATACTCGTTGCCGCGGCGTTCGATGCCGCGGCCGAGGGGCAGGTGGCGGCTCGGATTTCCGCCGCTCAACAGCAGAACATGGATGCCCGCCGCGCGCGCCCGGTCGACCGCGGCGAGCAGTCGTGTCGCCACCGAGTCGATCGTGAACTGCGGCCGCAGCATGTCATTGCCGCCGCCGTTGATGCTCATGAGGCTCGGCGCGAGGGCGATCGCCGCATCCAGCTGTTCGGTCACGATGGGCTCCAGCAGGCGGCCGCGGATCGCGAGGTTCGCGTAGCCGACCGGCTTCTCGGTTGCGTGGGCGAGGCCCAGGGCGACCAGGTCGGCCCAGCCGCGCACGCGGCCGTCGGGCAACTCGTCGCCGACCCCCTCGGTGAAGCTGTCGCCGATCGCGACGAAACTGGAGAACGGATGCGTCATGCTCCGAGTTCACCACAGGACCTTCGGCACTGCCCGCAGGCGCCGCGCCACGGTGGACTGAGGGCATGACGGCGACGACTGACCACGGCGCACCGGGCATCTCGGTGCTGACCGGTCCCGACTGCTGGGAGCTGCTGCGCGGCGCGGATCTGGCGAGGCTCGCCGTGTCGGCGAACGACGGGGTCGACATTTTCCCGATCAACTACGTCGTGGATCGAGAGTCGATCGTGTTCCGCACCGCGCCGGGGGAGAAGCTCGTCGATCTGACCGCGGAGCCGCGGGTCGCCCTCGAAGTCGACGGGCTGATCGGTGCGGAACGGTGGAGTGTGGTGGTTCGGGGCATCGCCCGGCGCCTCGATGCCGACGACGAGATCGAGGCGAGCGGCGTGCTCGCGCTGACGCCGGCGAACCCGGCGCCGAAGCACAACTTCGTGCGACTCGCGCCGACTCGGGTGACGGGGCGTCGCTTCCACACGCACCGCTAGCCCCGCGCGAGCGGTGCGAAATGCGCGGTCGCGCGCGCGAACATCGCGCTTGTGGCACCGCTCGGGTGGGTTCCGGGCTCGGTTCGCGGGAGCGCAGGGACCCGCGCGGAGCACAGGGACCCGCGCGGGGTGCAGGTTCCTGCGCGCGTGCTCAGCGCGGGGCGAGCACCACGATGGGGGTCTCCGTCTGCCGAACCTTCGCGTAGCCGTCGAGGTCGTCTCCCATGTCGCGCCACCGCGCCCACAGCCGGTCGTGCTCGCCCCCCGCTGCCTTCGATGCACGTACCTTTCGCGTTTCATCGGTCAGCACAACGGTCGCGTCGGGGTTCGCCAGAAGGTTCAGCCACCACGAGGGATGCCCCTCGCCCCAGCCGTTCATCGCCATCGTGACGAGGTTCGGTCCGTCCTCGAAATACCCGAGGATGACGTTTCGCTCTACGCCGGACTTCCGTCCGACCGCGCCGAGCCGCGTCATCCCCCAGACGTCCTTGGTGGTTTGCGGAGCCCGATCCGTCCGTGACTCGCCCGAAAGAGCGCACAATGCACCTTCCACACGAAACGGACAACCCAGCGGGGACGGCGCCGGCGCCGCGGGCCTCCGCACGAAACTCGGAAGCCCGCGGCGTGACGCCCCTCACCGCGGGGGCAGGGTAAGCAGGCGCCGGCGTTCGGCGGCCAGCTCGCGTGCCTCGATCGCGCGCGCGGTCTCGACACGCGACCTCGCGGCGTCTCGGCTCAGAGACGAGCGGCGGCTCCAGGTGATGAGGAGCACGCCGAGGCGCAGCGCGGCGCGATCGAGAAGGCCGACGCGGCGGACCGGACGGGGGATGCGCGCCGGGGCGGCATCCGCGTGGGGCGGGTGTTGATGGGTGGGTTCGGCCGGGGCCGAGGTGGTGATGGACATGATGTTCCTCGCGGGGTCGGTGCGGCCCCGACGTGGGGGCGCGATCGACGGATGCCGCTGGGCGCGGCGGGTGGGAGCGACCGCATCGAGGGGCGCGGGGCGCGTCGACGGGTCGTGGACGGGACGAGTGATCGAGGCGCCACGAAGGGCAACCCGATCAGGGCTTCGAGAGCGTCGTCACCGCGGGGCCGGCGACGAGAGAAGCGTCGCGTCAGCCGCGCGAGGAGACGCCGACGAAGCCAGCGGTGCGAGGACGGGTGATTCCCGTGATGGTGATCATCATCAGCTGACTCCTTTCAGATTTCGGCAGCAACGAAATATAACGCGGCAGCTGAGAAATACGCAACGACGGGTTTCGTGTCGTGATCGTTCCGCAATCTTCGCCGCCGCGGCCGCCCACTCGACACGGCCGGCGCAACCCGGCCGACACACCACGGCCGACACACCACGGTCGACACACCACGGTCGACACAACAAGGCCGGGGCAACCATCCCTGTCGCGATGGTCGCCCCGGCCTTGTGCCAGGGGGTGAGGAAAAAAAGGGGGGCTACTACTCGTCGGCGTCGGAGTCCTGCATCTGCTCGCGGAACTGGTCCCGACGCTCGTCCAGGCCGGGGCGGTCGGTGTCGGAGAAGTTGCCTCGGTCCGGAAGGCTCGGGCCGAAGTTGTCGCGGATGCCGGGACGTTCGGTCGAGTCGGAGCTGGCGGCGGAGAACCCGGGCCGGGCATCCGGCAGGTGGGTGCCGATCAGGAAACCACCGAAACCGCCGGCGACGACGCCGACGACAAGGGCGCCCGCAGCGATCAGCGAGGTCACCAGGACCGTGGGCTTGGCTTTCGGGGGCGCGGCGGCGGTCGGTGTCGCGTCAGCGGCGGGGGCTGCGGGGGCCGCAGGAGGCGCGGTCTCGGCAGCGGGGGCGGGGGCCTCCGGCTCCGGAGGCGTTTCAGACTTCTGGGAATCGGACATGACACGAGTCTCGGCCGCGGCGCTATGCCTGGTCGATGAGAAAGCTGGAGAATTCCTGTGGCTGGATCAGCGCTGGCAGTGCGGGCACCAGGTGACCTCGCGGTCGTGCTCCGCATGGGCGGTCGAGACCTCCGGGCCGAGCCGTCCGCCGTGGATCGTCGTCCCGCAGCGCCGACACGGCTGCCCCGCGCGGCGGTACACCCAGGTCGTCTGCCCGCGGCGCAAGTTTCCCGTCGTGGTGCGCGTCGAGCGGTCGCGGTTGGCGACCAGGAGTCGCCGCGCCAAGTCCACCAGCGCCGCCGGGTCGGTGTCGCCGATCGGCCGCGTCGGCAGCACCCCGCGCAGAAAACACAACTCGTTGGCGTAGACGTTGCCGATGCCGGCGAGGTTCTGCTGGTCGAGCAGGGCGACGAACACCGGGACTCCCGGACGCGCGGCGAGGCGAGCGGCAGCCTCGGCGGCGAGCTTCGGACCCCAGGAGGGATCGAGCAGGTCAGGGCCGAGGCGCTCCCACGCGGAACGCTCGTCGGCACGCAAGAGCACCTCGAGGGTGCCCAGCTCGAAGCCCACCGACTCGATCGTTTCGACGCGCAGCACGGCGCGCGCGAGGTGCGCAGGGCGGTCCCAGCGCGCATCCGCGTCGGCCGACCGCGGGTACAACTGCCACGAGCCCTCCATCTTGAGATGCGAATGGATGCTGAACTCGCCCACGCGGTGGAACAGGTGCTTGCCGATCGCGACGACCTCATCCACCGTTTCGCCGGCGAGGTCCAGGGTCGCGAACTGCGGGATGCGGAACTCGCTCGCGGTGAGGACGGCGCCCGCGAGCGCCGCATGCTGTCCGCGTGCGGCGCGGTGAACGGTGTCGCCTTCGGGCATGGTGCGGGAAGGCTACCGCAGGCCGCCGAAACTACGGTGTGGAGCACTCCCCCCACATGCCGAGACCCGCGAGCACGGCCTCGCGTTCCGCGGCGAGCAGGGTGTCGTAGTGGAGGTCGTTCGGGGCGACGCGGATCGCTTCCGCGAAACCGCCCGTAACGAGCGTGAGGTTGATGAACTCGCCGCTTTCCGTCCAGAGGTAGAACAGGCGCCGGTCGTAGTCATCCCAGCTGTCCTCGTCGGGTGCCACCAACAGGGTCGAGCCGCGCGGTGCCAGCCGCGCGAGTTCGTCCTTGGCCTCGGTGCCGAAGCACTCCAGCTCCGGGTAGACCTCGGGGGTGTCGATGCCGATCAGTCGCACGGCGATCGGGTTCGTCGTCGTGACCAAATCGCCCGGCTCATCCGTCGAGAGCTTGAGCGTGTCGCCGTCGGTGATCGACTCGACGCGCATCGGGATGGCCTCGGCGGGGATCGGGACGGGGCCGCCGGCATCGGCACTGCCGTCCTGCACCGGGACGGTCGGCTGCCCGAACTCCGGCAGCGCCAGCTCGCCCTCGTTCACCGCGACGACCAAGAGCGCGATCAGGCCGATCGCTGCGAGGACCCCGACGACGCGCTTCACACCTCCAGGGTAGGTGGTGCGATCCTCGGCGGAGCGCTCAGCCGCGCAGGCGCATGCCTTGCGGAGTGGCGGCGAAGCCCGACTCCTCGAGCAGGCGGCCGAGTTCGGTGCCGACGCTGAACACGCCATCGACCTTCTCCACCCGCAGTCGTCCCCCGCTCGCGCGAATCGTCTCGGCGAGTGAGTGCGCGGCGGTCCCGAGGAAGGTGCGGCGGGCCTCGGGGTCGTCGCCGTCGGCATCCGGATCGGCGAAAGTCAACACCGTCTTGCCGCCGCGTTCGACGTAGAGGGCGAGCGCCCCGTCGACCAGCACCACGACGGCGCCGGCCTTGCGGCCCGGTCGATGCCCGGCGGACTCGGGCCAGGCGAGCGCCGCGCCGAAGGGGTTGGCGGGGTCGGTCGCGGCGAGCGTGATCGCGGTCGGAGCGGATGCCTCCCCCGCGCGTGCGCGATCGTCGGCGTGGCTGCGGAGCCGGTCCACGGTCGCGGGGGTCGCGAACTGCGCCGCCCCGAGCCCGTCGATGAAGTAGCCGCGGCGCGTGCGACCGGTCTCTTCCAACTTGCTGAGCACCCGGTAGGCGAGCGCGAAACCGCCCACGACGCCTTCGGACTGCACGGCTCCGCGCGTGACGACGCCGTGCCGCTCCAGCAGGTTCTCGGCCAGGGCGCTGGCGCGCCGAGTGGCGTCGGTCGAAGGTTCGGGCAGCAGGCTCCAGCGCCCCGCCAGCGTCGGCGGGCTCGACATCGCGAGAGCGGAGGCGATGCGCGCACGCGACCTCGCCGGCCGACCCCGCGGCGTCGACCGCGCACGGGTGGTCGTCGCGCCGAGCCGGGCGCGCAGCGGCGCGAGAGTGTCGTTGCCGACGATGCCGGCCCAGGCGAGCTCCCAGAGCGCCTCGGCGAGCTCCTTCTCGGGAATCGGGGCGCCGCCCGGCTCCGCCGTGGCCGCGTGAAGCTGCCGGAAGAAGAAGGCGCCGCCGCCGGCCAGGGCCGAAAGGATCCGGCTCTGCACCTCGTTCGGTTCGGCGCGGATCGCGCTCGCCGCGGGCGAGTCGGTGAGGGTGAGTGGCGCGAGCTCGGCGAGGTGCAGCGAGAGCCAACCGTCGCCGCCGCTCAGCTCGCCGCCGCCGACCCACAGCACCTCGCCGCTCGTCGTCAACTCGTCGAGCATCGTCGGGCTGAAGTCGCGCACGCGCGCCGGCAGCACGAGGCTCTCCCAGGCGGATGCGGGAAGGGCCACGCCTTCGAGCTGCTCAATCGCGCTCACCAGACCGTCGACGCCGCGAAGCCCGCCGCGGCCCAGGCCGCCGACGTGCTGCCATTCGGGGAGGAAGCGGCCGAGGGTGCGTTGCGCCACCGGCTCGACCTCCTGCCGGAGGGCCGCGAGGGAGCGGCTGCGGAGTCGTCGCAGCACCTCGGTGTCGACCCATTCGCTGCCGCTGGCCCCGGGGCGGAACTCGCCCTCCACGGCGCGGCGGTCGGCGGCGAGCCTCTTCAGCACGTCGGTGACGACCGCAACGCCGAGCCCGAACCGCGTGGCGGCGTCGCTCGCGAGGAACGGGCCGTGGGTGCGCACGAAGCGGCTGATCAGATCGCCGACCGGATCCTCGACCGGGTCGAGGAACGCCGTCGGCACGCCGATCGGCAGCGGCACGCCGAGCGCGTCGCGTAGGCGGCTCGCGTCCTCCACCGTCGCCCAGCGCGTCTCGCCCGCGATCGTCGCGCGAATGACCCGGTTGGCGCGCGCGAGTTGGTCCAGGCTCGCGGCGACGTCGACCTGGGGCTCGACGCGCTCGCCGAGTTCGGCACTCGACAGCGGGCCGAGCACGCGCAGCAGGTCGACGAGGCCCTCCGCGTCGCGGGCGTGTCGATCCGGGGCGAGGCGCTGCAGTTCGCGCTCGGTCTGTGCGATGACGTCGGGGTCGAGCAGCTCCCGCAACTCCGCGCGACCGAGGAGCTCGGCGAGCAGGGCCGGATCGAGCGAGAGCGCCGCCGCGCGGCGTTCGGCGAGCGGGGAGTCGCCCTCGTACATGAACGCAGCGACATACCCGAAGAGGAGGGTGCTCGCGAAGGGGGAGGGGGAATCCGTCTCGACCTCGACGAGTCGCACCCGTCGCTGCTGGATGCGCTGGGTGAGAGCGTTCAGCGCCGGCAGATCGTAGACATCCTGTAGCACCTCGCGCACCGTCTCGAGGATGATCGGGAAGCTGGGGTACTTGCGCGCCACCTCGAGCAGTTGGGCGCTGCGCTGGCGCTGCTGCCAGAGCGGGGAGCGGCGCCCGGGGTTCCGGCGCGGCAGCAGCAGGGCCCGCGCCGCGCACTCCCGGAAGCGCGAGGCGAACAGCGCCGAGGAGCCGACCTCCTCGGTGACGAGGGCCTCGAGTTCCTCCGGTTCGAACTGGAACAGCTCGGCGCCGGGCGGCTCGGCGTCGGTCTCGGGCAGCCGCACGACGATCCCGTCGTCGCCCGCCATCGCCGCCGACTCGACGCCGTGGCGTTCGCGGATGCGTGCGTTCACCGCGAGCGCCCACGGCGCATGCACAGGCATGCCGTACGGGGAATGCAACACCAGACGCCAGTCGCCGAGTTCATCGCGGAAGCGCTCGACGAGCAGCGTGGTGTCGCTCGGAACGGTGCCGGTGGCCCGTTTCTGGTCGGCGACGAATCCGAGCAGGTTGTCGACAGCCCACGGGTCGAGGCCGGCATCGGCGAGCCGGGCGCGCATCGCGGCTTTTTCGCCGCGGGCGGTCGCGAGCTCGTTCGTGAACGCGCCGATCGCCTCGCCGAGTTCGGCGGGGCGGCCGAGCCCGTCGCCCTTCCAGAACGGCACGCGGCCCGGCTGACCGAAGGCGGGGCTGACGAGCACCCGGTCGGAGGTGATCTCCTCGATGCGCCAACTGGTGGCGCCGAGCGCGAACACGTCGCCGACGCGCGACTCGTAGACCATCTCCTCGTCGAGTTCGCCGACGCGGCGCCCGCCGTCCGCATCCCCGACAATGAACACCCCGAACAGCCCGCGGTCGGGAATCGTCCCCCCGCTCGTCACCGCGAGCCGCTGCGCGCCCGGCCTCCCGCTGATCGTGCCGGCCACCCGATCCCACACGATGCGGGGGCGCAACTCGGCGAACTCGTCGCTCGGGTAGCGGCCCGCGAGCAGGTCGAGGGTCGCCTCGAAGGCCGAGCGCGGCAGGGTCGCGAACGGCGCGCTGCGGCGCACCGTGTCGAACCAGTCGTCGACGGTGAGCGGCCCGCCCGGACTCTCGAGCGCGACGGCGGCCACGGTCTGTTGAGCGAGGATGTCGAGGGGGTTGGCCGGAACCTTCAAGGCCTCGATGAGTCCGGTGCGCATCCGTTCGCTCGCGACGGTGGTGTGCAGCAGGTCGGCGCGGTGCTTCGGGTAGAGCACGCCCTTCGAGATCTCGCCCACCTGGTGTCCGGCGCGACCGACGCGCTGCAGGGCGCTCGCGACGCTCGGGGGCGCCTCGACCTGGATGACGAGGTCGACGGCGCCCATGTCGATGCCGAGCTCGAGGGAGCTCGTGGCGACCACGCAGCGCAGACGGCCCGCCTTGAGATCGTCTTCGATGATCGCGCGTTGCTCTTTGCTGACGCTGCCGTGGTGGGCGCGCGCGAGGACGGGGTCGGCGCCGGAAGTCTGCCCCGATGCGCCGATCAGCTCAGCAGGCGGAGCCGGTCGAGTAGGCGACGGAGTCGCCGTATCGAGACCTGCGGGGCTGGGTTTCGATACGCGATCCTGCGGATCGCTACTCAACCCGCTCTCGACGAGCGGTTTCGATACGCGATCCTGCGGATCGCTACTCAACCCGCTCGGGTCGAGTCGCTCGGCGTACACCTCGTTGAGCCGCGCGGTCAGCCGCTCGGCAAGACGCCGCGAGTTCGCGAACACGATCGTTGAGCGGTGCTTCAGCACCTCGTCGACGATCGACTCGTCGACGTGCGGCCAGATCGAGCCGGCGCTCTGCAGCCCGGTCTCGCCTTCGGCCGCCGACTCGGTGCGGCGCACCCCGAGTTCGCGCATGTCTTCGACCGGCACCACCACGCGCAGCTCGAAGGTCTTCTGCGCGGGCGGGTTGACGATCGTGACCGGCGCCCGGCCCCCGAGGAAGCGCGCCACCTCGTCGAGCGGGCGCACCGTCGCCGAGAGCCCGACACGCTGCGCGGGGTGCGGAAGCAGCGCATCCAGCCGCTCCAGTGACACCGCCAGGTGGGCGCCGCGCTTCGTGGCGGCGACCGCGTGAATCTCGTCGATGATCACCGTCTCCACGTTCGCGAGCGTCTCGCGCGCGGCACTGGTCAGCATCAGAAACAGCGACTCGGGGGTCGTGATGAGGATGTCGGGGGGCTCGCGCTGCAGCAGGCGCCGGTCGGCGCTCGAGGTGTCGCCCGAGCGCACCCCCACGCTGATCGCGGGCGCCGCGGCGCCGAGTCGCGCGGCCGTCTGTGTGATGCCGACGAGCGGGGAACGCAGGTTCCGTTCCACATCGACGCCGAGCGCCTTCAGCGGCGACAGGTAGAGCACCCGAGTGCGGGCGCGGCGGTTTTCCGGCGGCGGGGTCGTGGTCAGCCGGTCGAGACTCCACAGAAACGCCGACAGCGTCTTGCCGGATCCGGTGGGCGCCACGACGAGCGAATGACCGCCCGCGCTGATCGCCTCCCACGCCCCCACCTGGGCCGCGGTCGGTTCGGGGAACGCGCCCGCAAACCACTCCCGCGTGGCGGGGGAGAAACGCTCAAGCGCGGCGTGCATCCCCCTATTGTCGTCGGCGCCGCCGTCAGAGCCGCGCGCGCAGGAACGAGGTGATGTCCTCGAGCTCGTCGTCGGAGATCGAATGGGCGAGCCCGCGGTAGGAGCGCACGGTCGCCTGGGTGTTCTCGTCGAGCCAGGTGGCGGTGTACTCGAACATGCGACGCGGCACGATCACATCGTCCAGCCCGTAGCCGAAGAAGACCGGCGGGCGCTGGGCGGCGAGGGCCGCATCCGCGGGTTCGGATCGCGGGAACGCTCCCCCGGAGAGGGCGACCACGTAGTCGGCCGCGGCCGCGTTTCGGCGTACCGTCAGCAGTGACACCATCGCGCCCTGCGAGAAACCGAGAAGGCCCACGCTGGAGAATTCGGCGGATGCCTCGGCAAGCCATGCGGCGAATGCATCCGCGCCCGCCGCGGCGCTCTCCACCCGCTCCTCCAGCGGCAACGACTCGTGCCGCGGGAACCAGGCGAAGCCGGGCGGCTCGGGCAGTGGCGCCCGCACCGCCGCGATCGTGAATTCGGTCGGCAGGTACGGGGCGAGGGAGAACAGGTCGCCCTCGTGGCTGCCGAGGCCGTGCAGCAGCACGAGCAGCGGGGTGCCGGCCCGCTCAGCTTCGGGGCGAGACCAGATGACCGCGTCGGAGTCGAGTTGCATGACTCCACGGTAGACAATGGAGCATGGCCTCCGTTGGAACCCCGGACCCGACCCCCGACCGCGATGGCGACTCCGAGCCGAACTCGGCGTGGCTGAGTGATCAGGAGCTCGCCGAGCTGCGGCGCCGCATGCCGCTGCTCTACGTGGAGGCGGTTCCGGTGCGCCTGGACGGCATGGGCATCGTGAAGGAGGTCGGCATCCTGTTGCGGGCCAATCCGCACGGGGCGATCTCGCGCACGCTCGTCAGCGGGCGCGTGATGTACGGCGAGACCCTGCGCGATGCGCTGTACCGCCACCTGGAGAAGGACCTCGGCCCGATGGCCTTCCCGCAGCTGCCGGCGAGCCCGGTGCCGTTCCATGTCGCCGAGTACTTCCCGATTCCCGGGCTCTCGGCCTACCTCGACGAGCGGCAGCACGCCGTGTCGCTGGCCTACGTGGTGCCGGTGACCGGCACCTGCGACCCGCGACAGGATGCGCTCGAGCTCACCTGGATGACCCCCGCGGAGGCGTCGAGCGCCGCCGTGCACTCCGAAATGGAGGGCGGCCGCGGCACCCTGCTGCGCGCGGCCCTCGCCTCGGTGGGCGTGCTCGGCTGAGTCCGCACAATGACCGGCCCGCCTGTCCCCCATTTGGGTCGCCCCCGAGCTGGGACTGAACGTCCTCAGCTTCGATGACTAGCGTCGACTCGACGGTGAACTCGTCCTGAGCCGCTGAGAAGACTCGGGCACCGTCGTCTTTTGGGGGGCACCCGCTTGTTTACTTCGTTGCGTCGGCGTCGACGCTCCACCCACCTTGCACTGCTCGCGGGCGCACTCGTCGGCCTGCTGAGCAGCTTCGTCGCCACGCCCGCCCTCGCCGCCGAAGGCGACGCCGAACCCGCGTACGTCACACTCATCAAGTCGGCAACGCCGGCGCCGCCCGAGGCGCTTGCACCCGGCGATCTGGTCACCTTCAACTTCAGCATCAACTGCTCCTCCGACGTCTCCGACTGTGTCGGGCTCCAGGTCAGCGACGCCTTGCCGGATCCGCTGGAGCTTCAGAACGTGTCGATCTCGGGGTCCGCCGGCGTGGGAACTGCCGAGGGAACCTTCGAGACGACCGAGGACTCATTCGTTCTCACCTTCACCAATGACCTCGGCGGAGACCGGATCGGCCTGCCCGACGGTTTCAGTGTCGACTTCGTTGCCACCGGGCGCGTCCCACTGGATGCCCCCGCGGACTTCGACGGGGCGACCATCGAGAACATCGCCTACGCCACGCTCGACTACGAACCGAGCAACACCTCCGATAACGCGTTCGTGCTGCTGGAGATCCCGACGTCCCTTGACACGACGGTGGCCAAGTCGGCAACGCCGAGCAGCGTCGCGGCGCTCAGCGGCACCGAGGTCGACTTCGTGCTCACGGCGGAGAACGCCTCCAACACGGCCGTGGATGCGCTGATTGTGCAGGATCCTGCGTCGACCGCCGACGATCCCTTCGCCTATCTTGCGCCGGAGACCCTGGTGATCGAGGAGTGGCCGAGTGACGCCGACCGGGTGCAGGTCGATTGGTTCGATGGGGCCGCATGGCAGCTCGGAACACCGACCGCCTCGCCGAGTGTGCCGACGCCGGGAGAGGGCGAGGAGATCGCGGGGCTGCGATTCACCTTCACCAATAGCGCGGGCGGCACGATCGAACGCGGTGCTGCCGCCGAGATCACCCTCGGGTCCGAGTTGCGGGACAACGTCAGCGACATCTCCGGCTCCGCGCTTGTCGACAACACGGCGTCGTCGTGGGTCCAGCTCGACGCGGAGACGAGCACGCCGCAGGAGGACTCGGCTTCCGTGCGCCTCAACGAGGTCTCCGTTCGCCCGCTCGCCGAAAAGACCTTCACCCCGAACAGCATCGTCGGAGGACGCGACGTCGAGGT
Source organism: uncultured Schumannella sp. (assembly GCF_905479755.1). GTDB lineage: Bacteria > Actinomycetota > Actinomycetes > Actinomycetales > Microbacteriaceae > DCRR01. The sequence continues at coordinate 8,808 of NZ_CAJQNT010000053.1, read as the reverse complement.
GGAGCTCCGCGGCGACAACGGCGGTGACTTCGCGCTGGCCGAGCTGACCCTTCAAGAGCCGGCCGCGGGAGAGCTCGACCTGCTCGACCAGGGACTCTCCTTCGAGGCATGGCTCGAGAGTGACATCGAGTGGCCCGTGGGGGCGACAAGCGCCGAGGTGAGTTTCTGGTACGACGGCGATGCCGACTTCTCGACGCCGAGCACCGTGTCGCCCAGCGACGCCCTGCCCGCGCCCGAGGAGGAAAGCGGTGACGTCCGCGGGGTGCGAGTGAGCTTCCTCGGCAGCATGAACCCGGGAGAGTACGCCGTGCTCGCCTACACGGCAGGCACCTCGGCGGTGGCGTCCGACGTCACGACCACGAACACCATCTCGGTGGAGTCGGTCACGGTCGGCGCCGACCCGCTCGTCGACTCGACCACCGCGGAGGACGACCTCACGCGTCGCACGGCGCGGGTCAATGCGGTGATCTCCAAGACGGCGCGGCCGTCGAGCCTCTACGCGCTCCTCGGCGCTCGCAGCGTGATCTCGATCACGGCGGGCGTTGCGCCCGCGCCGTCGACGGCGTCCGACGACTCCGGTTCGACGGTCGGCGCGACCCGATTCGTCGTCACCGATCCGGTGGGGGCGGGCGCGGACTTCTGGGACAGCTTCGAGTTGACCCGGATCCTCGCAACTGACATCCCGGCGGGCTCGCAGCTGACGGTCGAATATCTCGATATCAGCAGCACACCCGTCTGGACCGAACTCAGCGCTGCTCAAACCGGCCCGGCGCTCTACTCGCGAACCCTGTCCGAGGGCGAGCGGGCCAATTTCGGTGGCATCCGCTTCGTGTACGAGCCGGTGGGGCAGGACGAGTTGCCCCCCGGATTCTCGGTGCAGATCAACTTGCGAACGGCGCTTCTGGTCGGCGGCATCGATGACGAGGCGACCGAAAACTACGACATCGACAACGTCGCTCGGGCAACCGTCGAGAACGAGGCTGCGACTCCGACGAGCGCTTCCCGCGACGCCGTGGAGAGCGTCACGCTCCAGCCCGTTGAGGGATCGGTTGGCGGTGTCGGCGGCGAGGTTCCGCTCATCGACAAGTCGTGGTTGGAGAACGAGCTCACCGGCTTCGCGGTCAACGCGCGCTCGAGCGAGCACGCAACCGCAACACTCAGCTGGGGAACCGCGGGACTCGAATTCGATTCGGTCGTGATCTCCGACTCCGCCGTTGACCCTGCGGTCGCCGGCTACGACGTGGCCGACACCGTGTACGACGCCTTCGACCTCGTCGAGATCCCGCGAATCACGACGGCGATGGATCCGCTGCTGCGCTACGACGCGATCGTCGGATTCGAGCTGTACCTCGCGGGGACCGGGTGGGTGGCTCCGGCAAGCGATCCCTGCGCCGACGATGCCTGCGATGGCGAGTTCCCGGGATACACGCTGACGAGTTCGGAGCAGGCGCTCGCCGAGGGCGTCCGATTCATCTTCGAAGAGAGCCCGACCCGCGACGAGCGCATCGACGCCTCCGACTCCGACGACCCGCCGGTCGGCAGCGGAGTCGCCGCGACCGTCGGCTTCGATCGTGAGATCGACCTCGTCTTCGAGGTGCGCGACGAGCGACGCTCCAACGGCGACCCCGTCCTCGGCAGCACGCGCGGCACCAGCTACAACGCGAGCAACGCGGGATGGGTTGAGAACTCCGCTCTGCTGGAGGCGCGCGCCGACACCGGCGAGGTGCTCTACACCGACCAGGCGACGGACGAGATCGAGATTCTGGACCGTCCGCTCAACGTCACCGTCAGCAAGCTCTGGACCGACGGGCCGCTGGGGGTGCCCCCGACCGGCACCGCCGCCGAACTCTTCCCCGAAGCACGAATCACGATCGAGGCGACCAACGCGACCGTGGCGCGCGTGGACTCCCTGTCCGTCGTTGAGCCCGCGATCGAGGGCGAGGGCACGACCCCGGACCCCTTCGACTTCGTCGACCTCGTCGACATCGTGTCGATCTCGACTCCGCTCGGAACCACGACGAGCACGGTCATGCTCGAACCGGCGGCGTCGTACCCGACGCCGTACACCGTGGCCGAAGCGCTCGCCCTCACCGCGGCTGAGTTGGCGGACGCGACCGGTATCCGGATCGAACACGAGGGTCGGATCGAGTCCGCCGCCTCGACTCGCATCGTTCTTGACACGCGTCTGCGCGAGTTTCAGCGCAGCTCTCCGACGACTCGGGTTGACGACACGGCGAGCCCGGTCGTCAATTCGGTCGTCGGAACCGTGAGTGACGCCGGCGGCACCGTGGCGAGCGGCCCGGCACCGGCGCCCGGCGACATCCTGAGCGTGTCCGACGCCGCCGAAGCCGGAATGGTGATCGAAGCTTTCGAAGCCGATGTCGTGGCCGCCAAGAGCATCACGGCGGGGACAGCGGCGACGGAAAGCACTCCGGCGATTCAGTACGACGGCGGGTCAACGGAGGCGACCGTCGAACTGACCGGCCGGCCCGCGGGCAACGTCCGGTACACCGACATGATCGTGGAAGACACCTCGGCGACCTTCTGGAATGCCTATGTCTTCAGTGGCTTCTCGGCCCACACTCTCACCTCGCCGATCGATCGGGTCCAGGTCGATGCGCTCGTCGACGTCACCTACGGGACGGGGGCGGGCAACTCGATCACCTCCTCGGGTGGCACCTGGGAACTGGGAACCCCCGGCACGAGTCTCGCCCTGCCGGCGGGTGTTGACCCCGCCGACGTCCGCGGGCTGCGGTTCACCTACACGCGGGCCGATGGGGCCTCGTGGGAGCACCCCAGCAACCCGCAGCAGTCCGTGAGCTTCACCGTCGAGCGTCGCGACGACCTGCTGACGGGCGGCCCCGTTCCCTCGACGCTCTACATCTACGACACCGGAATCGCCCCGGGAGAGACCGAGCGCGCGACCTTCACGAACGAGGTCGAGGTCACGGTCAACGCCCGTGAGACGCCGGAGAGCCCAGCGACGTGGACCGCCACCGACGAGGACACGAAGCAGCTGCGCTTCGAGCACCTCCCGGCGAAGGTGCAGATCCACAAGTCGCCCAGTGGGCCGATCTCGCTCGGCGACACCATCGACTTCTCCATCGAGGTCACCAACTTCGGCGAGGAGGGCGACCGCGTGCTCTCGGGCTTGGTCGTGACCGACCTGCTGCCCGTCGACGGTTCCGGCGACGCCTATCTCGTCTTCCCGGAGAACCCCGACAGCGATGAGCCCTACGACCCGAACGATCCCGCGGACGCGGCGGAGATCTTCTCCTTCGAGCTGAGAGACGAATCGGGCACTCTGCAGCCGACGCCGACCGTCGGTGTCGCCCTCGACACGGTGGAGACCGGAGCCCCGGGGATCGACCAGCCGCGACTCACCTTCACCCTCGCGGGCACGCTTCCGCTCGGCTGGACGCTGACGATTGGCTCGCCGATGGAGTTCCGCCCGTTGCTGGAGGCTGGCACCCAGGTCACCAACACCGCGACCGTTGTCTCCGACCGGGAGTTCGACAGCTGTGGCTCGCACTTCGAGAACGATGCCGAGGTCGACCCGGGCAGCATCGACGGAGACGTTCCGCCCTACGTCGAGACCTCGTCATGCTTCTCGGAGACGACCGTCTGGCCGCTCCCGAGCGCGCCGTTGACGATCGTGAAGGGCGTCAAGGGGATCGATGCCGGACCGCTCGCCGCAGACGGCGAGACCGTACTGCTCGACGGCGAGGGCGATCCGTACGACGACCTCGGCGTGGCCAAAGTCTCCGCGACGAACCCGACCGACTGCTCGGTGTCCAATACCACCCTGACCGTCAACGGCGGGGGCTACTACCGCTACCCCTGCGTTCCGGTCACCCGCCCCGGTTCCGAACACGAGTGGGCCGCGAGCTTCACCAACAGCGGCAATGTGAGCGTCCGGCAGATCGTCGCGATTGACGTGCTGCCGCAGCCCGACGACACCGGAGTCACGATCTCGAGTTCGCGGAACTCGCAGTGGACGCCGACCCTGTCGAGCTATCCGCAAGCGAGCGGGCTGCCGACGGGCGCGACCTTGACGGTCTACTACACCGACGATGCGACGATGGCGACCTCGCAGTGCAACGGCGCCGACATCCAGTCGACGATGGGGATGACGCCGACGACCGACCCGCCGATGCTGCCGGCGTACCAGGACTGCCTCACCGACACCGGCGCGGCGACCGATCTGCCGAACCGCGAGTGGACGATCCTGCCGAACGACCCCGCGGTGTGGGCCACCGTGGCGGCGCTGAAGTTCGTTGTCCTGATGGACGACGGTGACGAGCTCACCCACCTGTTGCCGCCGGCCAGCTCGATCTCGATCACGTACCGCTCGACGACGGCACTCGTCCCCGAGGTCGTCAATCCGAGTTCCACCCTCGCCCGCGACTCGGTCGCCTATAACTCGATCGCGGGCGCCGCGACCGGCCGCGTCTACCCGGAGGGCGAAGAGCCGCTCGACCTCGCCTACCGGCTCGTGACCGAACCGCGAAAGTCCGGCGTCGCTCTCGCGGTCGGATCGGTGGAGCTGCTCAAGGAGAACGAGGGCGCCGCCGCGAGCTATGCCCCCAGTGCGGTGGAACTCGAACTCTCCTGCGAGGTCGAAGGCGAGTCGATCCCGCTGCTCGACGCGAACGGCGACGACCGAAGCACGGTGTCGGTGACTCCCGGCACGGTCACGAGCGTCGAAGGGCTCCCGCTGTACGCCGAGTGCGCGGTTGCGGAAGCGGACGACTACGGACAGACGTCGGTCGTGCGCGATCCGTCCCCGACGGAGCTGATCGCCCACGCGGCGCATGCCGAAGGCGACTGGTCCATCTCGAACCCGGTGCCCGCCTTCGACGAGGGGGAGGACACCTTCCGTCCCGCCGTCGAACTCGCCACGGTCACGAACACCTACGCCTCGGCGAGCCTCACGGTCGGCAAGACCGTCGAGACCAACGGGGCCGTGAACCAGTCGGATGTCGCCATCGTCTACACCGCGCCGGTGTTCTCGGTGTCGTGCACCTTCGACAACGGGGTGAGCAATCCGGTGATCTTCTCAGTCACCGGCATCTCGATCGCCAGTGGTTCCTCCGTGACCTTCCCGCGAGCGGCCACGTCGGACCCGGTGCTCCCCGCGGGCGCCGTGTGCACGGTGACCGAGACCAATACGCGCAACGCGACAACGACGACGTACACCGTGACGACCGACGAGGTCGCCGGGACTGAGACGGCGGGCGCCGCGGCGACCGTGACGCTGACTCCGGACGACGAAGGCGCGACCACCAATTCCGTGGCCTTCGCCAACGAATACGGCGTGGGCAGCTTCACCGTGACCAAGTCGATTGCGGGGCTCGGCGCGGCCGAATACGGCACGGGCGACTTCACCGTCAGCGTGACCTGCACGCGCGCGAGTGCCAGCCCGACGCAGGTCTGGACGGGCACCTTCACGTTCAACGCCTCGAACACGACTGAGACGGTGAACAACCTTCCGGCCGGCTCGGTGTGCACCGTGACGGAGACCGACGCCGCGGGCGCGACCTCGACGACGTTCTCGCCGCAGCGATCCGGAGTTCCGGCGCAGGGGCGTGCGACGGTGCCGAACGGCTCCGCCGCGACGGTCGCCATCACGAACACCTTCGACCTGGCGCGGCTGTCGATCACCAAGGACGTGCACAGCTCCGCGGTGGACTCCGAGGGTGCGCCGGTCTCCCCGGGCGACGACTACGACTTCGAGGTCGTCTGCACCTGGCAGGGTGAGGTGCGTCTTGCGGACGGTTTTACCGAGAGTCCGATGCTGCTCGAGGACGTCGAGCCTGACGAGACCCGCACGCTGACCGGCCTGCCGGCGGGGGCGAGTTGTGCGATCACCGAGACGAACATTCCCGCGCAGGTCGACTCGACGTCGATCGAGTGGACGACCGCCAGCGGGAGCAGCTCGGCTACCGGCGCGACGGCAACCGTGACGCTGACCGCGGACTCCTCGCCGACGGCGGGCACCAACACCGCGACGGTCGTCAACCGTTACGACGTCGGCTCGCTCACCGTCACCAAGTCGGTGCGTGGCGACGCCGGAGCGCAGTTCGGCACCGGACCTTTCCTGATCGCCGTCGACTGCGTCGCTCCCGGCTCGATCACCGCCTTCGACGACACGATCTCCTTGCCGACGGCGGGAGGCGCCTGGTTCGTCACGATCGAAGACCTGCCGGAGGGCTCGGTGTGCTCCGTCGATGAGACGAACGCCGCCAGCTCGGGTGCCGACGCGACGCGCATGCTCGATGCCGATGACGAGATCTTCGACGGGACCGGAATCGCTATTTCGGCCGATGATCCTGCCGAGGTCACGATCGAGAACTGGTATCTCACCGGTGCGATCACGGTGGGCAAGGAAATCGAGGGTTCGGCGGCGGCGACCTACGGGGACGGCCCCTTCGAGTTCACGGTGGCGTGCACTGTTGAGGTGGACGGCGACGACGTCGTGGTCACCGGGTTCCCGAAGAGCGAGACTCTTGCCGAAGGCGAGACGGTGACCTTCACCGGGCTGCCTTCGGGAGCTGACTGCACCCTGACGGAGAGCGACGCGGGGGGCGCGAGCTCCAGTCGCGTCGTCGTGGCCTCCGACCACAGCACCGAGCTGAGCGCGGATGCGGTCACCGGTTACGACTTCACGGTCACCGTGGATGCCGCTGAGCTGACCGACGATCAGCCGCAGACGGCGGTCGACATCATCAACGAGTTCCGTCTCGCGGGGCTGGTCGTCACCAAGACGGTGCAGTCGGACGCCGTGGACCAGGACGGCAACCCGATCGAGTACGGCCCCTTTGACGTCACGGTGGAGTGCACCTTCGACGACGAGGAGATCTACGCAAGTGGGTTCAGCGCCTCCACGCCGATGGCGCACTCCTCCTCCGAGGGCGACGACCCGTGGGTGCTGAGCGGCCTTGTGGCGGGCGCCTCGTGCGAGATCACGGAGACGGATCGCGTCGGTTCCAGCTCCTCGCGCATCACGACCACGCCGAGCGATGGAACGAGTTCGACCGCGTTGATCTCGGAGTCGAGCGACTCGGTGTCGCACAGCATCGTGCTCGTCGACCGGGTGGACGGCGCTGAGGAGAACACCGCGGCAATTCGCAACGACTACGAGTCGGGATCCGTTCGACTCCAGAAGGCGCTCGATGGTCTGGGTACCGCGTGGGCGACGGACGAGTTCGAGATCCAGGTCACCTGCACGCTCGCCGACGGCCCGGTCGAGTCGACCGTCTGGGACGAGTCCTACGTGTTCGACCCGAGCGAACTTGTCCGCGTCACCCTAAGTGGCGTCGCGTCGGGCGCCGAGTGCGAGATCGAAGAGATTCGCACGGGTGGTGCGAACTCGACGGCGATCACGATCGACTCGGTCGTGACCGACGGCGCCTCGGTCACGATCGAGAGCCCGAGCGGGTCCACCCCGCTCGACGTGCTCGTCACCAACGTCTTCGACCTCGCCGAGATCGCGATCGACAAGGATCGCTCCGGCGACGCCGAGACCGTGGCGGCTTACGGGGTGGGGCCCTTCGAGGTGACCGCGACCTGCACGCGCGACATCGACGGCACCGAGGTGTCGGTCGACATCCCTGGCGGTGCGACTCGCGAGTTGACCGCGCTCGGCAGCTACCGCGCGACTTACACCGGTCTGCCGGCGGACGCCGACTGTGACATCGCCGAAACCCGCACCGGCGGGGCGAACACCTCGCTGGTGTCGCCCTCCTCCCTCAGCCTCGCCAGCGGCAGCAACGACGTGCTCGTCACCAACGAGTTCACCGCTGGATCGCTCACGGTGACGAAGGAGCGCCTCGGTGACGGGGTGGCCCTGTACGGCGCGGGTCCGTTCTATGTGTCGCTGTCGTGCACGCGTGAGGTCGACGGAACGGCCGTGGCCGTGGCGATCCCGGCGCCGAGCGTGCCGATCGACGGCATCAGCGATCCGGCGATCAGGGAGCTGTCGCTCGCGGGCGCCTACACCGCCGAATACACCAACTTGCCGACGGGCGCGGAGTGCGAGCTCAGCGAGTCGGGCACCGGCGGGGCCTCGGCCTCAAGCCTGGATCACTCCGAATTCGTGGTCGGCGACGGGACGACCGAGTCGATCGAGGTGACGAATGAGTTCCGCCTGGTCTCGCTCACCGTCACCAACAAGGTGACGGGCAACGCCTCCGAGCCGAAGCTCGACGACGACTTCGTGATCGTGCTCGAGTGCTGGCTCGACGTCAACGGCGTGCGCACGGCGGTGGAGATTCCGGGCGGTCCGGTGCGCGACTTCAAGCACACCGAAACAGTGGAGTATCTCTCCCTCCCGGTCGGGGCCGAGTGTCGCATCACCGAGACGGATGATCGTGGCGCCAACCGGGTCTCCATCGAGCATGAGGGCAGCGACGTCGACCTATTCACGCTCGAGCTGCCGCCACTTCCCGACGGAGTGTCGGTTCGCGGACCGAGCGACTCGGTCATCGACATCCTGGTGATTAACGTCTTCGTGGCGGATCTTGCCCTGACGGGTGTGGCCGGGTTGTGGGCCGCGGTCTGGGCGCTCGTGGCGATCGTCGTCGGGGCAGTGGTCATCGCCTGGATGCGCGGGAGAGAAGCCCGCTGAGGGTTCCGTCGGGGCGAGAACGAGACTCGCCCCGACGGGCAACACCAGCGCGAGATGATCGCGCGAAGAGGGGCCTAGCCGACCGGCCGCGAGCTGCGGCGCCCGCCGCGACGCTCGCCGCCGGTCGAGCTGCCGCCCGAGTTCGTCGAGTACACCGAGCGCGCGCCCCCACGGGTGCC
>NZ_CAJQNT010000052.1 GCF_905479755.1 uncultured Schumannella sp. | reverse complement strand
GATGAAGCGACCTGCCGGAGCCAATCGCGCTTTAACGTGGACCAAGAGAAGGCCTTCCTCTTCGAGTGATCTAGACACCACTCAGAATGAAGGCCTTCTCCCTACAACCGCGTCACCAACGATCCGACCGGGTACATCTAGCGTCTCTCGGAACAGTTCGAACAGGCCTCGGCCCGCCTCCTCGACGGGTGCGGCGAGAACCTCGTCCAGCTGCGCCGCGAGTTCGGGGTAGTCGCGCTCGAAGCGGCGCACGGGGTCGATCGCGTCGCGCACCGAATCGGCCACCGGGATCCGCGCGCGGACCACGCGCACAAAACACTCGAGGGCCCAGCTCCGGACGAAGTGCCCCGCCGCCAACCGCTCCCCGCGGCGAGCCCGCCCGACACCGATCAGGAGTTTGACCAGCACGAGCCGGGCCTCGTTGACCGGGTCGATCGTCACGGCCTCGACGCGGGCGCGCGCCGCGGCGACGAGCCCCGCCGCGGGACCGTCATCGAAGGCGATCGCGCTGTCGCCGGTCACGAGCGCCCCGGCCAGCTCGTCGGCGGTGGCCGCGGCGAACTCGGCCACGTGGCCGTCGTCGTAGACGGCCGCGAACCCGATCTCGCCCTCGCGAGCGACCAGGACGCACCTCTCGGGAAACGGCAGCCACTCCTCGACGGCGCGCAGCTCCGCGCCGCGACCGGGTGCGGCGAGCGCGAAGAAGTCGTGATCCGACCACTCGTCGCGTCGGTGCGCCGCGACGGTCGAGCCGAGCAGCACGAGGCCGGCGGCGCCCTCGCGCGCTCTCAGCGCGGCGTGGAGCGCGTCGGTCCACTCGTCGAAGTCGAGGTTCTCGGTCACGCCGTCCCCTCCCAACTCGGGCCGCCGACGCCGGGGCCGCGCCAGACGGTCAATCCAGGGCCCGGCGCCGCGAGCCGTTCGCCCCAGTCCACGGTGCCGAAAACGCGGGCCACGGGCCCGGCGTCGGACACCGGCACCTCGGCGGCGCCCCGCGCGGCGAGAACGAACACGCACTCCTCGGCGGACTCCCGCACGAAGAGCAGGGCGTCGTCCGAGACGTGGAGCCAGCGAAGACCGCTGGTGCCGAGCACCGGATGGGCGCGACGCAGTGCCAGCAGCTCTCGATAGAGCGCGAAGGTGCCCTCCGCGGCGTCGCCGGTGCGCCCCCACGGCATCGGGGTGCGGGAGGCCTCCCCGTCCTCGCCAAGCAGTCCGAACTCGTCCCCCATCCACACGGTCGGGATTCCCGGCAGCGTCACCGACAGGCCGACCGCCACGGCGAGCGCGTCGGGCGACGCGTGCGTGAGGAACCGCGCCGTGTCGTGCGTGTCGAGCGCGTGCATCGTGCCGAGTCGCACCCGCCAGGGAATGCCCGCAACGAAGCGCTCGTGTTGTGCGACGAGCTCGGTGCCGGTGACCGCGGGGATGCGGGTGACCGGCACCCCGAAGAACCAGAGCTCCTCGTCGGGTTCGGCGGGCGACGCGAGCCAGCCCCAGAGAGGCCGGGTGAAGTCGGCGTAGGTCATCGCGCCGTGCCAGGCGTCGCCGGTGAAGTCGTCGGTGGCGTCATTCGTCGACTCGGCGAGCAGCACCGTGTCGGGGTTGATCTCGCGCATCGTGCGGCGCAGCGTCTGGCGCACCTCCGCGTTGAGGTCAACCACGCCGAGTCGCCCGGTCATGTTGGCGACGTCGATCCGCCAGCCGTCGAGGTTGAAGGGCGGGCGCAACCAGTGCGCGACGACCGAGTCGGGACCCTCGATGAACCGACGCCGGAGCTCGGCCGAACTCCAGTCGAACTTCGGCAGGCTCGGAACCCCGAGCCAGCTCTCGTAGCTCTCGTTGCTCGCGTCGGTGAAGTAGTAGAACTCCGACTCCGGCGCCTGCGGGGTGCCGTGTGCCGCCCTAAACCACTCGTGGCGGTCGCCGGAGTGGTTCGTGGTCAGGTCGCCGATCACCCGCATGCCGCGCGCGTGCGCCGCCTCGACGAGCCGGATCAGTGCCTCGTCGCCGCCGAGCAGCGGGTCGACCACGCGGAAGTTGGCCGCGTCGTAGCGGTGGTTCGACGCGGCCGGGAAGAACGGGTTCAGGTACAGCAGGTCAACGCCGAGGTCGGCGAGGTGATCCAGGTGCTCGGTGATCCCGTCGAGGTCGCCGCCGTAGAACTGCTGCGAGCGCCCGGGCATCTCGGAATCGACCGGGTCGCCCCAGCCGGCCGGGATGGCCCACTCGGGTGCGGGGCGCTGCTCTGCGGCCGCCGAGCGCGCGAAACGGTCGGGAAAGATCTCGTACATGATCGACGAGGTCATCCACGCGGGAGGTGCGTTGCCCGCCACGAGCGCGAAATCATCCACGTCGCGCGTCTCCCCCGAGCTCAACCCCGCCTGGTTCAGCCAGCGGATGCCGCCCGCCTCGTCTTCGAGGAGCCAGCGATAGCCGTGTCGCAGGTTCGCGACCTCGATCGACGCCTCCCACCACTCGTCCGCGTGATCACCCGCGAGTCGATGCGCCTCATCCCAGCGCGGCTCGTGGTCGGGGTTGCTGCGCGCGTGCACGCGCCGCAGCGCGGGGCCGTCGTGTCGAGGAACGCGCAGCCGCACGCGCACCCGGTCGCCGAGCTCCGGCGCCGCCCGCTCGACGTAGAGCGGCGACCCGTCGTGGTGCGGCGCGGAAAGCGACGAGCTCACTTCACCGAACCCGCGGTCAGTCCGCTCACGATGTAGCGCTGCAGGAACAGGAACAGTGCCATGACCGGGATGGCGGCCAGCACCGCGCCGGCGGAGAACAGCGTCCAGTTCTTCGAGGTCTCCTGCGAGACGAACTGGTAGAGCCCCACCGCGAGGGTCTGCGTCTGCGGGTCGCTCAGCACGATGCTCGCGATCACGAACTCGTTCGTGGTACCGACGAAGGACAACAGCCCGACCACGGCGAGGATCGGAGCCACCAGGCGCAGGATGATGCCGAAGAAGATCTGCGCGTGGCTCGCGCCGTCGAGCTTGGCCGCTTCGTCGATCGAGGCCGGCACCGTGTTGAAGAAGCCGTACATCAGGTAGGTGTTCACGCCGAGCGCGCCGCCGAGGTATACCATGATCAGGCCGAGCTGGGAGCCGAGCCCGAGCGCGGGGAAGATGTCGCCGATGCCGGACAGCAGCAGGAAGATCGCCACGACGCCGAGCAGCTGCGGGAACATCTGCACGAGCAGCAGGCTGAGCAACCCGACCCGGCGGCCGGTGAAGCGCATCCGCGAGAAGGCATACGCGGCGAGCGCCCCGAGGAAGACCGTGCCGGCGGCGGCGATCAGCCCGATCACGAGCGTGTTGGCGAACCAGGCGGCGTAGGGCTGCTGCGGGCGGTTGAACAGCTCGATGTAGTTCGAGATGTCGAGGGAGCGGAACAGCACGTTCGAGCCGACCAGGGTTCCGGTCGGGTTGAGCGACGCCGAGAGCACATAGAGCAACGGGAACGTCGCGAAGATCACGACGGCGATCCCGACCAGGTGGCGCCAGCCGGTGTCGGCAAACCATCGTGCGGCGGAGCGTCGGCGGCGCACGGGGACGGAAGCGGGAAGCGTAGCCATCAGTTCAGATCCTCCAGGGCGCGGGTGCGACGGAAGCCGATGATCGACACGACCGCCACGATGATGAAGATCAGGATCGCGAAGGCGCTCGCGAGACCGTAGTCGCGACCCGTTCCGCTGCCGAAGGCGACCTTGTAGACGAGCGTGATCAACAGGTCGGTCGCGCCCGCGTCGACGCCCGCCGAGACGTTGCGCGGTCCACCGCCGGTCAGCATGTAGATGACGTTGAAGTTGTTGAAGTTGAAGGCGAACGACGAGATCAGCAGCGGCGCCACCGAGACCAGCAGCAACGGGAACTTGATCAGCCGGAAGATCGCCCACGGCCGGGCGCCGTCGACGCGGGCCGCTTCGGTCAGCTCGTCCGGGATCGACTGCAGCGCCCCCGTGCAGATCAGGAACATGTACGGGAACCCGAGCCACAGGTTCACGATCAACACGCTCGCCTTCGCGAGCCAGGGATCGGTGAGCCAGGGGATTGCGGCACCGCCGAAGACCACCTGGTTCACGAATCCGAAGTCCTGGTTGAGCAGGCCCAACCACACCAGGCCCGACAGGAAGGAGGGGAACGCGTAGGGCAGGATCAGCACGATGCGGTAGAACTTGCGGCCGCGCATCCGCGCCTCGTTGAACACGATCGCCAAGAACAGGCCGAGGGCGAAGGTCATGCCGACGGAGAGCAGGGCGAAGGCGAAGGTCCACGCGATCACGCCGAGCAGCGGCCCGCGGATGGATTCCTCGGTGAACGCGCGGGCGAAGTTGTCGAAGCCGACGTCGATCTTCCAGCCCGGCGAGAGCTCGCGTCCCGCCTCGTTGGCGAAGGCGCCGTCTCCCCGGTCGAGGAACCGCTCCCCGGTGGCCGTGTCGACGATGGCGTCGGCCTCGGCGTCGTACTCGAGGGCGGAGGTGTAGAGGTAGGCGGAGCTGCCGTCCGGGGTGCGGAGTGCGCCGTCGTTGGGGTCGTCGGTGAGCGGCACCGAGAGGTCCGCGATCACGGATTGGTTCTGAATCAGCGAGCCGAAGTCGAGGGTCGTGTAGCCGTCGAGCTCGATCGCCTTGCCGGTGCTGTCCAGGCGCGCCGACGGCGCCTCATCGAGGGGCCGGTCTTCGCCGCCGACGAAGACCTCGCCCTCGGGGGTCGTGACGAGGAAGCTGAAGGTGCCGAACTGCTCCAGCACGGTGAGGCGGTAGGTGGGCGAGTCGGGAACGCGTGTGCGGGCGTTCGCGATGATCGACTCGATCGCATCCTCTTTGGAGCCGTTGTGGCCGTCGCCGTAGTTGGTGAACGCGATGTAGCCGCTGTAGACGACGACGAAGATCTGGAAGATCGCCAAGAAGAAGATGCCCGGCGCGAGGTACTTCGCGGGCAGGAGCCCGGGCTTCAGATAGATGTAGTTGATGGCGAGCGTGACGGCGAGGGCGATCCCGAAGACGACCCAGGACTCCTTGAGCAGCAGCGTGAACAGCGCGAACACCGCGAGCGAGTCGACGATCGCGAGGAGCGAGATCTTGATCAACATGCTGCGAACGCTGGGCGTTCCGGGGTGGTGCACCCCTCGCGGCTTCGCCGTGGCGGCGGGGCGAGGTGCGAGCGGCGGGGTGGTGCCGGGAGTCGACGTGGTCATGGTTCTCCGAGGTGACGGCGGGACGGGATGAGCGGCCCCGGGGACGATGCCCCCGGGGCCGCTCCGGAAATCAGCCCTCGATCTTGGACTGGATGCTGGCGACCATCGCCTGCCACAGCTCGACCGGGTCACCCTGGCCGTTGATGATCGCGACCTCGGTTGCTCCCCAGTCGGCCCAGACCGAGTCCATCGCGGGAACGTTCGGCATCGGCACGCCGTTGGCGCCGACGGCACCGAAGGCGGCGACGTCCGCGTCACCCTGCGCGGCCTCGAAGGCGCTGATCAGCGCGGGGGCGCGCCCACCGACCTCGTAGAGCGCGGTCTGCACGGCCTCGGTGCCGACGTAGTTCACGAGGAATTCGTTGGCGGCCAGCGCGTTCTCGCTCTTGGAGCTGATGTAGAAGCCCTGCACACCCACGAACGGCGTCGCGGTCTCGCCACCGGCCGACGGGATCGCGTCGATCGAGTAGTTGATGCCCGCCTCGGCCGCGGCCGGGACGTTCCACGGGCCGGTCAGGTAGAACGGCGACTTGCCGGCGTTGAACTCCTCCTTGGCGATGTCGCCCGAGATGTTCGTGTTCAACACGCCCATCGCGCCCCACTCGGCGAGCTTCTGCGCGAAGGCTTCGCCGCCGGCGACACCGAGGGCGAGCTTGGTCGGGTCGTAGGTTCCGTCGGGCGTGATCTCGAAGACGGTCGCCCCGAACGACGCCTGCAGCGGGTAGAGGTGGTACGGGTCGGCGGCGTTCGGGTCGAGCCCGACGAGGAACGGGTACTCGGAGTCGCCGGCGTCGACGGAGGCCTGGCCCATCGCGATCAGCTCATCGAAGGTCGTCGGAGCCGTGGGCGCGAGGTCGGTGTTGCGCAGCAGCGCGATGTTCTCGACCGAGTAGGGAAGGCCGTAGTTCTGGCCCTCGTAGCTCATGGCGTTGATCGCGACCTGCTGGAACTCGCTCGCCTTGTCGCCGAGCTCGAGCGGCGCGACGACGCCGTTCTGCACGAGCTTGCCGAGCCAGTCGTGCGCGCCGACGATGATGTCGGGGCCTTCGCCGGTCGGCACCTGAGTGGTGAAGTCGTCGCGGATGTCACCGAAGTCCTTCTGGACGAGCGTGACCTCGACGCCGCGCTCCTCCTGGAACTGGGCGGCGACGTCTTCGAGCACGGCGGCGCGGTCGGCATCGACCCACACCGTCAGCGTTCCGGAGTACTGCGGCGTCTCGGGTCCCGTGCTGCATCCGGCGAGCGCCAGAGCGCCCACGGCGGCGACGGCGACGCTGGAAAGAAGCGCGCGGGGAGTGGATTGCACCCTCATTGGTGTGACCTTTCCTGCTGCGGAGCGGCCCCCGTCGCGCTCCCGGCCGGGTGCTGTGCACTCGGCGCCGCGCGGAAGAGGCCGTTCTCTTGGTTGGGGCTCGCAGGTCTGCAAGCGCTTACATTCTTAGCTGAACTTCTCGCAGTTGCCAAGTACCTGCTCCCGTTTTCTTGCACTCCCGCGAGAAACACGAGTGAAAGCGCTTGCATTTTTGTCCTCACGCCACCTACTCTCAACCGCATGCTCACCGATCCACTGCGCAGCGCCGCGCCGCAGTCCCCCGCGGCAGCCGCCGCGCCGCACCCCGCCGAATGGTGGCGCTCCGCCGTGATCTACCAGATCTACCCGCGGTCGTTCGCCGACGCCAACGGCGACGGGATCGGCGACCTCCGCGGCATCACCGAGCACCTGCCAGCCCTGGCCGAACTCGGGGTGGACGCCGTCTGGCTCTCGCCGTTCTTCGCCTCGCCGCAGCGCGACGCCGGCTACGACGTCGCCGACTACTGCGCGGTCGACCCGATCTTCGGCACGCTGGCCGACGCCGACGCGCTCATCGCGCGAGCGCACGAACTCGGGATCCGGGTCATCGTCGACATGGTGCCCAATCACACCTCGAGTGACCACCGCTGGTTCCAGGCCGCCCTCGCGGCGGCCCCCGGCAGCCCGGAACGCGCACGCTATCTGTTCCGCGACGGACGCGGGGAGACCGGCGAACTGCCGCCCAACAACTGGGAGTCCGTCTTCGGCGGCCCCGCGTGGACGCGCGTTGCCGACGGGTCGTGGTACCTGCACATCTTCGACGCGTCCCAGCCCGACCTCGACTGGTCGAATCCTGAGGTGCGCGCCGAGTTCCTCGACATCCTGCGCTTCTGGCTCGATCGCGACGTCGACGGCTTCCGGGTCGACGTCGCGCACGGCATGATCAAGGCCGACGGCCTGCCCGACTACACCCCGCCGGAGGGCGCGGGCAGCATGGGCGGGGCCGGCGGCATCGACGCCGAGCCTGCCCCGCTCCCGCCCTACTGGGGCCAGGAGGGCGTTCACGAGATCTGGCGCGAGTGGCGTCGCCTGCTCGACTCCTACCCCGGCGAACGCATCCTCGCGGCGGAGGCCTGGGTCGACCCGCTGAGCCGGATGGCGCAGTGGGTGCGCCCCGATGAGATGCACCAGGCGTTCAACTTCGCCTACCTCGAGACACCGTGGGATGCGGCGGCACTGCACCGCGTGATCGATGCCTCGCTCGCCGCGTTCGGCGCCGTCGGCGCCCCGAGCACGTGGGTGCTCAGCAACCACGACGTCGTGCGCCACGCGAGTCGCCTCGCGATCGCCGGCGACAACCCGCAAGGCCACGGACTCGGACCGAGATCGCCGCACCAGCCCGACGCCGTGCTGGGGCTACGTCGGGCACGGGCCGCGAGCCTGCTCATGCTCGCGCTTCCCGGAAGCGCCTACCTCTACCAGGGCGAGGAACTCGGGCTCCCCGAAGCGATCGACCTGCCCGACGACGCGCGACAAGACCCCACCTGGTTCCGCACCGCGGGCGAGCGCTATGGCCGCGACGGCTGTCGCGTTCCGCTTCCCTGGGAGGGCGAGGCGCCGGCATTCGGTTTCAGCGCCGCGGGCGCGAGCTGGCTTCCGCAGCCGGACTCGTGGCGCGCCCTCGCCCGCGACCAGCAGCGCGGTGTCGAGGGAAGCACGCTCGAGCTCTATCGCGCGGCGCTCGCCGCCCGGCGCCGGTTCGACCTCGGTCGGACGGGGCTCACCTGGCTTCCGGACTTCCCGGCGGAGGTGCTCGCCTTCCGGGCGGGCGGGCTGACCGTCATCACGAACCTCGGCGAGCATCCCGTTTCACTGCCGGCCGGTCGCGTGCTCGTCGCCAGCACCGAACTCGCCGACGGCCGACTGCCGGCCGACGCGACCGTGTGGCTGGAGCACTGACGGGCGGCGCACCGCGTCGTCAGTAGGATCGGGACACACGAGGGCCAGCACCGGGAGGAGCGCGCATGCCCGGCATCGATGAAGTCGCCCGCCTCGCCGGCGTCTCCGCCGCGACGGTGTCGCGCGCCCTGAGCGGCCGCGGCTCGGTGTCACCGGCGACGCGCGAGCGCGTGTCGGAGGCCGCGACGGAGCTCGGCTACGTCGTCTCCTCGAACGCGTCGAGTCTCGCCAGCGGTCGCACGCGCAACGTCGGCATCGTCGTTCCGTTCCTCAATCGGTGGTTCTACACCGCGGTGCTGGAGGGGGCGCAGTCCGCGCTGCTTTCGCACGGCTACGACCTCACGCTGTACAACCTGCGCGGCGACGCCGAGCGGCGGAGCGTGTTCGAGGACTTCCTGCTGCGCAAACGCGTCGACGCGGTGATCGCCGTGAGCCTGGAACTGACCTCGGAGGAGGTCGCGCGATTGCTCAATCTCAAGAAGCCGATCGTCGGTGTCGGCGGCCCGCTTCCCGGCATCCGCACCCTCAGCGTCGACGATGTCGCCATCTCGCGACTCGCCACCGAGCACCTGATCTCCCTGGGCCACCGCGCGATCGCCCACATCGGCGGCGACGCCGAGTTCGAAATGGACTTCCACGTTCCGACCAATCGCCGCGTCGGCTACGAGCAGGCCCTGACCTCGGCCGGCATCCCGCTCGATCCGGCGCGTTACGCGCCCAGCAACTTCAGCCTCGAGGGCGGCTATCACGCCGCCAAGCAGCTGCTCGGCGATCCGCGAACGCGTCCCACGGCCGTCTTCGCCGCCTCGGATGAGATGGCGTTCGGCACGATCCTCGCGGCGCGCGATCTCGGTATGCGCGTCCCGGACGATCTGTCGGTCGTCGGCGTCGACAATCACGCCTACGCCGAGTTCTTCGGCCTCACCACGATCGCGCAGTTCCCGGAGTTGCAGGGCCGCAGCGCCGTCGAGGTGCTGATGGATGAGCTCCAGCCGCACACGCGGACGATCGACACGCTCAACACCCCGCTCCCGTTCGAGCTCATGGTGCGGTCGACGACGGCCCGCGCGGTCTGAGCCCGCGAGGCCGGGAGCTCCGCGGCGAATTCGTCCATCCTCATCTAAAGTTTCGGTATGCCGAATTTTTGGCGTCATCGTCGACGCAGTACGACCGCCGCACTCCCCGTGCTCGCCCTGGCGTCCGCGCTCGCGCTTGCCGGGTGCGCGACGAGCGCCGAGCCCGCCGAGCCCGCCGACGATCGCCCGGTCGTGCTGACGACGTTCACCGTGCTCGCCGACCTGGCGCAGAACGTCGCGGGCGAGCACCTGCGCGTCGAGTCGATCACCAAGGTCGGCTCCGAGATCCACGGCTACGAGCCGACCCCGGGCGACCTGCGGACGGCCGCGAGCGCCGACCTGCTCCTCGACAACGGCCTCGGACTCGAGGCCTGGTTCGCCCAGTTCATCGAGCAGCTCGACGTCCCGCACGTCGTCCTCGGCGACACGGTCACCCCGATCCCGATCGACGGCGACGCCGCGGCGGGAGCACCGAATCCGCACGCCTGGATGTCGGCCGCCGAGGCCGAGGGGTATGTCGCCACGATCGCCGCGGCCTTCGCCGATCTCGACCCCGAACACGCCGAGGACTTCGCCGCCAACGCCGAGACCTACACCGCCGAGTTGCGGTCGGTGCACGACGAGCTACTCGCCGCGCTCGCCGAGCTGCCCCAAAACCACCGTGCGCTTGTCACCTGCGAGGGCGCGTTCAGCTACCTGGCGCGGGATGCCGGCCTCACCGAGCACTACCTGTGGCCGGTCAACGCGGAGCAGGAAGCCACCCCCCAGCAGATCGCCGCCACGATCGACTTCGTCGCCGAGAACGAGGTGCCGGCGGTGTTCTGCGAGTCGACCGTCTCGGATCGCGCCATGCAGCAGGTCGTCGAGGCCACCGGCACGACGTTCGGCGGCACGCTGTACGTCGACTCGCTCTCGGCGGCGGACGGACCGGTGCCCAGCTACCTGGACCTGCTGCGCCACGACGTCGAACTGATCATCGCCGGCCTCAGCGGGAGCTCGTCATGACCGAGACGGCGGGCACCCCCGCGCTCGAACTGCATGACCTTGCCGTCTACTACGGCGACCTGCTCGCCCTGGAGGTCGATCGGTTGCGGGTCGAACCCGGGCGCGTGTGCGGACTGATCGGGATGAACGGCGCGGGCAAGTCGACGCTGTTCAAGGTGGCGCTGGGGGCGGTGCGCGCTGATCGCGGCACCGTCCGACTCGGCGGGCTGCGGCCCGAGCAGGCGCGTCGGCGCGGACTGGTCGCCTCGGTTCCGCAGGCCGACGATGTCGATCCGCGCTTTCCGCTCACGGTCGGTGATGTCGTGATGATGGGCCGCTACGGCCGCCAGGGCATCACCCGCCGCCCGCGCCCGCTCGATCGCGAGGCGGTCGCGACGGCGCTCGACCGGGTCGAGTTGCGCGACCTCGCCGACCGCCCGATCGGCGCACTGTCCGGCGGCCAGCGCAAGCGCACCTTCGTCGCGCGCGCGATCGCGCAGGACGCGCAGATCCTGCTGCTCGACGAGCCGTTCGCGGGGGTGGACCGCCGCAGCGAAGACCTCATCGTGCGTCTGCTGCGCGAACTCGCCGATGACGGCCGCTCGGTGATCGTCTCCACCCACGACCTGCACGCGCTGCCCGCCCTCGCCGACGAGGCGATCCTGCTGCTGCGCCGGGTGCTCCTGCACGCGCCGACCGCCGAGGTACTGAAGCCCGAGAACCTGGCCCGCGCCTTCGGGCTCGGTACGGCGCGCGAGGGGGACGTCGCATGAACCCGCTCGACTGGATCCTCGAGCCCCTCGGCTACGACTTCATGGTGCGCGCGCTCGTCACCACCTCGATCGCCGCGTTCGTCTGCGCGCTCCTCAGCTGCTGGCTCGTGCTGATCGGCTGGTCACTCATGGGCGACGCCGTGTCGCACGCGGTGCTTCCGGGTGTCGTGCTCGCCTACATCGTGAGCGCGCCGTTCGCGCTCGGCGCGGTCGTGTTCGGCATCCTCGCGGTCGGGCTGATCGGCATCGTGCGCGATCGCAGCCGGATCAAAGAGGATGCGGCGATCGGCATCGTCTTCACGACGCTGTTCGCGCTCGGCCTCGCCCTCATCTCGGTGACGCCGAGCCAGACCGACCTGACGCACATCGTGTTCGGCAACGTGCTCGGGGTGAGCCCGGCCGAGCTCGCTCAGATCGCGGGGCTCGCCGCGATCGTGCTGATCGTCGTGCTGGTGAAGCGTCGCGACCTCACGCTGTTCGCTTTCGACCCCACCCACGCCTTCGCGATCGGGCTGTCACCACGGCTGCTCGGCGCGCTCCTTCTCGGCATGCTCGCTCTCACCGCCGTGGTCGCTCTGCAGGTGGTCGGGGTGGTGCTTGTGGTGGCGCTGCTCATCATTCCGGGCGCGACGGCGTCGCTGCTCACCGACCGCTTCGGCCGGATGCTCGTGATCGCGCCCGCCCTCGCGGTGACGGCGAGCGTCGTCGGCATCTACCTGAGCTATTGGTGGGATGCCTCCCCCGGCGCACTCGTCGTCGTCACCCAAGGGGCCCTCTTCGCGATCGTGTTTCTGGCGAGCCCGCGCCACGGCGTCTTCGCGGCCCGACTCGCGGCGGCCCGCCGCGCCCGACGGGCCGGCGTCTCGGCCCGCACCCCCGACATCTCGGAGGCATCATGACGGAGAACTCGACTCAGACGGAGAACTACCTCAAGGCGATCTGGAACGCGGCCGAGTGGAGCGCCGAACCGGTCACGGTGAGCGTGCTCGCCGGGCGGCTGGGGCTGGCCGCCTCCTCGGTGTCGGAGGCGATCCGCAAGCTCACGACCCGCGGGCTCGTCACGCACGCCCCCTACGGCGCGATCGCGCTGAGCGCCAAGGGCGAGCGGATCGCCGTCGCCATGGTGCGCAAGCACCGCGTCATCGAGACGTTCCTCGTCGAGCAGCTGGGCTACGCCTGGGACGAGGTGCACGACGAGGCGGAGGTGTTGGAGCACGCCGTCTCGGATCGCTTTGTCGACGCCGTAGCCAGCCAGCTCGGCGACCCGGATCGCGACCCGCACGGCGACCCGATTCCCCGGCGCGACGGCAGCCTGCCGGAGTTCGCCGGCATCCCGCTGCGAGCGGCCGAGCCCGGGGCGACGGTGCGCATCGCGCGCGTCTCGGATGCCGACCCCGAACTGCTGCGCTACCTCGAGGCGGCGGGCATCGTGCTCGATGCGCCGCTGCGGGTGGTGCGTCTCGAACCCGTCGCGGGAACGATCGTCGTGCAGCTGGACGCGGCGGAGCTGTCGCTCGGGGACCGCGCGGCGGAGGCGATTCGCGTGGTCGCGGCCTAGCTCGTCGCGGCCCGACGCCGCAGCGCCAGCTCGCGGAGCCCGAGGAACAGCGGGAACGTGAAGGCGATCGCGATCGCGAAGCTCAGCACCACGAGCAGCCAGATCCAGCGCGCCCAGCCGAGCCGGATTCCTTCGACGACCATGAAGATGCTCGCCGCGGAGGCGACCACGATCAGGTCGACCGCGGCCGAGGAGCTCGCGGCGTTGGCGAACCAGGAGCCGAGGTAGTCGGCGCCCTGTCCGCCGGCGAAGAAGCTGAGGTTGAAGTACCAGGTGCCGATCAGTCCGAGCACGGCGAGGGCGATCCAGACGACGGCGAGCACGAGACGGGGGCGAGCGGGTGCGATCATGACGCCACTCTAGGGGTTGATAGTTCGACTGTCGATAGTTATCCTATCGACATGCGGATTTCCGAACTGAGCGAACGCAGCGGCGTCTCGTCGGCCTCGATCAAGTACTACACGCGCGAAGGACTGCTTCCCGCGGGTGAGCGCACGGGCTACAACCAGACCGACTACACCGACAGCCACCTCGGGCGCCTTCGGCTGCTGCGCGCGCTCATCGAGGCCGGCGGGCTGACGATCGCCCGCGCGCGCACCGTGCTCGCCGCCATCGACGACGAGTCGATGCCGGTTTACGACACGCTCGGCGTCGCCCAAGGCGCGATCGAGGGCGCCGACACCCCCGCTTCGCCCGAGTCGCGCGCCCGCGTGCTTGAGCTCGCCGCCGCCCGCGGCTGGCGCGTGCACCCGGGCAACCCCGGCATCGATCTCGCCGCCGGGATCCTCGACCGCTACGCCGAACTCGGGCGCGAGGACCTCGCCGCCGCCCTTCCCGCCTACCTCGAGGCCACGGAACGGA
The DNA here is from genome assembly GCF_905479755.1 of uncultured Schumannella sp. Taxonomy (GTDB): domain Bacteria; phylum Actinomycetota; class Actinomycetes; order Actinomycetales; family Microbacteriaceae; genus DCRR01. The sequence goes on along the minus strand of NZ_CAJQNT010000052.1, from coordinate 4,777 downwards.
TCGCCGCCGCCGACCTCTCGGTCACCCCGATGAGCGGGGACCGCGCCGCCGCCGCCGAGACCGCCGTGGTCGGCACCGTGCTCGGCGACACCCTCGTGGCGGGGCTCCGCCGCATGGCCCAACAACACCTGTCTTCGACCGCTCTCGACCCGACTGGAGACGTCTGCTAATGAGCACCTCCACCGCACCCCGTCCCGCCACGCTCGCCGTGCCGCGCCCCGTGCGCTGGCACCGCCCGCTGCTCGCCCTGGCCGCCGTCATGGCGGTGCTCGCCGTCGCCTCCGGCGTTCTCGCGATCGTCGACCCGCGCGAGATCCTCGGCCAGAACGCCTGGTTCAAGCCGCTCAAGTTCGCCATTTCGATCGCGATCTTCTCGGTCACGCTCGCCTGGCTGATCGGTCTGGTGCCGCGTCGTCGCCGGCTCGCGGAGGCGGCGGGCACGATCGCCGTCGTCGGACTGCTCGTCGAGATTGTCATCATCGTGGGCGCCGCCGCCGTCGGTTCGACGAGCCACTTCAACGTCGCGACACCGTTGAACACCACGCTCTGGTCGATCATGGCGACCTCGATCGTCGTGGTCTGGATCATGACCCTGCTCATCGGCCTCGGCCTGTTCCGAAGCCCCGGCCCCGATCGCGCGCGCAACCTGGCCGTGCGTGCCGGCGTCGTCCTCGGCATCGTCGGCATGGGGCTCGCGTTCTTCATGACGAGCCCCAACTCCGAGCAGTTGAACGACTTCCAGGGCATCGCCGGCGCGCACGCGGTCGGCGTTCCGGACGGCGGCCCCGGGCTTCCGTTCTTCGGCTGGAGCACGGAGGCGGGAGACCTTCGCGTGCCGCACTTCATCGGCATGCACGCGATGCAGGCGATTCCGCTCGCCCTGCTCGCGCTCGAACTGCTCTCCGCCCGCGTCAGCGTGCTGCGCGGGGCGCGCCTCCGGTTCGAGCTCGTCGTCATCGCCACGGCGGCGTACGCGGGTGCGACCGTGCTGCTCACCTGGCAGGCGCTCGCCGGGCAGTCGATCATCGCCCCGGCGGGGCCGATTCTCGGCACGTCGGTGGTGGCGGCGCTGCTCGTCGTGATCGCCGCTGTCGCCGTGATCGTGCGCGGCCTGCGCCGGAGGTTCACGCGCACCTCGCCTCCCCCAGCCGCATGAGCCGTGAGCCGGTCGGCATTCAGCAAGGAATTCTCTGATTTGTGCTGACGCCACGCGCTGCGGCGGGTACATTTCCTCTGCGGTCATCGCGACCGCCACTGTGCACGAAGGATGCCCATGGCGTCACCCGATCTTCAGCTCTCCACGCCTGGGACCCGACCATGGAAGCGCAACGTCGCCCTGTTCCTCACGGGACAGACGATCTCCCTCTTCGGCTCGCTCGTCGTGCAGTTCGCGGTCATGTGGTACGTGACCTTCGAGACCCGCTCGGGCCTGGCGGTCGCGCTCTACGCCATCGCCGCCTTCGCCCCGCAGGGCGTGATCGCCATCTTCGGCGGCGTGCTGGCCGACCGGATCAACCGCCGCGTTCTCGTCATGATCTCCGACGCGACGATCGCTCTGACGACGCTCGCCCTCGCCCTGCTGATGCTGAGCGGCGTCACCGAGCTCTGGATCATCCTGCTCGCGGTGGCGGTGCGATCGGTCGGGGCCGGCGTCCAGACGCCGGCCGTCTCCGCGATGATCCCGCAGGTGACGCCTCCCGAGCACCTCATGCGGGTCAACGGGATCTTCCACACCATGCAGTCCTCGATGACGCTGCTGGCACCCGTCGCCGCCGGGGTGGTGTTCGGAGTGTTCGGCATCGTGCCGGTCTTCTTCATCGACGTCGTCTCGGCGGCGATCGGAATCCTGCTGCTGTCGCTGGTCGCCGTGCCGACCCTCCAGGCGATCGCCGAGAAGACCACGACCTATCGCGCCGACCTCATCGAGGGCGCCCGCTACGTCGCGACCCACCGCGTCGTCCGCTGGCTTCTGACGGTGTTCGCCATCATCTTCCTGCTCACCATCGCACCGTCGTACGTGACCCCGCTGATGGTCGCCCGGAGCTTCGGCTCCGAGGTCTGGATGGTCACCGTACTCGAGGCCGCCTTCAGCATCGGCATGATGCTCGGCGGGGTCGTAGTGTCGACGCTGCTGGCCAGGTCGAGCCGCATCGCTCTGATTCTGTTCTCGACCTTCGGATTCGGTCTGACGACGATCGCCCTGGGCTTCAGCACCGACCTGATCGGGTTCTACGCCCTGATCTTCCTGTTCGGCCTGCTGGTGCCGCCGCTCACGGCGCCGTTCATGACGCTCATGCAGGAGAGCGTGCGCCCCGAGATGCACGGTCGCGTGTTCAGCTACGTCAGCATCGTGATGGCGCTCGCCACCCCGATCGGGATGGCCGTCTTCGGCCCGCTCGCCGATGTCTGGCGCGTGGAGACCCTGCTGGTGGTCGCCGGAGCCGCCTGCATCGTGGTGATGCTGGTGGCGATCTCGGTGCCGTCGGGGCGGGCGGCCATCGCCGCCGCACGCACCGCGGATGCCGAGCGGGCCGCCGCGAAACGCGCCGCCGCCGCGCCGCGGACGGCGCCCGCGGAGGGCTCGTCTGATGCGCGGTAGCGCCGAGCACGCCCTCACAGAAAACCCGAAGCAAAAATAACGAACGGATAACTAGACAGCGTTACCTTTCCGTTATATCTTTCAAGAGCGTTAGTTGTTTGCTGTGGCAGCTACCGCGGAATGTGATTGCAGGACACTCTTGGTGCAAGGGAGAGGGTCGGTCGCGTGCCTCTGCGACCGACCCTCAATCTGTTAACGGGACGCCTCATCTCGGCACCCGTATCCCATGCCTAGAGTGGGTCCATGACCGACCGAACGCGGGCCGTTGATGCCTGGGAGTCGCTCTACCGCGCACAGGTCTCGATCCTGCGCCGCCTGCTCGCGGTCTTTCCCGAAGGACTGTCCTTCAACGAGTACGACGTGCTCTTCAACCTGTATCGGCAGCCCCAGCACGCGGCGCGCATCCGCGACCTCACCAAGCACCTGCTGCTGACGCAACCGAGCGTGAGTCGACTCATCGACCGGATCGAGGCGCGCGGCCTGGTCACCCGCTCGCGCGACGCGCACGACGCCCGCGGCACGGTCATCACCCTGAGCGACCTCGGCCTCGAACTGTTCCGGCGCGTCGGCGCCCAGCACAGCACCGCGATCGCCCACGAGATGTCGGTGCTCGCCCCCGAGGAGATCGACGAACTGCTCAGGCTCACGCAGAAGCTCCGCGGGCCCGACGCGGGACCGCGCCTCGAATGACCGCGCCCGTCCTGGTCTGGCTGCGCGACGACCTGCGCGTCGCCGACAACCCCGCGCTCACCGCCGCCGTCGCGCACGGCGGCCCCGTGGTCGTCGTCGTGGTGCACGACGAGCAGAGCAGCGACGTGCGGCCGCTCGGCGGCGCCGCGCGCTGGTGGTGGCACGGCAGCCTCGCCGCACTCGCCGCGCGACTGGAGGAGCTCGGCGCCTGGCTCGTGCTGCGGCGCGGGGCCGCCGAGCAGGTCATCCCCGCGCTCGTCGCCGAGATCGGCGCGAGCGCGGTCGTCTGGAATCGGCGCTACACCCCTGCGCGCGCGATCGACGCACGGCTGCGCACGCGGCTCACCGGCGAGGGCATCGACGTGCACAGCTTCGCGGCGGCACTGCTCGTCGAGCCCGGGACGGTGCTCACCGGCGGCGGCACGCCCTACCGCGTCTTCACGCCGTTCTGGCGGGCGGCGAGCGCGCTCGACATGCGGTCGCCGCTGCCCGCGCCGGAACGCATCCGTGGGCTGCGCATCGACGGCGACCACCTCGACGACTGGGGCCTGCTGCCCTCCCGACCCGATTGGGCCGCCGGGCTTCGCGCAAGCTGGACCCCCGGCGAAGACGCGGCCCTCGCGCGGCTCGACGAGTTCGCCACCAGCGCGCTCGCCGACTACCACCGGCGCGACGAACCGGGTGTCGAGGCCACCTCCCACCTCAGCCCGCGGCTGCGCTTTGGCGAACTCAGTCCGGCGCAGGTCTGGGCCCGCGTCCACGCTCCCGACCTCTCCCCGGCGGCGCGACGCAATGTCGCCAAGTTCGGCAGCGAACTCGGCTGGCGCGAATTCAACGCGCAGCTGCTGTTCGACAACGAGAACCTCGCGACCCGGAACTACCGCCCCGAATTCGACGCGTTCCCGTGGGGCGAGGCGGACCCGGCGGAACTCACCGCCTGGCAGCAGGGCCGCACCGGCATCCCGATCGTCGACGCCGGAATGCGCGAGCTCTGGCACACCGGCACCATGCACAACCGGGTGCGGATGATCGCCGCGAGCTTCCTCATCAAGAATCTGCTCGTCGACTGGCGCATCGGTGAGGCATGGTTCTGGGACACGCTCGTGGATGCCGACGAGGCGAGCAACCCCGGCAACTGGCAGTGGGTCGCCGGCAGCGGCTCGGATGCGGCCCCCTACTTCCGGATCTTCAACCCGGTCACGCAGGCCGCACGTTTCGACCCCGACGAGACGTACCTGCGGCGCTGGCTGCCCGAGCTCGGGACCGCCGACTACCCGGAGCCGATCGTGGAGCTGGGCGCCTCCCGCGCCCGCGCGCTCGACGCGTACCAGCACATGCGCGCGACGAGCGCGCCGCCGAGCGACTAGATGTACTCAGCAGTGACCTTGGTGACAGTTCGGGTCTTGTGAAACAGGAGAACCTCCGGGCTTAGTGGAGATGTCTAACGTCTTCACAATCACACGGAGGTTCTCGTGTCCCAGGGTAGGT
>NZ_CAJQNT010000051.1 GCF_905479755.1 uncultured Schumannella sp. | reverse complement strand
CGGGGCGGACCTCGTCGGCGCTCAAGACGAGCGGATGCGGCGGAAGATCGAGCACCGTTGCCGCCCGCCAGGCGAAGACGAGCGATTCGAGCAGCGAATTGGAGGCCAGCCGGTTGGCGCCGTGAACACCGGTGCAGCTGGTCTCGCCGACCGCCAAGAGCCCGGCGAGGGTCGAGCGGCCGGAGGTGTCGGTGCGCACCCCGCCCATCCAGTAGTGCGCGGCCGGGGTGACCGGGATCGGTTCGTTCCCCCAGTCGAAGCCGTGCTCGGCGACGACGCGGCTGATGCCTGGGAAGCGTTCGGCGAGGAACTCGGCGCCGAGCGCGGTGGCGTCGAGGAACACCGGGCGGCCGTCCTGCGCGGCCATCGCGGCGGCGATCCCGCGGGCGACGACATCGCGCGGGGCGAGCTCGCCGTCGGGGTGCACGTCGAACATGAAGCGGCGCCCGTTCTCGTCGACGAGGGTCGCCCCCTCGCCGCGCACCGCCTCGGAGACGAGCGGATTGCCGGGAACGGCGAGCGAGGTCGGGTGGAACTGGAAGAACTCGAGATCCTGCACCGCGGCGCCCGCACGGTAGGCGATCGCGACGCCGTCGCCCGTCGTCACCTCCGGGTTCGTGGTGTGGCGGTAGAGCTGCCCGGCCCCGCCGCTGGCGAGCACCACGGCGTCGGCCGCGATCGTCATCTCGCGCCCGTCGGGGTCGATCGCCTCGACGCCGACGACCCGGCGCTGTCCACCCGCGTCCTCCTCGACGATGAGGTCGCGCAAAAACGTGTGCTCGTGCACCTCGACGGCGAGCCGCTTGACGGCGCGCAGGAGCGCCACCTCGATCGCGAGCCCGGTCGCATCCCCGCCGGCGTGCAGCACGCGGCGGTGCGAGTGCGCCGCCTCGTGGCCGCGCGCGAGCTCCGCATCCGGTTCCTCGCTCGCCCGGTCGAACTCGACGCCGAGCGCGATCAGGTCGCGCACCCGTTGCGGGCCTTCGCCGCAGAGCACCTCGACCGCGTCGCGGTCGCACAGTCCCGCCCCAGCGGCGAGGGTGTCCTCGATGTGGGAGTCGATGCTGTCGTCGGGGAACATCGCCGCGGCGATCCCACCCTGCGCGTACTTGGTGTTGCTCTCGGCGAGCTCGGCCTTGGTCACGAGCACCACATCGTGGTTCGCGCTCGCGCGGTAGGCGGTGATGAGACCGGCGATGCCGGTCCCGACGACGACGACGCGCATCCTCAGTCCTTCGTGGTGGGGGCCGCGTCCTTGGGCAGCGCGGCGAGCATGCGCTCGAGGGCGACGCGGGCATCCGCCGCAACCTCCTCGGGAACGCGGATCTGGTTTAGCACCTCGCCGCGCACGAGCGCCTCGAGCACCCAGGCGAGGTAGCCGGGGTGGATGCGGTACATCGTCGAGCACGGGCACACCACCGGGTCGAGGCAGAAGATCTCGTGCTGCGGGAACTCAGCCGCCAGGCGGTTGACCATGTTGATCTCAGTGCCGACCGCGAAGGTGGTCGGCTCGGTGGCGGCCGCGATCGCCTTGCGGATGAAGTCGGTCGAGCCCGCCGAGTCGGCGGCATCGACGACCGGCATCGGGCATTCGGGGTGCACGACCACGTGGACGCCCGGGTGCGTGGCGCGCGCCTTCTCGATCTGGTCGACGGTGAAGCGCTTGTGCACGCTGCAGAAGCCGTGCCAGAGCACCACGCGCGCGTCCATGAGTTCGTCGGTCGTGTTGCCGCCGAGCGGCTTGCGCGGGTTCCACATCGGCATGCGTTCCAGCGGCACGCCCATCTTCTTGGCGGTGTTGCGGCCGAGGTGCTGGTCGGGGAAGAACAGCACGCGCTGCCCGCGCTCGAAGGCCCACTCGAGCACCGTTTCGGCGTTCGAGCTGGTGCAGACGATGCCGCCGTGGCGCCCGCAGAACGCCTTCAGCGCGGCCGAGGAGTTCATGTAGGTGACGGGGATGATCGGGGCCTTGCCGTCGGCATCCGGCTCCGTGCCGTAGATCGCCTCCAGCTCGGCCCAGGCCTCCTCGACCGAGTCCTCATCGGCCATGTCGGCCATCGAACAGCCCGCGGCCAGGTTCGGCAGGATGACCGCCTGGTCCTCGCGCGCGAGGATGTCGGCGGTCTCGGCCATGAAGTGCACACCGCAGAAGATGATCGCCTCGGCGTTCGGCACCGTCTGGGCGGCGTTCGCCAGTTGGAAGCTGTCGCCGAGGAAGTCGGCGTGCTCGACGACCTCGTCGCGCTGGTAGAAGTGGCCGAGCACGACGACTCGGTCGCCGAGGGTCTGCTTCGCGGCGCGGATGCGTGCATCCAGCTCCTCGGGCGTCGCGCGCTGGTACTCCTCGGGGATGCTGCCCTGGCGCGGCGACCCGGTCGGGATCACGTCGCCCATCGAGGAGCCGGGGCCGTACTGCAACTCACGATCAAAATCCCACGGGCTCTTCGCAAGCGCCGGGCTGCAGGCCTCTTGCGGCTGCCCGTCGGCGTTTCGACCCGTCGTGCGGATCAGCTGGATGGTGGTGTCAACGGAGGCCATGAGCGGCGTCCTCTCCTGCGGGGGCGGTGGATGTGGCGCCGTGGTGGGTCAGGGGTCCGTGGTCGACGAGCGCCGCCGCGGAGTCGTAGCGGTAGAGCCGCGGCGGACGGTGGCGCCCGCCGACGACACGCTCGTCGGTCGCCACGAGCGCACCGGAGGACTCCATCTGGCGGCGGAAGTTGGCGGGGTCGAGTTCGCGATCGAGCACCGCCTCGTGCACCTGGCGCAGCTCGCTGAGGGTGAAGGTCTCCCCGAGCAGGGCGTGTGCGATCTGGCTGTACTCGAGCTTGGTGCGCAGGCGCCAGAGCGCGTACTCGACGATCAGGTTGTGGTCGAAGGCGAGCTCGGGCAGCTCGTCGGCGGCGAACCAGCGCACGTTGTCGGCCTCGCGTTCGGCGTCGGTCTGTTCGGGGGCGACGAGCGCCCAGTAGACGACGCTCACCACGCGGCCGCTCGGCGAACGGTCGGGTTCGCCGAAGCAGTAGAGCTGCTCGAGGTAGCCGGGGCGCACCCCGGTCGTCTCGACGAGGTTGCGGCCAGCCGTCTGCGCGAGCCCCTCGGCCGGGTCGGCCCAGCCGCCGGGCAGCGCCCAGCGTTCGGCGAAGGGCTCACGCGTGCGGCGCACGAGAGGCAGACTCACGACGCTGCGACCGGACACCGGATGCGGTCGAAGGGCGAAAATCACGGTCGAGACGGCGAGCGAGATCTGGCGATCGGCATCCATGGCGTCTCCTTCCGCGAGCTTTTCTGTAAGGGTCAATTCAACCCGAACAGATTCTAGCACTTCGGGTCAGCCTGACCTGAACGCACGCCACGGGTCGGGCACGCACCCGGTGCGAGCGGCGGCTCAGCGCGGCGTGGGCGCGTCGACGGCGCCGCCGAAGCGGCGGTCGCGACCCACGTACATCCCGATCGCGCGCCACAGGTCTTCGCGAGAGAAGTCGGGCCAGAGCGTGTCGAGGAACACCATCTCGGCGTAGGCCGCCTGCCAGAGCTGGAAGTTGCTGGTGCGCTGCTCGCCGGAGCTGCGGACGAACAGGTCCACATCCGGCAGATCGGGCAAATACAGGTGCTTCTGAATCGTCTTCTCGGTGATGCGGGCCGGGTTCAGCTTTCCCGCCGCCGCCTCGGCGGCGATCTGGCGCACCGCATCCGCGATCTCGGTGCGTCCGCCATAGTTGACGCACATCGTGAGGGTGAGCGTGGAGTTCTGGGCGGTGAGCCGCTCCGCGAACTGCAGTTCATCGATCACGCTGCGCCAGAGCTTCGGGCGCCGCCCCGCCCAGCGCACGCGCACACCCCACTCATTGAGCTGATCCCGCCGCCGGTGCAACACCGCCCGGTTGAAGCCCATCAGAAAGCGCACCTCGTCGGGGCTGCGCTTCCAATTCTCGGTCGAGAACGCGTAGACGCTGAGGTGCTTGACCCCGGCCTGGATGGCGCCAGCGACCACGTCGAGCAGCGCCGCCTCGCCCGCCTGGTGACCCTGCGTTCGGGTCAGCCCGCGCTGATTGGCCCAGCGCCCGTTGCCATCCATCACGATCGCCACGTGTGCGGGCACCGAGCCGGCCGGGAAAGCCGGCGGGTAGAGCCCGGTCCAGTCCAGGGGCCGGAACGGCTCCGCATCGGGATGCGTGGTCGACGTCACCGTGTCAGCCTAGCCAGCCGCGTCAGCGATGCAGCAGGATGACGCCGCGGTAGCCGCTCCCCCAGCGCACGACGCCGTCGAGCGCGTCCGTGGTCATCGGGATCTCGTGCGTCATCACCCAGCTCTCGCCGATCGTGGTTTCGACCCACGGGTCATCGATCAGCACGACGCCGTCACGCACCGCGGAGGCGATCACCCAGTGCGGCGTCGGGTCGTCGATGAGCGGTTCGAGGTCGATGAGCAGCAGCGCGACCGCTCCGCCCGCGACCGCCTCCTCGACGGCGCTCATGTCGATCCGTTCGTGATGCCAGGTCACGCCGCGTTCGTCGAGTTCGATCGCCGCGAGCCGCTGCAGATCACGGCGGAACGACAGCTCCTCCGGCTCGTCCAGCTGCTCCAGCAGGACGGGCTCGTCGGTGTCGAGGAAGACCTCGACACGGTGGGCGTCGCCGCGCATCCGATCGACGGTGACGGCCAGGGCGAGGGGATCACAGGCCGGCACGTTGGTGGCGGCCCGCCAGACGCGCAGCTCGGTCAACCGGTTCTGGTCGGGGTCGTCGCCGAGCAGCTGCTCGCCGACCGCTTCGAGCGCAAGCAGCGCCGAAACGCCACCGCAGGTGAACTCGGTCGTCTGGCGGTAGTACGCGACTTCCTCGCGCGGCCAGGTCACGAGATCGCGAACCCAACCATGAATGCCGGGCTCGGTGCCGTCGCCCGAGCGATGCGGGGTGCGCAGCGGCCGGAAGCCGTGTGCCGCGGGATCGACCGACTGACCCGGCAGCACCTCCCATTTGATGAGCGGATGCCCGGCCTCGGTCTCGCGCGCCACGAGCGCCGCGATCACGGGCGCCAGCTCGTCGGGCTCCCCGAAGGCCCCGGTGATGACCGAGCCGACGGTGAGCGGCCGGCGGCGCAGCAGCGCGCCGGCGGCGGGCGCAGCGGCGGGCCCGAGCAGCGCGCGGTGCACGATCGCGCTGCCGCTGGGGCGCGCCCACACCTCCGTCAGCGCCGTCGGCAGCACGACTCCCGGCGACTGCTCCTGGGCGGAGCTCCCGACAGCGAGTTCGACGATCTCGGGGATGCGGTCGCCGGTCATGCGCGCGCCCGGTCCTTCGTCTCGGACGCGGTCTCACTCGCCACCAGCAGCGAACGCGTGTACGGATGCTCGGGAGCGTCGAAGACGCGCGCGACCGGACCGGTCTCGACCATCTCACCGCGACGCAGCACGAGGACACGATCGCACACCTGACGCACGACCGCGAGATCGTGCGTGATGACGAGCACGGGCGTGCCCAGTTCATCCCGGAGTCGCAGCAGCAGCGCGAGGATCTGCGCCTGCACCGAGACGTCGAGAGCCGAGACCGACTCGTCGCAGATCAGCAGCCGCGGCCGTGGCGCGAGCGCCCGGGCAATCGCGACGCGCTGCCGCTCGCCGCCGGAGAGGTCGCGCGGTCGGCGCGCCGCGTAGCGCGCCGGGAGCCCCACACTCTCCAGCAGTTCGTCGACGTCGGTCGCCGGGCGTCCGCCGACGGCGAGAGCCTCGCGCAGCGCATCGCCGACGGTGAGGCGCGGGTTGAGGGCCGAGTACGGATCCTGGAACACGATCTGCACGTCGCGCGGATTCCGGCCGGCGAGCGTGGGCGAAAGCGGACTGGCACCGAGGCGCACCTCGCCGTCTGAGGGCGCGTGCAACCCCGCGACGCAGCGCGCGAGTGTCGTCTTGCCGGAACCCGATTCGCCGACGACGCCCACGATTTCGCGTTCGCCAACGTCCAGGTCGACCCCGTGCAGGATCTCGGTCGCACCGTGGCGGGCGCGAAGCCCGCGCACCACGAGCAGCGGCTCCGCCGCGGGCGACTCGGCCTCGGCCGCGCGCCCCCGTGTCTCGAAAGGCAACGGCGTGCGGCTGTGGTGGCATGCCACGACGCCTCCGCGCGCCACGGCGTCCAGCGGCGGCGCCTCGACGTGACAGCGGTCCGTCGCGAGCGTGCACCGAGGCGCGAATGCGCAACCAGCCGGGCGCTGCCCCGGCGCGGGAACCGATCCCGGGATGCCTTCCAAGGTCTCCAGCCGGTGGTCCAGCGGCGGATCGGCGGCCAGCAATCGCGCGGTGTAGGGGTGCACGGGCGCGTCGAGCACCTCGCGTGCCGGTCCGCGTTCGGCAACCGTCCCCGCGTAGAGCACCACGATCTCGTCGGCGCAGCCGCGGACGATGCCAAGGTCGTGCGAGATCAGGATGAGCCCGAGTCCGCGGCGCTGCTGCAGTTCGGCCAGCACCGCCAGCACTTCCCCCTGCGTCGAGGCGTCGAGCGCGGTCGTGGGCTCGTCGGCGATCAGCACGTCGGGATCGCCTGCGATCGCCGCGGCGATGGCGACGCGCTGACGCATTCCGCCGGAGAGTTCGTGGGGGTAGCGGCGCGCGACCGCGGGGTCGAGTCCGACCTCGCGGAGCCGATCGTCGACGATCTTGCGCACGGCGGCGCGCGTCAGGCGTGTGCCCGTGCGCCGCGCGAGCGCCCGCACCGTGTCGGCGATCTGCGTGCCGCAGCGGTGGACGGGACTGAGCGACGTGAACGGGTCCTGCAGCAGCAGCGAGATCGCCGACCCGCGCAGCCCCGACCACGGCACCGAACCCGCCAGGTCGAACTCGCGGGCCCCCCAGGCGACGGTGCCCGATGCCTGCAACGCGGGGTCGAGCAGCCCGGTGAGGGCGCGCGCGGTGAGCGACTTGCCGGAGCCGGACTCGCCGACCACCGCGAGGGTGCGCCCGGCGCGGATCTCGAGATCGACCGGTTCGAC
>NZ_CAJQNT010000050.1 GCF_905479755.1 uncultured Schumannella sp. | reverse complement strand
CGAGTACCAGCTGGCCGTGTCGGTAGACCGCGAGACTGGTGCCGCCGGTGTCGAGACCGAGCGGGTCTTCGGACCACGCGTCGGCCACGGACTCGTAGCCGGACGCGACGAAGCCCGCGGTCTCGATCACGACGACCTCAGTGCGCTCTCCAGGTCGCTCGGATGCCCTGCCGCCACGGTCGCAAGGGGAAGACCCGCCACTCGCGCGGCGGCCACATCGGCCGCGAAACGCACCGCCGCATCCGGGGCCGTTCCGCGGAGGACGGCCGCGAGCAGGCCCGCCGTCGCGGCGTCACCTGCGCCGGTGGTGGTGACCGGCACGGTGACCGTCGAGGCGGGAACGGTTTCGCGACGGTCGTACCACGCGCTCGGAAGGCCGGCCACCGCCGACCCGCTGCGGGCGAAACGGGCGGCATCCGCCGTGGTGAAACCGAACCCCCGGACCCCGTCGGACACGACCGCGATCGCGGCGCCGCGATCAACGAGCAGCTGAGCCGCCGCCAGCGGAGTGCCGTCGCCTAGCGCGTCGGAACCCAGGGCGGATGCGAGGTCGTCGATGCTCGGAGAGACGATGTCCGTCGAGGGGAGCGCGGCGGTCAGCACCTCGTCCCAGAACATCCGCGTCTGCTTGGTGGGAGCGTCGACGACGGCGAGATCCAGGGATGTGGTGATACCGGAGGCGCGCGCTCGATCGAGGAGCGCGACGAGCGGTCTTCCCTTTTCGGCGACGAGAGCGGGGAGGAGGGACGGATAGCCGATGTGCAGCAGATCGACGCCGTCGAGCACCACGTGCGTTCCATCGAAGAGGGTGTTGGCGCCGGTGTGGTGCCAGAAGGTGCGGTCACGCCCCGGCGGCTGGAACACGATGGAGTACGAGGTCGTGGCCGCTGTGGTGCGGAATCCGCGTATGTCGAGTCCCCGCCCCGCGGCGAGACGGCGGAGGGGCACGGAGAGCTCGTCATCGCCGATGTCAGCGCACACCGCCACCGAGACCTCGAGCTCGGCGAGGTCGCCGCCGGTGTTGGCGACGCAGCCTCCGGGAGTCATCCGCAGTTCACCCACGGCGCTCAGATCGCCGGGGACGAGAGACGGCAAGGAGTCGAGACCCGGGGTGAGGTCGACGCAGACGTGGCCGACGACCAGGGCCATCGGGCCGGCTGAGCCGCCAACCGCACCTACGCGCGAACTGGAGTCCGGCCGTGCGCTCATAGTCCGAATCTCCTTGGGCTAGACAACGTTGTCTCAGTATAGTACCGTTCCCAGGACAATGCACACATATCGACTCAACAGACTGTTCAACCCACGCTCGAACCGTGCTCTCGACGTCGCTGTCGATCACGGCTTCTTCGGAGAACCCAGCTTCCTCACCGGCATCGAAGACATGAAGTCCAGCGTCGCCACGATTGTGGCCGCCGGCCCTGACGCCGTTCAGCTGAGTCCCGGTCTCGCTCCATTGCTGCAGCGCATTCCGCAGCGACCGAAACCCGCGCTCGTGATGCGCACGGATATCGCCAACATCTACGGCAACCCTCTCGACAGCCATCTGTTCAGTCATGTCTTCCCGGATGCCATCGAGCAGGCGGTACGCTTCGACGCAGCGGCGGTGTGCGTCAACCTGCTGTTCCTCCCGGGGCGCCCCGAGGTGCGCGAGCAGTGCGTGCTGAACATCATGAAGCTGCGTGCCGAGGCCACGCGCTACGGCATGCCCCTCATGATCGAACCGCTCGTTATGCAGGACAATGCGAAGGCCGGCGGCGGGTACATGGTCGACGGAGACACCGACAAGATCGCAACCCTCGTGCGCCAGGCGCGCGAGCTCGGCGCCGACCTGATCAAAGCCGACCCGACCGACGACCCGCTCGACTTCCACCGGGTCGTCGAAGTGGCCGGTGACATCCCGGTTCTGGTGCGCGGTGGCGGCCGTGCACCGGACGAGACGCTGCTCCGTCGTACCGAGACCGTGCTGGCGCAGGGAGCGCGCGGCATCGTCTACGGTCGGAACATCATCCAGCATCCGAACCCGGCCGGCATCACCGCCGCACTGATGGGCGTCCTTCACGACGGCCTATCCGTCGACGACGCGCTGGCATTGATCGGGGCCGGTACGGACGAAGAGGGTCTTGCATGAGCACGATTACTCCCCAGGCGGTCAACGTGGGCATCGTCGGCGGCGGACTGATGGGCCGCGAGATCGCCGCTGCGATCCAACGCTGGCCCGCGCTGATCGACCATCCGGTTCGGCCTGTGCTGACCGGTGTCGCCGACATCAACCCCGCCGCCCTCGACTGGTTCGACCAGATACCCACCGTCACCACGAAGGTCACGGACTACCGGGAGCTGCTTGCCGATCCGGAGATCGACGTCGTCTACATCGCCGTGCGCCACGACCTGCACCAGCAGATGTACATCGACACGCTGCGCGCAGGGAAGGACCTGCTCGCCGAGAAGCCGTTCGGCATCGATGCCGCGGCCGCTGATGCGATCCTCGCTGCGGTCGACGAGACCGGACGTTTCGTCCGCGTGTCGAGCGAGATGCCGTTCTTCCCCGGTGCTCAGGCCGCTATCGACTTCGTTCGCGGAGGCGGCGTCGGTCGTGTGATCGAGGTATCGAGCGCGTTCCTCCACTCGAGCGACTACGACCTCGCGAAGCCGGTGAACTGGAAGCGGCAGTCGCAGTACTGCGGCGAGGCCGGGGTCATGAACGACCTCGGACTCCACGCCTGGCACGTTCCGCTGCGCCTCGGTTGGGCGCCCGCGCGACTGTATGCGGTGCTGCAGGACCTGATTCCCGAACGACCGGGCGCGTCGGGGGCGATGGTCGTGTGCGACACGATCGAGAACGCGACGGTCACCGCGACCGTCCAGGCGGAGGCCGGGGGCGTCATCTACGAGTTTCCTCTCGTCGTCGAGACGAAGCGCATCGATCCAGGACAGAAGAACACCTGGCGCCTGCGCATCTCGGGGCTTGACGGCGTCGTTGAGTTCTCCACGGCCGAGCCGAAGACCCTACGGGTGCTGCAACGTCCGGGATTTCCCGGTGCGCCGGCTGGCTCGGAGCAGGTCTGGCAGCACGTTCAGGCGGGCAGCCAGTCGATCTGGCCGACCGTCACCGGCGGCATTTTCGAGTTCGGGTTCTCCGACGCGATCCTGCAGATGTGGGCTGCCTTCCTCGCCGAACGGGCGGGGTCGCTCGGCGACAGGTTCGGGTGCGTCACGCCGCAGGAGGCGTGGTTGACGCACCGCCTGTACGATGCGGCGCTGACCTCGCAGCGCGAGCAGCGCGTGGTCGCGCCGGTGCTGACGTAGTGTTTCGAGGGGTGAGTGGATGATCGAGCGGGACCAGTGGACGGTCGCGGCCGGCTACGAAGCGGCAGCTGGCGTTCTTGAGCGTCAATGCGCCGACGACCTGGACTATTCGGCGCAGGTCGCGGCGTATGTGGACGGCGAGCTCGTACTGGACGCCTGGGGAGGTCCGGGTCTCCGGTCGGACTCGCTGATCTGCGTGTTCTCGGTGTCGAAGGGGGCCTCCGCGATCTGTCTGGCGATGCTCGTCGAACGCGGGCTGCTCGACCTTGATGCGCCGGTGGTTCGCTACTGGCCGGAGTTCGGCGCGCACGGCAAGCAGCACGTGCTGGTGCGCGAACTGCTCAGTCACCGAGCCGGTCTCGTCGAGGCGGACGGCGGCCTGAGTTGGGCCGAGTTCACCGACGACGCACGGGGTTCCGCGCGCCTCGCCGAGCAGCGACCGTTCTGGCGTCCGGGGATCGGATGGAGTTATCACGCTCTCACCCTCGGCGTGCTGATGAACGAGCTGTGCCGTCGGGTGGCTGGGGAGTCGCTGCAGCAGTTCTTCGAGCGTGAGGTGCGCGCGCCCTGCGACATCGACTTCTATCTGGGACTGCCCGAGGATCTCGAGACCCGGGTCGCTCCCGTCGTGATCCCGGACGTCCCGCCCGCGTCGTCGTCGCCGACGCAGGTTATCGACCTGATCGTCGCTCCGCTGCTGCTCGACCCCGGCCTCGATCACCTGGCGAACTCGAGGGAGTCCCACGCCGTGGGCATGCCTGCCGCCGGCGGTGTCGGATCCGCGCGCGGCATCGCCCGCCTGTACGCGTCGGTGGTAGACGACCTCGGCGCACCGCGTCTTCTGACGGATGCGACGGTCGCCGACTTCGGTCAGATCCAATCGGCCGGGACCGACCTGTTCAGCGGCCAACCCGGCCGGTTCGGCGTGGTGTTCCAGAAGCCGTTCGCAGACCGGCCGTTTGCCGGCCATCGAGCGATTGGACACGACGGTGCCGCGGGAGCGCTCGGCTTCCTCGACCCGGGCAACGGGCTCGCGTTCGGATACACGACCAATCGCATGGCACCGGCCGGGGGTGAGCGCCGCGCCGACGAGATAGCGGCGGCGCTCGCCTGGCCAATTCGCTGACCTGTGCCCCCCGGGGAGGACCCAGACTCCGCGCCGAGGACCTAGCCCCGGAATGCCCGTCGTAGGGCGTCTCCCACCGGCTTGATCGCCCCCTCGAAATCGAGCACCGACAGGCTGACCGCGCACGGGAACGTGTCGTGTCCCAGCCAGACGATGAATCCGCCGACCGCCGGGAAGCGGTTGCGGCTGGCCGTGGCCGCGTACCCCAACCACTCGGCCTGGCGCGCCTGGCTGTGCGCCACCCACTCGTCCAGAGTTCCGGTCCCGTCCCACCTCTTGTATTCGCCCAGCCACCACGCCGAGGAGTGCGACCACCGCTGCTGCAGCGCGGCGCGCTCCGCGGGGGTGGCGGTCGGACCGGCCATGTCGAACCGCTCGAGGAGGTCGATACTGCTCGCGCCGCTCATCCCGACCTCGCTGCGCAGAGTCGAATCGTCGGCATCCCAGTAGCGCTTCCAGTCCTCGAACGACTTGTCGTACTCCCACGGTCCATGCACATCGTGATGCACACCGGTGCCATAGTCGTCTTCCCGCGCCCACGTGCTCGGGCCCAGCGGTGACGTAGCGACGTACCGCCGGGTGGGATCGTCGTCGGCGAACGCGTACTTCGCGGCGGCCAGCGCCGGATGCGTGTCGTCGAGAGGCTCGATGTCGGTGATCACCGGGCTATCGGTGGTGAGCTCGTTGCCACCGCCCCAGACGGCGAGGCTGGCGTGATGCGAGATACGTCGCGCGTAGCTCCTGGCGATCTCGGCGAGCTCAGCTGCGAACTCCGGGTCGTCGGGCGGGGAGTTATCGATCCCGCTCGAGGACAGCGGAAGCTCCTGCCAGACGAGGAACCCGTACTCGTCGGCCAGGTCGTAGAACTCCGCGCGCTCGAGAGCGGCCCCACCCCAGACACGCAGGAGCACGACACCGAGGTCGCGGTAGGCGTTGAAGCGGAGCCGGTAGTCCTCGATGCGGACATCGGCGTAGTCGGGCCGGATCGGTACCCAGTTGACGCCCGCGAGGAAGATCCGCCGTCCGTTCAGCTCGAGCAGCCACGGCTCGGCGCTTGCCGGGGCGCCTTCGGTCGTAAGCCACCGGAGATCGCGGAAACCCACGCGACGGGTGACGGAGTCGCCCGGGATCTCGACCGTGACCTCGTACAGATTCCGGTCGCCGGCGGTGTGCACGGTCCACGCCTCGACGGATCCGACATTGAGGTAGTGCCATTCCCCATCGGCACTGATCGTGTGCCCAGCCGATGTGCCGGGTCCGGTGATGGTCACCGTGCCGCTCTGACCTGCCTCGGATGCCGTGACCCGTACGCGCAGGCGACCGGTCCCGGCCTGCGCGTCGTACTCGGGGAGTACCCGCACGTCGTCGATCACTGCCCCGGCGCGGGCCTCGAGGGCGATCGGACCCGCGATGCCGAGCTGCACGATTCGGGGAGTCCAGTCCCAGCCGTAGTTGAACCGCGCCTTCCACTCCCGGATGCGGCTGGTGCGACCGATCTGCCCGAGGTCGTCGGGCACCTGCGTGAAGACGATCGTGAGATCGCGGCCGCCGCCCGCGATCGCCTCCGTCAGGTCGAACTCGACGGGGATCAGCGACCCCCGGAAACGGGCGACCTCCTCGCTGTCGACCAGGACGACGCCGGCATAGTCGAGGCTCTCGGCGGTGAGGATGATGCGATGGCCCGCGGCGGCATCGAACATGTCTGCGGGAAGTTCGGTGGTGTAGCTCCAGTGCCGGTTCTCGATCCATTCCGACGCCCGCGACTGCGTGCCCACGTAGGGTGACGGCACGATGCCCGCCTCGACGAGGGCGCCGCGCACCGAGCTGGGTACCCACACGGTCAGGGCGGCGACGTCGTTGGTGCCGTCCTCTGTACGGGCGAATGACTTGCCCATCTCCCAGTCGTTCTGCCGCCAACCGCGAAGGGTCCAGGGTTGTTCGCTCAAATTCCAGCGTCTGCGCATGGGGTTCTCATCTCATCGTCGAGTGGTCGCGTCACTGCGGATCGCACGATCCATGTCAATCTGTTGCCCGCTGGGACAACGTTGTCTACGATTGTATCGTGCAACCGTTCGTCCTAGGACCCAATCAACCCAGAGATCGCTTCTACCGCGGCGGCGCGCTGATCGCGGACTTCCGCGGGACGGAGGCAACGGGAGACCACGTACCCGAGGACTGGGTCGCGTCGACCACGAGCATGGCTGGGCATTCGACTCTTGGGCTCACCACACTGCCGGACGGGCGTCTTCTCGTCGACGCGGTCGCCGCCGATCCGGAAGGATGGCTGGGGCCGGGTCACGTGTCCGCCTACGGCGCCGACACACGGCTGCTAGTCAAGCTGCTTCACGCCGGACAGCGCCTCCCCGTGCACGCGCATCCAGACCGCGAGTTCGCGAGTCGATGGCTCGGTCGTGCGCACGGCAAGGTCGAGGCCTGGCACATCCTCACAGGCGGTGACATATACCTGGGTGTGCGCGCAGACGTCGACCTCGCTGACGTCGCCGCCCTCGTCGACTCTCAGGACACCGACGGCCTCCTCGCCCTGCTGCGTCGGCGACGGGTCGAGCGCGGCGACACCGTTTACGTACCGGCCGGCATGCTGCACGCAATCGGCGAGGGCATACTGCTGGCCGAGCTGCAGGAGCCGGAAGACCTCTCGATCCTCTTGGAGTGGCGCGGGTTCGACCTCGACGGAGCCGCGGACGGCCATCTCG
The DNA here is from genome assembly GCF_905479755.1 of uncultured Schumannella sp. Lineage (GTDB taxonomy): Bacteria > Actinomycetota > Actinomycetes > Actinomycetales > Microbacteriaceae > DCRR01. The sequence goes on along the minus strand of NZ_CAJQNT010000050.1, from coordinate 29,768 downwards.
GTGTTGGATTCGACCGCGCACTGACCGCCGTCGACCTGCGGCCGGTATCCGAGGAAGCGCTCGATGCGCTGATCACCTCCGACGCATGGGGTTCTTGCACGCTCCCGCCGGCGGCAGCGGAGTACTTCCGGTTGGAGCGTCATCGGGTCACGGCCGACCTGTTCGAGATCGCTCTAGATCAGGGCTTCGCCATCGTCCTCGTCACGGACGGGGCGATAACGCTGGCGACGAACGACGGCGAGAAGATCCTGGCGGTCGGTGGGACGGTGGTCGTGCCCTGGGATGCGGGAGCCATGACGATTTCCGGCAGTGGAGAAGTCCTCGTGGCGCGACCACCGGCGCCGCCGTCATGAGACAGAATGTGGGAATGGTGATTTCGAGTGGCCGCCCCACGATGGTGGACGTCGCAGCTGACGCCGGAGTCAGCCTCAAGACCGTTTCTCGCGTCGTCAACCGCATCTCGACGGTCGATCCGGAGATGGCCGAGCGGGTCTACGAGTCGATCCGCAAGCTCGGGTTCCGCCGCAACGACGTCGCGGCCAGTCTGCGCTCGGGCACCGAGACCCGCACGATTGGCCTCATCACCGCCGACCTGTCGAACACGTTCTACTCGACACTGTCCAGCGCGATCGCGGCGGTGGCGCGCGAGCGCGGGTTCCACGTGATCATTTCGAGTTCCGAGGAGAACGACGAGCTCGAGCGCAGCACCGTGCTCGACCTGTGCCAGCGTCGGGTCAGCGGATTGATTGTGGTGCCCACATCGAGTGACCACAGCTATCTGCGCGCCGAGGTTGAGCTGGGCATCCCTGTCGTCTTCGTGGACCGCCCCGGCATCGGCCTCGAGGCCGATGCGATCCTCGTGGACAACCGAGGTGGAGCCTCAGATGCTGTGGCCGGTCTGATCGCGCGTGCTCATACGCGCATCGGCCTGCTCCTCGACGCCCTCGACATCTTCACGATGCGCGAGCGGTTGGCGGGCGCGCAGAAGGCGATGGAGACCGCCGGCCTCACCTTCGATGACGACATCGTCTCGTTCACGTCGCATTCGCCCGATGATGCGGTCTCGGCGTTGGCGGGGATGCTGGATCTTCCGGACCCGCCGACTGCGGTGCTGTGCGGGAACAACCGCAGCACGATCGGAGCGGTAGAGGAGATCTGGCGGCGCAGCGCTGATGTCGAGGTTGTCGGGTTCGACGATTTCGAGATGTCGCGATTGCTGCCGCAGGCCGTGACGATCGTCGACTACGACACCGAGGCCCTGGGCATCGCATCCGCTGAGCGGCTGTTCGATCGGATCGCGGGCGACACCTCCCACCCCCGGCAGGTTCTCCTACCCACACGGCTGGTCAGCAGGGGCGGGCGTTGGCCGGTCGCTCCGAAAAATGCCTGAGATCGCACGGCTCGATCCGTTCCTCCTCGGCAGGGTGCTCGTCACGGGTGCGAACGGATCGATCGGCCGAGAGGTGGTGCGACAGCTGACGGCGGCGGGGGTCGAGGTGACCGGCTTCGATCGACATGCCGGACCGCCGGGCGCGTCGACCGAAGCCGACATGTTCATCGTCGGAGACTCACGGAACGAGCGCGACGTCGCCCGCGCGCTCGTCGGCTGTGCCGCGGTGATCCATTGCGCAGCATTGCCGTCGCCTGCCGCAGGGACGCCGCATGAAGTCTTCACGACCAACGTCGTGTCGACGTTCACGGTGCTGAGCGCGGCCGGGCAGGCCGGTATCCGGCACGCGTCGATAGCGTCGAGCATCAATGCGATCGGCGTGACGTTCAACAGTCACGACGTGATGCCCGCCTACTTCCCCCTCGACGAACAGCTGCCCTCGCAGCTCGACGACTGGTACTCCCTGTCGAAGCGGCAGGACGAGTTGACGGCGGCGATGTGTGCGAGCCACTGGGACATGGCGATCGCCTGCCTGAGGTTGCCGCACACCGGTCCCGAATCGTTCATAGCCGAGATCAGTGCCCTGAACCTGGTGGACCCCCGGCGGGCGGTAAAGGAAGGCTGGTCGTACCTGCATGTCACCGATGCGGCCCGAGCACTCATCATGGGCCTCTCACTGCCGACGCCCGGCGCGGAGATCCTGTTCGTCGCGGCCGCCGAGACGTCGGTACCGTGGCCGACAGCCGATGGGCTGGCGCGCTGGGCACCGGGGGTGCCAGTGCGGCAGCCCATCCCTGGTCGTGCCGTCGGAGTCGACACATCGCGAGCTCGTGAGTTGATCGGGTTCGAGCCGGAGTACGTGTTCCCGATCACGTCCTGCGATCTCGACTCGATCTCGGTTTGATCATCGAAAGGTGATGCGTCTTGACATCGCCATGGGTTTGGATCAATATGAGACAACGTTGTCCGACCGGATGACGCGCACGGCTCCGGCCAGACCCACACCGGAATGCAGACCGAAATGACTGAGGAGTTTCAATGATGAAACCAAGGGCAACCCTGCTCGCGGCTCTCGCCGCCGTCGTCGTCCTAGGAGTGGCCGGCTGCGCGCCCGCCGCTGCTCCGGACGAGGATGGACCCGTGACGATCACCGTCACGGGCAAGCCACCGGCCGATCAGCCGGAACAGTTGAAGGTGTTCAACGACCGCATCGATGCGTTCATGGCGGACCACCCTGATATCACGGTCGAAGGCTCCGACAAGAACTTCGACCCGCAGACCTTCAACGCGATGCTCGCTGGGGGAACTCTGCCCGACTTGTACGTCGTCTACTTCACCGACTCGCTTTCGATCGTTCGCAACAAGCAGGCCGGTGACATCACCGAAGCACTCACGAGCACCGGCATCCTGAATCAGTTGAACCCCACCACGCTGGAACTCGCCTCCGACGACGACGGCAATGTGTACGGCGTTCCCTTCACGGCCTATGCACTTGGTCTCGTCTACAACCGTGACCTGTTCACCCAGGCCGGACTCGACCCGGACAAGCCCCCGACCACGTGGGACGAGCTGCGCGATTACGCCAAGCAGATCACCGAGGCGACGGGCGTTCCCGGCTACGGCACGATGACGCAGACCAACACCGGTGGCTGGATGCTCACGGCGGCGACCTACTCGTACGGCGGCACGATGGAGAACGAGGACGGGACCGAGGCGACGTTCGACGACGGCCCGACCGCCGAGTACCTCACGCTGCTCAGCGAGATGCGTTTCGATGACAAGTCGATCGGCGACAACATTCTCTACGACCAGGCCGGCATCGGGGAGGCTCTCGCCTCGAACCGCGTCGGCATGTTCATCGGGTCGCCTTCTAGCTACCACGATGCGACCGTCACCTATGGCATGAACCCCGAGAGTATCGGTATGGGCCCGATGCCCCAGGCGAACGGCACCAACGGCTCTCTCACCGGTGGCGGCGTGTTCATGGTGAGCCCGGATACCACCGAAGCGCAGAAAGAGGCGCTCGCCCTCTACGTGAAAGAGGTCTATCTCGACGCGAAGCTCATCGAGAAGAGTGCGGTGGACGCAGCGAAGGCGAACGCGGATCAGAATCTGCCCGTCGGACTGCCGGAGCTACAGGTGCTGAGCGACTCGAGCTACGAAACGTACCTCGGATGGATCAGCGAGTACATCAACGTGCCGCTGTCGAACTTCGACCCATACACGGCCTCGCTCACGACGATGCCGCTGCTGATCGAACCGCCAGTCAAGGCGCAGGATGTCTACGCCTCGCTGGATCCGGTGATCCAGGCGGTACTCGCCGATCCTCATGCTGACATCGACGCGTTGATCGCGAGCGCGATCACCACCGTCAACGGCAAGATCGCCCGCTAGCAGTCGGCGGGCGGGGGCACCGCCCTCCGCCCGCCGGATTGCGCGCAAAAATCGAGGTCATGATGTCCGTAGTACAAGACCGAACGACGGAGGCCGCCACGTCCGTCGTTCCGCGTACCCGAAGCATGGCTCCGCGGGTGTGGTCAAGGCGTGGCGGGCTCACCGCGATCATCTTCGCGCTCCCCGCGCTCATCGTCTTCGGATACTTCTCCTGGGGCCCCATCGTTCGCGGGCTCATCATGAGCTGGCAGAGGATCAATTTCGCCGCCGAGCCGAGTTGGGTCGGATGGTCCAACTTCGCCTATGTTCTCAGCGACCCGTTGCTGCCGCAGGCCGTGGGAAACACTCTTCTCTTCGTCGCGCTGGGACTGGTCATCGGGTTCCCGGTGCCACTCTTCCTCGCCGTCTTCATGGCCGAGCTGCGGAAGTCCAAGCGCCTCTTCAATCTGCTGGCCTATCTTCCCGTCGTCATCCCGCCGGTCGTGGCGATCCTGCTCTGGAAGACCTTCTACGACCCCGGCGCCACAGGCCTCTTCAACCAGATCCTCGGGTTCTTCGGCATCGCTCCTCTGGGCTGGCTCAACTCGCCGGCGCTGGCCCTGCCATCGATGGTCATCGAGGCGACCTGGGCGGGTGCCGGCGCCACCGTCATCATCTACATCGCCGCTCTCACGGGGGTGCGCAGTGAGCTGTACGAGGCTGCAGATCTCGACGGCGCGGGCATCTGGTCCAAGATCTGGAATGTCACGCTCCCACAGATCCGCGGGGTGATCATCATCATGGTGCTCCTGCAACTCATCGGAACCATGCAGGTCTTCGCCGAGCCGTTCCTGTTCACGGGGGGAGGGCCGAGCAACTCGACGATGACCGTGCTGCTCATGATCTACAACTACGCATTCGTCTCGCAGGACTTCGGCGCCGCCAGCGCGCTGAGCACATTGCTCGCGCTGGCACTCGGCGTGCTGAGCCTCGCCTACTTCGCGGCCACCAAGAAATGGAGCACCGAATGACCGTGGCGGCATGGCTGCGCGCCGGTATCCAGAACCGGCGAGACCGTGAGATCGAGGCCGATGAGCGGAGCATCATCTCTCCCGCCGATCGGAAGCAGTGGAGCGTGCGGATCGTGCTGTTCCTCGTCCAGGCCCTGATTCTCGTTGGGCTGTTGATCGTTGGGCTGGGCCCGCTGCTCTGGCTGGCGAAGTCGGCGATCTCTACGACGCAAGACATCATCACCGACCCTCTGGGGATCTTCCCGTCCGGCGTACTGCAATGGCAAAACCTCGTCACCGCGTGGGAACAGTCGGCCATCGGCAAGTACATGCTCAATACGGCAGTGATCGCCGCAGGCCAGGCCGTCGTGACCCTGTTCGTCTGCACGACGTGCGCGTACTGCCTCAGCGTGCTCAAGCCGCGGTGGGCACCGATCCTCTCGGCGGGGATTCTCGCGACCCTGTTCGTTCCCAGCATCATTGCGCTTGTGCCGTTGTATCTGACGATCCTCGATCTACCGATCGTCGGAGGCTCGCTGATCGACAACTACTTCGCGCTCTGGCTCCCCGGGGCGGCCAACGCGTTCATGATTCTGGTGACCAAGAGGTTCTTCGACTCGTTGCCTCGCGACCTGTTCGAGGCTGCGCGAATCGACGGAGCGGGAGCGTGGCGTATCTTCCTCGTCATCGTGCTGCCGCTGTCTCGTCCGATCCTCGGCGTCGTCGGGCTGATCACGATCATGGCCTCCTGGAAGGACTTCCTCTGGCCTCTGCTGGTCATCACCAATCGCGAACTGCAGCCCATTTCGGTGGCGCTCTTCCTCAATCTCAAGAACACCGAGCTGAGCGTGCAGATGGCGGCGCTGTTCATCGCGCTGATCGTGCCCGTCGCTCTGTTCGTCGTGTTCCAGAAGCAGTTCCTGCGCGGGGTTTCGGCCTCTGCGGGCGTCAAAGGCTGAAGGGGCTGTCGTGCGCATCGCCGCTGTCGAGACATTCGTGCTCAGCAACCGTCAGGCTCTGCTCAAGATCACCACATCGAGTGGCGTCGATGGGTGGGGTGAGGCCGTGGCTGAGAACTGGGCGCGTCCCACCGCAGCCGCCGTGGAGCGCATGGCGGAGTACCTGATCGGGCGGGATCCGCGTGAGATCACCAGGCTCTGGCAGGTGCTGACCCGCGGTGGGTTCTATCGTGGTGGGCCGATCATGGGGTCAGCGGTGTCGGGAATCGACCAGGCGCTCTGGGACATCAAAGGTAAAGCGTTGGGTGCTCCGATCCACGAGTTGCTCGGCGGGCCGACTCGGGACGTTGCGCGGATGTATGCACACGCGAACACGTATGCGGGGCCGGGTATCCCACGACGCAGCGGCAGCCCCGAACGGGCGAGAGAACTCGTCGCGGCCGGCTACACGATGCTCAAGTTCGCGCCGGATGAGGGTCCGGTCGGTTTCATCGACACACCGGCGTGGGCCGAGCGGTTCGTCGGCCAGGTGGAGGAAATGCGGAATGCGGTGGGTCCGGACATCGACCTGGCGATCGACTTCCATGGCCGACTCTCGGTACCGCAGTCGCGGCGCATCCTTCCACTGCTCGAACCGTTCGCGCTCGCGTTCGTCGAGGAACCCCTCCGGCCCGAGCACTCGGCGATGATCGGCGAACTCGTGCATGCGTCGTCGATTCCGATCGCGACGGGCGAGCGGCTCTACGACCGCACTGGCTTCCGCGGGGTGCTCGAGGCAGGCATCGCGCTGGTGCAACCCGACCTCTCACATGCCGGCGGCATCACCGAGAGCTTCCGAATCGCGACTCAGGCCGAGGTCTACGACGCGCAGGTCGCCCCGCATTGCCCGCTCGGGCCGGTGACGCTCGCCGCCTGCCTGCAGATCGACTTCGCAGTGCCCAATTTCTTCGCCCAGGAGCAGGTCATCGACGTGCACGATCCATCGAGTGCGTGGTTGAGGATCCTGCGGAATCCGGAGGTGCTGCAACTCGTGGACGGACACATACCTCGGCTGACCGGGCCTGGTCTCGGTATCGACATCGATGAGGACGTGGTTCGCGGCATGGTGGTGGACGGCCCTCTCGAGCCTGGGTCTCCGGTGTGGTCGTATTCGGACGGGAGCTTTGCAGAGTGGTGACGCTCGTCCATTTGCGCACGCCGGACAGCTCATCGAGTCCGACAAGCGTGCTGGTGGCGGTGTCCGAAGGCACTGGCGGTGCGCGGATCGTGCATTGGGGGAGACGACTGAGCTCGGAACCCGACGCCGACGTTCTGCGGCCCGCCGTAGCGCCCAGCGAGATCGACGCGGGAATGTCGCTGGACCTCCTGCCGTCGCTGGAGGCGGGATGGGCTGGCCGGCCCGGTATCCGGATGCGCCGCGACGGTCGCGCCGTATGGACACGTCTGATCGTGGCCAGCTTCGATGCCTCTTCCGACGGCTCTCGGTTGGTGCTTCAACAGGACGACCCCATCGCGGGAGTGAGCGTCACCTCGATGTTGGAGCTTTCGAAACATGGGCTATTGCTCATTACGCACACGGTGCGCAACGACGGTGCGATTGATCTCGAGATCGGCGATGTCGCGGTGGTGTTGCCGGTGCCCCAGCGCGCCCGTGAACTGCTCGATCTGACGGGGCGCTGGTGTCGCGAGGCCGCCCCGCAGCGTCACCTGCTTCCCCAGGGACTGTGGTTGCGTTCCAGCCGTCATGGTCGGCCCGGTCACGACAGTCCTTCGCTTTTCGCGGTCGGCACACCCGGCTTCGGCTTCAGGCACGGGGAGGTCTGGGCTTCCCATCTGGGTTGGAGCGGAAATCAGGATGCGTGGGCCGAGCGCCGGCCGTCGGCGCACACCGTGCTCGGCGCCGCCGAGGTGTTGGATCCCGGCGAGGTGATACTCGCCTCGGGGCAGGTCTACGAGACTCCGACGACATACGCCGCATACTCAGCTGTCGGTATGGACGGCGTGAGCGCGGCATTCCACGGGTGGTTGCGCGCTCGTCCGGCGCATCCGTCGAGTCCACGCCCCGTGGTGGTGAACGCCTGGGAGGCTGTCGGCTTCGACCACGACCTCGGCGACCTGACCCGAGTGGCCGACGACGGCGCACGGGCGGGCGCCGAGCTCTTCATGCTCGACGACGGGTGGTTCCGAGGACGGGTCGACGACACCGCGGGGCTTGGCGACTGGGCGGTCGACCTCGCACGCTGGCCGGACGGGCTGGCGCCGTTGGCTGATCATGTGCACGGACTCGGCATGAAATTCGGGCTGTGGTTCGAGCCCGAGATGGTCAACGAGAACTCCGACTTGGCGCGCGCGCACCCCGAGTGGATCGCCAGGCTCGGCCCCGCCCTGCCTCCACGATGGCGTCACCAACAGACCGTCGACCTGACGCATCCGGCTGCTTGGCAGCAAGTTTTCGAGAGCATCGACGCGGTCATCACCGCGAGCGGCGTCGACTATCTCAAGTGGGACCAGAACCGGGACCCGATGGTGGCGTTTCCCCGCGGCCAGACCCTCGCGGTGTATCGCATGATGGACGCGCTGAAGGCCGCGCATTCAGGTCTCGAGATCGAGTCATGCTCGGCGGGGGGTGCCCGCATCGACCTCGGCGTTCTTGCTCACGCCGACCGGGTGTGGCCGACCGATACGAACGACGCGCTCGAGCGCGAGAATCTGCAGGGGTGGATACAGGTCATATTGCCGCCGGAGCTCGTCGGCACCCAGATTGGGCAGGCGCGTGCGATCCACACGACGGGGCGTACACACGACCTGGGGTACCGGGCGGCGACCGCATTCTTCGGGCACCTTGGGTTCGAGTGGGGGGCCGAGAAATCCACCGATGGCTCCGACGACTCGCCGAGCCTGGCTCGGCTGATCGCGCTGTACAAGCGGCATCGCACGCTCATCCATTCGGGCACGCGCGTCCGCGCAGACCTGCCTGACGACGCCTACCGACTACACGGGGTGATATCGCCATCGCGGGACGATGCTCTGTACCTCGTCACAGCCGTGACGACGAGCGAGAACGAACTGCCCGGGAGCGCGCCGCTGATCGGACTAGATCCTGACGCCCGTTACCGTGTGAGCGTGGTGCAGGAGGTGTCGGCGTGCGTCATGCAGCGCCGCGCGCCTGCATGGATTGGTCAAGGTGTCGTGACCACCGGCGAGCTGCTGGCCGAGCTGGGACTGCCCCTGCCCGCCGTCAACCCCGAACAAGCGTTGTTGTTGAGGGTGGAGCGCAGCCGGTGAAGCTCGATCTGCTCGCGGTCGGCGAGACGATGGCGCTCGTGACTCCTGCGTCGACTGCACGACTCGAGCATGCCCGCGAGACTCAGCTGCACGTGGCCGGAGCCGAGTCCACAGTCGCTCTCTACCTCGCCGAGGCCGGTCGCAGCGTCGCCTGGGGATCCGCGGTGGGAGACGACCCGCTCGGGCGCCGCATCCTGCGAGAGCTCGCCGAGGGTGGGGTCGACACTCGTGCCGTGCGCGTCGACTCCACCGCGCGCACGGGGATCTATCTCAAAGATCCGCAGGGTCTGCAGAGTTCCGTTCACTACTACCGTGACGGGTCCGCTGCATCGCGCCTCGACGCCGACTACATCGAAGACCTGCAGCTCGGCGATGCCACGTTCCTGCATCTCACCGGCATCACCCCAGCGCTCTCCGACGGATGCCGCCGTCTGGTCGAACGTATCGTCGATCGCGTGAGCGCTGACTCGCACGTGCGGCTGTCGTTCGACGTCAACTTCCGTCCCGCGCTGTGGTCACCGGACGAGGCGGGGCCGCTGCTGGCCGCCCTCGCGACCCGCGCCGACATCCTCTTCGTCGGTCTCGACGAGGCCGAGGCGCTGTGGGGCACCCGGACTCCCGACGACGTGCGCGCGTTGCTGCCGGTGCCGGGGCGACTCATTGTCAAAGACGGCGCACATGGCGCGACCGAGTATCGGGACGGCACGTCCACATTCGTTGCCGCCCCCGCCGTTCCCATTGTTGAAGTCATTGGCGCGGGCGACGCCTTCGCGGCCGGATATCTAGATGCGTTGCTAGACGCCGCCGACGGCACGGCCGCCCTTGCGAACGGTCACGCCTTCGCGGCGCGCTCGCTCTCGTCGACCTCGGACTTCGTCAGGAGTGCACCGTGCACATAACCGCCCAGCTCGCCAACGACTGGTTCGACAACGCGTTCGCCGGCGCTCCCGTCATGGCGATCTTGCGTGGGCTTGGCGCAGAGCGAAGCCTCGAGATCTCGGTGGCCGCATGGAAGCTGGGCGTCACGGTGGTCGAACTGCCTTTGCAGTCGGATGCAGATGCCAGGGCTCTGAGGGTCGTCGCGGCTGCTGCTGCCGACCGCGGTCTCGCGGTCGGTGCAGGAACGATCACGAGCCCTGACTCGGTGCGCGCGGCGAGGGACGCGGGGGCGGCCTTCACGGTGAGCCCCGGTTTCGACCCTGTTGTGGTGCGCGCATCGTGGGCGTCAGGCATGCCGAGCCTTCCCGGAGTCGCGTCGGCGACCGAGGTGCAGCTTGCGACCGAGATGGGGCTGAACTGGCTCAAGGTCTTCCCGGCCTCGGCCCTCGGCCCTGCGTGGCTGAGCGCCATGCGCGGGCCGTTCCCCATCGTGTCATTCGTCGCAACCGGGGGCGTGGATTCGGCGAACGCAGCGAGTTTTCTCGAGGCCGGTGCGCGCGTGGTGGCGGTCGGGTCAGCACTGGAGCGCGCCGACCAGCTTCCCCGGCTCGCAGAGCTGCTCTCGCGCTGAGCGAGAGTCTCGGGGCTTGACCGCGAACTCGCCGAGGGCTATCGTCGATTAAGACAACGTTGTCTCATTTTGGGAGATTCGCTATGAATCGTGCTCGCCTCGCCATCCGTTCTGCTGTTGCCATCCTCGCGACACTCGTCATCGTCGCCGCAGGAGCGACGGGCGCGGCGAGCGCCGCGGTCGTTCAGACGAGCACGATCCCCTCGTGGAACTCGTACTCCAACGGCGGCGCCCAGCTCACGGTCGGCGTCGACACGGTGAACAAGCACGGCGGTAGTGCAGCACTCAAGATCGAGCACACCAGCGCCCGCGCGGGCAACTCCTATGGCGGTGTTGCTCAGCCCCTGACGATCGCCCCGTCCACCACCTACACGATCTCCGGATGGGTCAAGGCGCAGAGCGTTCAGGGCAACGATGCCAACCTCATCATCCTCAACCAGTCGTGGACCGAGGCCCGCTACTTCACGGGCGGTACCTACGGGTGGACCGCGTTCACCTGGACCTTCACGTCGGCCGCCGATCAAACGGTCATGCCCTTCATGCTCGTTGGACAGGACACCGGCACTCTCTGGCTCGACGATCTTTCGATGACGGCTGCCGGCAGCACGACCAACTTGCTGGCGAACTCGGCCTTCGAGACGTACTCCGACCGTGTCACGGTCACGAATACCAAGCTTGTCTTCGCGCCGGGTGCGGCCACCGTCAACCTTGTAGCCTCGAGCTCGACCGTGGGCTGGAACGTCGCCGACCAGAACGGTGCGATCGCTCTCCAGGGCATAGCGACGGTCTCCAGCTCCGGCACGGCCAGCATCAATCTGAACGCGCTGCCCGCCGGCTACTACGCACTCCGGATGCAGGGCGGAACCTTCTACACCGAGACTTCCCTCGCGGTCGTGACAGGGCTCGCCACCGCGCCCACTGCCTCCACGAATCCGTTCGGGACGACCAGCCACCCGGACTACGAGCCAGGGCTCGACACCGTCACCCCGCTGAAAGATGCTGGTCTCGCCAGCGTCCGCTTCGACCTTCGGTGGGAGAGCATCGAGCCGACAGCGGGGAACTACGTGTTTACCAATCCCGTCAACTATCCTGCTCTCGTCGCGTCGCTCAACGCGCAGGGCATCCGGCCGCTCGTCGTTCTCGGCTTCGCCAACCCGCTCTACGACGGAGGCGTGCGGCCGTATACCGCGGCGGGGCGTACGGCCTATGCGAACTATGCAGCCGCCGTCGCGCAACAGTTCGGCACGACCGTCGATTATGAGATCTACAACGAGTACAACCACCCCGGCGGCTACTACCTCGGCACCTGCGGCGCGTCTGTCACCTGCTATCGACAAATGCTCGCGGTCGCAGCACCGGCGATCAAGGCTGTCGCGCCGTCCGCACAAATCGTGCTCACCGGCATGGCGGGAATCACATCATGGTGGGCGGGCGGTGACACGACCGGACACCCGGAGGTCAACTTCATCGCGCGCGATTGGCTCGACGCGTTCCTGTCCAGCCCTGAGGGGTCCCTCGTCGATGTGATCAACATGCACAACTACTCGTTCCCGGCGGCGCCCGAGGGGCAGAACGAGACGGCGGTCGCGGCGGTCAAAGCTGTCATGGCCGCGCACACGTCATCAGCGAGCAAGCCCTTGTGGTTGACCGAAACGGGCTGGCCCACCATGAACGGAACCACGGGCACGAACACCGAGGCGGAGCAAGCGCGCTATCTGGTCCGTGATGCGGCGCTCAGCCTGAAAGCCGGTGTCAACCGCTACATGCTGTACGACCTTTTCAACGACTACGAAGAGGAGACGCCCGAGGGGCGGTTCGGCATATACCGCAATCCCGACAGTAACCCGGCGGTCGCCCCGAAGCCGGCGATGGTCACGCAGGCCGTCATGGCCAGGCAACTGAGCGGCTACACCGTCGTATCGGCTGACAGTCTCGGGACGGGGGTGTACTCGATCGTGTTCCAGAACTCCGCGGGAGCCAAGAAGCGAATCATGTGGGCGACGTCACCTGCGACTGTCGCGCTGTCGACGACGGGCGCGGTGACCCAGACCAGCCTCTACGGCTCCACGTCCACGCTCACACCGGAGAGCGGAACGGCCACCGTCCAGCTCGGCGCTGATCCCATCTATGTCAATGCCTCGAACATCACGGCTGTCGCCGTGCGGTCGAGTGCGCTCTATAGTGCGACAGCCCCCGCCCAGTCTCTGCAATCGCAGAACGTACCAATCACGGTGTCGGTCGACCTGCGTGGTGGCGGGTCGGCGACGGGTGCGGTGACCTTTACCGGCCCGGGCAGCAGCACTGTGACCGTCACTCCCGTCGCGGGCCAGCTAGTGCAAGGAACCCTGTCCGCGCCGGCGTACCCAGAAGCTGGCGCAAAGTCGATCCCCGTCACCGTGACCAGATCCTCGGCTACGCGTGCTTCGCTGAGCGCGATGACTACTGTCGTAGAGAATCCGCGCCTCAGCGCGCGGCCGGCGACGAGCGCCACGGGAGCTGGGCCGCTTCAGCTGCTCATCGACTACCCCGGAACCTCAGGTGTGACGGTGAGTCAGATCGAATATTCGGTTGGTGCGTACTCTGCAACGATCACACCCGGCTCGGCGGTGAGCGCGACCGCCACTACCGTTGTTGATCTGCCGATCGCCGGGGTCGGAGTGTGGGGCCCGTTGTACTACAACGCCAAAGTGACTTTCTCGAACGGAGTGGTCAAGACCACCACCGGCACCACGAGTTTCTCACCGGTGCGTCCTGACGGCACAACCAATCCGCCGCACGCAACTCTCGGTTCGAGCGCGCGCTGGGTATCGGTCGGCGGAGCGGACGGCGGAGCAACGGATCACTCGGGTGCCATGTGGTTGAGCTACGGCACGTCGACGATTACCGTGCATGCGGAGATCACGGATGACGCGCACCAGGTCGGCCCCGCGGCCGACACCCTCTGGCAAGGCGACTCGATCCAATTCGCGTTCTCGGAGGACGGACCGACGGCCGCATCGCCGGTCGCGAGCTTCGGGGCAGCACTCCTGGCATCCGGACCCGTTGTCTACCGCTTCTCCGGGACTGCCGGCGTGGTCAGCAGCGCGACCGCCACCATCACCCGTACCGGAACGACCACGAGTTACACGATTGTTCTGCCACGCACCGAGACAGGGGTGGCCGCTGCCGCGAACCGGTTCACATACTCGTTCCTCCTCAACGACGCCGATGGCTCCGGTCGCGACGGCTACCTCGAATGGGGATCTGGTATCGGCAACGTTGCCGGCCCGACGCAATACGTGCCGATGTACACAGCGCCGTAGGGGGTAGTCGATTCGGCTGTGTGACACCTGACGGGGGCAGGGGCGACCCGCGCCACTGCACATGATCTGTCAAGTCCCGCCGCTATCGCAAGCATGCCCAGCTGTGCCACACTGTCGGAATAAGACAACGTTGTCTGGACATGCCGGGCAGTCGAAAGAGAGTGTAGTGAACGTGCAGCCGATAGCACTCGAAGTCAACCAACAACGGGACAGGCGCTACCGAGGGGGCGCTCTCATCGCCCGCTCCCGGGGATGCGTCACCGATGGCGACTACGTCCCCGAGGACTGGAGGGTGTCCACGACGACGCTCGCGGCCGATGACCGGATCGGGCTCAACGCGCTCGCCTGTCATGCCGTTGCTGAACTCTCGCCGTCCGTTTGGGAAGAGGCGCAGATGGCACAGCCGGGTGGTCGCCCCACCATGATGGATGTGGCGGCCGATGCGGGCGTAAGCCTTCAGACGGTCTCGCGTGTGGTGAATCAGGTCGCCACCGTTGACCCCGCCCTGACGAAAAAGGTTTTCGAGTCGATCCGCAAGCTCGGCTTCCGTCGCAACGATGTCGCCGCGAGCCTTCGGTCGGGCACCGAGACGAAGACCATCGGGCTGATCACCGCCGATCTCGCGAACGCGTTCTACTCGACGTTGTCGAGCGCGATCGCCGCGGTGTTGCGAGAGCGCGAGGTCCACGTGATCATTCCGAGTTCGGAGCAAGACGTCGAGGTCGAGCGCAGCACCGCCCTCGACCTCTGCCAACGCCGCGTGAGCGGCCTGATCAAGGCAGAAGTCGACCTCGGGATCCCGGTCGACTTCGTCGACCGCCCCGGCATTGGGCTCTCGTCCGATGCGATCCTCGTCGACAATAGAGGAGGCGCTGTCGCCGCCGCCGAGCAGCTTGTCAGCGCGGGCCACCGCCGAATCGGCGTGCTCCTCGACTCGCTCGACATCTTCACCATGCGCGAGCGACTCGCGGGGCTGACGGCCGCAGTATCTTGGCTGTTCGAACGCATCGACGGTGACAACTCCGAACCGCGACGCGAGTTGCTCCCCACCTGGCTCGTCATCCGCGGTGGAAGCTGGCCGGCGGCCTCGAGGTGACCGCTTCCCAGCGGCTGCTGGCGGAGCTCGATGAGGGTGGGATCCGTGGCTCCGAACGCTCGATCGATCTGCTCGCACGTGCGCACGACGCTTCCCACTACCTCCTTGTGCCTTCCGGGGTGGCGAGTCCTTCCTCTGCCGCCGATGTGGCGGCGGTGTTCGCCGCGAGTGCGCGGGCGGGTGTCCCGATCACGTTCCGTTCGGGCGGTACCAGCCTCAGCGGCCAGGGCGTGACAGGAGGGATCCTCGTCGACACCCGGTCGTCGTTCCGCGAGATGACGGTGCTCGACGCCGGCGCGCGACTGCGAGTCCAACCCGGCGTCACCGTGCGCCGAGCTAACGTCGGACTCGCTCGGCATGGACGCAAGCTCGGTCCCGATCCGGCGAGCGAGGTAGCCTGCACGATCGGCGGCGTGGTCGCCAACAACTCGAGCGGGATGGCGTGCGGAACGGAGCAGAACACCTACCGCACGCTCGAGTCCCTCGTCGCAGTGCTACCGAGCGGCACGATCATTGACACGGCGTCGCCGGACGCGGATAAGCTCCTCCACGCGCAGGAGCCAGCCCTGTACAACGGTCTGCTTGCGCTTCGCGATCGGGTGCGATCGAACCCGCACTCGGTCGATACGCTGCGACGTCAGTTCTCGATGAAGAACACCATGGGGTACGGCGTCAACGCGTTTCTCGACCACGACAGCCCATCCCAGCTGCTTGCCCGGCTCATGATCGGCAGCGAGGGAACTCTCGGCTTCGTTGCCGAAGCGACGTTCCGCACTGTCGAGCTGCCGTCCCTTGCGCTCACCGGACTCGCGATATTCTCATCGCTGAGCGCAGCGACCGCAGCGCTTCCCGCTCTCGTCGCGTCGGGTCTGGCGACGATCGAGCTCATGGACGCCGCCTCCCTCCGCGTCGCTCAGCAGCTGGAGGGTGCGATGGACGCACTGCGCACGCTACGCGTCGACGGCCACGCAGCGCTCCTGCTCGAGTATCAGTCGAGCGACGCGGACGAACTCGCAGCTCAGCACGAGGCGGCGTCGAGTGTGCTCGGTGCCCTCGAGGTCGTCTCCCCGTTGGTGTTCACCTCTGATCCCAATGAGCGTGGCGCACTCTGGCATATCCGAAAAGGGCTCTTCACCTCCGTGGCGGGTGCGCGACCATCAGGCACGACCGCCCTCCTCGAAGACATCGTCGTACCAGTCGCGGCGCTGCTGGCCACGTGTGAGCGACTCGTCGAGCTTTTCGAACTCCACGGCTACGAGGACAGCGTGATCTTCGGCCACGCCAAGGACGGCAACATCCACTTCATGCTCAATGAGCGGTTCGACGAGGCGTCCAGCCTCGAGCGCTACCAGCGTTTCACCGAGGACATGGTCGACCTCGTGCTGTCCCAGGGCGGGTCTCTCAAGGCCGAGCACGGAACGGGACGCATCATGGCGCCATTCGTACGCAGGCAGTACGGTGACGAACTCTACGAGGTGATGCTCGAGGTCAAGAGGCTCTTCGACCCGCAGGGGCTCCTCAACCCTGGAGTCGTGCTGTCCGACAGTGCTGCGTCCTACCTTGACAACCTCAAACTGGTCCCAACGGTGGAGTCCGAGGTCGACCGCTGCGTCGAGTGCGGCTATTGCGAGCCGGCATGCCCCAGCAAGGACATCACGCTCACCCCGCGCCAGCGGATCGTCGTGCGTCGCGAGATGCGGAACGCGGAGCTGAGCGGCGACACTGCGCTGCTCGACGAGCTCAGTCGCGACTACGACTACGAGGGGATCGACACATGCGCCGTCGACGGCATGTGCCAGGTCGCGTGTCCCGTGAGTATCAACACCGGCGACCTCGTCCGGCGGCTGCGAGCGGAGAACCAGGGTCGGCTCGCGAAAGCTGGATGGAAGGCCGCAGCCGTGGGATGGGGCGCAGGTACTTCTGTGGCGTCTGTTGCCTTGAGCGTTGCGGATCGGATGCCCGGCGCTCTCGTCTCACTCGCGACCTCCCTCGGGCGCCGCATGCTGGGGGCTGACACGGTCCCGCAGTACAGCGACGACCTGCCCGCCGGCGGTGTTCGTCGCGTCGCCCGTGAGGAGGCGGCTGCCGAAGCCGTCTACTTCCCGTCGTGCACCGGAACGATGTTCTCTGGCGGGAGTTCGAAGGGCGGCGTCGGTGAGGCTTTCCTCGCGCTGTGTGAGAGAGCTGGTGTGGCAGTCTCGATTCCCACGGGCATCGCGGCCGCGTGCTGCGGCACCCCATGGAAGTCGAAGGGTTTCGCGGACGGCCATCACATCATGGCTGCTCGGACCCTGAAGATGCTGTGGGAGGCGAGTCGGAACGGAGAGCTCCCTATCGTGTGTGACGCCTCATCCTGCACGGAGGGGCTCGAGAGGATGGCGGCGAATGCCCAGACTGGCCCGTACTCTACGCTGCGGTTCGTGGACTCGGTGCAGTTCGTCCATGACCGCGTGATGAGTGCACTCACGGTGACGGAGCCCATGGCGTCGATAGCGATTCATCCGACGTGCTCGTCGACCCAGCTGGGGATCAACGATGCACTCATCGGGATCGCGCGAGCGATCTCCGACGATGCGATAGTGCCTGAAGAGTGGGGATGCTGCGGCTTTGCCGGTGACAGGGGGATGCTGCATCCGGAACTCACCGCGTCGGCGACGGAGCGGGAGGCGTCCGAGGTCGGTGCGCGCCCGTACGCAGCCTATGCCTCCACCAATCGGACGTGTGAACTCGGGATGTCTCGTGCCACGGGATCGACGTACCTACACATCCTCGAGCTCGCGGAGTCTGCCACACGCTGAGCTCAACCGACGGTGGCCTCTGCGAGTGCGCTGGCACGCAGTTCGTTCTTGCGCACCTTACCCGTCGATGTCTTTGGGATGCTCTCGACGAACGCGACTTCCCGCGGGGCCTTGAACCGCGCGAGCTTGCCACGCACATGCTCGATGAGCGCGTCGGCATCCGGATCCGCTCCTGCCGCGAGTACGACGTAAGCTCGCGGACGCTCGCCCCAGTGTTCGTCGGGGACCGCGATCACCGCGACTTCGAAGACTGCCGGGTGGCTAGCGAGTGCCTGCTCGACTTCGATCGTCGAGACGTTTTCGCCTCCCGAGATGATGATGTCCTTCGATCGGTCGAGCAGCTGGACCGTGCCGTCGGGGTTCATAACTCCGAGGTCCCCGGAATGGAACCAGCCACCCAGGAACGCCTTCGCTGTTGCCTCGGGATCATCGTGATAACCGAGCATCACCGAGTTGCCCCGCATGACTATTTCGCCCATCTCGACTCCGTCGGGAGTGACATCATCCAGTCCGCCCGTAGCGCTGAGTCCCGATCGCACGACGCGGATGCGCTCGGCGGTGAGCATGCCCACCCCTTGGCGAGCGATGCGAATGCACAGCTCGTCGTCATCGAACTCGGCCCACTCGTCGGTGCGTTCGCTCACTGTGCACGGACCGTACGTCTCGGTGAGACCGTAGAGGTGAATCACCTCGGCGCCGAGGGCGCGCACCCGGCCGATAAGCGCCGGGGTGGGCGGCGCCCCGGCTGTCGAGAGAGTGACGGCGTGATCGAGTGGATGCGCCTGCGGAGCCGCGGCGATGACGGACAGCACGGTCGGTGCCCCGCACAGATGGTCGACCCGATGCTCGTCGATCAGCCGCCAGATCTCCGGACCCCGCACCTCAGGAAGGCACACCGAGAGCCCGGCGACCGCGACAATGCCCCAGGTGGTGCACCAGCCGTTGCAGTGGAACATCGGCAGCGTCCAGAGGTATCGAGTTCCGTCACCGAATCCCTGGTGGTAGACCTCCGCGAGTGCGTTCAGGTAAGCGCCGCGATGCGTGAACGTTACACCCTTCGGGCGTCCCGTGGTGCCGGAGGTGTAGTTGATCGAGATGGGGCTGTTCTCATCGTCTGTGGTCCACGGCAACTGTCGGTCGTCGCCGCGTGCCAGCAGCTCGTCAAAGGACGTCGATTCCGGGTCAACTCCTATGTGCGCATTGCGCTTGATGATCTCGCGGACGCTTCGCAGTTGTGGTGCGAGTGTCGCGAGTGGTGCCAGCAGATCTGAATCTCCGATCAGGATGCTCGCGCCCGAGTGGTCGCAGATGTAGGCCACTTCTTCCGCTGAGAGTCGGGTATTGATGGCCACGAGGACGCCCCCGGCGAGTGGAACCGCGAAGTGTGCGGCAAGCAGCTCCGCCGTGTTGAGACCGATGAACGCGACGCGGTCGTTGCGCCGGATACCGGACGCCTGCAGAGCGCGGGCGAAGCGGGTGACCAGGGTCGAGAGCTCGCTGTAGTCGAAGCGACGATCACCGTCAACGACGGCGAGGCGCCGTGGGTGCACCTCGGTTGCGCGCTCGAGAAAACGAAGCGGGGTGAGGGGTGTATTCAGTCCGTGCATGTGGAGCCTTTCACGAGACAACGTTGTCTAAAATCCGTTGCAACGGTAGTCGCTCAGAACAGACAGATCAAGGGGAACCCTGGGCCGCTGCTTCGTCGTCGTGCACCCGAATTCCGTGCGAGGCGTCGCGGCAGCGGGCCGAGAGCGCACCCACGATCAGCTGGTGGTCCGCGCTAGGGGGCTTGATATCTTGTGTCTCTCGCTCTCCGACGTCGATTCCGACGATCTCGCTGTCGTCCCGTCCATGGGCGAAGTCCTCGAGCTGGGCGAGTGTCATCCTCGCAACTGATCGCCTTTGATGGGCCTCCGTAAGATCCCGACGAGGGGGACCAAAAGGGGACCAGAATCATGCAAACCATGCATCGCATGACCTGCTCTGCATGATCTGAGCCCCCGAATTACGCGGTTCGCAGCTCGAATCGCGCCGTTTGGGCACCTGGGGGTCAAGGGGTCGCAGGTTCAAATCCTGTCAGCCCGACCAAATGAGAAGAGCCGTCCTTCGGGGCGGCTCTTCTCATTTGCTCTGGCGTGGTGGTTCGCACCTGCGAGCAGGTGGGCCCCCGCTGGCGAGGGGCCCCGGGCGCGGGGAGCGCGTTCGGGGAGCCAGTAGGGGACAGATTCTGTCGGCCCCTCCAAAGGGTCGTCCAGATTGGTGTCCAGAGAACAGGGTCTGGGCGGCCCACTTTTGGTTCCGGGGTCCGGATTATTCGCGTGGATGCGCGCTAACCGGGCGGGTGCGGGCTCCGCAGTCGCCCGGCCGGCCCGTTTCGGCGGTCCGTGGGCCGAACGGGTGAAACGCGAGTAGCCCCACTGTCGTTCTCGGCGGGGGCGGATCAAAGAGTTAGCCGCTGACCTGGTCAAGAGTACATAGGACGATCTTGGTCGCCACCTTGCATGTCGTGGTCGTTGCCTGTTCGTCGTCAAATCAGTCGATGAGTAACCAGAGTCCCGTCCTGGAGGCGCTCAACCGTCTCGCGCGCTAGGCCGACTCGGAAGGCGACGTCATCGACACTGAGGCCAGAAGCCTGAAGAGCGGCTACCGTGCTCGCCAGCGCCTGCTCGGATTGAATTGCAAAGTGCATTGCGCCTTGGAACGCACTGGCTGAAGCTCGCGCGAACTTCACCAGGGCTTCGACGCGCGACTTTTCAGCTTCATCGAGCTGCTCGTCCGCGGGTAGTTGGCTTTCAGATTCAGTCATGTTGGCTTTCGCGATTGTGGGTGGGAGCGTGACGTGCTCCCACCCACACTATGGAGCTTTCTCAGACACCACCCGCGGCAGGGTGAACGTGACAGCCGCTGATGGCCGTGCTGCCGCTGACGAACGGGCCGTACTTCGTGCCCTTCACCGTGGGCCACGCCACGATCGAGTACCGACGATCGTCGCTGGCCGCGCAGTAGCGAGAGTCAGCCACCGTAGCAACGGTTCCGTACCAGTTGTTGTTCGAGCGAACGATCCAAAGGTTATCCACAATCCAGCAGAGGTTCCCCTGGCACGTATCCCGGAGCATCGTGTCTAGGTAGTGCGGGTAAACACCATTCGGCGATGAGCTCCCGCAGGAATTTTGCCCACCCCACTCCAAGTAAGAACCCACCTTCTGCGGGCCGAAGAAGCTTCCGGTGCAGAACGTCGCCGACCACATGGGGCTGATCTCTCCTTCGCCCGCCTCGCTCGGCGTTGTGAAGTACCAGTCCCCGTCGCCGTCGAGGCAAAAATGCGCGCCTTGCTCGTCGGTCTGAACGGTGACAGCTCCCTCGAGGCCGTAGTCCGCAAGATGCGCGGCTTCGTCTGTTGACAGGTCAGCGGGCTCAGACGTGGGAAGAAACTGCTTCTCTTCGGGTGCGGGCGACGGTGCGTTGCCGGCCGAGGCCGCAGCAGCAGTGGGCGGGCCCAGTAGAACCGCGACGGCAACGACGGCAAACGCAGCGCTGGACAGCTTTCGACTCTTCATTCGATTCCCCAATCCGTGAGCAACGTTCGCTTTGCTCACGGCTCGAGGCTAAGTGCGCCTTTCGAGCGGTACAGTCGGCATTTCGGCCGACAGCGTCATCGGCCGAGTTTGTCGTCGGGTCCGAATCGTAGCCCGAACGACACCGGGACTACTGAAGGTCTTGGTGACTCCGGACCTGTGGTGATCGTGGTCACCGCTGGAAGGATGGCAGTCATGCCGAGGCCGTATCCGAAAGAGTTCCGGAGTGTGCGTTCGGAGATGTCGGCACGGTCCGCGAGCTTTTCGCGGTGCAGCGTCGCTCGCGCCGCCCGGCCGCGATCTGCGCGCGGCTGCGTCGCCGACTACCGTTCGGTAGTGCGTACCAAGTTGACTACTTGGCGGTAGTCCGATGTAGCATGAACACCGAACGGTAGTCACGGAGGGCGACATGCGCGCGATCATCGAAACTCCGGCCGACCTCGGCCGTCTTGTGCACCGCATCCGAGTCGCGAACTCGATGACGCAACGGCAGCTTGCCGACGCGCTCGGAACCAGCCAGCGGTACGTCCACGAGCTCGAAGCCGGCAAACCGAAACGAGCGGACGCCACGTACTTCGACATCCTGAGACGGCTCGGAATCGAGATCGTTGCCACAGCACCGGACCCACGGTCATGACCGGCCTGCCGGTCCAGCTGTACGGCACGCGCCTCGGCATCCTCGAACGGCACAACGGCCGTGCGCTGCTGCGCTGGACGGCAGACGCCGAACAGCGTTGGGCCTTGAACTCGCCAGTGCTCAGCCGCAGCCTGCGTGTCGGCACCGAAAGCGTCGATGCCACCGAGTCATTCTTCGGAGCGCTGCTGCCCGAAGGCGCGCATATCGGGAAGCTTGCACAGGCCGCACAGGTTGCACCGACCGACCTTGTCGGACTGCTGGAATACGTCGGTGCCGACCTTGCAGGTGCGCTCCGCATCGGCGACACCGTGCACGCAACCGCGCCCGAACCGTTGAACGAGCAACAGATCGTGGCGCTACTTGACGACGCCCGTGGCTTCCTTCTCGGCGGCGGCGGATCCGCCCTGCCGGGCTTCCAGCGGAAGCTGACGCTGACACGCGCCGCCGACGGCTCCTGGATCAAAGGCAACGGCGCCATCGCCTCGACACACATCCTGAAACCGATCGCGACCGCGGACCGCCGCGCCGTCGACGCCGAAGCGTACGTGCTCGCGCTCGGCCGCGCGCTCGGCCTTGTCAACTTCGACGTCGAGGTCGAACTGATCGGTGGCTACGCAGTCCTTGTCGTCGAACGGTACGACCGTGCGGTCGACGGGGCGGACGTGCAGCGCATCCACCAAGAAGACGCGGCGCAGGCGCTCGGGCTGCCGTGGGGAACGGACGCGAAGTTCGAACGAGCTGGCGCCGGAGCGTCGCTGGCCGCGATCGCCCGCGAACTCGATACACGCGCCACCGCGTTCGACACCGACCCGTACACGGACCGGCTGCGCCTCCTGGCGTACACCACCTTGTCGGTCGCGGCCGGCAACTCGGATGCGCACGCCAAGAACTTCTCGCTGCTGCACGACGACACCGGCCGCACAGCACTGGCTCCGATGTACGACGCTGCACCGCTCGCGCTGACGTACGACGGGTCGGAGGCGAATGCACTGTTTATCAACGGGCAACGATCGCTGCCCGATACCACGGCTGCTGACCTTGTTGCCGAAGCGTCGACCTGGGGCGTCCCGCCCGCGATCGCCGAACAGCGAGTCCGTAGCGTGCTCGAGCACATCATCGAAGCGACCCGCACGGTCGACGCGCCTGACAGCATCGCCGCGCACGTCCCAGGCTACGTGCGCGGCCAAGCACAGAACCTGCTCGACGGACGACCCGCGCGCCTGAACACGCCGATCCCACCGATTCTGATGCCCGGTCTGGGGACGCCACACGCTTGAGCGCTGCTGGTTTCCGCCGAGTCGTTGCCGTGCTCCGCGGGGCGGATGCGTCATCGAGGAATGGCGCAGAATCGCTTCCGTCGAATCGCTGCCGTCAGGGCATCGCCTACCGTCGAGCTGGTCATGCTCCGCTGGGTATCCCCGTCTTGCCCTCCCCACGACTTCGCCGCACCGCGGACATGGGGTCTGAGGAATCTTGAGAGCCGCGGTAGAAACGTATTCTTCCGAGGCGCCCAGCGGAGGAACCCCATCCGATGCGCATTCACGGCGGAGGGTAAAGAGCACCACCCTGCCCAGTTTGGGAAAAGTTGGCACCGGTCATGGGGAAAGTTCTCTCGATGCTCCATCCAGCGCCCAACGCTGAAGGGCTTCCTGGACGACCCCCGACGCGGGGTACGACTAGTACTTGTTCTGCAGCTCGCAGACGACGTCGGCATCCAATTCGGTGCCGTCCTCCAGGACTCCGGAGAAGCGCACCTCGACGATGTCGCGGCTGCCGTCGGGCGTGCGCGGGCCCAACTCCGTCATCAGCGTGATCTCGCCGGTCGCGGGCGAACCGTCGACGCCCGCGGCGCCCGTGAGGTCGCGAAACCTGAAGCGCTCTTCACTGATTGCCACGTAATTCATGGCGATGTCTTCGTGCGCCTTCACGTTGTCGATTCCGATGATCGCGGAGATGTCGCCCTCGTTCAGGTCACCGATGTCCTCGGTGCCGAACCCGCGGCTGATCTCGCAGTCGCCGGTGAAGTCCGGGAACTCGACCCCGTTGATGTGGAGGGTGGCATTTCCGACATCGTCGGGGGACAGGCCGCCGTCGGCGAGTGCCTCGTCGGTGCCCTCCTCGCTCGTGCTGTCTTCGGCGGTGTCGACGGGTGGCGCATCCGAGCCGGCGAGTTCATCGCCCGCGGCCGGCGCGCACGCCGCGAGCCCGGCGGTGAGGGCGAGTGCGAGGGCGGCGACCCCGGCAGTGCGCAGCCAAGGACGAGCGGTGGACGTGGAGGACGAGTGCGCAAAGGTCATGGAATCGAGCGTGCCGAGCGGCATTCGGGTTCCACAATGGGTCTTTCGGCGTACCCGCGCCGGTACTGTGACAGATCATGGGGCTGACCGATTCGGATGCGCAGGCCGTCTTGCGCGTCGCCGGGCAGCTCACCGCGCATCCGCCGCTCGAATTCGCCGAGGTGCTCGAACTCGTGCGCGAGGTGATCGAGTGCGACAGCGCGTCCTTCAACGACATGGTGCTGGCCTCCCGCGACTTCCGTTACGTGATGGCGCCGGCCGGTGAGATCGCCCGGGCGACCCGGCTCAAGCCGCAGTACGACAAGTACTTTCACCAGCATCCGCTGATCGCGGCGGCGCACACGACGCGCGCGCTCGGGGCGATCCGGTTCTCGGATGTGGCGGGTGGCGCCGAGTTCACCGACACCGAGCTGTACCGCCACTTTTACGCTCCCGTCAACGTGCGGTTTCAGCTGGTGCTGGAGCTTCCGTCGCCCCCGGATGTGGTCGTCGGCTACGCCCTCAACCGAAGCGAGGCGGCGGGCGAGTTCAGCGAACGGGATGTCGCCGTGCTCAACACCCTCAGCGGACACCTCGCCAGGCATCATCGGGCCGCGCTCGACGCCGACCGCGCGCGCCTCGTCGATGCGGAGATGGATCGCTCCGCCTGGGCCGTCGTTTCGGTGCGCTCCGACGGCCTGGTGGAGGCGTCAACGTCGACCGTGCTGAAGGCCGGAGTCCGCGTGCCCGACGGCCTCGCGGCGATCATCGCCGACACCGAGCAGAAGCCCGGCGACGACTCCCGACACGAGGTCACCATCGGTGCGCAGCGTTGGCACTGCATCGTGCACCCGGTGCGGCTCGGCCCCACGGTGCTGCTGCTGCGCCGGCACCACGACTCCGCCGCCGAAACGGATGCGCTGCTCGCCGCGGGCCTCACCCCTCGCCAAGCCGAGGTGCTGATCGCTCTTGCGCGGACGGGCGGCTCGAATAGCGATCTTGCGCAGGAGTTCGGGATGTCGGCGTCGACCGTGAAGAAACACCTCGAGGCGGTCTTTCGGGTGCTGGGGGTGACGAGTCGTGCGGCCGCGGTGTTGAAATTGGGGGAGTTAGTGGGGGTGGGGGACTCGCGCGGTGTGGGACGCTGACGCTGGATTGCCAATGCGGTTGGCGCACGATCCTGCCGCCCGCTTTGCCACTGCGCTAAGCCGGGCGAGCTGCGTTGTCTGCGGTTGTCGACATGCTGGTTCAATCGCCCGAAACTCGAGCGGGCGAGTGAGAGGATTGCAGGCGTGTCGATCGAGCCGGAACTTAGCGTTCTTGAAATCTGCGCGGGAGCTGGCGGTCAGTCATCGGGCCTCGAAGCTGCCGGTTTCGGTCATGCATTGGCGGTCGAGATTGACCGCGATGCGGCGGCGACGCTCCGCTTAAACCGACCGGCTTGGGACGTACGCGAGGGGGATGTCCGCGAGATCAACGGTCGTGCGTACAAGGGCATCGACCTGCTCGCTGGTGGTGTTCCCTGCCCGCCGTTCTCGATCGCGGGGAAACAGCTTGGGGCTGACGACGAGCGGGACCTTTTCCCCGAAGCGATTCGTCTTGTCCGCGAGGCGCGACCGACTGCGGTGATGCTTGAGAACGTGCGCGGACTGGCCTCCGCGCAGTTCGCACCGTATCGGCAGTCGATCTTGGACGCGTTGGACGAGATGGGCTATGACGCTGACTGGCAACTCTTCAACTCAAGCGAATTTGGCGTCCCGCAGTTGCGGCCGCGCTTCATTCTGGTCGCAATGAAGAGAAAGAACTTTCGCAAGTTCGAGTGGCCGCGAGCGATCGGGACGCCGCCGACGGTCGGGCGCGTACTTGGGCCTCTGATGGCCGCGCGCGGCTGGGCCGGGGCTGGCGCCTGGGCTGCGCGTGCCAACGGTATTGCGCCGACGATCGTGGGGGGGTCGCGCAAGCACGGCGGTGCTGACCTCGGGCCGACCCGCGCAAAGGCGGCTTGGTTGCGACTAGGTGTTGACGGCAAGGGCATCGCGGACGAAGCGCCTGGCGCGGATGCACCTGAGGATCTGACGCCTCGACTGACGAATCCGATGGCTGCCCGAATCCAGGGATTCTCTGCCGACTGGCAGTTTGCAGGACGCAAGACCTCGACCTATCGACAGATCGGCAACGCTTTTCCTCCGCCGGTCGCGGCCGCGATTGGAACGTCGATTGCGGAAGCGCTGGGCGTGATGGCGACTCGGAAGACCTCCACCGGAGTGACCATTCGCGCTGTCAGCTGAGACGTTCGCCGACAGTCGCGGCAGGTCCAGTTCTAGTGCGGCACGACTGGCGCCGGCACGCGAATGTCCTCTACCGGTTCGGCGAGCCGCCACCAGCCGTCGGCGATCCAGGCGCCGTGACCCGGTTCTGCTGGGCTGACTTTCACGCTCACGAACTCACCGGGCTCCGGAACGGTGGCACCGAGTTCTCTCGCTATGTTGCGCTGCGATGCGTAGTCGCCGCCGAGGATCACGAACCCCTCGGGTCGTAGCGCGCTTCGGGCGCCGCCGTTTTCGCGAACCCGTTTCATGAAATCGTCCTGCTGTGCGACCGTTGCGACAATGTTTCGCGACAGCCGACGGTTCGTAGCGCAGCGGAACAGTTCGTTGACCCGCGCTTGCCCGCTACGCCCGCGCATGATCGCGTCAACGACTGAAGTGTCGAGTTGCAGGAGCGCGTTCGGTTGCATCGGTGCGTCCTTGAACACCCAGACGATTCGGCTGCGGCCAAGAGAGTTGAGGCCGGTCTTCTTGTCGCGGTTCTCACTCGCGCGTCGGTTCTCCTGGATCACGCGGACCACGCCAAGGCTCCACACGGACGCGAGGTCGTCCGCCTGAGCTACCAAGACGACCTCGTCGAAGCTCTCGATCGGCAACATCCACGCGCCAGTGTGGGAGTACTTGCAGTCAACCTCGTGCCCAGCGATCTTGAAATCAAGCTTGTCGCCGTCCGCAAGCTGAAGTTCCCTTTGCAGGTTGATCTCAAAAAGAGTGCCGAAGTGGGTCTTCTCGGTCTTGAACAGCTGGCCGAGACGGTATCGGCCGGTGTGTTGGCCGTCGTATAGCTGGTCGAACGTTGCGCGGATTACTGACGCAATCCTCGTGCCGCCAGGATCGAGACTCCGCAACGCTTCCAGGACTTGTAGCAATGCTCGATCTGGAGTCGGCACCACTGAGGCGGCACTCACCATGACACCACATTAGCGATGACTGCTCAGTTTGCCTTGAGCTGCCCCAGTGCGCCGCGCTTCTGGCGTGGGCAAGATTGGCTGCTCACATGCGGCGCCAAACGATCAGCGAGCACGACGGGGCCGGGACCTAGTACCTCTCGAGCACGATCGTCACGGCCCACACGACGCACGCGCCGATGGTCGCGGCGAACAGCAGAAGCCAGAACGCTGACGGAATGCCGGTCCGCTTGAACAGCAGGTAGGCATCCGATGAGGTCAGCTGGGTGCGGCGGCGGGTGTGCACGGCGATGACGGCGGCGAGTCCGCGCACGCTGCCGACGAGGAGGGCGATCGCGAGCACCAGCAGCACGTAGCTCTGCTGGGTGGGCGTGGCCCACAGCCACAGCGCGACGCTGACGGCGGCCGAGATGGCGACCACGAGGAAGCCGAAGAAGTTGCGGATGACCAGCAGCGTCAGCACCAAGATGGCGCCGCCCACGAACAGGGCAAGCGCCGTGTCGCCCTGCGTGACGCACCACAGCTGCACCACGCCGACGATCGCGGGGGCCGGGTATCCGAGCGAACCGCTGATGACGGCGCCGAGCTTGCCGCGACCGCGGCTGATGGCCTCGCCCGAGTGGTTTCGGCGGATCTTGATGCCGTGCACGAAGCGTCCGGTGAGGATCGCGCCGATCGCGTGGCCGAGCTCGTGCACCAGGGTGGTGAAGAGTCCGAACCACTGCCAGATCGCCTGCGGGATGCTCAGCACCGCCGCCGCGGCGACCAGCACGATCAGCAGGGTGGGCGAGATCTCGACGGGCGCGGTGCGGGCCAGGGAGTCGAGGAAGTCATCCATGGTCGCAGTCTTCCACGGGGTGAATTGTGCGCCCAACCCGAGCAGGGCGGTGCCTGGCTTCCGGGTGAGGGCCGCGCGTCCCGACTAGCGGGGCTCGCCCTCGTCCCACGGGTCGTGCTCGAGCACCGACTCGGGAATGACGGCCTCCTCGTCGGTGAGTGGCGCGATTCCAAGCCTGCGCGCCTTGCGAGCCTTCAGCGCACCGCGGATGTAGTGATACACCGTCGGGATCACGGCGAGCGAGATCGCGCCGAGCAGGATCAGGTCGATGTAGTTGGTGACGAAGTCGGCGACCGGCGGAATGAATCCGAGCAGGAAGCCGGCGAACGTCAGCCCGGCACCCCAGATCAGGGCGCCGACGGCGTTGTACAGCGAATACTTGCGGTAGTTCATGTGGCCGACGCCCGCGGCAACCGGTGCGAAGGTGCGCACGATGGGCACGAACCGCGCGATCACGATCGCGAGCGCGCCGAAGCGTTCGAAGAAGTGGTTGGTGCGCACCACGTTCTCGCGGCTGAACAGACCCGACTCCTTGCGCTCGAACACGCGCGGACCCGCCTTGTGGCCGATCAGGTACCCCACTTCGCCGCCCAGGAACGCGGCGACCGCGATGCTGAGGCACACCAGCCAGATCGGGATGAGGATCCCCGCGCCCGACTCCGTCATCGTTCCGGTGAACGTCAACAGGCCGGTGATGATCAGCAGGGTGTCGCCCGGCAGAATGAAGCCGACCAGAAGGCCGGTCTCGCTGAACACGATCACACACACGACCAGCAACGCCCACGGCCCCGCCGTCTGGATGATCGCCACCGGGTCCAGCCACGGGAACAACGCAGTCGGGACCGCGACCGAGGCCGCGGCGGCAAGCGAACTGACCATCATGTCGGAGGGCTCCTGGTGTCGGCCGGTCGGGGGGACCGGTCGGCGAGTGTGTTGTAGGTAGCGTACTGGCCGCCGCCGAGTGCAACGTGAGTGATGCCCGACGGCGATGTCGGGGAACCGTTCGTGCTTCTCGGCCGGTGCGGGTTTCGGGGCTGCGGTGCGGTGCTGCTTGTGGTGCGCTGCTGCTTGTGCTGCTTGTGCTGCTTGTGCTGCTCGTCGTGCTCGTGCTGCTGTGGTGCGGAAGGTGGGACTTGAACCCACACGCCTTGCGGCACAGGAACCTAAATCCTGCGCGTCTGCCAATTTCGCCACTCCCGCGCTCCGCTCAGTCTAGTTCTGGGCCCGGCGACACCTGTCGCCCCCGGTCGCCGGGCGTGCGCCGGATCCGTCGCACCCGCCCGGCGGCCTGCCTGCTCGCCTGCCTGCCTGCCTGCTCGCCTGCCTGCCTGCCTGCTTGCTCGGGTGACGTCCCGCCAGGTGGTGGACTTTCCGGCAGGGGCGTCGGCGTCGTAGACGTTGGTGAGCCATCGTGCGATGGTCAGTGAGAACCGATCAAAGCTACTCACAGAAGGACACAACGCACGATGGCTCTAGACCAGTCT
>NZ_CAJQNT010000049.1 GCF_905479755.1 uncultured Schumannella sp. | reverse complement strand
GAGATCGACCGGTTCGACGATGACCCCCCGCGGGCCGCGCACGCTGAGCCCGCGGGCCGAGAGCAGGATCGGGCTGTCGGTCATTCGGCCGTCCCCTTACGTTCGGCGCGGGCCGCGATCGCGTCTCCGAGCAGGTTCGCCGCGCAGGCCACGACGACGATCGCGAGCGCGGGGGCGATCGAGGCCGCGGGATTGCTGACCAGGAGCGCACGACCGTCGTCGAGCTGCCGCCCCCAGTCCGCCGAGCCCGGCGAGACGCCAACGCCGAGGAATGACAACGAGGAGAGCGCCACGATCGCGATCGCGAAGTTCACGAGCGCGTTGGTGATGATGATCGGCGACACGTTCGGCAGGATGTGGCGGAACATGATGCGGAACGGTCCGAGGTGCAGCATGCGCGCCGACTCGATGTAGGGCCGCGCGGATTGCTCGATCACGGCGGAGCGCACGAGGCGGATGTCGGAGGGCGCGAAGAGCACGATCAGCATCGCGACGGTCACCCAGTAGCCGCTGCCGAACACCCCGGCGACCACGATCGCCACGACGACGACCGGGAGCGCGAGGAGCAGGTCGGTGACGCGACCGATGGTGAAGTCGAGCCAGCCCTGGACATATCCGGTGATGGTGCCGAAGATGATGCCGAGCAGCATCGACCCGAGCGCGATCACGACCGGTCCGGCGAGGGCCGAGCCGGAGCCCGCGATGAGTAACGCCAGCACATCGCGTCCGAGTTCATCGGTTCCGAGCGGATGCCCGGGGGTTCCGGGTGGGGTGACCCCGAACAGGATGTCTTGCACGAGGGCGTTCGGCGCGAGCATCGGTCCGAAGGCCGCGAGCACGAGCGCGATCGCGAGGATTCCCCCCGTCACGGCGAGTCCGACACTGCCGCCGCGACCCGCGCGGGGCGCCGGGCGCAGCGCGATGGCGGTGGTCCTGGGCGCGGTCATGCGGCGCTCCTTCGGGTGCGAACGCGCGGATCGAGCACCGCGTAGGTGAAGTCGACGGCGACCGTGAGCAGAGCGATCACGGCCGCGACGAGCAGGACGAGCGCCTGCACGAGCGCGATGTCTTTGAACAGCACGGCGTCTTGCAGCATGAGCCCGAGCCCCGGGAGCGCGAACGCCGCCTCGACCAGGATCGTGCCGCCGATCACGTAGGTGAAGACGAGCCCAGCCGCCGTGACGATCGGAATCGCCGAGTTGCGCAACGCGAGGAGCATGACCCGCCCCTCGCCGAGCCCGCGGGATCGCGCGAACGTGATGTAGTCGCTCGCGAGCGACTCGATCATGGCGGCGCGCGTGAGGCGCATCAAGATGGCGCCGAGTCCGACCGCGAGCGCAGTCGAGGGAAGCACCAGGTAGTACAGCTGCGACAGCAGATCGCCGCCCCCGCCGCCGTAGACCGGGAAGATCGGCAGGTAGTAGGCGAAGACGTAGAGCAGCAGCAAAGACACGACGAAGGCCGGCGCGCTGAGGCCCAGCACCGAGAACCCGGTCACCGCACGATCGACCGGTCGTTGGTGGAACTTCGCCGCGACGACCCCCAGCGGAATCGCCGTGATCGCGGCGAACACCATGGCCAGAACCGCGAGGGTTCCCGTCAACGGGATTCGCTGCGCAATCGCGTCGGCCACCGGGAGCTGATAGCGGATCGATGTCCCAAAGTCGCCGGTCAGGGCGTTGCCGAGCCACGTCGCGTACTGCACCCAGAACGGATCATCGAGACGGTACTGCTCGCGAATCGCGGCGATCGTCTCCGCATTCGCGGGCCGCAAACCGAGCAGATTCCGGACGAGATCCCCCGGGATGAGGTGCATCATGCCGAAGATCAGCACCGACAGCACGAAAACGATCGCGACAACTCCGAGCAGCCGCAGGGTGAGCATCCCCCAGAAGGACGATGCCCACCCCGCGAGGAGTGCGCGCCGAGGCGCACCGGTCATGTCATTCGCCTCGAGTCAGCAGCGCGGGCCACGGGTTCGTGTAGACGAACGGAGTCTCCGTCTCGATGGTCCAACCGTCGAGGAACGCCGTCGCCGACTGGCCCCACCAGAGCGGGAAGCTCGCGAGGTCGGTCTGCGCGAGCTCTTCCGCGCCGAGGATGAGGTCGGCGCGCACCACGGGGTCGCTCTCGATGAACGCCTCCGCGAGGAGGGACTCCACGGCGGAGTTGGAGTAGCGCGAGGGGTTCTCCGGCCCGTACAGGTAGGAGATCACTTCACCCGGGTCGCCCGTCGTCGAGAAGTACCACATGTAGCCCAGCCCGTGTTCGCCGTCGCCGATCGTCGCGAGCCACTCTTCGATCGTGACCTCGCGCACGTCGATCGTGACGCCGATCTCGGCCAGGTTCGCCGAGAGCGCGAGGGCCGCGCGACCCAGTTCGGGGCCGGTGGCCGGGTAGGTCAGCTCGGCCGTGAAGCCGTCCGGCACAGACGACGTGGCCAGGGCAGCAGCGGCCGCGTCGAGGTCGAAGTCGCGCTGCGGCAGGGCCGCGAGTCGCGCATCCGCCTCGTCTCCGTACGCGGCGATCAGCGACTCGGGGGTCGGGATCGCGAGGGCGACCTCGCCGTGCCCGTCGAGCACGCTCTCGACGACCGCCGAACGGTCCATCGCGTGGGCGACGGCCTCGCGGACGTTGACGTCGTCGAAGGGTGCAACCTCGAGGTCGAAGAGCAGACCGACGTAGGACAGGTCGTTGAGGAACTGCACTTCGGTTCCCTCGATCGCAGCCCACTGGTCGGCCTGCTGGAAGGGCACGTTGAAGGCGACGTCGATCTTGCCGGTCTGCGCCGCGAGCAGTCGCGTGTTCTCGTCCGGGATGAAGTCGACGCGCACGTTCTCGATCTCGGGAACGCCGCCCCACCAGGTGTCGACCCGCTCGAAGGAGACGTGCGAGTCCGGAACGAACTCGGTGACGCGGTACGGCGTCGTGCCGAGCAGCAGACCGTCGCCGGTGCCGATCGTCCCCTCGTTCGCCTCCCAGTAGGCCCGCGAGGTGACGTACAGCGCGCCCGTCGTGCTCATGAGCGTGGCAAAGGTTGCATCCGGCGCGGAGAGCGTGATCGTGAGCTCGCCGGGGGCGGTCTCCTCCATCGACGCGATGCCGCCGAGGTAGTACGAGAATCCGGGCGAGAGCTCCGGGTCCTGCGCCATCTCGATCGAGAAGATGACGTCGTCGACCGTGACCGGCGAACCGTCCTGGAAGACGGCGTCCTCACGCAAGACGTAGCGGTAGGTGACATCGTCGACCTGCTCCCAGGTCTCGGCGAGCGCCGGCTGGATCGCGCCTTCGGCGTCGAGGGTGACGAGCCCCTCCTGCGCGATCGAGCCGATGTAGTAGTTGAGGATCCCGGCCTCCTGGCCGACGTACAGGTTCGACAGCGAGCCGGGCAGCGCCACGGTGATCGACGTGTCGTCATCGGGTGTCGCCGTCGACGCGCATGCCGACAGAACAAGGGCCGCGGCAACCGCGGTGGCGGCAACGCTGAGGCGTCGTGGGGTGAGTTTCATGGCCGGTGTTTCCTCCATCGATCGTCAGTGACCATTACTCCTCAAGTCGGGAGTTGAGATCACTCTAGGGGGTGACCTGGGTGCCGCAATTCACGCCTTCGATGCGCGTCGTTCAGACCCCGGACCGGTCCACGTGCGGCAGGGAACGCAGCGCTCGCTCGAGGTGGAACTGCGTGTACGCGGCCACCACCCCGGTGGCCTGCGCGCGGGCCCGATCGTCGGCAGCCTCGGCGGTCGGCCAATCGCCCGCAAGCAGGGCTCCCAGCACGTCGAGAGTGGCCGCGTCCAGTCGCACGGCACCGGGCGGGGCGACCTCATCGGCGACGACCCCGCCGAGTTGGGCGACGAACGCCGAGTGCGGGCCGGGGGCGCCGGTGACGGCGCAGTCGACGAAGCTCGGAGCCCATCCCGCGATCGACAGCGCGCGGAGCAGGTAGGCGTCGAGGGTCATGCCGGCTGCGTGCTCGCGGCGCGCCAGCGAGCGCAACGCCCCCACGAGCAGCAGGTAATGCTGGGTTCCCGCCTCGTGATCCGTCACGCGGTCGGCCGTCTCCAGCATCGCCATCGCGACCGTGTAGCGGCCGTAGTCGTCGGCGATGTCGGCGCCGTAGGAACCGATCGTGTCGGCCTGCTGGACGATGTCGAGACTGCGCCCGACGTAGAACTGCGCATCCACCACCATGCCGGGTTCGAGCCGCGCGCCGAACCTCGACGCCGTGCGCCGCACACCTTTCGCGACCGCGCGCACCTTGCCGTGCTGTCGGCTGAGGAGCGTCACGATGCGGTCGGCTTCGCCCAGTTTGTGGGTCCGAAGCACGACGCCCTCATCACGGTAGGTCGGCACCCCCCTAGTCTCCCCCGCGGCGGCGCTGCGTGGCACACTGTGGTCAGCGCGGCGAGACACAGAAGGGGCCACGATGGCGACAATTCTGGTGACCGGCGGCACCGGTGGTCTCGGACGCCCGACGGTGGCGGAGTTGCAGACGCGCGGTCACGACGTGCGCATTCTCAGTCGCCGGGCGGGCGCGCAACGCACGGTGG
Organism: uncultured Schumannella sp.; assembly: GCF_905479755.1. Taxonomy (GTDB): domain Bacteria; phylum Actinomycetota; class Actinomycetes; order Actinomycetales; family Microbacteriaceae; genus DCRR01. The sequence continues at coordinate 25,330 of NZ_CAJQNT010000049.1, read as the reverse complement.
GCAACCTGGACCGAGGCACCGGGCTGGATGCGGCGGTCGCCGGCGCGAGCACGATCGTGCACCTGGCGACCAACCGGCGTCGCGACATCCGCGGCACCCGGAACCTGCTGCGCGCGGCGGCCCGCGGAGACGTCTCGCACCTGGTTTTCATTTCGATCGTCGGCGTCGACCAGATTCCCTACTTCTACTACCGCGACAAGGTCGCGTGCGAGGCGGCGATCGAGGCGAGCGGCATCCCGTTCACGATTCTGCGTGCCACCCAGTTCCACTCGTTCCCGGTCGAGTTCATCCGACTTCAGGCGAGGTTCGCGAGCACGCGAGTGATCGACATCCCGTTGCAGACGATCGCGGTCGACGAGGTTGCCGCCCGCCTGGCCGAACTGGCGAGCGCGCCGCCGGCGGGACGCGTCGCCGACATCGGCGGGCCGGAGATCCTCCGCTTCCCCGAGGTTGCCGAAATCTGGCATCGGGCCCACGGCGACACCGCGCGCGTGCGCACCCTTCGGATCGGCGGCGCGACCGTGCGCGCGTTCCGGGCGGGCCACCATCTGACGGGTCTCCCCGGCTTCGGCCGAGAAACCTTCGCCGAATTCGCGGCACGCGACGCGCGTGCTAGCAATGAGACGTGACCTCCTCCTTCGACATCCCCCTCTGGATTGGCGTGCTCGCCGTCGCGATCGGGAGCATGCAGGGGGCCGCCTTCGCCGCGCAGTTCCGTGATCGACGCCTCGACCTGCTCGGGGTCGCCATCGTCGGGCTGGCGACCGGGTTCGGTGGCAGCGTACTGCGCGACGTGCTGCTGGTCGAAGTCCCCGCCACGATGCTGAGCAACTGGTACCTGCCCGTGGCGACCGCGGCGGCGCTGCTCGGGATGCTGCTGGAACGGCTCGTCAACCGCATCGCGCCGTTCATCACCGTCCTCGACGCCCTCACGATCGGCCTGTTCGGCGCCCTCGGCACGACGAAAGCACTGTCGCTCGGACTCCCGGCGGTTCCCGCGATCTTCGTCGGAGTCCTCGCCGCCGTGGGCGGTTCGATTCTGCGCGATCTGCTCTTGGGGCTCCCCATCGCGCTCATGCACGTCGGCTCGCTTTACGCGGTCGCGACAATCGTCGGCACCACGAGTCTCGTGGTGCTGACGGCACTCAACGTGCCGATCTTCATCGCCGGTGTCGTCTGCGTCGCCTTGACCTTCATCGTGCGGGTGCTCGCGGTGCTGTTCCACTGGAGCCTGCCCGAGCAGCGCCCGATCACGCGCAACCTGTGGCCGCGACGGCTGGGGCGCTCCGCGAGCGACCCGGAAGGCTAGCGCGAACGCAACTCGGGCGAGTTCCCGAGAACTGCTAGGTTGTCGCGCACGAGGGCCCGCTTCGATGCAGGGGTCCGCCCCGCTCGTCGACCTCGGAGTTTTCTCATGCGCCGCCCGGCACATCGCGTCCTCACCGCCGCGTTTCTGCTCGCCTCGTTCCTCGCCCTCGCGCTTCCCGGTGCGGCGCTCGCCGCCGAGGAGCCGGTCGCGCAGACGATGACCTACCGCGGCCCGCTGACCCTTAACTCCTCCGACGGGTTCACGTTCGACGTCACGGCCGAACTTCTGGTCGACTGCACCGAGCCGGTCTGCACCGCGTTCGTCGACATCACCGCCGGCGACTTCGTCGCCTCGCCGTCGAGCGGGCGGGCCGTGCCGATCGTTGACGGCACGGTGAATGCCGATCTTCCCGAGTTCGGCGACCTGTGCGCGCTGCGCTGGATCGGTGCGGGGCCGCTGACGCTCGCCTTCGACGGCGACGAGGTCGAGCTGACCCGTGGCATCGCCGCGGGTGGCCCGACCCCGTGCCCGGGGGGCGGTGACGCCACCGCATCCGCGGCCACCCTCTCGGGCACACTCACGCTCGTCTCGGGGGTCACCTGCCTCCTGACGGCGGAGTGCGGAGCCTTCGCAACTCCGACCGCAACCCCGACCCCGACCGTGTCGCCCACGCCGACGTCGGAGCCCACCGTCGGCGAGCTGATCCCGTGGCCCGACGAGCCGGGAGTCCTCAGTACCCTGATGACGATTTCGGAGGCGATGAGTCTCGAGCGTGCGCTTCGCTCGGCCGCCGGCGCACTGATCCTGACCCTGCTCGTCGCCTTCCCGGCGGTGCTGCTGGATGCGAGCGTCGCACGGATCGCGGAGCGGCTCGAACAGCGCCGTCTCGCTCGCCGCGGCTCGGTGCGCGAACCGTGGCAGGCGCCGCCCCTCACCGTGCTCGGCGCGGGGCCGGCGGTGGCCGGGCTTGTGGTCGCCGCCCTCGCCTCGGCCTTCGTGGATCCCGACTTCGGCCCCGACCCGACGGGAGTTCGAACCACGCTCGCGATCTTCGCCGCCTTCCTTGTCACCGTGGCGCTCGGCTGGGCTGTCACGGCGCTCGTGATGGCCGTCGTCGTGCGCGGTTCGCATCCCCGGGTCGAGTTCCGCCCGCTCAGCCTGGTCATCGTCGTCGCCGGAGTCGTGATCAGTCGGCTCACCGGGTTCGAACCCGGCATCATCTTCGGACTCATCGCCGGCATCGGCTTCGGCGCCCTGCTGGGCGAGCGTGCCCGAGCGGCTTCCTCGTTCGTCGGGCTGGGCTATCTCGCGGTCGTCGGAGCGATCAGCTGGATCGCCTACTCCGCGTGGACGGACTCCGTGCGGTCGGCCCCCGAGTGGTACGAAGTCCTCGGCTGGGAGGCCCTGGCCGGCATCACGATCGCCGCGGCGTCGGCGCTACCGATCGCGTTGCTCCCCGTGCGCGGACTTCTCGGCGCCGAGGTCTGGGCCTGGAGTCGCCTCGCCTGGCTGGCGAGCTACCTCGGCGCGAGCATCGCGTTCCTGCTCGTGCTGATCCCGCTGCCGGACTCGTGGGATGCGCTCCCGGTCGACGCCGCCACCTGGGCCCTCGGCTACGCCGTCTTCCTGGCCGCGTCGATCGTGGTGTGGCTCGTCACGACGCTAGTCACGCGATCGCGAGCTCGCGATCGGCCGTCCGCATCCGAACCGCGCGGTTGACCGCCGAGACGACCGCCTTGAGCGAGGCCGTCGAGATGTCCCCGTCGATCCCGACGCCCCACAACCGGACCTCGCCGACCTGAAGCTCGACGTAGGCGGCCGCGAGAGCGTCGCCGCCCTCCGAGAGCGTGTGCTCGACGTAGTCGTAGAGCTTGATGTCGTGACCCTGCTCGGCCATCACACCGAGGAACGCGGCGATCGGGCCGTTGCCCGTGCCACGGACTTCCTCCAGATCGTCCCCGATGCGCAGACGCGCGTCGAGTTCCACCGAGCCGGACATGTCGCTCGCCGTGCGCGTCGACAACAGCTCGAACCGGCCCCACTTGTCGTCGGGTCGCTCGGCGGGCGCCGGCAGGTACTCATCCTGGAAGATCTCCCAGATCTGCTCGCTCGTCACCTCGCCGCCCTCGGCATCGGTCTTGGTCTGCACCACCTGGCTGAACTCGATCTGCAGGCGGCGCGGCAGGTCGAGCGCGTGGTCCGACTTCAGCAGGTAGGCGACACCGCCCTTGCCGGATTGCGAGTTGACACGCACCACGGCTTCGTAGCCGCGCCCCACATCCTTCGGGTCGATCGGCAGGTACGGCACGGCCCACTCGAGTTCGGAGACGTGCTTGCCCTCCGCCTCGGCACGCGCATCGAGCGCCTCGAAACCCTTCTTGATGGCGTCCTGGTGGGATCCGCTGAACGCCGTGTAGACGAGGTCGCCCGCCCAGGGGCTGCGCTCGTGCACCTTGAGCTGGTTGCAGTACTCGGCGGTGCGACGGATCTCGTCGAGGTCGCTGAAGTCGATCTCCGGGTCGATGCCCTGCGTGAACAGGTTGAGGCCCAGCGCGACCAGGTCCACGTTGCCGGTGCGCTCCCCATTGCCGAACAGGCATCCTTCGATGCGATCGGCGCCCGCCTGGTAGCCGAGTTCGGCGGCGGCGACGGCCGTGCCGCGGTCGTTGTGCGGGTGCAGCGAAAGCAGCACGTTCTCGCGGTGCGCGAGGTGGCGGCTCATCCACTCGATGGAGTCGGCGTAGACGTTCGGCGTGGCCATCTCGACGGTGGCGGGAAGGTTGATGATGACCTTGCGCTCGGGCGTCGGTTCGAGGATCTCGAGCACCTCGTTGCAGACCTTCACGGCGAACTCGAGTTCGGTGCCGGTGTAGCTCTCGGGCGAGTACTCGTAGTAAACGCTCGTCTCCGGGATCGTCGCCTCGTACTGCTTGCACCAGCGCGCGCCCTGCAGGGCGATGTCGAGCACGCCCTGCTGATCGGTGCGGAACACGACCTCGCGCTGAAGGACGCTCGTCGAGTTGTAGAAGTGCACGATCGCCTGCTTGGCGCCCTTGATCGACTCGTAGGTGCGGGCGATGAGCTCTTCCCGGGCCTGGGTGAGCACCTGAATGGTGACATCGTCCGGAATCAGGTTCTCGTCGATGAGCTGGCGAACGAAGTCGAAGTCGGTCTGGCTCGCCGAGGGGAAGCCGACCTCGATCTGCTTGTAGCCCATCTTGACGAGCAGGTCGAACATGATCCGCTTGCGTTCGGGGCTCATCGGGTCGATGAGGGCCTGGTTGCCATCGCGGAGGTCGACGGCGCACCAGATCGGCGCCTTCTCGATCACCTTGTCGGGCCAGGTGCGATCGGCGAGGTGCGTGGCGAACTGCTCGGCGTAGGAGCGGTAACGATGAACCGGCATTCCGCTCGGCTGTTGGGTGTTCTTCATGGTCTTCTGCTTCTCTTCGAGTCGGGTCTCAGCCAACGACGAACTCCGCGACGAGGGAGGCCGGAGAACTAGGCCTCGTCGCGGCAGCTAAGAAGAAGCAGGCCGAACAGCACCCGACCAGGGTAGCACTGCGTGGCCAAGAGCCGCCTGACGACGAAGTCGCAAAAAAAGTTGGGTGGCCCAAGCGCCGGTTGCTCTCGAAACTGGATGCATGACACTACGACGATTCGCGCCCGCCATCGCCGGCGCGGCACTTCTGCTTCTCGCCGGTTGCGCGAGCATGGGCCCCGGTGGCTCTCCCGCTCTTCCCCCCGCGGTCTCTCCCGCGGCGCCCGGCACCGTGGTCGGTCAGGGCACCGTCCTTCAGGTCGGCGACGCCGCCCCGCAGCTCTGCCTCGGCGCGATCGCCGAGTCCTACCCGCCGCAGTGCGCCGGCGCCGAGATCGTCGGTTGGGACTGGGACCTTCTGGAAATCAAGGAGACCGAAGGCGACGTGACGTGGGGCACCTTCGCCGTCTTCGGCACCTGGGATGGTGAGCTGTTCACCGTGACCGAGGATGCAGTGCCTCTCGCGCTGTACGACCCGATGGCCAGCGACCCGGACCCGCGGCTCGACCCGGCGAACGCGGGTGAGAACTCCGACGCCGACCTTCGTGAGATCCAGGAAGTGGTGACCACGGATTCGCCCGTGGACGTCTTGTTCTCGTTCTCGGAGAACGGCTACCTCTTCGTGACCATCTACTACGACGACGGGTCCATCCAGGAGTACTTCGACGCGGTCTACGGAGCCGACGTGATCGCCGTGCAGTCGGCGCTCGTGTCGGTGTAGCGACCTAGAACGCGAGCGACTGCGCCACGCGACGCACTTCGGATTTGCGACCTTGCCGGAGTGCGTCGACGGGCGCCGCCCCCAGACTGTCGTCTTCGCCGAGAAGCCAGTGCATCGCTTCGTCGTCGCTGAAGCCGGCATCGGCGAGCACCATGAGGGTGCCGCGCAGCTCGTGGAGGGGCTCGCCGTCTTTCAGGAAGTCGGCGGGGACCTTCAGAACGCCGTCGCGACGCTCGGCGAGAAGGATCCGATCCTCGAAGAGCCGACGGACGCGGCTGGTGGAGACGCCGAGCATCTCGACGAGGTCGGGGACAGTCAACCATTCACGGTCGGCAGAAGAACTCACGCGTTAAGAGTGCCACGAGCGGGGGCGAGAGGCGCGGAGGCTCCCCCACTTTCACTCGAGTCACTCCAATCACATATCTCACTTTGATTGACAGTAGTTGCCAACTGTGACAGCGTTATTGCGGACACAGCCAGGTGCATCCCGGGGGCGGGGAGAAAGGCGGTCGATGTGTCGAACCTCCGCGAGCGCGATGAGATTGCTCGCGCCGTCTTTGCAGGACTCACCCCGAGTGCGCAACCTCTCGTCGTCGAACCGCAAGCCCGAGTCGATCGCGTTCGCGCACCACGAGGCGTGAATCGCGGAATGCGCGCCACGATGCCGCTCGTCCTGGCGGGCGCACTCACGGTGAGCATGAACATCACCGCGCCGCTGCCGCCCGCCTCGGCGCAACCCAAGAAGCCCACACTTCCGGAGACCTCCGGCGCCCGCGCGCTCGCCGCAGCGGTGACCGCCGCGGCCGTGACGACGACGGTTCCGAGCACCTACCGCGTGGCAACCGGCGACACCGTCTCGGCCATCGCGAGCCGGTACGGACTGTCGACGGCATCCGTCCTGGCCCTCAACGGCCTCGGCTGGAAGTCGCTCATCTTCCCCGGCCAAGTCCTCAAACTGCCGGGCACCTCGACGACGACCACGACGCCCGCGGTCGACACGACGAACAAATACACGATCGTCAAGGGCGACACCATCTCGGGCATCGCCGCCCGCTTCGGCATCGCGACCTCGAAGGTGCTTTCGGCCAACGGACTGAGCTGGTCCAGCATCATCTACCCCGGCCAGCGCATCGTGATCCCGCAGGTCGCCACCACGCCCGCGGCCCCGGCCGACGAACCCTCGGTCGACGAACCCACGATCGACATCGACGAGGTCGTGAGCGTCACCCCGACGGACCCGGACTCCTCGGAGAGCGACGACGACCCGATCGTTGACGACGAGCCGAAGACGCCGGCGGCGACCCAGTACTTCCACACCGTCGTCTCCGGCGACACCATTTCGCGGATCGCCGGGGCCTACGGTCTCGGAACGCAGAGCGTGCTCACTGCCAACAACCTCAGCTGGTCGAGCACCATCTACCCGGGACAGAAGATTCTCATCCCCGGCAAGACCACGACCAACACGGCGGGCACCGCCATCACCTCACTCACGAGCGAGATGAAGACCAACGCGCAGATCATCATCGACGTCGGCCGCTCGCTCGGCGTCTCGGACCGCGGCATCATCATCGCCCTCGCCGCGGCCATGCAGGAGTCGAGCCTGCGCAACATCAACTACGGCGACCGCGACTCGGTGGGACTGTTCCAGCAGCGCCCGAGCACCGGGTGGGGCACGGTCGAGCAGCTGACGACGCCGAGCTACGCCGCCAAGCTGTTCTACGGCGGCCCCAGCAACCCCAACAAGGGCAAGACTCGCGGCCTTCTCGACATCTCCGGTTGGCAGAGCATGACGCTCACCCAGGCCGCGCAGGCCGTCCAGATCTCGGCCTACCCGGACGCCTACGCGAAGTGGGAAGCGAGCGCGACCGCGTGGCTTGCCCAGTTGGGCTAGTCGAGACCGATTCTCGCGGCGCTCGCTCCGCGCCGTGTGGCAACAGGTGGGGTTCGCCGTCGCAATCTAGACTTCCGGCGTGAGTGCGAATACGACCGATCCGATGATCGGGCGACTGATCGACGGTCGCTACCAGGTGCGCTCACGCATCGCCCGGGGCGGCATGGCCACCGTCTACCTCGCGACCGACCTGCGCCTGGAGCGCCGGGTCGCGATCAAGGTCATGCACGGGCACCTCTCCGACGACAGCGCGTTCAAGCAGCGCTTCATTCAGGAGGCGCGCTCGGCGGCGCGGCTCGCGCATCCGAACGTCGTCAATGTCTTCGACCAGGGTCAGGATGAGGACTACGCCTACCTCGTGATGGAGTACCTGCCCGGCATCACGCTGCGCGACCTGATCGAGGAATACGGATCGCTCACCGCCGAACAGACCCTCGACATCACCGAGGCGGTGCTGTCGGGTCTCGCCGCGGCGCACAAGGCGGGAATCGTGCACCGCGACCTGAAGCCCGAAAACGTGCTGCTGGCCGACGATGGTCGCATCAAGATCGGTGACTTCGGCCTCGCCCGCGCGGCGACCGCGAATACCGCGACCGGCGCCGCCTTGATGGGGACGATCGCCTACCTCTCCCCCGAACTCGTCACCCGCGGCGTCGCCGACACCCGCAGCGACATCTACGCGGTGGGCATCATGATGTACGAGATGCTCACCGGCGAGCAGCCGTTCAAGGGCGAACAGCCGATGCAGATCGCGTACCAGCACGCCAACGACTCGGTGCCGGTGCCGAGCGGCAAGAACTCCAAAGTGCCCGCCGAACTCGACGAGTTGGTGCTGTGGGCGACCGCCCGCGACCCGGAGCACCGCCCGCGGGATGCGCGTCAGATGCTCGATCAGCTGCACGAGACCGAGGCGCTGTTGCGCACCGCCCTGCCGACCGGCTCCACGACGACGCAGCGCACGATGGTGCTGCCGCCCGCTCCCGCTGCCGCATTCGCGGGCTCTGACGCCGAGACCCAGGTCCTCGGTTCACGCGCGAGTTCCCGCAACGACACCGCGCCGTCGCCGATGCGCCCCGCGACCGCGCAGCTGGCCACGATCGCGCGGCGCCGTCGGCGGCGCGCTCCGTTCGTGCTCATCCTCGTCGTCCTGCTCGCGGCGCTGGCCGGCACGACCGGATGGTACTTCGGCGCGGGCCCCGGGGCGCACGCCACGATCCCCAACAGCGTCGTCAACACAACCCCCGAAGACGCGACCGCGATCCTGACCGAGCTCGGACTCGCCGTCGCCGACGAGACCTCCACTGCACACAGCGTGGATGTCGCGGCGGGCGACGTGATGGCGACCGAGCCGGCGGTCGGATCGAGCGTTCGTCTCGGCGAAGAAGTCACCCTCGTCATCTCGCTCGGCCCACGGGAGGTGACGCTCGAGGCGCTGTCGGGGCGTCCTCTGGAGGACGTCACCGAAGCGTTGACCGACGAAGGACTCATCATCGTTGACCCGGTGATCGAACAGTTCAGCTCGGAGATCGAGTCGGGGCTCGTCATCAGCGCGACCGATCTCGACGCGGAGGACGGACCGACCGACCTGTCGCAGGGCGGAACCACCTTCGAAGGCCGCAGCATCGAGCTCGTCGTCTCCGTCGGCGCGGTTCCGGTGATCATGGGCGAGACGCCCGAGGTCGCGACCCAGCGGCTCGCCGACGTCAACTTGACCGTCGACGGCAGCCGTGAGATCCGGTCCTACTCCGATGACGTGGCCGAGGGGCGCGTCATCGGACTCGTGCGCAGCGACGAGCCGCGCCGGCCCGGCCAGACGGTCGGACTCGAGATCTCGCGCGGCCCCGAGCCGGTCCAGATTCCCGACGTCGAAGGGAAGACCTGGCTCGAGGCACGCCCGATTCTCGAAGCCGCCGGGCTCGTGGTCGAGTACTGGAACAACAACAGTCGACTCATTGGCGAAACCCTCCCGGGCATCGCGACCGTCGAAGAGATCGATCCCGAAGAGGGCGAGACCGTGCCGAAGAACAGCACGGTCCGGGTTCGCCTCAGCGCCGACTGACGCCAGCGCGACACGAACCCGGCCGGCTACTTCTGGCCGAGCTCCTCCGCCACGAGGAACGCGAGCTCCAGCGACTGCATGTGGTTCAGACGCGGGTCGCACAGCGACTCGTACTTCGTCGCCAGGGTCGCCTCATCGATCATCTCCGAGCCGCCCAAGCACTCGGTGACGTCGTCGCCGGTGAGCTCGATGTGGATACCGCCCGGGTGGGTGCCCGCGTCGCGGTGCGCCGCAAAGAACCCGCGGACCTCGTCGACGACGTCGTCGAAACGGCGCGTCTTGTATCCGGTCGGGGTCGTCATCCCGTTGCCGTGCATCGGATCCGACACCCAGATCGGGTTCGCATCCATGCCCTTGATGGCCTCCAGCAGCGGGGGCAGCGCGTCGCGGATCTTTCCCGCACCCATGCGCGTGATGAACGTCAGACGCCCCGGCTCGCGCTCCGGGTCGAGCTTGTCGATCAGCTTCTCCATGTCGCTCGCCGTCGTCGAGGGCCCGAGCTTGACCCCGATGGGGTTGCGGATGCGGGAGAAGTAATCGATGTGCGCACCGTCGAGGTCGCGCGTGCGCTCCCCGATCCACAGGAAGTGCGCGCTCGTGTTGACGGGCGTGCCGTTGCGGCTGTCGATGCGCGTCATCGGGCGCTCGTAGTCCATCAACAGGCCCTCGTGGCTCGTGTAGAACTCGACGCGCTTGAGCTCATCGAAATCGGCGCCGGCCGCCTCCATGAACTTGACTGCACGGTCGATCTCGCGGGCGAGACCCTCGTAGCGCTGGTTGGCCGGATTCACCGCGAACCCCTGATTCCACCGATGCACCTCGCGCAGGTCGGCGAAGCCACCCTGCGTGAACGCACGAACCAGATTCAAGGTCGACGCGGCCGTGTGGTAGCCCTGAATGAGTCGGCGGGGATCCGCCGCTCGGCTCTCCGGCGTGAAGTCGAAACCGTTAACGATGTCACCGCGGTAGGCGGGCAGCGTCAGATCCCCGCGGGTCTCGGTGTCGCTGGAACGCGGCTTGGCGAACTGCCCCGCCATGCGCCCCATCTTGACCACCGGCATCGACGCGCCGTAGGTCAGCACGACCGCCATCTGCAGCAGCGTCTTGACGCGGCGACGGATCTGGTCGGCCGTCGCCCCGGCGAAGGTCTCGGCGCAGTCGCCGCCCTGCATCAGGAAGGCCTCGCCACGGGCGACGCGCGCCAGGCGCTCACGCAGGATGTCGACCTCACCAGCGAAGACGAGCGGAGGAAGCGTGGCGATCTCGGCGGATGCCGCCGCCACCGCATCCGCGTCCGCCCACTGGGGCTGCTGCTTGATCGGAAGCTCGCGCCAATAGTCGAGACCGGCGATCACACGGGGATCTGCCTGCACAACGGTCTCGGACGGGTCTACCACGATCGTTCCTTCTGTTTTTCGAGGAATGGGCCAAAGACAGCCCAGCGATCGAGCCTATCCGACGCGTGAGCCCCGCGCCGTCCGTGGACGTTCAGCCGACCCGCGACGGCTTGCGCTTCTTCACCGAGGTCGCGTACACATCCGTGTACTCCTGCCCGCCGATACGCGCGAGTTCGTACATGATCTCGTCGGTGATCGACCGCAGCACGAAACGGTCGCCCTCGAGTCCCTCGAAGCGCGAGAAGTCGAGCGGCTCGCCGAACACGATCCCGATGCGACGCACCTTCGGCATCATCGTGCCCGTCGGCATCGCCTTCTCCGTGTCGACCATTGCGACGGGGACCACAATCGCGCCCGAGTCGAGAATCATGCGCGCAACACCCGTCCGCCCGCGATACAGCCGACCGTCGGGGCTACGAGTCCCCTCGGGGTAGATGCCGAGCTGGCCGCCCTCGGCCAGGTGCTCCAGACCGCCGTGCAACGACGCCTCGGATGCCTTCCCGCCCGAGCGGTCGATGGGCAGCTGGCCGATCGCCAAGAAGAAGCGTTTGATCAGCCACCCCTTGACCCCGCGACCGGTGAAGTACTCGCTCTTGGCGAGGAACCGAATCGGGCGGTCAACGATCAGCGGCAGAAACACCGAGTCGATGAACGAGAGGTGATTGCTCGCAAAGATGACGGGCCCGGACTCGGGCACGTTCTCGCGGCCGCGCACCCACGGTCGGAACACCGAGAGCATGAACGGGCCCACGATGAGGTACTTCATCAGCCAGTAGAACACGGCACCTCCGGAAACCTTGGTCGAGCCTAGCGCGCGACTCAGCTCGCGCGTTCCGCGCGAATGCGGGCCAGGTCGGCCGCTCCCACCATGCCCGCGTCGTTGACCAGTTCGGCGACGACGAAGGTGGGCTCCGGGTGGTAGCCGCGGGCGGGCACGTGGGCAAGATACGCCTCGCGAACCGGCTCCAGGAGCAGCTCCCCGGCGGCGGCGACCCCGCCGCCGAAGGCGAACACCTCGGGGTCGAGGATCGCCGTGATCGAGGCGGCCGCCTGGCCGAGCCAGCCGCCCAACTCGCGCAGGGCCGCGAGCGCTCCCGGGTCGTTCTCGGCGATCAGGGCGGCGACGAGCGCCCCATCGAGTGCGCCCTGCGCTTCCCGGACCGCCGCGAGATTCTGGCCGATGCCCCCCGCATCCGCGATGTCGTTCGCCATCCGCAACAGGGCCCGGCCGGAGCCGTACTGTTCGATGCAGCCGCGCTGTCCGCATCCGCAGGCGAGGCCGCCCGGCACCACACGCAGGTGCCCGATCTCACCCGCGGTGCCGAAGCCGCCGCGCAGCAGCTGGCCGTCGGCGATGATCGCGCCGCCGACGCCGGTGCCGATCGTGAGCAGCGTCATGTCGCGGACTCCGCGCCCCACACCGAAGCGGTACTCGGCCCAGCCGGCCGCATTGGCGTCGTTGTCGACCGTGATCGCGAGACCCGGAAGCCGTTCACTCAGGTGCTCGCGCAACGGCTCGCTGCGCCAGTTGATGTTCGGTGCGTAGTAGACGATGGACTGGGTCGCGTCGATGAAACCGGGGGCGGCGATCCCGGCCGCCGCGATCTCCTCCCCCCCGGCGAGCTCCGTCACGATCTCCACGACGTGGTCGATGAGCGCCTCACGATCGCCCGCCGGCGTGGGGCGACGCAGTTGGCGAATGATCTCGCCGTCGCGAGAGACGAGGGCTCCGGCGATCTTGGTTCCGCCGATGTCGATTCCGATGGCATGCACGACGCCCGAGTCTAGCCGCGCGGTGCGCCGGTTGGGCCCACCGAGCGCCCGCGAGACACGTAGACTAGAGGCCACCATTCATACCCGGTGACAAAGGAGTTTCCGTGAGCGAGTTCTTCACCCCGCCCCTGGTTCCGGCGGATCCCACGGCCAACGCGACCGACCTTCTGGTCGACCGCCTCGCCGTCACGCCGAACGAACCGCTGTTTGCACTGCCGACCGCCGAGGGCTGCTGGAGCGACGTCTCCACGGCCGAGTTCCACCGGCAGGTCGTCGCGTTGGCCAAGGGCTTCGTCGCCGCGGGCATCGAGCCCGGCACGAAGATCGGCTTCATGTGCAAGACGCGCTACGAGTGGACCCTCGTCGACTTCGCCGCCTGGTTCGCGGGCGCCGTGCTGGTGCCGATCTATGAGACCTCGGCGCCGTCGCAGGTGCAGTACATCCTGAGCGATTCCGGAGCCACCGCCCTGATCGTCGAGACGCCGGACCACTACGCGCGCTTTGATGAGGTGCGCAGCGAGCTTCCCGACGTCGACCAGGTCTGGCAGCTCGACCTCGGCGACCTCGACAAGCTGGCCGCCAGCGGCACCGAAGTCACCGACGACGAGATCGAACGTCGCCGCAAAATCGCACAGGGGTCCGACCTCGCGACCCTGATCTACACCTCCGGTTCCACCGGGCGCCCGAAGGGCTGCATCCTCACGCACTCGAACTTCGTGGAGCTGTGCCGCAACGCGGGCGTCGCATTGAAGGAGGTCGTGGCACCGGGAGCCTCCACGCTGCTGTTCATCACGACCGCGCACATCTTCGCCCGTTTCATCTCGATCCTCGCGGTGACCACGGGCGTCAAGGTCGGGCACCAGGGCGACACATCGAAGCTCCTCCCGTCCCTGGGAAGCTTCAAGCCGACGTTCCTCCTCGCCGTTCCGCGCGTGTTCGAGAAGGTGTACAACTCGGCCGAACAGAAGGCGGAAGCCGGCGGCAAGGGGAAGATCTTCCGCGCCGCGGCCGACACCGCGATCGCCCACTCCAAGGCGCTCGACGCCGGCCACGTGCCGCTCGGGATGAAGATCAAGTTCGCGATCTTCGACCGCCTCGTCTACAGCAAGCTCAAGGCCGCGATGGGTGGCCGCGTGCGCTACGCGGTGTCCGGTTCGGCGCCGCTCGGGCCGCGACTGGGTCACTTCTTCCGAAGCCTCGACCTGCGCATCCTCGAGGGCTACGGCCTGACCGAGACCACCGCGCCGGCGACCGTCAACCTCGTCGACAAGTTCAAGATCGGTACCGTCGGACCGGCCCTGCCGGGCGTCGGAATCAAGATCGCCGACGACGGCGAAGTGCTCGTCAAAGGCGTCGACGTCTTCGCGGGCTACTGGAATAAGCCCGAGGCGACGAAGGAGACCTTCGACGGCGAGTGGTTCAAGACCGGCGACATCGGCACGATCGATGACGAGGGCTACCTCACCATCACGGGCCGCAAGAAGGAGATCATCGTCACGGCGGGCGGCAAGAATGTTGCCCCCGCGGTGCTCGAAGACCCGGTGCGCGCCAACCCGATCGTCTCGCAGGTTGTCGCCGTCGGCGATCAGAAGCCGTTCATCTCGGCACTCATCACCCTCGACCCGGAGATGCTGCCGGTGTGGCTCAACAACAACGGTGAGGCCGCGGATCAGTCGCTCGAAGCCGCTGCGAAGAACCCGAAGGTGATCGCCGAGGTGCAGCGCGCCGTCGACGTCGCCAACGCTCGGGTCTCGCGCGCCGAGTCGATTCGCAAGTTCACGATCCTCGCGACGGAGTTCACCGAGGCGAGCGGACACCTGACGCCGAAGATGAGCATCAAGCGCGACCCGATCATGGCCGACTTCTCGCGCGAGATCGACGAGATGTACTCGTCGGCCTCCCCGGAGACCACCGGTCAGTCGCTCGTTCACTAACCGCCCGCTGATTGAGTAGCGCCGCAAGGCGCAACCGAGCCGATTGAGTAGCGCCGCAGGCGCGTATCGAAATCCGGTCGCAGACCCGACCAGGTTTCGATACGGCCCGCTCCGCGGGCCTACTCAACCGGCGGGGCTGCCCGCTTCGCGGGCCTACTCAACCGGCAGGCCCCGCTGATTGAGTAGCGCCGCAAGGCGCAACCGAGCCGATTGAGTAGCGCCGCAGGCGCGTATCGAAATCCGGTCGCAGACCCGAGCAGGTTTCGATACGGCCCGCTCCGCGGGCCTACTCAACCGGCGGGGCGGCTCAGCTGGCGCGAGCGGCGAACCAGTCGGACTGGCGGATCGCCCGCAGCGCCTCGCGCTTGATCTCGGGGGCGAGGCCTTCGACGTAGAGCTTGCCGTCGAGGTGATCGCACTCGTGCTGAAGTGCCTGTGCCATCAGTCCGTCACCCTCGAGGACGACCTCGGCCCCGTGCGCGTCGACGCCGGTGACCCGCGCGAACGGGTAACGCGACCGCGGGAACGAGAACCCGGGCACCGAGAGGCACCCCTCATCGACGTCCTCCGGCTCGCCCGAGACCTCGAGGACAGGGTTGAAGACGTAGCCGACCTCGCCATCGACGTTGTAGGAGAACGCCCGCAGGCCCACGCCGATCTGCGGCGCAGCGACGCCCGCGCGACCCGGGAGCTTGACCGAGTCGACGAGGTCTTCGGCGAGGGCGAGCAACTTCGGGTCGCCCGGCTTCACGACGATCGGATCGCTCGCCGAACGGAGCACCGGGTCTCCGAAGAGCCGGATCTGACGTTCGGTCATGCCGACCGCCGGGCCGGCAGCCCGTCCATCACGAGCGCGGCCAGCTCACGGGCCGAATCCCGCGTGAACTTCTGCAACGCCGAGAACCGCACGACCGAGCCGGCCGCCAGCTCGGGGTCGTACGGGATCCGCACAATCTCGCGCACGCGCGAACGGAAGTGCGCCTCGATCTCGTCGAGCTTCACCAGGTTCGTGCCCTGCGTGGCGGTGTTGAGCGCCACGATCGCGTTCTTGACGAGGTCACCGTAGCCGTTCGCCTCGAGCCACGTGAGCGTCTCCGATGCCAGGCGCGCCTCGTCGACACTGCCGCCCGACACGATCACGACGGCATCCGCACGCTGGAGCGTCGCGCGCATGACCGAATGCACGATGCCCGTGCCGCAGTCGGTGAGCACGAGCGAGTAGTAGCGCGCCGCGATATCGGCGACCACGTTGTAGTCGTCCTCATCGAAGGCCTCCGAGAGCAGCGGATCCGTGTCGGAGGCGAGCACGTCGAGGCGCGTCTCGTCGCGCGACACATGGCTCGACAACTCGGAGAAGTCACGGATGCTCGGCGCGTGCGTGACCACGTCTCGCACCGTGGAGCGCGTCTGCTTGTTGACGCGTTCCGAGAGCGTGCCGCGGTCGGGGTTGGCGTCGACGGCAATGACGCGATCCTCGCGAACGTCGGCGAGAGCCATGCCGAGGATCGTCGTAATCGTGGTCTTGCCGACACCGCCCTTGCGGGTCAGCACCGGCACGAAGCGCGTGCCGCCCTCCAGCCGTTTGGCGATGCGCGCATCCAGGGCCTTGCGCTCGCGCACCGCGGGCGAGTCGCCGAGGTTGATCTGGTGGAAGCTCGCGCGGTACACGAGGCTCGGCCAGCGCCCCTCGGGCGCGCCTCGACGACTGCCGCTCTTCTCGTGCAGCAGACGCTCCGCCGTGAGCATGGATGCCGACTCCGGCGAATCGCGCACCCCTGCGTGCGCGTCGCGGGCGTCGATCTCGTCGCCCGGGAGCGGCGGCACGACGGCGACCGTCTGGTCGTCCAACTCGGAAACCAGGTCTCCCTCGCCGGCGGGAAGCCCCGCGTGTTCCTCCGCGTCGAGGTGGATCGAGGTCGTGGCGAGCCCATCGACCTGCGGAAGCACCGGCGTGATCGCGATGTCGTGCAGCGTGACGGCCGCCTCGTCGTCGGCGGGTTCGTGCACCGTCGTGGGCAACTCGATGTTCACCGTGAGGCTCTCGGGCAGTTGGGTCGCGAGACCCTCGTCCCCGGCCACGTCGGAAACCGCGTCGCCGGGCTCATCGACCGACGTCGGCTTCTCGTTGCGGACTCGCGCCACGCTCACTCCCCTTTCGACGACGCAGGTTCGCGCCAACGTCCGAGTCTACCGGCGCGATGCGATCACGACTCGACGACGACCAACAGGTCGCCCGCCTCCACCTGCTGCGTGTTCGGGATCGCCAGGCGCTTCACGGTGCCCGCGATGGGCGACGTGATGGCGGCCTCCATCTTCATGGCCTCGATCGATGCCACCGCCTGACCCGCCTCGACCTTGTCGCCCTCGTCGACCTTCAGGGTGACGACTCCGGAGAACGGCGCCGCAACCTGACCCGGCTTGCTGGCGTCCGCCTTCTCGGCGGTCGGGGTCGAGACGGCGACGCTGCGGTCGCGCACGAAGACCGGCCGCAACTGACCGTTGAGCGTGGTCATGACGGTGCGCATGCCCTTGGCGTCGATCTCACCGATGGCTTCGAGCCCGACGAACAAGTTGACACCGGGTGCGATCGGGACCGCGTGCTCGACACCGGGCTTCAGCCCGTACAGGTAGTCGAGGGTGTCGACGACCGACAGGTCGCCGTAGGTCTCGCGCACCTGCTCGAGCTGCTGGGTCGGACCGGGGAAGAGCAAGCGGTTGAGGGCCCCGCGACGCTCCTCCGGGGTGCCCGCCAACGCCTTCTCGTCGTCGGCCGTGATCGGCTCGACTCCGATCTTGACGTTGCGGCCCTCGAGGATCTTGCTGCGCAACGGCTCGGGCCATCCGCCCGGCAGGTCGCCGAGTTCACCGGCCATGAAACCGATGACCGAATCCGGGATGTCGAACTTGTCGGGGTTCTGTTCGAACTCGGCCGGGTCGGCGTTCGCGGCGGCAAGCGCGAGGGCGAGATCGCCGACGACCTTCGACGAAGGGGTCACCTTCGGCGGACGACCGAGCATCTGGCTGGCGGCGGCGTAGAGGTCTTCGATCACCTCGAAGCGGTCCTCCAGGCCGAGCGCGATCGCCTGCTGGCGCAGGTTGGAGAGCTGACCCCCGGGGATCTCGTGCTTGTAGACCCGGCCGGTGGGGCCCGGAAGCCCCGACTCGAACGGACGGTACGCGCTGCGCACGGCCTCCCAGTACGGCTCCAGATCGCTCACCGCCTGAAGCGAGAGCCCCGTGTCGCGGTCGGTGTGCGCGGTCGCGGCGACGAGCGCCGAGAGCGAAGGCTGGCTGGTGGTGCCGGCCATCGGGGCGCTTGCGGCGTCCACCGCATCCGCACCGGCACGAGACGCCGCCATGAGCGTCGCCAGCTGACCGCCTGCCGTGTCGTGCGTGTGCACGTGGACGGGGAGGTCGAAACGCTCCCGCAGGGCGGTCACGAGCTTCTCAGCCGCTCCCGCGCGCAACAGGCCCGCCATGTCCTTGATCGCGATGATGTGCGCGCCCGCATCGACCATCTGCTCGGCGAGCTTCAGGTAGTAGTCCAGCGTGTACAGCGTCTCGTTGGGGTCGAGCAGGTCGGCCGTGTAGCACAGCGCCACCTCGGCGACGGTGCTGCCGGTCTCGAGCACGGCGTCGATCGCCGGTCGCATCTGGTCGACATCGTTGAGGGCATCGAAGATGCGGAAGATGTCGACACCGGTCGAGGCTGCCTCGCGCACGAACGCGCTCGTGACCTCGGTCGGGTACGGCGTGTAGCCGACCGTGTTGCGACCGCGCAGCAGCATCTGGATGGCCACATTCGGCAGTGCCTCGCGCATCGTCGCGAGGCGCTCCCACGGGTCTTCGCCCAGGAAGCGCAAGGCGACGTCGTAGGTCGCGCCACCCCAGGCCTCCACACTCCACAGTTCGGGAGTGAGGCGCGCCACGTGCGGCATGACCGCCGTCAGGTCTTTGGTGCGGACGCGCGTGGCCAGCAGCGACTGGTGTGCGTCACGGAACGTCGTCTCGGTGACCGCGAGCGCCGTCTGCTGGCGCAGCGCGGTCGCGAAGCCGACCGGTCCGAGCTCGAGCAGCTTCTGGCGCGTCCCCGACGGCGCCTCGGTCTCGAGGTCGACCGCCGGAAGCTTGCGCGCCGGGTCGATCGCGTGCGCGCCATCTCCGTTCGGCTGGTTCACCGTGACGTCGGCCAGCCAGCTGAGGATCTTGGTGCCGCGGTCGCGCGACTCGTGCCCCTTGAAGAGTTGGGGGCGCTCGTCAATAAAGCTGGTCGACAGGTCTCCGGCGACGAACGCCGGGTCCTCCAGCACCGCCTGCAGGAACGGGATGTTGGTGGAGACACCGCGGATGCGGAACTCCGCCAGACCGCGCTTCGCCCGCGCCACCGCGGCCGGGAAGTCGCGACCGCGGGCCGTCATCTTCGCCAGCATCGAGTCGAAGTGCGGGCTGATCTGCGAACCGGTCTGCACCGTGCCGCCGTCGAGACGGATGCCCGAGCCGCCGGGCGAACGATAGGTGGTGATCTTGCCGGTGTCGGGGCGGAAGTTGGCGCCCGGGTCTTCCGTCGTGATGCGGGTCTGCAGCGCCGCGCCGTGAAGCTCAACCGAATCCTGGGAGAGCCCGAGTTCGGCGAGCGTCTCCCCCGCCGCGATCCGCATCTGGGACTGCACGAGGTCGACGTCGGTGACCTCCTCGGTCACGGTGTGCTCGACCTGGATACGCGGGTTCATCTCGATGAACACGTGCTGGCCGGCGCGCTCCCCCGCGGTGTCGAGCAGGAACTCCACCGTTCCGGCGTTGACGTAGCCGATCGACTTGGCGAACGCGACCGCGTCGCGATACATCGCCTGACGGGTGTCTTCGTCGAGGTTCGGTGCGGGCGCGATCTCGACCACCTTCTGGTGGCGGCGCTGCACCGAGCAGTCGCGCTCGAACAGGTGGATCGTCTCACCGCTCGCGTCGGCGAGGATCTGCACCTCGATGTGGCGCGGGCGCACGACCGCCTGCTCGATGAACATGGTCGGGTCGCCGAACGCGCTGTCGGCTTCGCGCATGGCGGCCTCGAGCGCACCACGGAGGTCTTCGCGCTTATCGACCCGACGCATCCCGCGGCCACCACCACCGGCGACCGCCTTGGCGAAGACGGGGAATCCGATTTCGTCGGCGCCGGAGATCAGCGCCTCAATGTCGGTCGTGGCGGGGGTCGACTTCAGGACGGGAACGCCCGCGGAGATCGCGTGCTCCTTCGCCGTGACCTTGTTGCCGGCCATCTCCAGCACGTTGCTGCCGGGACCGATGAAGGTGATGCCGTTGTCGCGAGCCGACTGGGCGAGATCCGGGTTCTCGGAGAGGAATCCGTAGCCCGGGTAGATGGCATCGGCGCCGGCTTCCTTGGCGACGCGGATGATTTCGCTCACGTCGAGGTAGGCCCGAACCGGGTGCCCCTCCTCCCCGATCAGGTAGGCCTCATCGGCCTTCAGGCGGTGCATCGAGTTGCGATCCTCGTAGGGATACACCGCAACCGTCTTGGCCCCGAGCTCGTAGGCGGCGCGGAACGCGCGGATGGCGATTTCACCGCGGTTGGCAACCAGGATCTTCTTGAACATTCGGTCCTCTCGGCACGCGGCTGAATTTTGGCTCCTTTCAGATTACTGAAGGTAGGCTCCCTTCTCGTGCACGTACTGAGCGTCAGCTCCCTCAAAGGGGGTGTCGGCAAGACAACCGTGACGCTCGGCCTGGCGTCTGCGGCCTTTGCGCGCGGGGTTTCGACGCTCGTCGTCGACCTCGACCCGCAATCGGATGTGTCGACCGGGATGGACATTTCCGTCGCCGGTCATCTGAACATCGCCGACGTGCTGGCATCCCCGAAGGAGAAGATCGTGCGTTCCGCGATCGCCCCGTCGGGATGGACGCGCGGGCACCGCGGCACCGTGGATGTGCTGATCGGCTCGCCGTCGGCGATCAACTTCGACGGCCCGCACCCGAGCATTCGCGACATCTGGAAGCTCGAGGAGGCTCTCGCCCACGTCGAGCAGGACTACGAGCTCGTGCTGATCGACTGCGCGCCGTCGCTTAACGCCCTCACCCGCACCGCCTGGGCGGCGAGTGACCGCGTCACGGTCGTGACCGAGCCGGGGCTGTTCTCGGTCGCCGCGGCCGACCGCGCCCTGCGGGCGATCGAGGAGATCCGCCGCGGACTGTCACCGCGCCTCCAGCCGCTCGGGATCATCGTGAACCGCGCCCGCGTGCAGTCGCTCGAGCACCAGTTCCGCATCAAGGAGCTGCGCGACATGTTCGGGCCGCTCGTGCTGTCGCCCCAGCTGCCGGAACGCACGTCGCTGCAGCAGGCGCAGGGCGCCGCGAAGCCGCTCCATGTCTGGCCGGGCGAGAGCGCGCAGGAGATGGCGCGCCACTTCGACCAGTTGCTGGACCGCGTGCTGCGCACCGCCAATCTGCAGGACTTCCCGGTCGCCGACGCCGAGTCCAACGCCTAACCCGCGCGCGCCCGCGCCGCCGCGCGGCGGAAGAGGGGTGGGGTGGGGCTAGCTGGCGGCGCGCGAGGCGCGCTTGGCGGCGAGGTCGTCGCGCGGGTCATCGACCGAGATGGTGTCGAGCTCGACGAGACTCGTCTCCACCTCGCGCAAGACCTTGCCCACCGCGATGCCAAAGACGCCCTGCCCGCGGCTGACCAGGTCGATGACCTCGTCGTCGGAGGTGCACAGGTACACGCTCGCGCCGTCGCTCATGAGCGTCGTCTGGGCGAGATCGTTGACGCCCGACTCGCGCAGCTGGTTGACGGCGGTGCGGATCTGCTGGAGCGAGATCCCGGTGTCCAGCAGGCGCTTGACGAGCTTGAGGACGAGGATGTCGCGGAAGCCGTAGAGCCGCTGCGAGCCGGAGCCGGCCGCCCCACGGACCGTCGGCTCCACGAGTTGCGTGCGAGCCCAGTAGTCGAGCTGGCGGTAGCTGATTCCGGCCGCACGAGCGGCGACCGTTCCCCGGTAGCCCGCGGTGTCATCCATCTCGGGCATGCCGTCGGTGAAGAGCAGGCCGAGGTCGTAGCGCGATTCTTCGCTGCGTTTCACGTCGCTCATCTGCCATCCTCGATCCGCCGGGGTAACCCTCAGCTTGAAGTTGAACTTCAACTTCTCGTCACACCCCACGGTACCCACCACTCCCCGTGGCGACAATCACATCCCGCGCGACACGCGGAGTGTCGTGCGAAATTCGATGCCCTAGAGCTTGCTCAGCGCCGAACGGATGAGGTTGGAGCGCACCACCTCGAGCTGTCCTGCGATCTCGCGCGCCATTTCGCGCGCCTTCGCGCGACTCGACGCATCGGTGCGACGCGCGACCGGGATGAGCGCGGTCTCGATGAGCCCCAGTTCGCGTTCCGCCGACGCGCGGAACCCGCGCAGATGGCGCGGCTCGATCCCCGAGCGCTGCAACTCGACGAGCGCCGTCAAAACCGCCAGCGCCTCGTCGCCGTAGTGATCCGCGGGCACGATGAGCGACGCCGAAATCGCATCGCCGAGCAACAGGGTCGTCGCACCCGCCTCACGAATCAGTTCGTCGCGCGTGAGCCGACGCTCCGACGGCAGCATCGACGGCCCGGGCACCGCACCGCCCCCGGGCAGCACCGGATCGCGGCCGGCATCCAGGTCTTCCAAGTAGGAACGGATGACCTTGAGCGGCAGGTAGTAGTCGCGCTGCATCGACAGCACCAGACGCACGCGCTCGACGTCGGCGTGCGAGAACTTGCGGTATCCCGACTCGGTGCGCGAGGGGGTGACCAGCTGACGCTCCTCCAGGAAGCGAAGCTTCGACGGCGACAGTTCGGGGAACTCCGGATTCAGGCGCGCCAGCACCTGCCCAATGCTCAGAAGCTGCGGCGAGGAGTGGGAGCGCGCCGCGGACGAACCAGCCGGCATCAGGACGCGGCACCCGCGACATCGGCGCGCGAGGCATAGAACGTCAGACGGAACTTGCCGACCTGCACCTCGGCGCCATCGGACAGCGGAGCCGCCTCGATCCGCTCACCGAGGAAGTAGGTGCCGTTGAGCGAGCCCAGGTCTTCCACGTGGAAAGCGGTGCCGGTGCGCACGAATCGGGCATGGTGACGCGACACCGTCACGTCGTCGAGGAAGATGTCGGCATCGGGGTGTCGCCCGGCGATGGTCTGGTCGGCATCGAGAAGAAAACGCGCACCGATGTTGGGACCGCGCCGCACGATCAGCAGGGCGGATGCGGACGGCAGCGCCGCGATCGCCTCCTGCTCTTCGAGGCTGACGCCCGCTTCCATCGCCGCGAGCTGCGCGACGAACTCGTCGGAGAAGTGCGCGGTCGTGTCCGTCGGCGGCATCGCCGAAGGCTGCCCGTCGGCACCGTTTCGCGGCGCTTCGGGGGCTGCGTTCTCGCCCGTGTCGACCATCTCGACCTCCTCTAAACGTTCAGACTATCGGACGCGCCGGAACCCGAAACCGGGGAAATCCGGACCACACGGATCGTCTCGCGAAGATACAGGATGCCCGCCCACCAGTACAGGAAAGCGCCCCACAGCGCGGCCGACCAGCCGAGCACGGTGGCGACCGGTTCGAGGGCCGAAAACGCTCCCCCGAGGATGAGCACCGGTAGCGCGAAGAGCAGCGCGAAGGTCGCCATCTTGCCCAGGTGGTGCACGTACAGCGGCCCGTAGCCGTGGTTGGCGAGCACCACCCCGAGGACGATCAGCAGCACGTCGCGGGCAATGATGATGGCGACCAGCCACCACGGGATGAACTGCTGCCAGGCGAGCCCGATGAGCGTGGCGAGGATGTAGAGCCGGTCGGCCGCGGGATCCAGGAGCTGACCGAGTCGGGTGATCTGGTCGAACCGGCGCGCCACGACCCCGTCGACGAGGTCGGTGACGCTCGAGACGACGAGGATGACGAGCGCCCAGAGGTACTCCGCCGCGATGAGCGTGCCCAAGAACACGGGAATGAGCAGGAGCCGAAGCAGGCTCAGGGCATTGGGGATCGTCACGATCCGGTTGCTGACCTCGGTCACACGTCCCCTCCTGGTGCGATTGTAGGGCGACGGAGCGATATTCACGATTGTCGGTCTCGATCGGCACCTCCGCGGGGCCTGCCTGTGCCACCCCGGCGGGTCACCTTGGCGTGCGAGACGCGAGTGCGTAGGCTCCCGCCATGTCGTGCATCCGCTTCAATACGCCCGCTCAGCGCGCGCAGATGCGCGCTCACGCGCCCGCGATGCTGACGGCCGCGGAGGCCGCGGAACTGCATCCCGCTCCCCCGGTGACCGAGAGCAAGATCCGTCGTCTCCGCCTGTTGGCCGAGGACAGCAACCCGAAGATCCGCGAGAGCGTGGCGAGCAGCTACCACGCGCCGGCCGACGTCTTCGAACGCCTCGCGCGCGATGCCGACCCGGGCGTGCGCGCCTGTGTCGCCCGCAACGAGGCGGCGCCGTGCGACCTGCTGCGCGAACTGGCCGGCGACGAGAACGAGTCAGTGCGCGGCTGGGTCGCCGTCAACTTTTACGTTCCGGCGGATGCCATGGAACGTCTCGCCGAGGACGACAGCGAACTGGTGCGCAGCCTCGTCGCCTGGAAGGCGTCGCTCGCTGAGCAGGACGAGCAACGGTCAGTCGAACGCGGCATCCAGTTCGCGCAAGCGGTTTCGTAGCCCCGGCCAGGTCGCGGCGAACCCCGGATGCAGCGGCCGCGCCGCGACGTCATCCAGCGCCACCCATTCGAGCTCGACGCTTTCGGCGTCGCCGATCACCGGCTCGAAACGGTTATCGACCCGCGCCAGCACGGTCGTGTACGACCAGTAGCCGAGGTCATTGACGACGGTGTCGAGCACGCGCACCCGCTCGGGCGGCACGCCCGCCTCCTCGTCGGCCTCGCGAATGGCCGCGTCGACCGCCGACTCCTCGGGTTTCCGCGCCCCGCCGGGGAGTCCCCAGGTGCCCCCGAAGTGACTCCAGGTGGCGCGCAGTTGCAGCAGGATCCCGGAACCCGGATGCGCCACCAACAGCCCCGCGGCACCGTAGGTACCCCAGAACTTGCCCCGCGGCCCGTCCACCCAGGCATCCCCCGGACCGTGCGGGCGACGGGCGCTCGGGTCATGGCTGGCTCGCGTCACGCGTTCAGCCTAATGAGCGCGAGGCCGGGCACGGGTCCGTATGCTCGCTGACGTGAGCGCTCGACTGGACGCCTGGCTGTGGGCCGTGCGGCTGACCAAGACCCGGTCGGTGGCGACCGCGCTCTGCCGTGCCGGACATGTGCGGGTGAACGGGGATCGGGCGAAGGCGGCACACGCCCTCCAGATCGGCGACGAGGTGCGCGTGCGCACCGAGGCGGGACCGCGCGTGGTGATCGTGCGTCAACTCATCCGCAAGCGGGTGGGGGCGGCGCTCGCGGCCGAGGCGCTGGAGGATCACTCGCCTCCCCCGCCGCCGCCGGAGGAGCGTTCGGTCGTGGGCGTCCGTGATCGCGGCGCGGGCCGGCCGACGAAACGCGACCGGCGCGAACTGGAGCGACTGCGGCACCGCGAGGAGCTCTAGGTGTACCCGGTCACTTCGTTCGTGACACTCGGCTGATCGGGGGCTTGCCTCCGCAGGCGGTGTGGGCTCGAGTGTAGTTGTAGTGTTCGAGCCAGGGCGCGAGAGCGTTGGCGCGGTCCTGGTTCGAGGTGAATGGGTGTCT
>NZ_CAJQNT010000048.1 GCF_905479755.1 uncultured Schumannella sp. | reverse complement strand
CGGACTCGAGATCCTCGCCAAGAGCCGCTTGAGCCTCGTCCCCCAGACAGGAAACGAGGTGACCGACCAACCCGCCCTCGAACTCAGCGCCTAAGCCAACACAACGAAGGATCGCGCTACACCACTACCCGGGACTTGACCCCTCGTCCGGGTCATTCGATGGGGCTGGAGCGCCGCTCAACATTGAAACATCGAGGTTCGTGAAGAGGAACTCTTCAGCCCGGCCTCTTGTCGCGCGGCGGCCGCCGACCGCGTTTTTCCTCGACACGACGACTTGATTCCCTAGCGGACCGAAGAGGTCCGCGACCGACGCGTGCGCGGCGTTGGTCAGTATGAAATCTGCACCCAATGAAAGCAAACGTTCAATTTCCAACGCGAGTCGCTGTTGATCCGAGAACGAGAAAAGGTGTTGGTTGTATTTCACGAAGCCATTTGCGTTGTGAGCGACCGTGTACGGAGGGTCGAGAAAAACGAGATCTCCAGCTTTAGCGTCGCGCAGCGAGACGGCAAAGTCTCCAGAGCAAAGTGTTGACTTCGAAAGCTTCTGTGATGCAAAAGTGAGCGTCGCAAGACTGGGCATGTTCACCGTCTTTCGGTACCCAAAAGGGACGTTGTATTCGCCTTTGAGATTGACCCGGTGAATACCGTTGAAGGAAGTGTGGTTGAGATAAATGAATCTTGCGGCCCGGGACGGCAAATCTCTCGGCACGTTCGCTCGAGCCGAGTAGTACGCTTCCGGCGTGTTCTCGTACCCTTCGAGAGCCTCAGCTACGGCGACGTGGGAGTCGCGCACTGCCTGGTAAACCCCAACGAGTTCTTCATTCAGATCCGCGAGAACACTTCGACCTGCGACCGCGAGCCCCATGAAGATCGACGCGCCGCCCAGAAATGGTTCAATATAACCTGATATACGACGGTTTCCGAGAATCTGGTTTACCGTCGGCCTGAGCCAGCGCTTACCTCCTGCCCATCGCAGGAACGGGTCGACGCGCTCAAAGTTCTGGTCAGTCACCATTAGCCGATCGACATGTACTCACTGCGCTTCTCCAGTCTTCACGCGACCATAGACCAGACTAGGGCTCGCTCGACCTTCGTCAGCAGCATGTAACTGTGCGACCAGGATGACGACACGTTTGCCAGGCCCTCGAGCGTCTTATCGGGCTCGGAATCCTGAAGCATCTCTAGTTCGAGGATGATGTCCGACTGAGTATCGAGCAATCCAGACCGCGAGCGCTCAGGTACTCCGATGCCCGACCGCAAGAACAGATCCAATCCCCATGGCTCGAAGGCGTCGGGCGAAACTCCCGACGCCGTTGCCAAAGACTGCGTGTTGGCAGTGGCCAACCGGGCCAAGATGAGCGCACGCCCGATCATCCCCTTCGTCGC
The DNA here is from genome assembly GCF_905479755.1 of uncultured Schumannella sp. Lineage (GTDB taxonomy): Bacteria > Actinomycetota > Actinomycetes > Actinomycetales > Microbacteriaceae > DCRR01. The sequence continues at coordinate 47,738 of NZ_CAJQNT010000048.1, read as the reverse complement.
CACAGATGATGGAATTCTCGCGTGAGGGCGCGCCTCGGCGAGTCGGAGAATCTCGGGAGAATCCCCTAGAGGATTGCGAAGTACTGTACGAGCGCGTGTTTGGAAAGCGGCGTCGACTAGCGATGGAAGCGCCGTGTCCAGCACTCGTGCGTACTTCAGCGAGTACGCGGGCTCTTCGTCTGTCGCCTCTCTGAAGGCTTGTTGCACTGCACCGCGAGTCAACCACGCGTCGAGTTCGGAAAACGTCTCCCCGCCCGACGACCACACGAGCTTCCAAACCTCCGAGACAGCACTTGTGAGCCAACTCGGTGTGTGATGTTGCGCCGCTGCTGACGCGTGCTGCGGGACGTAAGAATTGTAGTTCCTCCACTTCTGGTCACGCGCGTAGAAGCGGAGGTCCGCACCCCACGCCGATAACAGCTGGGGCACCATCAATGCCGCCGAGGCGAGGCCATGCCGAGCATCCAACCAGTCGGGCAAAGCTGACCCGAGCAGCTTGACCGAACCTGCTATCGGGGAAATCGCCGCCGACCCGCGCGACCAAGCGTCAAAGTAGCGCCACACCGCAACATGTGTGCCGTCAGCCTTTAGCCGATGCACGTTCTTGCCAGCGTCGAGCACGAAGTTCGTCCGGTCGATGCAATAGATGCCGTTCCGCGCCAAGATCGCCATTGCCGATCGCAGTTCGGAGTAGTAGAGCAGATGCTGCGCGACCGAAAGCGATCCGTGCGACAGAGCAGCCAGCGAGCGTCCAAAGTACGCCCAGGCGTCAGCACAATGGAGGAGCACAGAGGCGCTGAGAAACTCTGCGAGAGACTCCGTCGTGCGCGCGTTCATCTTCGCGAAGTCGAATGTTCTGAGGCGGTGAAAAGTGTTCTCGCCGCCAAACGGCGAGCTCGCCGGGATCCAGCTGCCCGTGTCTGAATAGCGCCGGGAAACTGTGAAGAAGTGGTCCTCGACTACGTTCGCACTCGCCGCGCCAATTGCCGCAGACTCGGCCGCCGACAAAGGCTCCACGCTATTCGTCATCCGCTCGAGCAGGGAGCAACCGGCTCGCTTCGTTAGCTAGCCGAGTATTCGAGTCGGTCGCAATGTGCTCGAGAACGTGGCGCCTTAGGAGCGCATATCCGCCGCTTCCACGGTAAGCGGATTTCAAGTCTCGCTGAGTGTCCGTCAGACCCGCCGCCTTTAGCGTCCTCCAGTCGAAACGAGAAAGGACTTCCGCGAGATTGTCAAGGATGGCATGCAGTTCAAGTTGACGCAGTGAATCGAGGCACGCGCGGACGTCCGCAGCTTCGAACGCCTCCTCCGCAAAGCCGAACTCCCAGTCGAAGAACTCGAGCGAATTCGCGATCGACCGAAGCAGATCATTTGACACCTGCATTACACATCGGATGCCTTGATCCGTCGGAACGAGACTAGGTTGGCCGTCTGGGCTGAAAAAGTCCTCGCCGCGAGAGACCGCTCCTTCCAGCCGACGCGCTGCAATCTGAGTGGCGAGCAGCGTCCAGAGTTCGACGATCAGACTCGTCTGTTGCAGCCGGTTCCAGTTGAGTCCGCTACCTTCCTCCGACCCGCCGAACAGCCCACCGAGGCCACTTGCGCCGGAGTTCCATGCGCGGACGTATGAACTTGTCAGGCTCCTTACAAATCCCGCTTGAGTGACAGGCGCGACGCTGCGGTTTGAGTCGCCGAGCATGTTGACCCGAGAGTACCAAGGGCTCTCCGGGAATGAGTAGAGAACCTCAACAATTTCTTGCGCCCGGGTTTCGCGATACACGGAAAGCCCCTCGCCCGCCTCGAGCCACTCCTGTTCCCTCAACAAGGGATACAGGTCATAAGCCAGAGAAGGGCTAATCCGTTTGGGCTTAATGTTCACCGTCCAGAATAAATATGCCTGCCACGCAAGATCCAAATTGACAAAAGCCACCACCGGCAGCTCAAAGTTGTCGTACTCTTCGTCGCCGGTGAAGGCCCAGAGGCGGTGCTGCCCATCGATCACTTCCATCGGTGCTCGAACGAGCGGGTCCCAGTCAGCGCTCCAAGAGTCGGGATACGACACCTTGTAGCTTCCGAAGGCGTCCGATGTGTCTTCTTCCACCACGATTGCATCTTCGGGATGAAGAATTCGCCCATCCCGTTGTTCGCCCGGCAGCAGGATGTTTACGATAATTGACGATGCGAGCCAGCCTGGCTTGCGAAGCGCATCGTCGGCCATCTTGAGTCGCGCACCCCTCAGCGAGGACATCGGGTAGCCAGTTCGAACGTATCTGCTGATTTCCTCGGCACGGGATGACTGAAGACCTCGCTGAATTCCGGTCTCAGCAGACCCAGGAATAAGCGGGCTCGACTGACGTTTGGCGACGTCAGCAAGACGTCGAAGATCTCGCGCTGGAACCGAAAGCAGGAGAAACCAAGGCTCTGGGCGATCCTGACGCTTAGCCGAATCGAACTGGATGCGATCCCACTCAGGGAGCCATTGATTGACACGGAGTGCGCGGCGAACAGTCACGAGATCTCCTATCTAAGTCACCTAAAAGGAACCTAGCGCCTCGATCATTGACGTCGGCCCTTCCGCACCGTACCTGACCGAAATTCGACTAGCGCTACGTCTGGGAAGGGTGCGTCGCAATCGACCGCACCCAAGCCACGTCGCCTTGTCGCCCGACCAAATTGAAGCTCCGCAAGCCCCCCGGGGGGAGGGAGCGGCTGCCGCTCCTGTACCGCACGGCCGCGACCAAGTTCGCGGGGTCGACTTCCGCCCCGCACGCATCAAACCGACGATGGCTCGCTCCGCTACCCTCATGAGCATCACTCAGACGACAAAGGAGTCGCTGTGGCAGAAGAACGGGTATGACACGCTGCGCGGCTGATTCCGACGTCGGGGATCAACGGGGCTGAAGAGCAGGAACGGCGGGCGACGTCGGCGCTGTTGGCGCTGATCTCATCCGTCCAGGGGTTCGGGCGCGCGCTACTCGGCTCGCTGGGCGCTCCGGCAGGCACGATCGAGGCACTCACCGAAGTGCCGTTCGACGTCAATGGCAAGCGAGTCTTCCAGACGGACTCATTCGCGCCAAGCGCGGCGCGAAGTCGTGGACAGCGCTCGTCGAGGTGAAGACCGGTGTCAACGAGCTCAAGCGCGGGCAGCTCGAGAACTACCTCGACGTGGCGCGTGAGCACGGGTTTGATGCCCTGCTCACGATCTCGAATGAGTTGCCGGCGGCGCTGGGGATGCATCCGACCGAAGTTGACGGGCGCAAGCTGCGCAGCGTCAAGCTGCACCACATCTCGTGGGCCGAAGTGCTTTCGCACGCGGTGCTGCAGAAAGAGTTCCGCGGCGTCGCCGACCCCGAGCAGGCGTGGATACTCGGCGAGTTGATCCGCTACCTCGAGCACCCGAAGTCGGGGGCGCTCGAGTTCAACGACATGGGGCCCAACTGGGTTGCCGTGCGCGACGCCGTCACCGCGCGCACGCTGCGCAAGTCGGACAAGGGCGCGGCGCACTCAGCTCTTGATCTTCACAATGACACCGTCATCGTCTTCGGCGAAAATGACCGCGTAATTGTCGACTGCCGCTTTGGCGGTAAGGCGAAATCGCGCAGAGTCATCGATCTCGATGACGTCGCTGCGTAGGCTCCCGTCGGCTCCGAGGAAGTACGTGAACTGACCGCCATCCGGGCCGGTGACTTCGAACTGATACACCCAGCTCCATGAGTCATCGATGGGTCCATCGACAACAAGCGCGAGTATCATCCGCGTCGCCGAGTCGAAGGTGAGCACATTCTCACCTATCGCGAAGTAGTCCTCGCCTCCTGGCTCGTCGCTCGCGGTGCCGACGGCGAGGTCAAAGTACAGCGTCTTCCGCGGCTCTGGGCCGCCGGTACCGTGCTGCTTGTCGATGAGTGTGCCGGTCACGATCGGCTCAGGAGTGAGATCCGCGATGCGAATGTCGGTGATCAGGAAGGCTTCGTCACTGACGGTGGCAATACTGAACTCGCGAAACGAGGAGTCGATCGGTACCGCCCCCGTCACGTCACCCTCGCGGATTGCCAGTTCCTGCTCCGGCAAGCTCACAGCATCCGGATAGGCGAAGTCCATGCCTGTCGTGTTCGTCGTCCGAATGGATGCCGTGAAGGGTTCGGCGGGGTCGAAATCCTGCCTAGCCGAGCTCGCAATCAACGACTGCAGCGCGCCCGCGGCGGCTTGCCCGAACGACGCCAGCACCGCAACCAGCACTACGGCGATCCCGAGGAGCGCGATCGATCCAAGCGTCTCTGGGACGGTAGGGCGACGCGCCGACTCGGGCAACAGGTTTAGAAGGGCGCGGACACGAGATCGTGGTTCCGGCTCGGGTGGCGCAAGCTCGGGCGCTTCCTCGGTCTTGGGGTTTGTGATGGGCTTGGTCATGAGCATCCTTTGACTAGTTGCCCACGAGCGAGTTCGTTAAGTAGCGACTGATTCGGTAGTGATTCGCCATCGATCTCGTAAATCCAGTACAGGCATCGTTCGACAGCGAGCCACACTTCATTGTCCTTGTAGCCGAGGTAGCCCGCGTCAGCGAACCAGTTCTCGCCCGATGCGACGATCCGGGATTCCGGTACCCGGGCTCGAATCGACTCGAGACCGGTGGCGAGGTCGCTCGCGTTCGGCACTCGGTAGACCGTGATCATGCCGATGGATGCATCTGGAACCTCGCCGGTGTAGCTCACCAACATCGTCTCGGTCTCGGCGCCGCTCTGCACCTCGAAGGTGTAGCCGCCCGCATCGGCTTGAGCGAGTTCGAGAGGCCTATCGGTCGGGGTGCTCCAAGACTCGCCGTAGCGAACGGATCTCAGCGTCGAGTCCTCGGCACCGATCACTTCGAACGTGGAACTTCCGTCTCGGCTGATTGCCCAGTCAACGACGTCGTATCCGACTCTTGTCAATGCAATCCCGGAGGTGGAGAGATCGCTGTACAACTCGTAGGTCGTCAGTGGGAACTCAGCACGCCGTTGCGGTTCGACGCGAGCGGAGGCTGGCCCCGGGCCGACGACCGGGTCGCCCGAAGGGCCGAGCCGGAGGGGGGCGCCGCCATATAGCCAGACGTGGAGCGCATCGCCGACTTGAAAGACCCGCGACGGCGAAAGCGCCTCGTAGCTGCGAAGAACGTGTCCATCTCGAACGACCGTGAAGTCGCCGTACTGGCTCGTTCCGAGGACCGTATAGTCACCGATCGGGGTGGCGAAGTCGAAAGAATCTGCGGAACCGTTGACCCTGGTCGTCGAGAGCTCGTCCAACTCAGAGTCGAGGACCGCGATCTCGACATCCCCATCGCAGACGAGCGCGAGCACGACTCGGCCGCGATCATCGAACTCGCCCGTCGTCGTCGAACAGCCGTCACGCGGCAACCAATCAGCACGTGAGCCCAGCAGGTCGGACAGCACAACAGCGTCGTTCACATTCGACAAGATCCACCCGTCGGAACTAACGGCCAGAGGGGTTCTGCTCACGCTTCGTTCCCAGCGCACCTCTCCGGTGACCACGTCGAGCGAGGTCAGTTCGATACCCCCCTCGACACGATCCGCAATGGTCACCCCCCCCCAACCGAACCGAAATCTCGGACGCGTACGCGGGTGTCCGATAGTTCCATCGGTATTCGCCGGTGGTGGCATCCACGGCAATGAGCTCGCTGCCCTCCGTACGTTCAATCGAGACGTAGACCCGCTCAGTATCCACGCCCACGATTCTTGTCGGGCCGTCGAGTCCGACCGACCACACTTCACTTGCCGCAATCGGGCCGCAGCTCTCGACGCAGTCCGCGAAGGGCCCGTGCGACGTGCACGCAGCAACCCCGGCGACAACGAAAAGTGCGACCAGACACGTGGTGAGCAATCGCACAGAAGTCTCCTCGGGTTGATCATGCGGCATCTGACTGTTGATCATTTCGTAGGATCGTGCCTGGGCGCTAGGGCGATCTCGCCCAGGCCGTCGGCGGCGAGTTTCGCCGGATAGAGCTTCTCCGGTAGGCGGGGCTCGTGCGGCAACTGAAGGATGCGCCCGACACCCTGCGCATCGAAGCCTTCGCGGCGCGGCAGCGCGCGAGCACGGCCGAGCTGTTGCGCGTCGTGCGGGAGGACCCCGCGCGGTTGATCGGCGACCCGACGAAAGAGCTGAAGTCATTCACGGTGGCGCAGATGCATCCGCTCGGTGCGAAGCGCGGAGTCGGGCGCGGGGCGTTCATCGACTCAGTGCTCGACGGGGTGACCACGAGCTACGAGGTGATCGGGCAGCAGCTGAAGGCATGGTCGGCGGCTCCGCCGCGGTTGCGGAGCGAAGAGGAAGTTGAGGTGGAGCCGCGGGTGGATCCGGCGCTGCGGTCGGCGGCTTTGTCTTCGCAGGATGAGGAGGGTGGGGGCACCTCAACCGCTATCCACGCTTAGTTTGTATCGCTCTAAGTGATACACTTCAAGCATGAAAGCCAGGGATGCGCTGCGCGAGCTGGCCGAACTGTCTGCCTCGCAATGGGGCATGTTCACCTCGGCCCAGGCTGCCGCGCGCGGAATCTCTCGGCTCACTCTTTCGCGGCTCACCGACTCCGGTAACCTCGAGCGTCTCGCGCAGGGGGTCTACAAGGATGCGGGTGCCCCCGGTGGCGCCCACCTCGACGTGCGCGCGGCCTGGCTCAGCAGCGAACCCGCGCGGCTCGCGAGCGACCGCCTGAACGATGGACACCGTGGTGTGGTCGTCTCAGGCCAAACCGCAGCCCGGCTTCACGACATCGGCGACCTGCGCTCGAACCGCACAGAGCTCAGCGCGCCCGACCGTCGGCAGACGCAGCGCACTGACATCCACTATCGGCGACGCGAGCTGAGCGCGAGCGATGTCACGATTCGCGAAGGCCTCCCCGTGACGACACCCGAGCGGACGATTGCCGACCTCGTCGAGGATCGCACCGACCTGTCTCTCGTCGCCGATGCGCTGCGCGACGCGACCCGGAAGTTTGAGATCGACTTCACGCGGCTTGCCGACCTGCTCGCGCCGCTGGCCGAACGCAACCGCCACCGCAAAGGAGACGGCGCGGCCCTGCTCGATCAACTGCAGGTGATCGCCGGGATTGACATCGAGACGCTCGCGCGGGAGATCGCCTCACGGGCAGATCTCGGCGCGCTCGTCACGCGCAACTTCCTCGCCCAGGCGCCAGCCTCTGAGATCAACCTCCGCGCCGCGTCCGCTGAGGCCAACACATGACCGAGCCGTATGCGAGCGCGAAGGCCGTCGAGTCGGCGATTCGCGATGCCGCGCGCACGGCGTTCGCGAGCGACGCATCCATGTCGATCCAAGATCGGATCCGCCAAGAGACCTTTCGCCGCTTCCTCAGTCGTGTCTTCTCCGAGCGCAGCGACCGCGACTGGCTCCTCAAGGGCGGCACCGGCGTGCTGGCCCGCGTCGCATCCGCTCGCAGCACCATCGACGTCGATCTCTTTCGCGCCAACAACTCGCTCGACGGCGCCCTCGCCGAACTGATCCGTCTGGCGAGCATCGACCTCGGCGACTTCTTCCGTTTCGTGTACACGCGGCATGCGCCCGCCGTCGGCGGCGACCAACAGGCCTACACCGAGGGCTACGCCGTCGACTTCGACGTCTACATCGGGGTCGACAAGAAGGAGCCGCTTCACGTCGACCTCGTCGTGGGAGTCAGCGTCACCGATGAGGTCACGGTCACTGCTCCCGCCAACCGTCTCGACCTACCGCGGCTGGCCAGCCACGACTATCGCCTGTACCCGGTCGCCGATCAGATCGCCGACAAGGTGTGCGCCACCATGGCCGACTACAACGGCCGGCCGTCGAGTCGTGAGAAAGATCTGGTCGACCTCGTGGTGCCCGCCACCACGCAGCCAATCCGAGCGGATGCGCTGAAACGCGCCGTTGACGTCGAGGCTGGCGCCCGTCGACTCGCACCGTTCACCGAGCTCGCGATCCCCGCGACGTGGGGGCGAAACTTTGCGAGGCAAGCGAAGGACGTGCCGTATTGCGCCGACTTTCGCACGGTTGAGCTCGCGAGCGAACTAATGCGTCGCTTCATCGACCCGGCGCTGCGCGGCGAGGTCACCGGGATGACGTGGGCACCGGAGCGACTCGACTGGCATTGATCAGGCTGCGAATCGCCGGACCGCACGTCGGAGCTCGGGATGAAGCTCGAGCGGCGCGCGGGTCTCGATACGCGGCTTCGCCGCTACTCGACCGGCAAGGTTGCGGTTACGCCGCTACTCGACCGGCAAGGTTGCGGCTTCGCCGCTACTCGACCGGCGCGCGGCGCTACTGGGCGGCGCGCTCCAGCACGAGCTCGCGCACGCGGGCCGCGTCGGCCTGGCCGCGCATTGCCTTCATGACCGCGCCGATGACGGCGCCGGCGGCCTGCACCTTACCGTCGCGGATCTTCTCCAACACGTCGGGCTGGGCGGCGAGCGCCTCGTCGATTGCGGCGATCAGCGGGCCGTCGTCGGAGACGACCTTGAGTCCGCGCTTCTCGACCACCTCGGCGGGGGTTCCCTCCCCCGCGATCACACCCTCGATCACCTGGCGGGCGAGCTTGTCGTTTACGACGCCCTCATCGACGAGCGCGACGACACCCGCCACCTGGGTGGGAGTGATCAGCGAGGTCGGTTCGGCATCCGCGGCATTGGCGAGTCGGGCGATCTCGCCCGTCCACCACTTGCGGGCCTGGGCCGGGGAGGCGCCCGCGGTGACGGTCTCTTCGACCTCCACCAGGAGGCCAGCGTTGTAGACATCCTGGAACTCGAGCTGCGTGAATCCCCACGAGTCGCGCAGTCGGCGACGCTTCGCGGCGGGCGCCTCGGGCAGGGCGGCGCGCAACTTCTCGATCAGTTCGGCACTCGGCTCCACCGGAAGCAGGTCGGGCTCGGGGAAGTAGCGGTAGTCATCCGCGTCGCTCTTCGGGCGCCCGGCGCTCGTCGTTCCGGTGTCTTCGTGCCAGTGGCGGGTCTCCTGCGTGATCGTGCCGCCCTTGGCGAGGATCGCCGCCTGACGCTGGATCTCGTAGCGCACCGCGCGCTCCACCGAACGGAACGAGTTCACGTTCTTCGTCTCCGTGCGGGTGCCGAGCTTCTCCTGCCCGCGCGGGCGCAGGCTCACGTTGGCGTCGCAGCGCAGGTTGCCGCGCTCCATGCGGGCCTCGCTGATGCCGAGACCGCGCACGATGTCGCGGATCGTCGACACGTACGCCTTGCCCACCTCGGGGGCGCGGTGCTCGGCGCCGAAGATCGGCTTCGTCACGATCTCCACCAGCGGCACGCCGGCCCGGTTGTAGTCGACGAGCGAATATTCGGCGCCCTGGATGCGTCCGGTGCTGCCGCCCATGTGGGTCAGCTTGCCGGCATCCTCCTCCATGTGCGCGCGCTCGATCGGGATGGTGAACACGGTGCCGTCTTCGAGCTCGATCTCGACGCTGCCATCCAACGCGATCGGTTCGTCGTACTGGCTGATCTGGTAGTTCTTCGCCAGATCCGGGTAGAAGTAGTTCTTGCGGCTGAACGTAGAGCGCGGCGCGATCTCGCAACCGAGGGCCAGCCCCAGGCTGATCGAGTACTCGACCGCCGTCTGGTTCACGACCGGGAGGCTGCCGGGCAGCCCCAGGTCGACGGGCGTGATGAACGTGTTCGGGGTCTCGTCGTGGCTGTCGCGACCGGCCGCGGCGGGGTTCGGCGCATCCGAGAACATCTTCGTCTGGGTGCCGAGTTCGACATGCACCTCGAAGCCGAGAACCGGCTCGAACATCTCGAGAGCTTTGTCGTAGTCCATGAGGTCGGGCTTGGCCATGGCTTCAGTCTATTTGGCGCGCGTACTCCAAATTGCCGCGGCGATGAGCACCGGCTGGAACGGCAGGCGCGCCAGGCGCTTCGCATCCGTGTCGAGGGTGAACCCATCGCGGCGGTTCGCCCACTGCGAGATGTTGCCGGGGAAGATCGCGACGAAGAAGGCCGCCACCGCGGCACCCACCCACGGGCGCGCTTTGGCCGGCGCGGCAACCAACGCAGTGCCGAGCGCGATCTCGGCGACGCCGGAGGCGACCACCGTCGTGTCGGGGTCGAGCGGCACCCACGGCGGCACCTGCGCCTGAAACTCGCGGCGCGCGAAGGTGAGGTGCGCGATACCCGCGAAGGCGAGCGCGGAGCCGAGCAGGATGCGGGAGGCGGTGCGAGCGGCAGTCATATTCTCATCATGCGGGTGAGGCTGGGCGGGGGCTGGGTGGCTCGGAGCTGAATGACGCAGCGGCTACGCTTCCCACGGACGCTCTCAGCCCGACCGCCACGCCCCCGCACAGGAGTTTCGCGTGACCGACCCCTCGCATCCCGACACCACCGGGCGTTCGTTGCGCGCCCTGCCGAAAGTGCACGCGCACCTGCACCTCGACGGCGGGTATCCGCTGGCTGCCGTGGAGCGGCTCGCCCGGGCGCAGGGCGGCTCGTTCGAGCGACCCGCGCGCTTCCGCGATGCGGGCGAATTCTTCACCGCCTACGCCACCGTGCCCGCCCTCGTGCGCGACCTCGACGACCTCGCCGCGCTCTGCGTCGCCCTCGTGCACGCCGAAGCGCAGTCCGGGGTGCTGTACCTGGAACCCTCGATCGAGCCGCAGCTCTACAGCCCGCGGCTCGGCGACCTCGACACCGTCACCCGCACCATCGTCGATGCGTTGCAGCGCGGGGCCGCCGAGACCGGCGTCGAGGTGGGCGCCAACCTGACCGTCACCGCCGGCGTCGAGGCACCGCTCGCCGAGGAGCTCGCGGTGCTCGCCACCCGCTTCGTCGGAGCCGGCGTCAGCGCGTTCGGCACCGCTGGGCCGGACGACCCGTCCGGCCCGCTGCGCTTCCAGCGCGCCGCGCGGATTGCTCGAGATGCGGGCCTTCAGGTGGTCATCCACGCCGGGCAGACCGGCGGCCCGATCGACGGCCCCGCGAGCGTGCGCTCCGCCCTCGATGTGCTCGGCGCCACCCGGATCTCGCACGGCATCCACGCCGTGCACGACCCCGAGCTGTTCGCCCGGCTCGCCGCCGAGGGCATCGTGTGCGACGTGTGCCCCGCCTCCAACCTCGCCCTCGGCGTTGCGGCGACGCTGGCGACGCATCCCGCGCCCGCGATGCTCGCGGCGGGAGTGCCGATCACCCTCAACGCCGACGACCCGCTCTGGTTCGGCGCCGACATCACCGCGCAGTACAAGATCGCGCGCCGGGAGTGGGGCATCGACGACGCCGGGCTCGCGGCTCTCGCGCGAAACGGGCTGCGGGTTGCCGGCGTGAGCGAGCGAACGCGCGCCCGATTCGAGGCCGCGCTCGACGACTGGATCGCGTCGGCGCCCGACGCCGCGCCCAGGAGCGTCGGGGTATGACCGTCAGCTGGGCCGGGATCGCCGCCGACTACGACCGCTCCTTCGGGCTGATGTGCGCCGGGGCCGTGCCGGCGCTGCTGGAAGCGGTGGGGGCGCCGTCGGCCGGTACGGCTGGCGCGGGTGGCTCGGCTGAGCCGGGCACGCTCCTCGACGCCGGATGCGGCACCGGCGTCGCCGCCGCCGAAGCCGTCGCGCGCGGCTGGCAGGTCACCGGAGTGGATGCCGAAGAGAGCATGGTTTCCTTCGCCCGCGAGCGCGTGCCGGGGGCGCGGTTCGAGGTGGCTGAGCTGGCGCGGCTCCCCTACGGTGATGAAGCTTTCGCCGCGGTGGTGGCGAACTTTGCGGTGAACCATGTGGAGCATCCGTCGGCGTGTGTTGCGGAGTTGCGGCGGGTTGCCAGGCCGGGCGCGCCCATCGCGGTCACGGTGTGGCCGTGGCAGCCGACCGAGCTGAATCAGCTGTGGGCGGCGATCATCGACGAGACCGGCACCAAGCCCGCGGGCGGGTTCGTGATGCCGGAGGCGAGCGACTTTGCGCGCACCGAGGAGGGCGTGTCGGGGCTGCTTTCGGCCGGCGGGTTCGCGGTGCGCGAGGCGCGGCGGGTGGCGTGGTCGTTCGCGGTGCCGGCAGACGATCTGTGGGCCGGCGTCGCGGCCGGGCTCGGCACGATCGGGCAGGCGTACGTCGCGACGACGGATGCGGGACGCGCGGCGATCGCGGCGGCGTACCGCGAGCGGGTCAGCGGCCTAGGGCCCGTGCTGCGGTATCCGGTGGAGGCGGTGCTCGTGGCGGGAGTTGCGGATTAATCGCGGAACCACTTGACACAATCGCGCCTTGCTGGTTGGTTAGTTACTACACCAACTAACCAACTCACTAGGAGACACACAATGTCGAACACCCAGACCGTCGCCGCCACCCGCGCCACGAACGCCGCATCGAAGAAGGACGTGCCCTGGTACGCCGTGCCGAGCATCCTCGCGATCCTGATGCTGAGCTCGGGAGGCTTCTTCCTGCTGATCGCACAGGGAATCTCGGTCATGTCGGGCACCAACTACTGAGGTCCGGAGCCGCCGAGACCACCTCGCAGCGCCCCGCTCGCAGCGCCCCGCTCGCCATCTCGGCGGCCGGGGCGCTGTGCGTTGGCCGGAGAGCTCTGCCTGTACGGGTCGAGACGGCCGGGCGCCGCATCCTCTCCTCCACAGGCCGCCGCTCGCCGAGAACTTGTACTAGTACAAACGTTCGAATCTTGAGAAAATTGTCTCATGACGACGACCACCACCTTCCCCGCCTTCGCGGATCCGACGGTGCCGTTCGTCGCTCCTGCTCCCTCGTCGCTCGGCGAGCTGACCGACGACGCCGTCATCGATCTCCAGCGCACGCTCGGTGAGCTACGCCGACGCGTCGACGCGGTGTCGTCGGTGGTGGCCGGCGAACTCGCACGTCGCTCCCGGCACGACCTCGGCTTCGAAGGGCTCGCGCAGCGCCTCGGCGCCCGCACGCCGGAGACCTTGGTCGCGCAAGTCACCGGCAGCTCACCACGCGACGCGGCCGCGCTGGTCCGCGTCGGCACTCTCGTCGCCGATCTCGATCCGGGCGTCGGCACCAGCCGTGCTCCCGGTGCTGCCGGTGCTGCCGGTGATCCTGGGGCCGAGGTGCGGCGCTTCGAGCATCTCGCGCCCGTCTCCCGCGCGGTCGCCGAAGCCCGCCTGTCGATCGGCGCGGCCGACACGATTCGCCTGACGCTCGGAGCGCCAAACGACCGCGTCAGCTCCGAGTCGCTCACATCCGCCGCCGCAACGCTCGTCGACGCCGCCTCGTCCCTCAGCCTCGACCAGCTCGCCGCGCGGGCGCGTGAACTTCGCGCCGAACTCGACGACACGACCGTGCGCGAGCACGAACGTGAACTCCGCAGTCGCCGCTACCTTCGACTCACACCGCAACCCGATGGCATGACCCGGATTCACGGCCTGCTCGACCCCGAATCCGCCGCCATCGTGGTCGCCAGCGTCGATGCCGCCACCTCTCCGCGGCGCGGCGGTCCGCGCTTCGTCGACAGCGGGGCCCGCGGGCGCGCAGAAGCCGAGCGCGTCGCCCGGCTCACGCGCGATGCGCGCGACACCAGTCAGATCGCGCTCGACTCCCTCGTCGAACTCATTCGCATCGGAACCGTCGCCGACGACGGCACCGTCCTCGGCGCTCGCACCCCGGCCGTGCGGGTGCTCGTCACCGACGCCGACCTGGCCCGCCGTCGCGGAGCCGGCCACCTCGAAGGGCAGAGCTCGCCGGTGTCGATCCCCGCCGTCGAACGCCGCATCTGCGCTGACGGCACCGTGCCGATCCACTTCGACTCCGACGGACAGGTGATCAACGTCGGCCGCGATCAACGACTCTTCACCGCCCGGCAGCGCATCGGGCTGGCCGCCCGAGACGGCGGATGCCGATTCCCCGGATGCGAACGACCTCCCACCTGGTGCGAAGCGCACCACATCATCCCCTGGCATCGAGAACGCGGACGCACCGATCTTGCTGATGGCGTGCTGCTCTGCCGGCATCATCATCTGCTCGTGCACGACAACGGGTGGCGCATCACGCGCGACGGGGCCAACTACTCGGCGATCCCACCACGCACGCTCGACCCTGCCCAACGCCCGATCCCGATGCCGTCGCGCAGCGCAACCGCGCGCCGCCTCGCGGGGTGAGCTCACCAAGAACCTAGAGCCAACGTGTTCCCAGGTGGGACTTCGGTCCCTATGCGCAAGCTGGACGGTCCCTCAGAGTGGACGCATGCTGATTCCCGCCATCGTGCTCATCACCGCCGCGCTCATCTTCTACACGATCGGCGTCTGGGCCGAGAGAATCCGTCGCGACCTGCGCCCGTGGCATGCGGTGTTCTTTGGACTGGGACTCGTGAGCGACGTGACGGCGACCCTCATGATGACGCAGATCGCCGCCAGCAACCCCAACACCGACACCGGCCTCGCGGCGGTGCTCGGCACCGTGATGGCGATCACCGGAACGATCGCCATCGTGCTGATGGCGGTCCACCTGGCCTGGGCGATCGTCGTGCTCGTGCGCAACCGCCCCGCCGAGCGGCAGAACTTCCACCGCTTCTCGGTCGCCGTCTGGGCGATCTGGCTGATCCCCTACCTCGCGGGCGCCATCGGCGCCAACATCGGCTAGCGGAGAGCCAGCACTCTCGCGCGCCTAACCGCGGGCCGGCGCCCGATCCAGCAGCGGCGCACCCCAGCTGTCGACGAGCGACTGCTCGAGTGCGGCGCCCACCGTGTAGAGGCGCGCGTCCTGCCGCGCGGGGGCCATGAACTGGATGCCGACTGGCAGGCCGTCCTCGGGCGCGAGACCGGCCGGAATCGAGATGCCGGGGACCCCGGCGAGGTTCGCCGGGATCGTCGTCAGATCGTTCAGGTACATCGCCAGCGGGTCGTCGAGCTTCTCCCCGAGCTTGAACGCGGTCGTCGGCGCCGACGGCGTGGCCAGCACGTCGCAGTGCTCGAATGCGGCGTCGAAGTCGCGCTGAATGAGCGTGCGCACCTTCTGAGCACTCCCGTAGGAGGCGTCGTAATACCCGGCACTCAGCGCGTAGGTGCCGAGGATCACGCGACGCTTCACCTCGGGACCGAAGCCCGCCTCGCGCGTCGCCGACATCACGTCTTCGACCGTGCCACCGGGCACCTCGACCCGCATGCCGAAGCGCACCGAATCGAACTTGGCGAGGTTGCTGGATGCCTCCGCCGGAAGGATCAGGTAGTACGCCGCGATCGCGTACTCGAAGCTCGGGGCGCTCACCTCAACCAGTTCGGCGCCCTGCGCTTCGAGCGCGGCGAGGGACTCGTGGAAGCGCTGCAGCACGCCCGACTGGAAACCTTGGGACTCCTGCGACATCTCCTTCACGACGCCGATCTTGAGGCCCTTGACGGCGCCGTCGCGCTGACCGGCGCGCGCCGCCTCGGCGAACGAGGGCCAGGCATCCGGAATCGACGTCGAGTCGCGCGGATCGTGCCCGCCGATCACGTCGTGCAGCAGACCGGCGTCGAGCACCGTGCGGGTGACCGGTCCGACCTGGTCGAGCGAGGAGGCGAGGGCGATCGCGCCGTAGCGCGAGACGCCGCCGTAGGTGGGCTTCATGCCGACCGTTCCGGTGACAGCACCCGGCTGGCGGATCGAGCCACCGGTGTCGGAGCCGAGCGCGAGCGGCGCCTCGAACGCGGCAACGGCGGCCGCCGATCCGCCTCCGGAGCCTCCGGGAATCCGGTCGAGGTCCCACGGGTTCCGCGTCGGGCCGTACGCCGAATGCTCCGTCGAGGAGCCCATCGCGAACTCGTCCATGTTGGTCTTGCCGAGCGGCACGAGGCCGGCGGCGCGCAGCCGTGCGACGACCGTCGCGTCGTACGGCGGAACCCAGCCTTCGAGGATCTTGGAGCCCGCGGTGGAGGGCATGTCGAGCGTGCAGAGCACGTCCTTGATCGCAACGGGCACGCCCGCGAGCTCGGGCAGGGCCTCCCCCGCTGCGCGACGCTGATCGATCGCGGCGGCCGTCTCGAGCGCGGTGTCGTTCACGTGCAGGTAGGCGTGGATGTCGCCCTCGACCGCAGCGATCCGGTCCAGGTGCGCGCGGGTCGCTTCGACGCTCGACACCTCGCCTGCGGCGAGAAGGTCGGCCAGCTCGGCGGCGGTCGCGCGTGTCAGGTCGGCAGGTGCGCTGGCCCCGGAGTTCGCTCCCCCGGCGGTGGTCCCGGCGGCGCTCACTGCTCTTCTCCCAGGATCGCGCTGACCTTGAACCGCGACCCGTCGTGCGCGGGCGCGCCGGAGAGCGCCTGCTCGGTCGTGAGGGTCTCGCCGACGACGTCGGGGCGCGTCACCGTCCCGAGCGCGATCGGGTGGCTCGTCACGGGGACGTCCGGGGTGGCGACCTCACTGACCTTGGCGACCGAGTCGACGATCGCTCCCAGCTCCTCGGTCAGGTGACCGATCTCGTCGTCGGTCAGACCGATCCGGGCGAGGTGGGCCAGATGGCGCACCACCTCGGGGGTAATTTCAGACACAAACAACTCCGGACGATCGACGACGAGTGCGCTCTTGCGGGACTCCCCCAGTCTATTCGGGCGAGGGCCGCGCCTCGCGACGCGCGCCCGCTCGTGCACCGCGACGGCGGCTCAGAGCGAGCCGACCCGCTTTCCGGCGGAGGCGCCGGTCGAGACGCTGGCGGCGTACTGCGTGACCTCGACCCCGGCGCCGATCACCAGATCGGTGCGGTCGATGCCGATGAGGGCGAGGTTTCGGAAGGACTCGCCGCCGGGAGTGAAGTAGTCGTTGTGGCTGAACGCGCCCCCGAGTTCCTCGCCCGTGATCGGGTCGATCGCCCCGTCCACCGCGAAGTGGTTGGCGCCGTACGCCTCGCTCGCGGGCTGGCTGCCGAAGACGCCGGTCGACGGGATCGGGTCCCACGGGGCGACGCCCACCCAGACGTTCGCGTCACGCACGTTCAGCTCGCTCGCGGTCTGCGCCGGGCTGCCGGGAGACCCGAGCAGGGCGAGCGCATCCACCGTGACGTCGTTCTCCTCCAACGCCAGCAGCGCGGCCGTCGAACCGTAGGAGTGCGCGAACACCGAGACATACGCACCCGTCGGTCGCAGCGCGTCGAAGCCTTGAAGCGCCGAGGTGAGCGTGTCGCGCCCCTCCCGTGCCAGATCCATGGAGGCCACGTTCAGCAGCGACGGGGTGCGGTAGCCGATCCACGACACGGTGGCCGCCTGCGGAGCGAGGTCAGCACCGGCGACGAGCACCTCGGCGGACTCGCCGGCTGCGGGGGCGAGGCGGGCGAGCCATTCGTTCTGCTCCACGGCGAGAGCATCGGCCATGTCGGTCCACGCCACGAGCTGCGCGTCGACACCGAAGAACATTCCCGGCACGACGTAGCTCACGTACTCGGCGGTCTCCAGCGCTCCGATGCCGATCGCCGCGCGGCCGTCGTCGGTCGTGTCGAGCAGGATGAGCGTGCGGGCGAGCCCGGATTCGCCGGGCTCGAGCGCGGCGACGATCTGCTCCAGCATGTGGAGACGCGTCTCCAGCTCGGCGGCTTCCGCGCGGCCCGGCTGTTCGGCCAGGCGCGACTCGATCTCGTCGACCGTCGTCGTCAGTCGCGCGCGGTTGGCCACGTCGCGCGACGCGTAGTCGACTCCGTCGAGCCCGCCGACCAGTTCCGGTGCGACGTCGATCAGCGCGGCGCGCTCGCTCTCGGCGGTCGCCTCCCACCACACAACCACGTCGCTCGCGAGCGGCGGTGCCGCGAGGGTCTCGGCGATGATTGTCGGGTTCTCGGTGACGAACTGGTCGAGCTCGACGCGCGGCAGCGCGGCCAGTTGGGTCAACAGCGCGGTTCCGCGGAGGTTCGCCAAGCTCGCCGACTGCCCCACCCCGACGACCGCGCGGGGACCGATGAACGGGTCGGGCGATCCGATCCACGGCGATTCGGAGCCTCCCCGCACCGACGCGGACGGTGTCACGTCGCCGGCGAGCATCGCCTCGAACGCGATCCGATCGGCCGATGAGGTCGCGGGCGAAACGGCGGACACGGTGAGCGAGGCGGGAACTGTCGCCGGGGAGCGATCGATCATGCCGAGGACCTCGGCGACGCCCGTGACGGCCGCCGAGGTAGTGAGGATTGCGGTGATCTCCACCAGCAAGACAGTTGTCCCCTCGCCCCAGCGTGCGATCGGTCCCTAGAAAATCTTTATGACCGCACGAGTGCATTCTATGTTCCGAATGCACCCCAAATGGGGGTCGAATTGTGTCCAATTTGTGAATTTGCTCGACAAACCCGGATTTGTCCCCCGAACAGGGGGCAGAAAAACCCGTCTCGCCCGAAAAGCCGGGCCAGAAGGCGCCCCGCGACACGCCGAAGTTCCGCGCGGTGTCCTCCAAAAGGAGGAGGTCCTAGCTGTCTGCCGGAGCCTCACCGAGCGCCGCGGGACCGCCCTCGACCAAGAGCGCGAATTGGGCGGCATCCAGGATGCGGATGCCCAACTCCTCCGCCTTCTGCAGCTTCGATCCGGCCCCCGGGCCGGCGGCCACGAAGTCGGTCTTCTTGCTCACGCTGGACGCCGCCTTGCCCCCCGCGCGAATGATCGCCTCCTGGGCACCCTCGCGGGTGAAACCCTCCAGCGAGCCGGTCGCGACCACCGTCAATCCCGCGAGCGGACCGTCGGCGGTGGCGGCGTTGCCCGGCCCCGGGTGGCCCGGCACCACGAAGGGCACGCCGGCGGCCTGCCAGCGCTCCACGATCTCGCGGTGCCAGTCGATCTCGAACCAGGCCAGCACCGCCTCGGCGATGATGTCGCCGACTCCGTCGACCGCCGCGAGTTCCTCTCGGGTCGCGGCGCGGATCGCGTCGAGCGAACCGAACCAGCCCGCCAGTGCGCGCGCCGCAACCGGCCCAACGTGCCGGATATTGAGCGAGACCAGGAAACGCCACAGGTCTTTCGCCTTCGCGGCCTGGATGTTCGCCAGCATCTCTTCCGCAACCTTGGAGGGCACGAATTCGGCGTCGCCGAACCAGTCCTCGCCGGTTGCCGCCGGGTCGAACTCCGGGTCGGCGTCTTTGCCCGTCATCTTGCGCTTGCGCCGGAACGGAGTGTCGGTCTTGACGCGGATTGTGACCCCGTCGGCGGTGGTGAGGTCATGGCCCGCCTCGCCCGCATCCACCTGCTTCGGAAGCCCCGTCTCCGAGTCGCGGACGATCACCTCGATCGGGAAGATGTCGTCGATGCGCAGGTCGAACAGCCCCGCCTCGGTCGGGAGTGGCGGGTCGGACGGGTGAAGCGGCTGCGTCAACGCAGCCGCCGCCACCTCGCCCATCGCCTCGATGTCGAGACCGCCGCGGCTGGCGATGTGCTCGACGCGGCCGCGCACCTGCGCAGGGCACGTGCGCGCGTTGGGGCAGCGCAGGTCGACGTCGCCCTCCTTCGCGGGCGCGAGCGGCGTGCCGCACTCGGGGCAGTTCGCCGGCATCACGAACTCGCGTTCGGTGCCGTCGCGCAGTTCGACCACCGGACCGAGCACCTCGGGGATCACGTCACCGGCTTTGCGCAGCACGACGGTGTCGCCGATCAGCACGCCCTTGAGCTTGACGACGTCTTGATTGTGCAGCGTCGCCTGGCGCACCTCGCTCCCCGCGACACGCACCTTCTCCATCACCGCGTACGGTGTCGCGCGCCCGGTGCGCCCGACGCTCACGACAATGTCGAGCAGCTTCGTGTTCACCTGTTCGGGCGGGTACTTGTAGGCGATCGCCCAACGCGGTGCGCGGCTGGTCGCGCCGAGTTCGTCGTGCAGGGCAAGTTCGTCGATCTTGACGACGATGCCGTCGATCTCGTGCTCGACCGGATGGTCTTTCGTGCCCTGCCGGTGCTCGCCGTAGTGGGCGATGAAATCGGCGGCCGCTGCCGCATCCGCTCGCACCTCGAAGTGGCGACTCGTCGGCAGACCCCAGGTGGCCAACAGCGCGTAGACCTCGCTCTGACTGTGCACCGGCGTGCCGTCGTCGGCGGTCGGATCGGGCCAGGCGCCGATCCCGTGCACGAGCAAACGCAAATGGCGGATGCGGGTGCGCATCCGCTCGAGGGCCTCGCCCGACTTGCCTTCCTCCTTCTGCCGGAGGCTGCCGGACGCGGCGTTGCGCGGGTTCGCGAACACCCGATCCCCGGCGGCGATTTGCGCCGCGTTGAGCGCCTCGAAGGCCTCCACCGGGAAGAACACCTCGCCGCGCACCTCAACGAGCGCGGGCGGGTCATCGGTCGCGAGCGTCGTCGGGATGCCCGCGATGTGTCGCACGTTTTCGGTGACGTCTTCGCCGACGACGCCGTCGCCACGGGTGGCGGCGCTCACGAGTCGGCCGTTTTCATACCGGAGGTTGAGGGCGAGCCCGTCGATCTTGAGCTCGCACAGATAGGCGATCCGCCGGCCCGCGAGCCGTTCGGCGCGCGCGGCCCACTCCAGGAACTCCTCGCGGCTGAAGACGTTGTCGAGGCTGAGCATGCGCTCGGCGTGCGTCACCGGGTCGAACAGCGTCGTCTGCGCGCGTCCGCCGACCGTCTGTGTCGGGCTGTCTTGACCTTGGAGTTCGGGGAAGGCGTGTTCGAGTGCCTCGAGGCGGTGCATCAGGGCGTCGTACTCGGCATCGCTCGCCTCGAGGGCGTCGTGCTGGTAGTACGCCTCGCGGAGCTCGAGGATACGAGACGTCAGGTCATCGGCCTCGCGTTTCGCCTTCTCGAGAGTGAGTTGCTCGGCCGCAACCTGCCCGGTGTCACTGGTGCTCTTCGCCACGCGATCAGCCTAAGCCGATCCACCGACCGCGTCGCGGGGAGAAAACGCGGACTCGCCGCCTGGTCGTGCCCCCCACTCACCGGCGCGTGAGCGAGAGCTCGCCCTCGACCCAGTCACCCACCTCGACCGCCAGCCGCGACCGCACGGCGGCCTTGAGCGGGAGCAGGTAGACGCCGTCGCGCGGGAAGAGCGCGGTCGTGAACTCGACCCCGGCGATCGTGACCGAGACGGCCACCTGACCCCAGTACTCGAGGCCCGCAGCGGCGAGCTTCAGCTCCGCCGAGAGCGACTCGCTGAACCGCACGAACACGAACGGCGCCGGGCCGCGCCACTCGATCAGCGGGCCCGAGAACGAGAAGTGCACGCGACGGCTCGCTCAGGCGTCGACGAGCGTCGGCGCCACCGCGCTGACCGTGCGGTCGATCGTGCACTGGCCGAGCACGCGCGTGCCGACGTAGAGCACCGCCGTCTGGCCCGGCGCGACGCCGTCGAGCGGTTCGCGCACGCGCACCACGAGTTCGCGGGCGCCGCCGGAGGTGGTGGACGCGTGACCGGCTTCGGCCAACGCCTCCGCCGGACCGCGCACCTCGACGCGCGCCTCGGCCGCGACCGGGTCGCCATGGGCGCGCACCTGCACCTCGCAGTCGAACCAGCTCTCGGCATCCGCGGGGGCTTGCCCCGCCCAGGTGTGCTTCGCACCGGCCAACTCGGAGATCGCGAGCGCCTCCTTGGGACCGACGACGACCTCGTTGGTCTTCGGGCGCACCTCCAGCACGAAGCGCGGGCGTCCGTCGGGACTCGGGTAGCCGATGTTGAGGCCCTTCCTCTGCCCGACGGTGAACGCCGCAGCACCCGCGTGGGTGCCGAGGCGGTTGCCGTCGCGGTCGAGGATGTCGCCGTCTTCGGCGCCCACCTTGTCGGCGAGCCAGCCTCGGGTGTCGCCGTCGGGAATGAAGCAGATGTCGTGGCTGTCGGGCTTGCTCGCGACGGTCAGCCCGCGCTCGGCGGCCTCGGCGCGCACCTCATCCTTCGACGGGGTCGCCCCCAGCGGGAACCAGGAGTGCGCCAGCTGCTCGGCCGTCAGCACGCCCAGCACGTAGGACTGATCCTTGGCCCAGGTGGCGGCGCGGTGAAGTTCACGGTGCCCGTCGACGCCCTCGCGGATGTCGGCATAGTGCCCGGTGACGACCGTGTCGAAGCCGAGCGCGAGCGCCTTCTCGAGCACCGCCGCGAACTTGATCCGCTCGTTGCAGCGCATGCACGGGTTCGGGGTGCGACCGGCCTGATACTCGGCGATGAAATCGTCGACGACGTCCTCGGCAAACCGCTCCGAAAAGTCCCAGACGTAGAACGGGATGCCCAGCAGGTTGGCAGCGCGACGCGCGTCGAGCGCATCCTCGACGGTGCAGCAGCCGCGGGAGCCGGTGCGCAGGGTGCCGCGCTGACGACTGAGCGCCAGATGCACGCCGACGACCTCGTGCCCCGCGTCGACGGCGCGCGCGGCCGCCACGGCGCTGTCCACGCCTCCGCTCATCGCCGCAAGTACCTTCATGCCCTCCAGGGTACGGGAGGTGCGAGGGAAGAACCGGGGATGCGCCGGGATCGGACCGGCGCGCGGCCCGCAGGCCGCAGCGTTGGACCGCGCGCGGCCCGCAATGCGGGACCCCTCGCGGCGCGGTCGCCGAGCACGCGTCGCTACTCGCGCACAGGCCCGCCCAGGCGCGGCGCCCGCCCCGCGAGCCCCGCCTCGCGCGCCGTGGCGACCACCCGGGGAAGCACCGCCAGCACGCGGTCGATGTCGGCATCCGTCGTCTCGTCGCCGAGCGAGAAGCGCAGCGAACCGCGCGCGGTCGCCTCGTCGAGCCCCAAGGCGAGCACGACGTGCGAGGGCTCGGGCACGCCCGCCTGGCAGGCCGAACCGGTCGAGACCTGAATTCCTTCGAGGTCGAGCAGGAACAGCAACGAGTCGCCCTCGCAGCCCTCGAACGTGAGGTGGGCGTTGCCCGGCAACCGACCGGCCGGATCCGGGTCTCCGCGCAGGCGGGCCCCCGGCACCGAGTCGAGAATCCCCGCCACGAGCCGGTCGCGCCGCGCCGCGAGCGCCGCGGCGCGCGAGGGCAGGTCGGTCGTGGCGCCGTCGGCGGCGAGCCCGAACGCGGCCGCCCCCGCCGCATCCTGAGTTCCGGAGCGAGCCCGCTGCTGATTGCCCCCGTGCTGCAGAGGTTCGAGCACGGTCGCCCGGGCGACATAGAGCGCGCCGATGCCGACCGGCCCGCCGATCTTGTGCGCCGAGACGCTGAGCGCGGCAGCGGGCACGGCCCGCACGTCGATCGGCACCTGGCCGTAGGCCGCGATCGCGTCGAGGTGCACGGGGACGCCGTGCGCGGCGGCGAGCGCGACGATCTCGGCACCCGGCTGGAGGGTGCCCACCTCGTTGTTCGCCCACAGAGCGGTGACGAGCGCGACCGTCTCCGGATCGCGGGCGAGGGCCGCCTCCAGCGCGTCGAGCCGGATGCGTCCCACCTCGTCCACGGGGATCCACTCAATCGACGCGCCCTCGTGCTGTTCGAGCCACTGCACGCTGTCGAGGGTGGCGTGGTGTTCGGCTCGGGTGGTGAGGATGCGGGTGCGCGGTGCGCGCGCCCAGTACAGCCCCTTGACGCCGAGATTCACCGCCTCGGTGCCGCCCCCGGTGAAGACGATCTCGACCGCATCGGCACCGATCGATGCCGCGACCCGCTCGCGCCCGTGCTCCAGCACGTCGCGCGCACGCTGGCCCGCGGCGTGGATCGAGGACGGATTCCCGACCTCGCCGAGCGCATCCAGAAACGCGGCGCGCACGGCCGGCGGCATGGGAGCGGTTGCCGCGTGGTCAAGATAGATGCCCATGGGTCCTAACCTAGAACGCATGTCGCCGAACGAGCCCGCCGCACCCCTGGGTGTGCGACGCACGGACGCCGGCGGCGAGCTTCGGGTCTGGAGCGCGAACGCGGAGTCGCTGGAGCTGGTTCTGTTCGACGCGACCGACCGCGACTGGGTGACGTCGAGAGTTCCCCTGACGCGCGGCGACGACAACGTGTGGAGCGCGACGAGCCCCGACCTCACGGTCGGCACCTCCTACTCGGTGCGCGCGTCGGGGCCGCGCGGGCCGCGTCACCAGTTCGACGCGGGGCGCGATCTGATCGACCCGTACGCACGCGGCCTGGCCCGCAGCACCCAGGGCGAGTGGCGCTCGTTCGTCGTCGACGAGGACTTCGACTGGGGCGGCGTCGGAAAGCCGCGGATCCCGCTGGATCACAGCGTCGTCTACGAGGCCCACGTGAAGGGCCTGACCAAGCTCAATCCGGCGATTCCCGAAGAGTTGCGCGGCACCTACGCGGGACTCGCGCACGACAGCACGATCGCGTACCTGACGGATCTCGGCGTCACCGCCGTCGAACTGCTGCCCGTTCACCAGTCGGTGAGCGAGGAACGCCTGCAGAAGATGGGGCTCGTCAACTACTGGGGCTACAACACCCTCAACTTCTTCACCCCGCACGCCGGCTACGCCTCGCGCGCGGCGCAGACCGGGGGCGCGAGCGCGGTGCTGCGCGAGTTCAAGGGGATGGTGCGTCGCTTGCACGAGGCGGGCATCGAGGTCATCCTCGACGTCGTCTACAACCACACCGCCGAGGAGGGGCCGGGCGGCCCGACCTCGAGCTTTCGCGGTCTCGACAACTCGAGCTATTACCGGCAGGACGAGCGCGGCCACTACATCGATGTGACCGGCTGCGGCAACACCCTCGACTTCTCGAACCCGGTCGCGCAGGGCCTGGTGCTGGATTCGCTGCGCTACTGGGCCGAGGAGGTGCAGGTCGACGGGTTCCGCTTCGATCTCGCCGCGACGCTCGGGCGCGACGCCGACGTCGAGTTCCAGCGCGAGCACCCGCTGCTGTCGGCCATCATCAGCGACCCGGCGCTTCGCGACGTGAAGATGATCGCGGAGCCGTGGGATGTGGGGCTCGGCGGCTGGCAGGTCGGCAACTTCCCGGCGGGCTACTCGGAGTGGAACGACGGCTACCGCGACCGGATGCGCAACTTCTGGCTGCGCGACATCGCGGCGGCACGCCACACCGACGGCCTGCCGAGCGAAGGAATCGGTTCGCTCGCGCGCCGGCTGGCGGGCTCGAACCACGTGTTCTCGATCGAACGCGGCCCGCTCGCGAGCGTCAACTTCATCACCGCGCACGACGGGTTCACCGCCGCGGATCTGGTCGCCTACAACGACAAGCACAATCTCGGCAACGGCGAAGACAATCGCGACGGCTCGAACGACAACAAGTCGTTCAACCACGGCGTCGAGGGCCGAACGACCGACCCCGAGATCGCGCGCACGCGCCGTCGGGCGATCCGCAACCTGCTCGGCACGCTGCTGCTGAGCGCCGGTGTGCCGATGCTGACGGCGGGCGACGAGTTCGGGCGCACCCAACGCGGCAACAACAACGCCTACTGCCACGACAGCGAGCTCACCTGGATGGCGTGGGACCGTGAGCCCTGGCAGCACGAGCTGCACGCCGTCGTCCGCGAGCTCACGCGCCTGCGACGCGAGAACCCGGCACTGCGTCCGGTGCGCTTCGGTCGCTGGGGCGAGACGACGCCGGGCGCGTCGCAGATGGACTGGTACAACAAGCAGGGCCTCGCGATGAGCGAAGCGGACTGGGATTCCCCCGCCGAGCGAACCCTGCAGTACCTCGCGGCGTCGACGCCCGAGCACGAGTCCTTCAACCGCATCCTGCTGGTGGTGCACGGCCTCGAGACGGACGTGACCGTCACCCTTCCCGAGCATGCCGGGGTGAGCGGTTACACGCTGTTGTGGGATTCCGTGCACGACGATGTCGCCGAACGCGCCGAGGAGTTCGCCCCGGGTCAGGAACTCGAGGTCGGTCCGACCTCGATGAAGCTGTTCCGCGCGCACGGCTGAGACTCGCCCGCTGACGGCGTCCGCTGACGGCGCGACGGCGGCGGGCTCGGTACGCTCGACGCATGACTGATGGCCCCGGACCCGCCCGCGCGGGCTGGTATCCGGACCCGGAGAGCTCAGGCCAGGACCGCTGGTGGGACGGGCACAGCTGGAGCGCCACCCGCCGCCCGAGCGAGCCGCCGCATCTCACCCCGACCGTGATTCCCGCGCCGAGCCGTTCGCCACGCCCCGACCCGTACGCGCGTTCCGGCGCCTCCGGAGCCGGCGGCGGCTCGCGCTTTACCGGGCCGCGCGCGACGCCGTGGGGCGGCCGTTCGACGAGCGGGGGCGGGAGCCCGATCGGCACGGCGAATCCCAACACCCTCGCGACGGTGGGCTTCGTGATGGCACTTCTCGGCGTCGTCGTGAGTGTCTTCGGCCTGGTGAGCCTCGCCGGGGCCGTCGTGTCGCTGTTCGCCCTGCCGCGCGCACGCCGCCTCGCCGCCGCCGGCTCAGCCCGGACCGGTCGCGGCCTCGCCATCGCGGGCGCGGTGATCGGCGGGCTGAGCTTCTTCGGCTGGATGCTCATCTGGCTCATCGTCGGCCTGACGGCGCTGCTCCCGGCGCTCACCGGGGCGAGTTAGGCGCCGCGCGTGAGCACCCCCGCCACCGTCGCGCTGCGCGCCGCCGGCATCGCCTTCCGCGAGCATCCGTACACGCACGACCCCGCCTCGCGGAACTTCGGCGCGGAGGCCGCGGAGCAGCTCGGCCTCGACACCGACCTCGTCTTCAAGACCCTGCTCGCCGAGGTCGACGGCCGCCTCGCCGTCGCCGTGGTGCCGGTGAGCGGCAAGCTCGACCTGAAGGCACTCGCCGCCGCGCTCGGCGGCAAGAAGGCCGTGATGGCCGACCCCGCGCTCGCAGAGCGGAAGACCGGCTATCTGGTCGGCGGAATCAGCCCGATCGGGCAGAAGACCGCCCTGCCGACCGTGCTCGACGAGACCGTCGAACTGTTCGACACGATCTTCGTCAGCGGCGGCCGGCGCGGCTTCGACATCGAACTCGCGCCCGCCGACCTGCAGCGGATCACCCACGCCGTCATCGCCGACATCGCCCGCTGAGCGGTCCGCGCCTGGCGCGCGTCGCTAGGCCGACACCGCGTGGAAGCGCAGCGTGACGAGCTGGAACGGCCGCAGCGTCAGCGCCACCGCGCCGTCGGCCGAGCCGGTGACCGCCCGGGCGTCCACGCTCCGCTCGAGCAGATCGGTTTCGGTGACCTCGCCCCAGGCGAATCCGGTCCGCAGGTCGCCGCGAGCCGTGCCGCCGTGCGCTTCGTAGAGGCGCACGATCACGTCGCCCGAACGATCCTCCGCGAGCTTAACCGCTTCGACGACGATCGCCGGCGTACTCAGCGACACGAGCGGGGCCACGGGTGCGGCCCCGGTGACGACGCGCAGCGGCAGGTTGAGGCGGTAGCCCTCCTCGACCGCGCCGGCGATCTCCGCCCCGACCGTCACCGCCACCCGGAACTCGTGCCGGCCCTGATCGGCTCCCGGATCCGGGAACAGCGGCGCCCGCAGCAGTGAGACCCGTGCCACCGTGGCGGTGGTGCCGTTTGGCTGCCGGATGCGCCGGATGTCGTGACCGTAGCTGGCGTCGTTCGCGATCGCGACGCCGTAGCCCGGCTCGCCGACGTGAACCCACCGATGCGCCGAGGTCTCGAACCGCGCCGCGTCCCACGAGGTGTTGCTGTGGGTCGGTCGATGGACGTGACCGAACTGGATCTCCGACGCAGCCCGATCGGCATGCACGTCCAACGGGAAGGCGAGCTTGAGCAGCTTCTGCGTCTCGTGCCACTCCACGACGGTGTCGATGTCGAGCGTCGGCGAATCGCCGAGAAGCCGCAGCTCCTGAACAACGCTCGAGCGACCGAACGACCGCGAGACGCGGATGCCGCCGCCGTCCGCCGTGACCTCGACCGAGTCCGCGGCGGTGAGATCCTCGCCGAGGCGGCGGTAGCTCTCATCGATGTCCCAGGCATCCCACTGGTTGGGGGTATCCCGGAAGAGCTGTAGCAGGTTCGCCGCCGCCCCCTCCGGAATCACCTCGCGCTCGGCGCGGCGGTCGAGCATCGAGGTGACCAGGCCCCGCGAATCCACCCGGACGCGCACGCGGGCGTTCTCCAGCACGAATCCGTCCGCCTCCGGCAGCGCGGAGACGCGCGCACCGGAGCGTGCCGCGCCGGCCCCGTGAGCGGGAACCCCGTCGCGGGCGAACGGCCCCGCGTTGAAGGTCAGCTCGAGATCGCCGGAACCGGCGAGCGCGGTGAGCGACCGGGCGATGATCTCCTCCAGCGCACGCGACACCTCCGCGTAGCCGCGCTCCGCCTCCTCGTGCACCCAGGCGATCGAGGTCCCCGGCAGGATGTCGTGGAACTGCTGCAGCAACACCGTGTGCCAGGCGGTCTCGAGCTCGTCGTAGGGGTAGTCGAGACCGGCGAGCGCGGCCGCGGTCGCCCACAACTCCGCTTCACGCAGCAGGTGTTCGCTGCGTCGATTGCCGCGCTTGGTGCGCGCCTGCGAGGTGTAGGTGCCGCGGTGGAACTCCAGGTAGAGCTCGCCCGACCAGACGGGCGCCTCCGTGTACTCCGCCTCCGCGGCGGAGAAGAACTCGCGCGGCGTCGAGATGCTCACCCGCGGCGAGCCCTCCAGGTCTGCCGTCCGGGCGATCTGGGCGAGCATCTCGCGCGTCGGTCCCCCGCCGCCGTCGCCCCAGCCGTAGGGCAGCAAGGACATCGTGCCGACGCCCTTCTCGGCGTACTGACGCTCCGCCTTCGCGAGCTCCCGAGCGGAGACGTCGGAGTTGTAGGTGTCGACCGGGGGGAAGTGCGTGAAGACCCGCGTGCCGTCGATGCCCTCCCACCAGAAGGAGTGGTGAGGCATCCGGTTGGTCTCGTTCCACGAGATCTTCTGGGTCAGGAACCATCTGGACCCCGCCGCCGCGACGATCTGCGGCAGGGCGGCGGAGTAACCGAAGGAGTCCGGCAGCCAGACTTCGCGCGGCTCGACGCCGAGCTCTTCCATGAAGTACTTCTTGCCCGCGACGAACTGGCGCGCCATCGCCTCACCGCCGGGCATATTCGTGTCGGACTCGACCCACATGCCGCCCACCGGAACGAATCGGCCCGCCGCCACCTGCCGCTTCACACGTTCGAAGAGCTCCGGGTAGTACCGCTGCACCCAGGCGTACTGCTGCGCACTGGAGGCGACGAACGTGTAGTCCGGATCCTCCTCCATCAGCGCGAGCGCGTTCGAGAAGGTGCGCGCGGCCTTCCGCACCGTTTCGCGCACCGGCCACAGCCATGCCGAGTCGAGGTGCGAGTGCCCCACCGCGGCGAGCCGGTGCGCGCTCGCGGAGGCGGGGCGCGACAGCACCCGGGCCAGGACCGCGCGGCCCGCCGCAGCCGTTCCGGCGACGTCGTGGGGATCGACCGTGTCGATCATGCGGTCGAGGGCATGCACGATCTCGGCGCGCCGTGGAAGCTCGGCGGGCAGCTCGCCCACGAGACCCCGGAGCGTCCAGACGTCTTGGATCAGCTCCCAGACCTCACGATCCAGCAGTCCGAGCTCGAGCGTCCGCAGCACGTAGGCGTGCTCCGGGCCGGCCGTCGCCACGTCGCCCAGCGGTGTCGGGGCGAAGGTGAAGTCGCCCGCGACGTTGGGGTTCGCGGCCGCCTCGAGAAAGAGGTCGACCGGCTCTCCCGCCGCCCCCGCCGGCAGGTAACTGTTGAGCGGCTCGATCGCCTTGATGATCGAGCCGTCGGGGCGGTACGCCATCCCCTCGGCCTGAAAACCGGGGGTGGTCTGGTCGTAGCCGAGGTCGACGACCACCTCGGCGCGCGTGCCCTCGGCCGTCCACTCGGCGGGCACCCGGCCCGTGACGCGGAACCACACGGTGCTCCAGGGCCTACCCCACGACGCGCCCACCGCGAAGGGCCGGAACTCCTGCTCCCGCGCGTCGGCGAACGGCACCGGCTCGCCGGGCACCTCCCACGCGGAGACCTCGAGCGCCGCCCGCTCCCGGTAGACCGCGGGGGCGAGCCGCTCCCGCGTGAAGCGATCGATTCGCGCCTCGACAAGGCTCCGGTTGTCATGCATGGAAGCTCCTTTCAGCCCTTCACCGCACCCGCGAGGGCAAAAGATCCGCCGATCCCGCGCGCGACGAGCACGTAGAGCGTGATGACGGGGACCGCGTAGATCAACGAGAACGCCGCGAGCTGACCGTAGGCGACGGTGCCGTACTGGCCGAAGAAACTGTAGATGCTGATCGCCGCGGGTTGTCTGCTCGGCGAGAGCAACAGGATGAAGGGAACGAAAAAGTTGCCCCAGGCCGCGAAGAACACGTAGATCGAGATCACCGCGATGCCCGGGCGCATCAGCGGAGCGACGATCGTGCGCAGGGCCCGCATGGCCGAGGCGCCGTCCATCCAGGCCGCCTCCTCGAGTTCGAGGGGAACCGCATCCATGAAGTTCTTGGCCAGATAGATCGCGACCGGAAGAGAGGATGCGGCAAGGAAGGCGACCGTGCCGGGGATCGAATCGAGCAGGTGGAGGGCGACGAAGAGCGCGTAGACCGGCACCATGATCGCGGTGATCGGAAGACACGTGCCGAACAGCACGATGTACATGAACGGCCGGTTGAATCGCGCCTGGTAGCGCGACAGCGGATACGCCGCGAGCAGCGCGAGCACGACCGTCAGCACGGCGGTCGACACCGAGATCACGAGGCTGTTCCACATCGGCACGAACGTGAGTTCGGGCGTCAGGACCGCCGTGAAGTTGTCGAGGGTGAGTTCGGTGGGCAGGCGCGTCTGATACGTGCTGTCGGCGTCGAACGCCGCGAAGACGAGCCACGCGAGCGGGAGAGCGAAACACAGTGCAACCAGGACCAGCGAGGCGTTCGCGAAGGCGGCCACGGTGCGCTTCGAGGGCGACGCGACCGAGCGTCGCGCGCGCACCGGCGCCACCGGGAGTCCGGGCGTCACGCGGGCGCTCATGCGGCACGCTCCCGCGGGACGCGCAGCGCACGGATGTACACGACCGAGAACACGGCACCGACCGCGAGCATGACGGTCGCGATCGCCGTGCCGTACCCGATGTTGCCGAAGCGGAACGCCTCCGTGAAGGCGTAGATGGGCAGCGTCGCGCTGTCGTTTCCGGGCCCGCCAGCGGTCATCACCCAGATGAGCGTGAAGACGGACAGCGTCTGAAGCGTGATCAGCATCAGGGTGGTGGTGATGGTCTGCCGGATCATCGGAAGCGTCACGTAGACCAGGCGCTTGGCACCGTTGGCGCCGTCGAGCATCGCCGCCTCGGTGATCTCCTGCGGCACCTCGTTGAGGGCCGCCTGGTAGATCATCATCGAGAACGCGGTCCCCCGCCAGATGTTGGCGAAGATGACGGCGATCATCGGAAAGCTGAACAGCCAGTTCGGCCCCTCGAGTCCGAGCACCCCGAGCAGCTGGTTGAGCGTCCCGTCCTGGCTGAAGAACGCGTAGGCGACGAACGCCGCCACCAGCTCCGGAAGAATCCAGGCGGCCACGACGACGGTGGCGACGACGGCACCGAGCCCGGCGCTCGCGCGCGTCATCGCCACCGCGAGCCCCAGGCCGAGGAAGGTCTGGGCGAGCACCGCCGAGACCAGGGTGAAGACGACGGTGAGCCCCACGGACTTCGGAAACACCGGGTCGGCGAGGAGTGCGGCGTAGTTGGCGAGCCCGACCCACTGGGGGTCGGCCGCGGCCCGACCGGTGAGCGCCGCATTCGTGAGCGAACCGACGAGCGACCAGATGATCGGGCCGAGCAGGAACACCGCCATCAGGATGACGGCCGGCACCAGCGGAAGGGTCCGCACTGCCTTGGCCCTCGCTGACACGGTCACGATGCGACTCTTCCTGATCGCCCGCGGGCGGTCACTCGGCGGACCCGGATGGGCTCGGCTGCTAGCCCTGGGTGATGACGCGGTCGGGTCCCACGATCGCCTCCACGGCGGCATCGTAGGCGGCCGCCGCCTCGCGGGGCGTCAGGGACCCCGTGATGACGGCCTCCGTCGCCTTCTGGACCTCGACCGAGATCTGGTTGTACTCCGCGGTGGCCGGACGGAAGTTCGTCACCGAGACGAGCTCGGTCACCGCCCCGACGAAGGGGTTGGCCGCCGTGTAGCTCGGATCGGCCGCCACGTCGGCGCGCACCGCGATCTGGGAGTTCTCGTTGACGTAGGCCAAGGAGTTCTCGAAGTTCAACGCCATCGTGAGGAACTCGAACGCGAGCTCGGGATGCGCCGACTGGGCGCCCACCGCGAGCGTCCAGCCGCCCGACATGCTGACCCCGCCGGGCGCTTGACCGTGCTGCGTCGGGAAGGCGACGGTGGCCATCTCCTTGGCGTACTCGGGCCACTCGAACGAGCCGCCGTCGATCCAGAACGACGGCGTGTAGGAGCCCTCGACGGTCGCCCCGAGCGTTCCCTCGGGGAACATCGTCCCGAAGACCTGCTGCCAGATGTTGCCGTCGAGCGCCTCGGCGACGCTCAGTGCATAGCCCTCGCGGTACAGCGTGTCGATGAACTCGAGCGACTCGATGAATCCGGCCGATCCGGTCACCCACTTCGAGGTGGCGGAGTCGTAGAGGGCATCGGCGCCGAGCTCGGTGCCGTAAAGCAGCTGGTAGAAGCCCTGCATGTTGGATCCCTCGCCGGTCGCCGTCCCCGCGTAGAGGTTGAACGGCACGACGCCGGGCTGCGAGGCCGAGATCGCCGCGGCGGCGTCGAGGATGTCTTGCCACGATCGCGGCTCCCACGGCACCTCGATGCCCGCGGCCTCGAACACGGAGGTGCGGTACCAGATCGCGCGCGTGTCGGTTCCGAGCGAGACGGCGTAGATGCTGCCGTCGTCGCCCGCGCCGGCCGCCTTGGCGGCGTCGTCGAACTGCGCCCAGTCGTCCCAGTCGGCGACGTAGGAGTCGAGGTTCAACAAGAACCCGGCCTCGACGTCGGCGCGCAGCGCCATCGTGTCCTCGTAGAAGACGTCGGGGGCGGTCTCGGCCGAGCGGTGCGACAGCGCGAGCTTCGTGGCGTAGTCATCGTCGGTTCCCGCGACGGGGAGGAGTTCGACGGTGACGCCGTCGTGGGTCGCCTCGAACTCGGTCTTCACGTTCGTGAAGAGGGTGTCGAGCGCCGTGAAGGCATCCGTCTTGATGTAGGTCACCTTCAGCACCGCGGTGCCGTCGTCGACGTCCGACGTGCAGCCGGCGACCCCGAGAAGAGATCCGAGCGCGAGCGTCGCAACGCCCAGCCGAGTTGTTGTTCGCATGGTGTTCCTTTGCTCCGCCTCGCGAGATCTCATGCCTGTCACGCCAGCATCAGCGCCCGAGGGTTCGGCGCCAAACCTTGGTTCAACACGAGGCATGCCGCCCCGACGGCGGCGACGTCTTCGCCGATCCCGGTGCCCATCACGGCGACACCGTGCACGCTTCGCGCCGCCAGGCGCTCGCCCAGCAGCGCGGGGACGCTGCGCATGTAGTGCTCCGCCAGCCGCTCCCAGAACGGGCCGCCGAACACGACATGATCCACGTCGAGGATGTTAGCGATCACCGCGATCGCCGTCGTCATCCGCACCGCAGACCGGTCCAGAATTCCGCGGGCGACCGCATCCCCCGCGGCCGAGGCCTCGCACAGTTCGGTGAACCGCGCGTCCACGGTGTCGTGGGCAAGCCCTCGAGGGTCCGCCGGGAAGATCCCGGCCTCCTCGGCCTCACGCACGAGTGCCTGCGGCATGCAGGCCACGAGCACGCAACCGCGCAGTCCGCAGAAGCACTCCGGCCCGTCCGGGTCGGTGACGATGTGGCCGATCTCGCCCGCGTTGTCGGAGCTGCCGCGGATCACGTCGTCGTCGACGACGAGACCGGCGCCGATTCCGGTCCCCATGTAGAAGAAGATGAAACTGCCCGTCCCGCTCGGACCACCCACCCACATCTCGGCGATCGCCGCGGCCGTGACGTCCTTGTCGAGGATCACGGGCAATCCGGTGCCCTCCGCGAGCGCCTCGCGCAGCGGAACATCGCGCCAGCCCGCCAAGTGGGGCGGGTTGACGACGATGCCGTTCACGGTGTCGATCGGACCCGGCGCCGCGACGCCGATGCCGGCGATGCGCTCGCGACTGACGCCGGAGATCGCGATGAGCGCATCCAACTCGGACACCAGGCTGGCGATGACGACGCCGGGATCGCTCGAGGTCGGGGTGGGGCGCCGTGACCGCGCGACGATCGCCCCCGTGAGGTCGAGCATGACGTAGGTCGTCACGGTCGGGTCGAGATGCACCCCGAGAGTGAACCGGCCGGTCGGATTCAGACGCAGCATCGTGCGCGGCTTTCCCGGTCCGCTGATCTCTTTGCCGGCCTCCTCGATCAGGCCGCGCTGCAGCAACCGGCGGCAGATGTTCGAGATGGTCTGGGCCGAGAGTCCGGTGGCCGCAGCCAGTTCGACGCGGCTGAGCCCCGTCCGCGCGCGCCGAATGGAGTCGAGGATGACCGATTGGTTGAAGTCCCCCATCGCCGGGAGATTCGTGCCGCGGCGCAGGGCGTGCTCCCGCTTCGCATCGGCCGCGTGTGTGGAACCGGGTGATGCGGGTGTGTTTCGCGCGCTTGGCACTGCGTCCACCCCTCGAGGATCACGTGGATGTCGCCGCAGCGGGACATCCGGGACTGGTGTGCGCCAGCCTAGAACAATATCTCCATTCACTGGGCAAAATCCGCGCCGTTCGTGCTCGCGATGCCCGCCCCGTCTCCGCGGAGCACTCCCCCGAGGGCCACGATACAAGGCTCGGCAGCACCTCAGCGACCTAGGCGACCGCCACCACCCCGAGCTCGGCGGGCGTGGCCAGCAGCGGGTGGCGCGGAACGACGCGAACCGTGTAGCCGAAGCTGCCGGCCCGCTCGAGCGCGACCTGACCCGTCCAGATCGACGGCGCGCCCGGCACGGCGGACTCCAGCGTGAGCGTCCGGAGCGAGGTCTCCGTCAAGACGTCGCCGTCGTGCGCCCGGCCCGAGACCAGTTCGACCTTCACATCGTCGACGTTCAGCTCGCCGAGGGCCACGGTCGCTCGCACCTGCAGGGTCTCGCCCACGTGCGGGTTCGACTCGACCCCGCCCGACTGCACGTGCACGACCGCGACGCCGGACCACGCAGCGCGCACCCGCCGCTTCCACGCGGCCAAATCCGCGGCTGGGGCGAAGCCATCCGCCCCGACCGCACGCTCGGCGTGCGCCGCCGGGAGGTAGTAGGACTCGACGTAGTCGCGCACCATGCGATCCGCCGACAGCGCCGGCGACAGCGTCGCGAGGGTGTGCCGGATGCGGGCGACCCAGGTGGCCGGAACGCCGTCGGCGGCGCGGTCGTAGAAGCGCGGTGCGATCTGGTGCTCGAGCAGGTCGTAGAGCGCGCTCGCCTCCAGGGCATCGCGCTCCGCCGCATCCCCCGCGCTGTCGGCCGAGGGGATCGCCCAGCCGTTGTCTCCGTCGTAGAACTCGTTCCACCAGCCGTCGAGGATCGAGAGGTTGAGCGCACCGTTGAGTGCCGCCTTCATTCCCGAGGTGCCACACGCCTCGAGCGGCCGAAGCGGGTTGTTCAACCAGACGTCGCAGCCCGGATACAGCAGCTGCGCCATCCCGATGTCGTAGTTCGGCAAGAACACGATGCGCTCGCGCACCGCCGGATCCTGCGAGAACTCGACCAGTTGTTGAATCAGCCGCTTGCCCTCGTCGTCGGCCGGGTGCGACTTGCCGGCGATCACGAGCTGAATCGGACGCTCCGGATGCGTGAGCAGAGCACGGAGCCGATCCGGATCGTGCAGCATCAGCGTCAGCCGCTTGTACGTCGGCACGCGCCGCGCGAACCCGATCGTCAGCACATCGGGCCGCAGTAGCGCGTCGTGCCAACTCGGGCCGTCGGCACCGGGGTGCAGCTCGGCCCACTCGGCGCCGACGCGGCGGCGGGCGTCCGCCACCAGCTGCGCGCGCAACCGGCCGCGCAGTTCCCAGAGGTCGGCGTCGCTGACCGCGTCCGCAGTCCAGTCGCACGCGGTCGTGTCGACCGTGCCCAGTCGCGATTCGGCGAGCGCGCGCACCGCCGGATCCGTCCAGGTCGGCGCGTGCACGCCGTTCGTGATCGAGCCGATCGGAACGTCGGCCGCATCGAAGTCGGGCCAGAGCGCCCCGAACATCCCCCGGCTGACGGCGCCGTGAAGCTGCGAGACGCCGTTCGCGCGCTGCGCGAGCCGGAGCCCCATCACGGCCATGTTGAAGGTGCCGGGGGTGCCGCCGTCGTAGCTTTCGGCCCCGAGCGCGAGCACCGCGACCGGGTCGACTCCCGGCAGCAGCTCGTTCGAGAGGTAGCGGACCACGAGAGCGGCGTCGAAGCGGTCGATTCCCGCCGGAACCGGGGTGTGGGTCGTGAACACCGTCCCTGCGCGGGCCGCCTCCAGGGCCGCGTCGAACCCGAGGCCCTCGCCGATGAGATCGCTGATGCGCTCCAGCCCCTGGAACCCGGCGTGCCCCTCATTCATGTGGAACACCTCCGGCATGGCGGCGCCGGTGATCTCCACCCAGCGGGTGATCGCCCGCACGCCGCCGATGCCGAGCAGGAGTTCCTGCAGCAGCCGGTGCTCGCCACCGCCGCCGTAGAGCCGATCGGTGACGCCGCGCAGCTCGGGTTCGTTCTCGGGGGTGTCGGTGTCCAGCAACAGCAGGGTCACGCGGCCGACGGCCAGGCGCCAGATCCGCGCGTTCAGGATGCGCCCCTCCGGCAACGCGAGGGTGACGGTGGCCGCCGTCCCGTCCGGCTGGCGCAGCAGCGACATCGGCAGGCCGTCGGGATCCGAGACCGGATAGGACTCCTGCTGCCAGCCGTCGCGCGAGATCGACTGGCGGAAGTATCCGGCGCGGTAGAAGAGGCCGACCCCGAGGATCGGCACACCCAGATCGGACGCCGACTTGAGGTGGTCGCCCGCGAGAATGCCGAGGCCGCCCGAATACTGCGGGAGCGCCGCCGCGATCCCGAACTCGGGCGAGAAGTAGGCGATCGAGGCGGGCACCTCGTCGCCGAGCGACTGGTACCAGCGCGGCGCGGTCAAGTAGGAGCGCAGCTCGTCGCGCAGCCGGGTCGCGCGGTCGACGAAGGCGGGATCGGCGGCGAGCTCGTCGAGCCGATCGCGGCCGACCTCGCCGAGCAAGGCGACCGGATCCTTGCCGGAACTCTCCCAAAGCTCCGGCGCGATGTCGCGGAACAGGGCCTGCGTGGGGCGGTCCCACGACCAGCGCAGGTTCGCCGCCAACTCGTCCAGCGCCGACAGGGACTCCGGAACGACGGTGCGCACGGTAAAGCGACGAATAGCCTTCACGTCGTCACTCTAGGTGAGCTGCGTGTCGGCCCGGTTACGCCTCAGTTTCGCCCAGCTCGACCGCCCATCGCCGACACAGAATCCGCCCCTCGCGCGCGTCGACGACGGGCGGTCGCGGCCGCCCCCCTGGCGATGGAATAGCCGGCGTAGCCGAACAGCGTCAGCGCGATCACCGTGACAACGATGTCGCGCTGCTCGCCGTTGACGAGCGTGTTGACCCAGCCCAGGTACGGGATGCTGTACCAGACGGTGCCGCGAATCTGCACCTCGCGAACCGGGTGAGGGTCGGCGATCGCATTGGCGTCACCCTGAGTCGTGAACCGTTTCTCCCCATTGGCACTGCCGATGGCCACCACGCGGTGCGTCACCAGTTCGGGCTCACCCGAGCGAAGTTGATAGGTCAGGGCATCACCGAGACGAATCTCCTCCACGGGGGTCGGGCGCACGATCACGAGCGTGCCCGCCGGGTAGCTCGGCGCCATCGAGCCGGTCAGGATCGTCATCGGCGTCGACCCGGTCACGGCCGGGACCCCGACCGCGACGACGCCGATCGTCATGATGAGCGCGAACAGTCCGGCGCTCAGTCCCAGCAGAATGAGCGAACCGAGGCTCCGCTCGCCGAGCGGGATGCGGCGATCCCGACGCGGCGATGCGACGCGGCGCGGACCCGGTGCGCGCCCCGCGGGAGCGTCGGGCGCGGTCGGCCGTTCAACAACAGTGGTCATGACGGGGTCTCCTCGCTCTCGCGGCGGCGGCGCCGCCGAATGACAATCCACAGCAGCACCCCGGCGAGGGTTCCCCCCGCCATGACGACGAACTGCGCGAACCAGTCGGTGATCGTGTTCAGGCCGACCGTGTCCCAGGGCTGAAGTCGGCCCTCCGGCACGGCGCGACCGCCGCTCGACGCCTCGATCGTGTCCGTGGCCCCGGCGGTGGTCGACGGCTCACCGCCCGCGTCGCTCGGCACGACCGGGATCACCAGGTCCGGGGTTCCGGCGCACGCAGGCTCAGCCCGCGCATCACCGGTGAGGGTCACAGCCAGGTCGAATTGGGCACTCGCCTCCTGCCCGGCGAGGCCCTCCAGATCACCGAGCCGAAGCTCGACACGAATCGGCAGAGTCGCTCCCGCGCGCAACGGAACCCCGGTGACGAGGGCAACACAGCTCGCCCCGGAGCTGAGGCGCGGCGAGCCCCCCGCCACCGATCCGGCGGTCGCCTGCACGCGCAGCGCGCGGGCGAACTCGAGATCCGTCCACGTCGCATGGCGAAGCTCAAGGGAGAGCACGCCGCCCGACTCGGCCGCGTTGCGCACGCTGAACGTGACGTCGGCGCCCTCGTGCGGAACGAGCGTCGGGGCCTCGACGAACAGCGAACCCGCGAACGAGGCGGCGAACTCGACGCCGTCGACACTGATTTCGAGCGCATCGGACGTCGGCGCGGCGACCGCCGCCGACGGCGTCAGCAGAGCGAGGGCGAACGCGGCCGCGAGCGAGCTCGCCGCGGACCCGCGAGCACCGCTCGGACGAGACATCGAGGAGAGGCGCCACATCGCGGTCACCCGCAGACCAGACGCGGCGTCGCCGCCTCGGATCGAAGCGCCCCGATGCCCGTGGTCGCCCACGGTCCGTCATCGATCGAGTGCTGCACCTCGACGGTGTGCGAGCCGTCGGCGAGGCTCGGCGCAAGCTCGGCCGCGGCGAGATGCACGGCGGGTTCCGCGAGCGTGCCGCCGCGGAAGAGCGGGGTGGTGGTGCCGTCGATGAACACGCGATAGCTGACACTGCTCGGCGCGGCGGCCGGGTTCGTCCAGGAGAAGCTGACGCCGTTCGCGGACGTCGCGACGCACGCGAAACTCGAGGCGGTATCGACCACCGTCGGCTCTGCCGTCGGCTGTGCGGTCGGCTCCGCCGTCGGCTGAGGGGCCGGCGTGGGCTCGGGCGTCGGTTCGGAGGTCGGCACCGCGGCCGACTTCGACGAGTCGCTCGGGCCCGCCGACCGCACGGCGCTGATGACCTCGACGTGGCGCTGCAACCCGAACTTCTGGGCGGTGACACTCGAGTCGCACGTCGCGAGGTGCAGGAGAGACCCCGCGACGGGTGACGTCGTCGTCACCTGAATGCACAGGCCCGGAGCGTCGTCCAGCGCGAGCTGCACGTAGCCGTCGGCGAGCGCAATGAACGAGAACTCCGCGATCTTGCGGGTCTTGTCGTCGAGTTTGAGAGCCTGGCCCGCTTTGGCGGTCGAGAACGCCCACGCCGTGGACGGGTCCGATTTGCTCACGACGTTGAACGCGCCCGCCGTGGTGGTCGCGAACTGCCAGAGCTCCGTCGCCTCCGTCGCCGGCCCCAGGTCGGCGCACGACTGCATCGACGGCTGCGCCGGATTGAGGGCTTCGATGCACCGCGTGGCATCCAGCGCGGTCCACAGCCAATACCAGCCCGTCGGATCCACCGTCGCGGGCGACAGCAGCACCGTCTGGCTGAACGCGGTCGACGGCGCGCTCGCCGTCCAGGTTCCCATCTGGAGCGCGGCGGCGACGCTGGCCGACACCGTGCTGCTGGCGTTCGCGACGATGCCGACCGACGTCATCGACGTACGCGCGCAGACGGTGACGCTCGCGCCCGCGGCGAGCGACGTCGAGAAGGTGACGCCGCTGTCGAGCGTTCCGGTGGTCGACGAGGTGAAGCTCGCGGTTGCCGAGCAGGTCGCGGCGATCCCCACCTCGACTGCGACCGCGGAGCGGAGTGCGGCGGGGCCCGAGCTCGCGGCCACGGTCACCGACGCCGTGCCGGCTCGCGAACCGGTGTTCGTCAGCGTGACAGCGCCGGCCGCGGCGGTCGCGGTGAGCGAATAGGTGTGGTCGAGGCTCGACCCCGAGAGCCAGGTCTGGGCGAGACCGAGGCTCGCCGTCGAGGCCGACGACGTTGACTGCGCCTGCACGGTCCAGACCGCGGCGGCCCCGGTTGCTCCGCCGCACAGCAGCGCGGCAACGGCGAGCGCGACGATCGCGGCGCGCGCCCGCAGCCCCGTGGCGTTCATGACTGAACCCCCCGGACCGTGAGCGTGAAGTTCGTCGTGGATCCGGCCGTCGCGGCCGCGGGAATGGTGACCTGCACGCAGACGGGCGTGGTCGCCCCGGCGGCGAGTGATCCGAGCGGTGTCGGAGCGGATTGGGCGGTCGCGCCGCCGATCGCGGCGGCGCACGCGCCGCTCGCCACACGCACCTCGAGGCCCGCCGCGGGCGTCGCACTCGCATCGAGTGTCAGGTCGACGGTGCCGGTGTTGGTGACGGAAAGGGATTGGCGAACCGATTCGCCGACGAGCAGATTGCTCCAGGCGGCCGAGTCGAGCGAGCCGGTGATCGAGAGTTCCGCACTTCCCGATGTGATGACGCCGGATGAGACGGGCGCCGCATCCGTCCAGGCAGCGGTCGTGCCTTCGGCGCGGCCCACCCAGCCGAGGGTGACGACCGCGACGATGACGGTGGCGACCCAGAGCAGGCGCATCGCCGCCCGGCGCGAGGGTTCCTGTCCGGGAACCGCGCAGACGAAGGGTCGAGGCGTGTACATCGAGGTCACCCCCTGGGAGGACGAGTGAGGCGGTGGGGAGCCGGGGAGCCGGCTCCCCACCGCGTCGGTGCTGTGCTGCCTGATCAGACCTGAGTGAGCGAGATCTCGATGTCGGCGAGGTCGAGAGACGCATCCATGCCCCCGGTCTCGGCCCACGGGAAGGTCACGACGATCTCGACCGTCAGCGTGTAGGTGTCCGGGGTCAGCTCGTACACGCCCCCGACCGCGGAAACCGGGTTGGAGTCGGAGTCGAGCAGCGTGAAGGTCTCGTCCACGTCGACACCGGCGATGCCCACGGTCAGCAGACCGATGTTGGTGGTGAGCTCCGCTTCGAGGTTGTCGCCGACCGCCTCGATGTCGAAGGTCTCCGTGTAGGTGATGACGTCTCCGGGGACGATGTTGGTGATCGTCTCGTCCCAGGCGCCATCGGCGTTGGAATCGAGGGTGAGTGTTCCGGAGTTGACCGTGCCGCCGTTCAGCGACTCGGTGTCACTCCAGTAGGCCAGCGAGCCGGCGCCTCCGAGGAGGAGCGCGAGTCCCGCCGCGGCGGCGATACCGCCCTTGACGAAGCTGTTCATTTCGGGTTCCTTTCGGGTGTGATCCGACTCAGGTCGTCCGGTGCACGAGCGAGGACTCGTGTCCCGGAAGCCGGGCGACACCGCGCTAGGGTCGCGGTGCCGCCCGGTGCTCGAGACGTTTCGGTTTTCGGTTAGTGCGCCGTCCAGCGAAACCGAACAACGCTCGAGGTGTTCCCCCGCTCAGAACGCTAGACCCGCTCACATCTGAGATCTGTCCCCCATCCAGCCCCCACTGTGGGGGACCCGTGCGCGGGGGGCGACAGTTCGTTCCAGGAGCCCCTGATCAGGGATTTTCCGAGAAACGGAGCCGCGGCATCGGGGTACACGAGGATTTGACGAGGGATAGACAGGTTTGGTTTCCTCGCGACGCGCGTCGATGTCGGGCCGCGACGAGCGCGTTTCTGAAGCTCCGGCACTACGGTGGGAAACGTGGCAATTGCGGCTTCACCCCCGTCCCCCGGGCACCCTCGCGCTCGCATCGGGCGCATCCCGATTCGGCACCTCACGCCCGCGCAGCCCGAAGACCGTTGGCCCGCGAAATCGTTCCGCGGCGAAGTCGTGCCCTTCGAGGCGACCGCCTTCCGCGAAGGCCACGGCGAACTCGGTGTCGAACTGGTGCTCGTCGACCCCGAGGGGCGCCAGCACACACACCGGATGCGCAGCGTCGCCCCCGGAACCGACCGTTGGCGCGCCGAGGTGCGACTCGATGCCGAAGGCACTTGGCTCTGGCGGGTGAAGGCATGGACCGACGACTGGGCCACCTGGCTTCACAACGCCGAGATCAAGGTCGCCGCCGGGCAAGACCTCGAACTGGTCTTCGCCATGGGGGCCGAGTTGCTCGCCGGCCGCACCGCGAAGGCCTGCGTCGAGGCGCGCACGGCGCTGCTGGACTCGACACGAGCACCGGAGGAGCGCCTCGCGGCCGCCCGCGACGCGCGGCTCACCCGACTCATTCGCACGCGGCCGATCGCCTGGCTGTCCAGCATCTCCGAACAGAGGTCGCTGCGCGTCGAGCGCGCCCGCGCCGCCGTCGGATCCTGGTACGAGTTCTTCCCGCGCTCGGAGGGTGCCAAGCGCCGCACCGACGGATCGTGGACGAGCGGCACGTTCCGTACCGCGGCCGCTCGGCTGCCCGCCGTCGCCGCCATGGGCTTCGATGTCGTCTATCTGCCCCCGATTCACCCCATCGGGGTTTCACACCGCAAGGGCCCCAATAACTCGACGAGCGCCGGCCCGAACGATCCGGGAAGCCCTTGGGCGATCGGCGGGCCGCTCGCCGACGGCACCCTGGGCGGCCACGATGCCATCCATCCCGACCTCGGCACCGAGAAAGACTTCGCGGCCTTCGTCGCCGCGGCCGCGAAGCTCGGGCTCGAGATCGCGCTCGACCTCGCTCTGCAGTGCTCCCCGGATCACCCCTGGGTGACCGAGCACCCGGACTGGTTCACCACCCGGCCCGACGGCTCGATCGCCTACGCCGAGAACCCGCCGAAGAAGTACCAGGACATCTACCCGATCAACTTCGACAACGACCCCGAGGGCATTCGCGCCGAAGTGCTCCGCCTGGTCGAGTTGTGGATCTCACGCGGCATCAAGATCTTCCGCGTCGACAATCCGCACACCAAGCCGCTCGACTTCTGGGAGTGGTTGCTCGGCGAGGTGGCCCGGGAGCATCCGGAGGTCGTGTTCCTCGCCGAGGCGTTCACGCGACCGGCGATACTGCACTCGCTCGCGGGTGCCGGGTTCCACCAGTCGTACACCTACT
Source organism: uncultured Schumannella sp. (assembly GCF_905479755.1). Lineage (GTDB taxonomy): Bacteria > Actinomycetota > Actinomycetes > Actinomycetales > Microbacteriaceae > DCRR01. Next base: position 4,716 of record NZ_CAJQNT010000048.1, on the reverse strand, counting down.
TCACCTGGCGCAACACGAAGGCCGAACTGGAGGAGTTCCTCTCACAGCTCGCCGGGCGGAGCGCCGACTACCTACGCCCCAATCTCTTCGTCAACACGCCCGACATCCTCACCGAGTATCTGCAGTTCGGTGGGCCGGCCGCCTATCAGGTGCGTGCCGCGATCGCCGCCACCGGGGCGCCGACCTGGGGCGTGTACTCCGGCTACGAGCTCTTCGAAGACGTCGCCCGCCCGGGCAGCGAAGAGAACATCGACAACGAGAAGTACGAGTACAAAGCGCGCGATTGGGCGCGTGCGGCCTCGACCGGCAAGACGCTCGCCCCGTATCTGACGCGCCTCAATGAGATCCGCGCCGCACATCCGGCGCTTCGCCAGTTGCGCAACCTCCGGATCCACTGGAGCGACGACGAGGCGGTGCTGGTCTACACGAAGCACCTTGCGGCGGAGTTCACCGGCGAGAAGAAGCCCGACGGGCTCATCATCGTCGCGAACGTCGACCCGCACTCGGTGCGCGAGACGACCGTGCACCTCGACTTGCGCGAACTCGGCCTCGCCCCCGACGCGCGGTTCGAGGTGCGCGACCTGATCTCCGGCGACCGCTGGGAGTGGGGCGCCGACAACTACGTGCGCCTCGATGCCTTCACCCAGCCGGTGCACATTCTCGCGATCGACTACTCGAAGGTGCCGTAATGGAGACGCTCCCCCCGCTCGACGACACCCTCATCGCCGAACTCGTCACCGGTCGGCATCCGCGGCCGCACGACTGGCTCGGCCAGCATGCCGAGGGCGCGGGCTTCGTCATCCGCGCGGTACGACCGCTCGCGGAGACCGTGACCGCCCTTCGGACGGATGGCTCGCGCATCCCACTCGCGCACACCGCGTCCGGGCTCTGGCAGGGCTTCGCCCCCGGCGCCGGGCAGGCCTACGTTCTCGAGACCACCTACCGCGACGGCCCCGACTGGACCGCGGATGACCCCTATCGCTTCGTACCCAGCGTCGGCGAGATCGATCTCTACCTCTGGGGCGAAGGCCGCCACGAACAGCTCTGGCATTGGCTCGGGGCGCACGTCAGAGAGCACGAGGGCGTCGCCGGCACGAGCTTCTCGGTGTGGGCGCCGCACGCGCGCGCCGTCCGCATCGTGGGCGACTTCAACAACTGGAACGGCGAGCAGTACGCCCTGCGTCGGCTCGACGACAACGGGGTCTGGGAGCTGTTCGTTCCGGCACTCGAGCCGGGCACCACCTACAAGTTCGAGCTGCTGACGGCAGCGGGCGCGTGGGTCAAGCGCGCCGACCCGATGGCGCGCTACACGGAACGCCCGCCGGCAACCGCCTCGGTCGTCGGGCGCAGCCACTACGAGTGGCGCGACGGCACCTGGCTCGCGCAGCGCGCCGCCCACGATGCCCACAACTCCGCCATGAGCGTCTACGAGCTGCACCTCGGCTCCTGGCGCCCCGGGCTCGGCTATCGCGAACTCGCCGACCAGCTGATCGAGTACGTGCACGAATTGGGGTTCACGCACGTCGAGTTCATGCCCGTCGCCGAACACCCCTTCGGCGGATCGTGGGGCTACCAGGTCACCGGCTACTACGCGCCGACCAGCCGCTTCGGGCATCCCGATGACTTCCGCTATCTCGTCGACCGGCTGCACCAGGCCTCGATCGGCGTCATCGTCGACTGGGTGCCGGCGCACTTCCCGAAAGACGAGTGGGCACTCGCGAAATTCGACGGCGAGCCCCTCTACGAGCACTCGGACCCGCGCCGTGGCGAGCAGCCCGACTGGGGAACGCTGGTGTTCGATTTCGGGCACTCGCAGGTGCGCAACTTCCTGGTGGCGAACGCGCTGTACTGGCTCGAAGAGTTCCACATCGACGGGCTGCGCGTCGACGCCGTCGCCTCGATGCTCTACCTCGACTACTCGCGCGAGCCCGGTCAGTGGGTGCCCAACATCCACGGCGGGCGGGAGAACCTCGAAGCCATCTCGTTCCTGCAAGAGGTCAACGCGACCGCGTACCGCCGCAATCCCGGCATCGTGATGATCGCCGAGGAGTCGACCTCGTGGCCGGGTGTGACGAAGCCGACCGACGGCGGCGGGCTGGGGTTCGGCCTGAAATGGAACATGGGGTGGATGCACGACTCGCTGCAGTACATGCACGAGGATCCGATGTGGCGCTCTCACCACCACAACGACATCACCTTCAGTTTTCTCTACGCCTTCAGCGAGAACTTCCTGCTGCCGATCAGCCACGACGAGGTCGTGCACGGCAAGGGATCCCTGCTCTCGAAGATGCCCGGCGACCAGTGGCAGAAGCTCGCCAACGTGCGCGCCTACCTCGCGTTCATGTGGGCTCACCCCGGCAAGCAGCTGCTGTTCATGGGCAGCGAATTCGGGCAGCCCTCGGAGTGGAGCGAGCAGCGCGGGCTCGACTGGTGGATTCTCGACCAGCCCGCGCACCAGGGCCTCTCCCGCCTCGTCGGTCAACTCAATCGCGTCTACCGCGAGAACGCGGCCCTGTGGTCGGTCGACAACGATGCGGCCGGTTTCGAGTGGATCGCCAACGACCCCGAGCACAACATCGTCGCCTTCCTGCGCCGTGGCACGGCGGGTGACACGATGGCGTGCCTGGTGAACTTCGGCGGCAATCCGGTCGGCCCCTACCGCGTGGGTCTCCCGGCGGCGGGTCGCTGGGACGAGGTGCTCAACACCGACGCGCTCGAATTCGGAGGCTCCGGGGTCGGGAACTTCGGCGGCATCGAGGCCGATCTGACGCCGTGGCACGGCCGACCGGCATCCGTCGAACTGACGATTCCGCCGCTCGCCGCGGTCTGGCTCAGGTTCGCGCCCGCGGGCGGCTAGGGACCCGCCGCGCGAACGGCAGCGCGCCCGCGCGCCGCGGCGCGCTAGTAGAGCAACCCGGTCAGGTGTCGGCGCGCGACGGCGACGCGTTCGTCATCCGCCCCCGCGATCTCGAAGTACTCGAGCAGTCGGGTTCGCACCGCGGCCTTGCCCTCGGCATCGAGTTCGGGGAAGAGCTCGAGCAGGCGCGCGAACGCATCCTCCAGGTGGCCGCCGCTGACGTCGAGATCGGCGACCGCGAGCTGGGCCGCGACGCTCTTCGGCGCGTGGCCAGCCGCGGAGCGGATCGTCTCCGCGTCGGCTCCCTTCAGCCGAAGCAGGAGCGCCGCCTGCGCGCGGCCGGCGATCGCGTCGGCGTCGCGGGGGTTCTGCGTCAACGCCTTCTCGTAGGCGGCGACGGCGGCGGCGAAGTCGCCCTCGGAGATCGCGTCGAATGCCTCCTGGTGCAGCGGAGGCAGCGGCGGCTCCTCGGGCGCGGCGGCCTCGCCCGCGGCGGCGCCGCCCTCCTGATCTGCGCCCGCCCCCGGCACCTGGCCGGTCACGCCGTTCTGGGCCGCGAGCTGCAACAGTTCGTCGAGCACCTGGCGCACCTCCGCCTCCGGCGGCATTCCGAGGAAGAGGTTGACCGGGCGCCCGCCGACGACGGCGGCCACGGCCGGCACCTCACGAATCTGGAAGGCCTGGGCCAGCTGCGGATTCGCCTGCCCATCGACGACGGCGAGGACCAGTCGCCCGCCGTACGACTCGATGATCGCGCCGAGCGCGGGCTCGAGCCCCGGGGCGACGAATTCGACGACGACCGGCACGGTGGAGGAGAGCTCGAGCACGCGCTGGAAGTTGGCGTCGTTCGCGGGCACGACGAGCGGCGATCCGGGCGTTGCCGCCCCGTTCGCGGGCGCCGCGGGTGACGCGGAGTCACCGGGCGCCGCGGGGGGGCTGGACGCCGCGCGCTGCACGAGCGACGACAGATCAACGGCGCCGCGGAGGCTGGGTCCGGGAGGTACAGAAGTCACGTCTCTACTTTGCCACGAGGCTCAGGCCCTCGCCGCGCCTAATCGACTTCGGTCGCGCTGATCAAGCCTTGGGAGTAGCCCAGGAGCTGAATGAGCGCGCCCTCCTCGGCCACCGGGGGCACATAGAACAGCAACTGCACGCCGTACCGTGCCTCGACGCCCTTCGTCGTCTGCGAGAGACCGAGCAGAGCCTTCACCCGGTCGCGCGGGTTGATCGCCGCTCCCGCTTCGACCGGGGTCACCTTCTCGATCTCGATGAGCTCGACGGCAACCAGGAGCCCGGCGTCGTTCGTGCCGAACGCGATCGGCTCCTCGTCGCCGGGCACGTTGCTGAACGACACCTTCGCGGTGGCGGGCAGCGAGGTCTTGACGCCGTCCTTGTACTCGGCGCCGATCTGCTCGCGCAGCGTGTCGGTCTCTGCGTCGAAGAACGGGGCGTATTCGCTCTCATCGCCGTTCAGCAGGATGTCGCCGTAGGCCGCCGCGAGTTCGCTCGGCTGCAGAACGCCGAGGGCGACGTCGGTGCCGACCCGCGGCGCCCCGATCGCGGTGGCCGCCATGTCGGGCAGGGTTGTGCTGGGCCCGAGCGAGATCACGTAATGCGCTTTGTAGTTGTCGCGCGGGGTGTCCTGAATGAGCATCACGGCAACCGGGGCGACGGTCGCGTTCTCGTCTTTGACGACGGCGAACACGGTGCGCGGCCAGGTATCGATCTGCTGCGGCAGAATCACCTCGACGGGCCCCTGCGGCAGCACCGGGACGGCCGCCTGCGAGGAGTCACGGCTCAAGATCTTGTAGTTCGCGGTGCGCAGCGCGAGCGCCGCGCCCGCGAGGCGCGTCTCGGCG
>NZ_CAJQNT010000047.1 GCF_905479755.1 uncultured Schumannella sp. | reverse complement strand
GGATGCGGCAGGAACAGCAGGAGCAGCCGCCGGACGCGCGACCGGCGTGGCCTGCGTCTGGTAGCCGCCGGAGCGCTCGTCGCGCACGACCTGACCGCCGACGAGCTCGATGACGCGGCGGCGCATCTGGTCGACGATGCCGACATCGTGCGTCGCCATCAGGATCGTGGTCCCGTTAGCGTTGATCGTCGACAGCAGTCCCATGATCCCGGCGCTCGTGGCCGGGTCGAGGTTTCCGGTCGGCTCGTCGGCGAGCAGAATCGCCGGCTTGTTGACGATGGCGCGGGCAATCGCGACGCGCTGCTGTTCACCACCGGAGAGTTCGTGCGGGTAGCGGCCCTGCTTGCCGGCCAGCCCGACGAGGCGCAGCACGTCGGGCACCGCCTCCTGAATGAAGCCCTTGCTCTTGCCGATGACCTGCAGGCTGAACGCGACGTTGTCGAACACGGTCTTCTGCGGCAGCAGACGGAAGTCTTGGAACACGACCCCCAGGTTGCGGCGGAAGAAGGGCACCTTGCGGCTCGCGAGCGTGTTGAGGTGCTGCCCCAGCACGTGCACGTCGCCCTTGGTGGGGCGCTCCTCTTTCAGCACGAGGCGCAGAAAGCTCGACTTGCCGGAGCCGGAAGCCCCGACCAGGAAGACGAACTCGCCGCCTTGCACGTCAAGGCTCAGGTTGTTGAGGGCGGGCCGGGAGGTACCGGAGTACGACTTGGTCACCTGGTCGAATCGGATCATTTCCCGATGAGCCTAAAGACGTTTCGGAGGGATGCGGCCAACGACACGGTGCGGGGCCGGACTCTCAGTCTTCGACCCCGCACCGTTCCCGGGAGCGTCAGCGCCCGAGCGGTCGCCTCGCCCCCACGAGGGCGACTCCGGCGCCGGCGAGCAGGCCGCCGATGAGGACGGCGCCTGCCGAATCGGCTCCGGTCGTGGCGAGAGCTCCACGCGGCGGCTTGGCCGCCGGCGTGCCTCCCGGGTTTTCGATCGGCGCCGGGGCCGTCACCAGGTAGGTGTACTCGAGCTCCGTGCGAAGCCCGGCCACATCGGTGGCGACGAGCACGACGCGGTGCTCCCCGACGCTGTCGGTGTCGAGGTGGGTGTCTGAACTGCCCGCGACACCGCAGGTGGCGATCCCCGAGGTGGCGTCGCTACACATCCCGGCGAGCTCGATGCGCGCCCCGCGCGTGAACTCGGGGATGCCGGTGGCCAGCCCCAGCACGCTCGCATCGATCTGGGGGGCGACGGAGTCGATCCGAATGACGGTCTCCGTGTCGGCGCTGCGGTTTCCGAACGCGTCGAACGCCCAGTAGGTGAGCGTCGTGACGCCGTCACCGTTCACCTGGACGGGCGTAGCGGAGACGCCGGAGACGCCCGCGCTGCCCGTGTCCGCGCCGCGCTTCGCCCAGTGCACGGAGGCGATCTCGCTGTCGTCGTGCGCGCGCACGATCGCATCCACGGCGGAGGTGTACCAACCGGTCGCGGGTTCCGCCGAGATGTAGAGCGACATCGTGGGCGCCTCGACATCGGGGAGCACCTCGTAGTCGAAGTCGATCGTACGCACGTTGCCGGCGACGTCGTCGGCCGAGATCGTCACCCGGTGCACACCGAGCTCGCTCGTCGGCAACGGGGTGCCGTTCTCGACGTTGGAGTCGCACGCGGCGATTCCGGAGTGCGCGTCCTCGCAGGTCACCGAGAACAGCACGCGGGATCCTTGGCGCACCGTGGCGGGAGCATCCACCCGGATCTCGGGCAGGGTGCGGTCGATGCGTGCCGTGTAGCTGTGCGGTTCTTCCGCGTTGCCGGCGTGGTCGACCGCCCACATGGTGATGGTCCACACGCCGTCGTCAGCGAAGCTCAGCGACACGTCGTCGCGGCCGGTCGAGATGATCGGGCCGCCGTTGATCTGGTAGTCGATCGAGGCCACGCCCGAACCGTCCGCGTCGTGGGCGGTCATCCGCACCGGGGCGGTGCTGCGGAACCAGCCGCTCGGCGGGGCGGTCATCACGTTGAAGGTGGAGGACGGGGCCTGCGTATCGGGGTCGACATCGGCCACAGCCGCGGTCGTCGCGATGCAGGACAGGGGGATGCCGAGCGCCAGGGCGCCCGCGGCGCGCGCTACGGCGCGGGGGTGGGAGGTGAGAGTCATGCAGCGATCTTCGGCCGAGACGGGTCCCCGGTTTCGGGCTGCGGGCGCCCGCTTACGTTCGGGCTACGCAGCCGATCGTCCGCGCGTCGCCAGCAGGCCGGTTCCGACCGCGAACAGGCCCTCGAAGTCGAGACGGGCCCCCTCGGCGAGTGCGGCACGCCACTCGGCGGCGCCGAGCGCGCCCCGCACGCGGTCGCGGTGCGCCTGGGCATCCGCTCCCTCGGTGCGCACGGGGTGGTAGCCGAATCGCGGGCCGAGTGCGTCGACCGCGCCGAAGATCACGGCACCGTCGCGTTGCCGATCGAGCAGCGCGCTCGCGCCGCCGACCAGATGCATCAGCGCGAGGGCGCTGGTCGGGTCCTCGTCGGCCAGGGCGCGCCGCGCGCCGGGAACCAGCAGCTCGACGGCGTCGCGGGCGCGTCGCACGTCAACGAGCACCTTGCCCGCGACGTAGCGCGCGCTCGTGGCGATCCAGGCGTAGCCGATCTTGCTCGCCAGCTCGCGCGCCTCGGCGAGGCGCTCGAGCGCGAGCGCGGGTTGACCGAGTGCGCGCACCGCCTGCCCCTGGCACAGCGTCACCTCCGCAACGGCCCACGGCTCGGCCTCGGGCAGCAGCGCGAGGGCGCTCTCCATGAGCGGCAGCGTCTCGGCGCGGTTACCGAACAGGCTCGTGGCGTAGGCGGCGTAGGCGCGCAGGATCGCCAGCCGACTCGTGTCCCCGGCGCGTTCCACGATCGACGGCGCCTCCTGCAGATAGCGGGTCGCGGCCGCGGGGTCACCGGATTGGTAGCTGAGCAGCGCGATCCCCGTCACGGCGACCGATTCCGCGGCCGGCTCGACGTTCCCCGGGACCGCGCGCGCTCGTTCGAGCGCTGCACGCCCCTCCCGGAGCAGGCCGCGGGACATCCAGTAGTGGGTCTGGGATCCGGCGACGCGCAGCGCGCCATCCCGATCGCCGACCTCGATCGCGCTGTCGAGGGCCAGTCGCAGGTCGGGCGTGGCCAGATCGAGCGTCGCGCGTGCCGCGGGGGCGTCGTGGCCAAGCAGCGCGGGCGCAAGCGATTCGGCCAGTTCGGCGCACCAGGCGCGGTGCCGCGCCGACCAGGCCGTCGTGCTGCCGGCGTCGAGGTGGGCGCGCGCATACGACTTCACCGATTGGAGTACGCGGTAGCGGCGGCCCGCCGCCGCGTGATCGGACGGCGACAGCAAGGACTTCTGGACCAGCCGGCGCACCACGGCGGCCTCGCCTCCGGCCTCCAGCTGACAGACGCCGACCGCGTCGTCGAGGCGGAACGTCCCGGCGAACCGGGCCACCTGCGCGAGCATCGAGCGTTCCGCCGGCAGCAGCAGGTCGACGCTGGCGCGGATGGTGTCAGTCAAGTTGACGTGACGCGAGGGTAGCCCGGGCGCCTCGGCGCCGCCGACCACGGCGCGCGCCACCTCGTCGAGGTCGAGCACGTCGAGCTGGGCGGCCGCCAGTTCGAGCGCGAGAGGCACCCCGTCGAGCACGGTGCAGATCCGTTCGAGTTGCGTCTCCTGTGTCTCCCAGTCGAGGTCGGAGCGCACTTCGCGCGCGCGGGCCCGGAACAACCGCACCGCCTCCCCCACCCGGTCGTCGAGCATCGGCGCGACCGTGACAACGCGCTCCCCCGGGATCTTGAGCGGCTCCCGGCTGGTCACGACGAGGCGAAGCCCCCGGGTGGAGTGGAGCAGGTCGCGCACCACCGGGCGCAGCGCGTCGAGCAGGTGCTCGGCGTTGTCGAGAATGAGCAGCACCCGCCGCCCGTCGAGCCGCCGGGCGATGGCCTCGACACTCGGCTCCGGGACCGCGAGTCGCTCGGCGATCGCACGCACGAGCGAGTCGTGCGCCGCGATCGAGGCGAGATCGACCATCCACTGCTCCTGGTCGGTGCGAAGCGTCGCACGCCGCGCGCTCTCGATCGCGAGACGGGTCTTGCCCACGCCACCGGGGCCGACGATCGTGATCAGTCGGGATTCGGCGCGCGCCTCGTCGAGGGAGCGCAGCTCGGCGTCGCCCCCGATGAACTGCGTCAGCGGTGTGGGGATGCCGTGCCTCTCGACCTGGGAGCCGGCCGCTGGCTCGACGCCCGTCGGCGTCTGGCGGACGATGCCCGCCCTCAGTTCGGTGACCGAGCTCGACGGCTCCAGCCCGAGCTCGTCGCGCATCCGTTCGCGAAGTCGGTCGAGGGCCTCGAGCGCGTCGGCGATTCGCCCGGCTCCGGCGAGCGCCCGCGCGCGCAGTTCGGCGGGTCGCTCATCGAGCGGGAACTCGACGCACAGTCGATCGACCAGGGCGAGCGCGTCGTCGAACTGCGCCCGGTCGATGCGCACCTCGGCGAGCTCTTCGAACGCCGCGCGCCGAAGGCGGGCGAAGCTTGCACGGGCCTCGGCCGCGAATGGGCGGTCGGCGAGGGCGCCGAGCAGGCTCGCGTCGGCGTGGCGTGCCAGTTCGTCGAGCACCCGGATCCGGTCGTCGCCGGTCTGCTCGGCGAGCGCCCGCTCCCAGCGCACCAGGTCGATCTCGGACGGCGCGCGGTCGAGGAGGTAACCGCCACGACCACCGGATACGGCCGAGCCGAGGAGGGTCTGTCGGAGCTTGGACACCCCGACCCGCACCGAGACGGCGGCCGTGTCGGGAGGGGATTCCCAGAGCGCGGCGATGAGCGCATCCGTGGAGACGGTCACCCCGGGGGTCAGCGCCAGTCGTGCCGCGATCGCCGCCGGGATTTCGCCGCGGATCCGCTCCCGGTGCCCGTCGTCGACGATGGCGAGTTCCGGCAGGAACGAGATCGTCGCGCGCGCGGGAATCGAGTCAGACACGCTCGAACGATAGGCGCGCGCGGGCGCGGCGTCACTCCCAGGAATCTGGGATTTCTGGGCAGACGTCGGGCGCGAGCGACTCGTTCGCTCGCGCCCGACTGGCCCCCCGCCGATCAGAATTGTGCGTAGAAGCTGCCCAGGATGCGGTCGATCGCCGCGAGGTCGGCCTCCGTTGTCGACTGGATGGCGACCATGATCACGTAGCCGCCTTCCGGTGCGTCGGCCGTCACCACGAGCGCCGCCGCTTTGCCGCCGCAGGCGTCCCAGTAGGTGTAGCCGCCGCTGTGCCAGCCGTCGTCGTAGCTCTCGGACTCCAGGAGCTCACACCCTTCGGCGGGCAGCGAATCGGACATCATCTTCATGAGGTCTTTCGGGGTGACCTTGCCGTAGGCCTCGGCCGAGGCGTACATCGAAACCCCGGGCACATCCCAGCTGGTGGCGTAGGCGGCCAGGTTGGGGCTCGCCTCGATGTGGGCGTAGCGGAACCCGTTGCCGTCGGTCCAGACCGAGCCGTCTGACTGGTTCCAGCTCGCGGGCACCTCGACGATCATCGACTGGGTGTCGTCGACGACGGAGACGTACTCGCCGCTCGCGGCGCCGCCGCCGGTTCCGCCGTCGTTGCCGAGCACCGTCACGGCGGTGACCGCCGATCCGTCGTTGACCTTGCCGCGGTAGTAGATGCCTTCGCTCGGTCGGTAAAGCTCGACCGACAGGGTCGCGTCCTGGCCGTGGGTGCGCAGCACATCGCAGTAGTCGCCGAGCGTGCCGTCGGTCGCGAGGGTGACGCCCTCCATCCGGGTCAGCAGGTCGCCCGGGAGGATGCCGGCCTGATCGGCCGCGGACCCGGACTTCACCGAGCTGACCCACACGCCGAGGCCGACGCCGTCTTCGCCCATGAGCGCGGTCGCGTTGATGCCGAGGCTCAGCACGTCTTCGCCCGCGGCGAGCTGTTCGATCACCGACAGCACCTCGTCGCGGTGAATCGCCAGGTTGAGGTCGTGCTGGTCGTTGCCCGCGTAGTTGACCCCGACGACGCGGCCGTCCTGGTCGACCAGAGGACCACCCGAGTTGCCGCCGCGGATCCGGGCGTCGTGTTCGATCACCCGGTCGAGGCTCGCCCACGGGGTCTCGCCCGCGGTCGACGCCTTCGACACGATTCCGCGCGTCATGGTGAACGTCGGGTCGCCGAGCGGGAAGCCCGCCGCGTAGACGTCGATCGCGGTGGAGATGTCGTCGCTGCGCCATCCCATGTACGGGTAGCCCGCGTCCTGGAGGTCGATCACCGCCAGATCGAGGCACTCCGACGACCCCAGCACCTTCGCGTTGAGCGTGGTGCCGGTGTCGCCGCCGAGCCACACCTTGAGGGTGCCGGCGCCGACGACGACGTGATTGTTGGTGACGGCGATGCCGGACTCGTCGATGACAAAGCCCGAGCCGCGACCTGCGGCTTCGTAGCCCCCCTCGGAGGGATCAACGAACGTTCCGACGGCCTCGATCTGGATGGTGGCTGACTGCACGCCGTCGAAATCGACCGTGCCGTCATCGTGGGTCCCTCCGAGGGAGATCGGAAGACAGGAGGAAAGGGTGAGAGTCGCGGGGATCGCGAGGAACGCCACAGCGCGCGAGGCGCGCGAGCGGATGCGTGCCGGCGAGCGCCGACCGCGGGACGGTGCCGCGGCCGAAACCCCGGTCTTCGTGAACGTGCGTGCAGTCATGTCGGCGACGGTACGGAGACGACGGAGCCGAGTTCGGGTCAAAATCTCAGCGTTAACGCCGTGATTACGTTCCATACTGGTGCCCATGCGCAGTGCGACGGCGTCGAGGACGCGCGAGCGGATCGACCGCCTCGCGGGGGCGCGCCTGCCGTGGGATGCCTTCGCGGAGGAGGCGCTCGAGATCTTCGCGCGCGGGGTCGGTTTCGATGCCGCGGTGATGGCCCCGATGGACCGCGATACGGGTCTCATCACGGGGTCGATCAAGCGCGAACTCCCGGACGACAGCTACCCGCACTTCGCCCGCTATGAGTACGTCGCCCCCACCCCCGACGCGTTCGCGGCACTCGCCCAGCGCGGAAACCCGGTCGCGCGGCTGCGCGACGAGACCGACGGCGACCCGCATCGCAACGCCCGGTTCGATGAGTTTCTTGCCCCGCGCCTGGCGATCGCGCACGAGATCCGGGTGGCTGCCGTGGAGGGCGAGCACCTGCTCGGCGGGATGTCACTGTTCCGCAGCGTCGGCGCCTCCGACTTCGACGAGTCGGTCACCGAACTCGCGCGCCTGCTGGCGCCGACGCTCGCGCGGGGGCTTCGCGGCGGTCCGCGCACCGGGCCCGCACCGCGCAGCAGCCACGCGGTGCTTGTCGTCGATGCGGCGAACCGGCTCACGGCGTCGTCGGCCGACGCGCGCTCCTGGGTCGCGATTCTCGACCCGACGGGGGCCCGCCCGGTGCCGGTGCCGATCGTGACCGCGGTCACGACGGCGCGCGTTCACGGTGTGGGTGAGTTGCGCATCCCCTCGACCGCCGCCGGCTGGGTGCGGGTGCGCGCGACCGTGGTCAACGACACCGTCACCCGGGCGCCCTCCGTCGTCGTCGAGGTGGCGGCGATCACCGGCCGGGAGGGGGCGCGGCTGAATCTGACCGCGCTGGGACTCACGCGGCGCGAACGCGAGATCGTCGACCTGGTGCTCGACGGCGCCGCGACGAGCGAGATCGCGCGCCGCCTCTCGCTTTCGCCGTACACGGTGCAAGACCACCTGAAGTCCGTGTTCGCCAAGGCGGGGCTGCGCAGTCGTCGCGAACTGGTCGCGTCACTGCTCGGCTGAGCGCGGCCCGCGGCCGGCGCGCGCGGTCAGTCCTGGTCGCGCTTGCGCCAGCGGATGCCCGCGGCGATGAAGCCGTCCAGGTCGCCGTCGAAGACGGTGGCCGGGTTTCCGACCTCGTGGCCGGTGCGCAGGTCTTTGACGAGCTGCTGGCCGTAGAGGAAGTAGGAGCGCATCTGGTCGCCCCAGCTCGCCGTGATGGTGCCGGCGAGTTCCTTCTTCTTCGCCGCCTCCTCTTCGCGCTTGAGCAGCAGCAGGCGGGTCTGCAGCACGCGCATGGCGACGGCGCGGTTCTGAATCTGCGACTTCTCGTTCTGCATCGAGACGACGATGCCGGTCGGGATGTGGGTGATGCGCACCGCCGAGTCGGTCGTGTTGACGCTCTGCCCGCCGGGGCCGGAGGAACGGAACACGTCGACGCGGATGTCGTTTTCGGGGATCTCGACCGCCTGCGCCTCCTCCATGACGGGAATGACCTCGACCGCGGCGAAGCTGGTCTGCCGCTTGTCGGCCGAACCGAAGGGGCTGATGCGGGCGAGACGATGGGTGCCGGCTTCGACGCTGAGCGTTCCGAAGGCGTAGGGCGCATCCACCTCGAAGGTCGCCGACTTGATGCCCGCGCCCTCGGCGAAGGAGGTGTCGAGCACCTTCACGGGGTACTTGTGGCGCTCGGCCCAGCGCAGATACATGCGCATCAGCATTTCGGCGAAGTCGGTGGCGTCGTCGCCGCCCGCGCCGGAACGGATCGTGACGACGGCACCGCGATCGTCGTACTCGCCGTCGAGCAGCGTCTGCACCTCGAGGTCACCGAGGGTCTTCTGCAGGCTCACCAGCTCGGCCTTCGCCTCGTCGGCGCTCTCGACATCGTCACCTTCGATCGCCATCTCGACGAGCACGTCGAGGTCGTCGAGCCGGTTCTGGATCTCGGTGATCCGGGCGAGCTCCGATTGGCGGTGGCTCAGCGCGCTGGTGACCTTCTGCGCCTTCTCGGTGTCGTCCCAGAGATCCGGGGCTCCCGCCTGCTCGCTGAGCTCGGCGATGGTGCGCCGGAGTCGCTCGAGGTCGACCACCGAGGTGATGTCGGCGAAGGTGGAGCGGAGGGCGGCGATCTGGTCGCTGAGGTCGAGGTCGATCATGGCGTCCCCCAGCCTACCGGCGGGCGTACCCTAGCGTTCACGATGAGCACCGAGACCACATCCCCTCGTTGGCGCGCCGTCATGGTGACCACCCTGGTTCCGACGCTCCTCTTCTCCTTCGGCGAGGGCGCCATCCTTCCCGTGCTGCCGCTCGTGGCCGGCGGTCTCGGTGCCGACCTCGCGACGTCGGGTCTGGTCGCCGCGATGCTCATGGTCGGGGTTCTCGTGGGCGACATCCCGAGCGGCGTGGTGATCGCCCGCATCGGCGAACGCGTCGCGATGATCACCGCGGCCGGGGTCGCGATCCTCGGTGCCGCGGCAGGATTCTTTGCGCCGAATCCGGCGATCCTCGCCGCAGCGGTCTTCGTGATCGGGCTGGCGGGCGCGGTCTTCGCCCTCGCCCGGCATGCGTTCTTGACCAGCTTCGTGCCGGTCGCATTCCGCGCCCGTGCCCTGTCGACGCTCGGCGGCACCCATCGTCTGGGGTTGTTCCTCGGCCCGTTCGCGGCCGCCGGTCTGCTGCAGTTCACCAGAGTGCCGGCGGCCGCCTTCGCCGTGCTCGCCGCCGGATGCCTGGTCGCCGCCCTCGTGCTCGTGTTGCTGCGCGATCCCGAGTCGGTGTTCGGAGCGGAGCACCGTAACGCCGCGCCGACCACCGGCGAGCTCTTCGTCGCCGACGAGGCGCACGGCCTGTTCCGCACCCTCTGGGCGCGACGGCAGGTGCTGGCAACCGTGGGGGTCGGCAGCGCGATCATGTCGGCGTTGCGCGCCTCGCGCCTGGTGATTCTGCCGCTCTGGGCGGTCAGCATCGGTCTCGACGGCACCACCGCCGCCCTGGTGATCGGCATCGCGGGTGGCGTCGATTTCGCTCTGTTCTATGCGGGCGGGTGGCTGATGGATCGCGTCGGCCGGCTCTGGGTCGCCGTGCCGAGCCTGACCTTCTTGTCGCTCGCGCATCTCGCCCTCGCCGCCACCTCCGAAGCCCCAGAGCCCGCCACCTGGTTCGTCGCCATCGCTTTCACGCTCGCGGTGGCGAACGGGCTGAGTTCGGGAATCCTGATGACGCTGGGCTCGGATCTGGCCGATCCCCGCCGCCCGGCGCTGTTTCTCGGGGCGTGGCGATTCACGAACGACCTGGGCGGGGCATCCGCGCCGCTCGTGATCGCGGCGGTGACGGCGGCGGCTTCGCTGCCGGTCGCGGCCGGCGTCATCGCGGGCATCGGGCTTGTGGGCGCCACGGTGTGGCGGCTGGCGATTCCGCGCTTCGTCAGCCGAACACCGCGCGAGCGTGTGCGGTGACCTCGATGCGGATGCCCTCCGGCACGAGCGCGGTGACGACCGGCGGCCGCCACATCGCTTCGAGTGTGACGGTCGCGCTCGCGCCATCGCGCGTGGTCGCCTCGACGACGCGGAGCGCCTCGTGCGTGGGCGTCGGGATGCTGCCGAGATACTCGCCGACCGCATCCGCCACCTGATCCGGGTGGAGCGTCGGCCGAAGCTCACCCTCCGGGGTGACGGTGACGTCGCCGAGGTCGAAGGACTCGGCGCCGACGAGCGCGGCGCCGTCGGCGAGGGTGAAGAGCTGCTTGCGCTCGAGGTAGAGGGAGCTCGCCGCCACGACGACAAGGATCACCCCGAGCGCGAGGGCGGCGTAGAACAGCACGAGCGGGAGCGTCGAGCCGGTGTCGTCACGCCAGTCGGGCCGCGCCGTCATCCGCTGCCTCCCGCGAAGCGCGACACCTGCTCGGTGGCGGTGGCACTCATCGGGATGCTCGCGGGCAGCCCGAGCGTGAAGATCGGCGGCACGAGTGGCAGGGCGACGTCGACCGTCACCCGGATCGTGACGAAGCCGCGACGGGTCAGGCAGTCCCCCGGATCGGGCTGGCAGGAGGTCTCGACCTGCCGCGGCGCATCCTCGACCCCGAAGTCGGCGAGCGCGACCTGGATCGCGCGCTCGGCGGCGGCGTTCGCGGCGCCGACCGTGTCGGCCTGCACGTACACCCGGCTCGCTTGCCGCGCCGCGCCTTCGACGGCGAAGGCGGCGGCCTGCAACTGCGCGAGCGCCAACACCAGGTAGACCATCGGTACGAGCATCAGCACGCCGACGCCGATGAACTCGATCGAGGCGGAGCCGGCATCGTCACCGAGCCGGCGGATGCGCTCAGTCCAGCGTCTCGATCGCCGCATGACCGGTCACCTCCAGGGCGCGTTCGGCTCCGAGGAGCCCGATCAACGGGAGGGTTGCGTGCACCGTCACGGTGAGCGCCGGATGCCCCTGCCACTCCCCCGACGAGACGGAGATGTCGCGCGCGTAGTCGGCCCCGACGGCGAGCGTGATGAGTTCGGCGGTGCGCGCCGCCGCATCCGCGGGGCCCCGGTCGGCGAGCGCCCCGTAGCGCGCCCCCTCGGCGGCGGCGTCGAGCACGCTGTTGCGCACGTGCAGGGCGAGCCCGAGTTGCAGCACGGCGACGGTCAGCATCGTGAGCAGCGCCCCGACGAGCGCGAACTCGGCCGGGGCAGACCCGCGCTCGTCGGCGAGCCGCCGTGCGAAGCTCATCGCCTGGCCACCGGTGCGCCCGGTCAGATCCCGGCGACGCGCGAGATCGCGTTCTCGAAGATCTCGGCGAGCGCGGGACCGGCGAGCCCCCAGATCACGATCACGAGCCCGGCGGTCATCAGGGTGATCAGCACCCAGCCGGGAACGTCGCCGCGGTCGTCGCGGGCCAGCATCCACAGGTTGTGAAGGCGTGTCATGCCTCCAGGGTGATCGGTCGCGGGTGCTCCCGTCGCGGGTTCTCCACAGCGGGCGCGGGTCGGCCGGCTACGCGCCGCCGAGATCCCGCGCGAGTCGACGGCGCGCCTCACCGGAGAGCGCCAGCCCGTAGAGCGCCGGGATCGCGAGAAGCAGGCCGACGAGCCCGCCCCAGGTGGTCACGACGAGCGTCGTCACCACGCAGGCGAGGAACAGCAGCGACATCACCCCGAGCAGCCCCCGGCGCCCGGTGACGGCAAAACCCCAGCCCGCCGCGATGAGCAGCGCCCACCGCAGCAGCGGCTCCCACGGGGCCCACGGATGCTCGACCCGGAACACCGACAAGAACGCCGCCACCACGAGGATGCCCACCCACGCCGCCACCAGCAGCGGCCCGTGCGGGCGGGGCGCGTTCTCGCGCACCACGACCCGGCGCGGCGCGGTGCCGGCCGTCGAACCTCGCACCCCGGCCGCGCTCGCGGCCGCGTCCCGCGGTGCCACCAGCACGTCGCGCGCCTCGACCAGCAGCCGGAACGTTTCCGCGTCGCCGCCCTCGACATCCGGATGCGCGGTGCGCGCCCGACGCGCGAACGCCGCCATCACCTCGGCTCGCGTCGCGTTCGCCGAGACACCGAGCAGCCCGGCGGCGGCGTCGCGATCCATCCTCGGCATGCGCTCAGCGTACGCGCGCCGTCACGAACTGCCCCCGCCACTTCGCTCGCGCGAGCGTAGGCTCGAACCGTGGCCCGCGCCGCCGCGGGTCGCGCGAGAGGAGCTGGCCATGACCACGCCGATCCCCACCGGAACGCTCGCCCCCGGGCGCCACGGCCCCGAGCTTCAGCTGACCCGGCGCGTGCGCCACGACATCGACGAGGTGTGGGCCGCGTTCACCGAATCCGATCTGCTCGAACCCTGGATCGGACGCTTCGAGGGCGATCCGCGCGACGGTGTCGTGACCTTCTTCATGACGTCCGAAGGCGCGGAGATCCCCGGCGAGCGCGCGACGATTGTCGAGTGCACGCCACCCGAGCACTACGCCGTCGAGACCGAGGTCGGCGACCAGATTTGGCACCTCGCCGTCACCCTCGATCACGATGAGGGTGTCACGACGGTGCTCTTCACCCAGCTCGCCGAAGACAACGACCTCGCGAGCGTCGGGCCCGGCTGGGAGTACTACCTCGACCGGCTCGTCGCCAGCCTCGGCGGCGGAGACGTGGCGAGCATCAACTGGGACCACTACTTCCCGGCGATGAGCGAGTACTACGCCGCGCTCACCGCGGACTGACCCGGGCTACTTCTTCTCGGCCTGCATCTCGCGGATGTACTCGCGAATCGTCGGCACCGCCTCCAGCTTGTCGCGGAAGAACGTGTTGACCTGGTTGACGACGTTCGCCTGGGCGGCCTCGACCTCGGTCGTGCGGCGCTCCCCCGCATCCTGATCCTCGAGGGTGCGGCGCAGCTGCAGCAGCGCCTTCACGATCGCCGTCTCTTCGGCGCCCTCGAGCGTGTCGATCACGCTCAGCACGAGCTCGTCGGCCTGCGCGCGCACCGCATCGATCGGGATCGAACTGCCGGGCTGTGTGGCGTTGTCGAGCGTCGAGATGAGCGACCACACCTGGTAGAGCAGCGTCGCCGGCTCATCGAAGAGTTCGCGCACGAACGCGGCATCCATGTGCCGGCCCGACAGCCGGAAGATGTTGTACATCCGCTTGGCGGCCTTGCCGTAGTTGAGGCTCTTCGTCAGGTACTTGCGCACCTCCCCCTCCAGCCGGTCGACGTAGTCGTCGAGCGCGTCATCGGAGACGAAGCGGGCCAGCTTGGCGAAGGTCGGCACCGCGTCGGCGTCGAGATACACCTCCTGGAAGTAGGCGTCCAGGTAGCCGTCGAGGGAGACGATCTCGCCGTCGGGGCTCTCCCAGGTCACGTCGATCACGTTGCTCGCGTTCGAGAGCTGTCCGCGATCCGGGTCGGCGACCACCCAATCCAGCTTCACCCAGCCGGGATCGAGCGCGGCCTGCTCCCAGAGGATCGTCGTCGTGCCGTGCTCGCTCGACTCGAAGGTCAGCGACCCCGCCTCGACCTCCTCGGCCGTCCACGAGATCGGGCTGCCCTTCGACACGGGCTTGCCCGCGTGCGTGCCATCGGCCGGGTAGGAGCCGAGCTTCGCCTCCAAGAACTGGAACCCGGCGCCGCGCGCATGGCTCACCGCGTGCTCGTGCAGCAGGCGCGCCATCAGAATGCAGGCGTCCTCGCGGGTGGGCGCCTTCAGGTTCAGCCGCTGGAAGTAGTCGGCGTCGCCCGGGAACGACTGGATCTTCGACTGCGCCGCGCTCCCCGACAGTGCCAGAGCGCTCTCGGCGACCTCCGGCGGCCCCGTCACCTCGACGATCTGGCCGATGCGCCGGAAGCGCTCCAGGTCGCGGGGCGAGAAATCGAGCATCGTGACGCGATGTCCGAAGGTGCCGCTGTCGGCATCCACGGTGATCTCGTCGGCCTCCGTGTCGGCGAGCGCCCGCAGCCAGCGCTGCGTCTCGGCCTCGTCGAGCTCGATCCCGAGTCGCACCGCGGACTCGACGATCAGCGTGACATCGAACTCGGAATCCTGGGGCATCGTTACTCCCGTCGTGGGCGAGCCTTCGCATCGGCACGGAGGGCTCGGAACAGCTCCGCCTGGTCTTGAGCGTCGTTCAAAGCATTGTGCGCGAGGGGCCGCCCGGTCAAGTACTTCGGCGAGAGCACGCGCATGCTGGTCTCGGCCCAGGTGCCGTCGGCGACCGCCATCGCGTACGACTTGATGTCGAACGCGGAATGCCCGAACGGATTCCTCCCCAGGTAGCGCTGGAAGTAATCGTCGACGAACATCCAGTCGAAGGGCGCGTTGAAGGCGGTGAACACCGGCACGTTGCCCTCGGGCACCACGTCGGCCACCCAGTCGGCGAAGCGCTGCATCGCGACGGCCGGCTCGACACCCTCCACCGCGAGGGATGCGGGGTCCAGCCCGCTGATCGCGAGCGCCTCCGCGTTGACCTCCTCGCGATCCGGCTGCAGTTCCACATAGAACGTCGTGGTCGGCGTATCGGCCAGGCATGCGCCGATCGACAGCAACGCGAAGCGGCTCGGCACGCTGCCGGCCGTTTCGACGTCGATCGAAATGAAGGTCTCGCCGCGGGGCTGAATCTGGCTCACCTGGCGAGGCTATCGGGCGGGTGCGAGCGGGCGACAGAGCTCGCCGACACGAACTACAACCCGATCTGCAGCACGAGCACCGCGGGGGCCAGGGCGAACGCGATCGTGACCGGGAGGATCAGAAACACGAGGGGCACGAGCATCGTGACCTCTTTGCGGCCCGCGGATTCCATCAGCTGGCGGGTCGCCTCCACGCGCACGTCGGCGGCCTGCGCGCGCAGCACCTCGGCGAGCGGCGTGCCGCGACCGAGGGCGCCGATCAGCTGGTCGGCGGTGCGGGTGAACGCCGGCAGACCGATCGCGTCGGCGCAGCGGGTGAGCGCATCCGGAACCGCCGCCCCCGCGTTGATGTCGGCGACGACGCGCGCGAACTCGCGCGCCAGCTCACCGTTGCCGGTGCGGGCGACGCGGCGCAGCGCATCCACGACGTTCTCCCCCGCCGACAGGGCGAGGCTGAGGAACTCGAGCACGGTCGGCAACTCATCCGCGATGCGCGCCTGACGGCGGCGGGCCGCCCGGGCGAGCAGCTGTTCCGGCGCGAGCAGGCCGAGCGCGCCGCACACCGCCACGAGGGCGACCGACGCCGCGACCGGCACCGCGTTCGACCTCGACCAGACGGCGATGAGGAGCACCCCGACGGCGAGCCCGGCAAGCGCGGCAAGCAGTTGGCGGGAGCGGAACCGCTCCACCGAGAGCGCGAGGCCCGCCTGGCGGGCGCGGCGCACGATCTGGTCGTCGCCGCCGAGCGTGCTCGTCAGCAGCCGTCGCAGTCGCGCCAGGCCCGGCCCGAGAAGATCCATCACGACGCTCGTCGGCTCTCCCGCTCGCTCGGCGACGAGCTCTCGCGCGTGCGGCGACACATCCACGAGGTACGGCGCCAGCCGCCGCGACAGCCGCGGCGCCCCGAACTGCGGAACCAGCGCCAGCAGCGTCCACGCGCCCACGCCGAGGGTGATGCCGAGCGTCACCGCGAGCGCGATCGTCGGCGTCACGCGAACCACCGCCGCTCTTCGGGCAGCCGCCCGAGCGCCACCATCAGCCGGTAGGCGACCACCGTCACCACGAAACCGGCAAGCAGCAGAAGCGTGCCGCCGGGGCTCGCATACACGGCGGCGGCTTCGGGCCTGCTCGCCAACACGAGCAGCACGATCCACGGCGCCGCGACCCCCAGCCGCGCCGCCGACACCACCCACGACTGGCGGGCCTCCGCCTCGGCGCGTGCCGCCTGCTCGCGCCGCAGCGCCGAAGCGAGACCGCGCAAGAGCCCGGGCAGTTCGGTGCCGCCGACATCCCGCGCCAACCGCAGCGTCTCCACCACCCGGTCGGCGACCGGATCGGCGAGCCGCGCCTTCAGCTCATCGAGCGCGGGGCCGAGCGTGCCGCGCGCCCGCGCCTCGCGATCGAAAGCGGCGAACGCCTCACGGAACTCCGGGGCGCCATGGCCGGCAAGTGATCCGATGCTCTCGGTGAGCGACAGCCCCGACCGCATCCCGGCCACCAGATGATCGATCAGATCGGGCCAGGCCGCGCGCGCGAGCCGGCGGCGGCGGCGCGCCCGCGACGACACCACGAGCCACGGCACCCCAGCCGACGCGACCGCCGCCGCCAACCCGAGCGCCGGGATGCCCGAGAGCCCCAGCGTGACCGTGCCCGCCGCGAGCCCCAGCAGCACGCTCGTGGCGAGGAAAAGTTCGGGGCGCACCCGCGCGAGGCCCGCCTGCGCGAGACGGTGGGTGATCGTGTCGCCCCACCGGCTCGCCGCAGGCGCGCGCTCCACGCGCGGCCACAGCCACGGCGATGCCACCAGCAGCACACCCGCGCCGAGCAGAATCCCCAGAATCCAGGACGTCACGCGGCGGCACCTTGCAGAATCGGCGCCGGGTCGGCGCCCGCGCGCTCGAACTTGATCATGCGCGGCGGCACCTCGCCGGTCGCGCGCAACGTGCCGCGCGTGGTCGAGAACAGCTCCACCGCCTCGATCTCGCCGCCGGGCGTCACGCGCCCCGTCGGCGCAAGAATCTCGGCCACCCGGCGCACCCCGCGGTGCAGCTCCGCGTGCACGACCAGGTCGACGCACGAGGCGACCGTCGGCACCACGAAACCCGCATCGATGTTGCGCCCCGCGAGCAGCGGCAGCGTCGACAGCTTGACGAGCGCCTCACGCGCCCCGTTCGCGTGGATCGAGCACATGCCGGGGATGCCCGCGTTCAGCGCCACCAGCAGATCGAGGCTTTCCGCCTCGCGCACCTCGCCGACCACCAGGCGGTCGGGGCGCATCCGCAGTGCTTCCTTGACGAGTCGACGCAGCGACACCTCGCCGGTGCCCTCCAGGCTCGGCTGGCGGCACTGCAGCGCCACCCAGTCGGACGCGTCGAGCGAGAGCTCGAAGGTCTCCTCGGCGGTGACGATGCGCTCCTCGGGCCGCGTCGAGCCGAGCAACGCGCAGAGCAGCGTCGTCTTGCCGGCCTGAGTGCCGCCCGAGACGATCACGTTCAGGCCGCTGCGCACCGCGAGGTGCAGGAAGCCGGCCGCCTCGGCGGGCAGCGAGTCGAGCCTCACCAGGTCTTCGAGGCCGCGCATCCCCGCCCGGAACTTGCGGATGTTGACCGCCCAGTGCGCCTTCGTGATGTCGGGAATCGCGACATGCAGCCGCGAGCCGTCGGGCAGGCTCGCGTCGACGAACGGGCTCGACAGGTCGACGCGGCGCCCCGTCGACTGCAGCATCCGCTCGACCAGGTCGCGCACCTCCGACTCGGTGAGCGACATCGCGAGTCGCTCACTCACCCCGTCCCGCGCGACGAACACCTGGTGCGGGGAATTGATCCAGATCTCCTCGATCGAATCGTCGTCGAGCAACGGCTGCAGCGGACCGAAGCCCACGAGCGAGGCGACCACCTCGCGCACCGCCGCCACCTCGTCGGGCAGCAGCGGCACCGAGCCGCCGAGCGCGCGCTCGCTGTAGTGCTGCACCTCCTCGCGGGCGAGCCGCAGTGCGAGGCCCTGCTCGGCCGTCAGGTCGAGTCCCTCGCCCCGCACCCGCAGGCGCACGCGCTCGGTGATCGACGCGATCGCGGATTCCACGCCGCGATTCTGCGCGGATGCGCGCTGGCGCCGCCGCATCCATCCACACCCGCGGATGCGGCGCGGGGTCGGGTGCGGGGTCGCGCGCGGGTCGCGCGCTCCCCCAGCGCCCTCCGCGCATCCGCCGCGCGAGCGGTGCCAAACGTGCGATCCTGAGCCCCCGCACCCCACGTTTCGCACCGCTCGCGAGATGCGGCGGCGAGCACCAAGCGCTCACGCCCGCACCCGAGCACCCCTGCCCAAGCCCCCCGCCCGCACACGCACCCCTGCACACGGCACCCCCGGCGCGGCCTCGCGCCGCGCGGCCTCGCGAGCGGTGCCAAACGCGGGATCCTGCGCCCCCACACCCCACGTTTCGCACCGCTCGCGGGGGCCGGGCAGGCAGGGGCGGGCGGCCCGGGACCTCCGAGCTGCCGGATGCGGCCCCGCCCGCGCGAGCAGCGCGCTCCGCGCATCCGCCGCGCGAGCGGTGCGAAACGTGCGATCCCGTGCTCGCACATCGCACTTTTCGCACCGCTCGCGGAAGGGGGCAGGCGAGCGAGCAAGGGTGACGTCCCGCTGGTTGGTGGAGTTTCTCAACACCGTGCGAGATCAGCTGATTGGGATTATGCCGCGGTCAGTTCCGGGATCGCTACCTCCTCGGGGTCGGTGAGCAGCAGTGCCATGGAGTGCTCGGAGAAGTAGCGG
>NZ_CAJQNT010000046.1 GCF_905479755.1 uncultured Schumannella sp. | reverse complement strand
GATGAAGCGACCTGCCGGAGCCAATCGCGCTTTAACGTGGACCAAGAGAAGGCCTTCCTCTTCGAGTGATCTAGACACCACTCAGAATGAAGGCCTTCTCCCTACAACCGCGTCACCAACGATCCGACCGGGTACATCTAGGCGCTCTGGTCCTGGCGCGAGGAGTTCTCGGGACGCTGCACGAGAGCAGCCTCGATCGCCGCGATCACCGCGGGGTCGTCGGGCTGCGTGGTCGGCCGGAAGCGCGACACCGTTCCGTCGGGCGCGACGAGGAACTTCTCGAAGTTCCACTTCACCCGACCGGTCTTGCCGTGGGCATCCGGCGTCGTCTTCAGCTCCTGATAGAGCGGATGCGCGTGCTTGCCGTTGACCTTGACCTTCTCCATCAGCGGGAAGGTCACCCCGAAGGTGGTGGAGCAGAACTCCTTGATGTCGTCGGCCGAGCCCGGCTCCTGCCCGGCGAACTGGTTGCACGGGAAACCGAGCACCGTGAACCCCTGGGGCTCGTAGCGACGCTGCAGTTCTTCGAGCTTCTCGTACTGCGGCGTCAGGCCGCACTTGGAGGCGACGTTGACGATCATGACCGCACGGTCACCCCATTCGGCGAGCGTCGTCGGCTCGCCGTCAATCGTGGTCAGTTCGATGTCGCGGATGCCCATCCCTCCACGATAGGCGGCGCAGACCTGGGGCGCTGGCCCTGCGGCGCGCCCTCCGGCTCGATAGCCTGGAGACATGGCTGCCCCGGAACTGAGCCACGAACCCGACGCTCACCGCTACGTGTTGCGCGTCGACGGTGCCATCGCGAGCGTGCTCGAATACGCCGAACAGAATGGCGCGGTGGCGTTTCATCGCACGGTGACGGTGCCGAATCAGCGCAACCACGGCTACGCCGCGCAGTTGGTCGAGTTCGCGGTCGATGACGTCGAAGCGCGAGGTGCCGGGCCGATCCGACCGTCGTGCTGGTTCGTCGCCGACTGGTTCGAACATCACCCGGAGCGCGCCGCCCTCCTCGGCTGACGTCGTCGACCCCACCCGCACCCGAGGAGAGACGATGGCGCTCGACATCAAGGATTACGCCCTCATCGGCGACTGCCACACCGGCGCCCTGGTGGGCATCGACGGCAACATCGACTGGCTGTGCCTGCCGCGCTTCGACTCGGCCTCCACGTTCGGCGCACTTCTCGGCAACGCCGATCACGGCCGCTGGCGGGTCGGGCCGCGCGACTCGAAGCGGTGCACGTCGCGCGCCTATCGCGAGGACACCTTCGTGCTGGTGACCCGCTGGGTGACCGAGACCGGCGAGGCCGAAGTGATCGACTTCATGCCGCACGGCGACCGCCGCGCCGACCTTGTGCGTCGCGTGCGCGGCATTTCGGGAACCGTCGGGATGGAGCAGGTGTTCCGCGTGCGTTTCGACTACGCGAACGCCGTGCCGTGGGTGCGTCAGTCGCCGCGCCACGCGGAGGGCTACCCCGGCGCTCTCCGTGCCGTCGCCGGGCCGGATGCGATCGTGCTGCGCGGCCCCGAAATGACCCCGGACGACCACGTGCACCGCGTCGAGTTCGACGTCTCGGAGGGCGACGTCGTCGACACCGTGCTCACCTGGCATCCGGCGCATCGCGACCCGCCGCCCGCACTCAACGTCGACGATCAGTTGGAGGCGACCGAGGACTGGTGGCGCGACTGGGCGGAACGCTGCGCCGTCACCGGCCCCTACGAGCACGCCGTGCGCCGCTCGTTGTTGGTGCTGCGCGCGCTCACCCACGAAGACACCGCGGGGATCGTCGCCGCGGCCACCACGAGCCTTCCCGAAGAGCTCGGCGGTGTGCGCAACTGGGACTACCGCTACGTCTGGCTGCGCGACGCGGCCCTCACGCTCGAGGCGCTCATGCTGCACGGCTACGAGCTGGAGGCGCACGAGTGGCGCGCCTGGCTGCTCCGGGCAATCGCGGGTGACCCCGCCGATATGCAGATCATGTACGGCCTGGCGGGCGAACGCCGCCTGCCGGAGACCACGATCGAAAGCCTCCCCGGGTATCGGGGCTCGGCTCCGGTGCGCGTCGGCAACGGTGCCGCGACCCAGTTTCAGGGCGACGTCTTCGGCGAGGTCATGCTCGCGCTCGAACAGGCCCGCGGCATCGGCGTGCACGAGGACACCTTCTCGTGGTCGCTGCAGGTCGCCTTGATGGATCGCCTGGTCGCGGCCCGGGAGACGGATGACCACGGCATCTGGGAGATCCGCGGGCCGGTGCGCCGGTTCACCCACTCCCGCGCGATGATGTGGGCCGCGTTTGCGAGCGCGGTGCGCGCGGTCGAGGATCACGGGCTGGACGGCCCGGTCGAGTTGTGGCGCGCTCAGCGCGACGAGCTGCGGGCCGAGATCGAGGAGCACGGGTACGACGAGACGCTCGGCAGCTACGTGCAGTACTACGGCTCGACCCACGTCGACGCGTCACTGCTGCAGCTGGCGCAGATCGGCTTCGTCGAACCCGATGATCCGCGCATGCTGGGCACGGTGGCGGCGCTGGAGCGCGAGCTGCTGCGCGACGGCCTTCTGCTCCGCTACCGCGCCGAGTCGGGCGTGGACGGGCTTCCCGGCGGGGAGCATCCGTTCGTGGCGTGTTCCTTCTGGCTGGTCGAGCAGTACGCCCGCTCGGGGCGGCACGACGACGCGGTCCGGCTGATGGATCGCCTGGTCGGTTTCGCCAATGATGTCGGGCTGTACTCGGAGGAGATCGACCCGGCGACGGGTGATCATCTCGGCAACACCCCGCAGGCGCTCTCGCACCTCGCCCTGGTGCGCGCCGCGGACGCGATCGCGGGGGCGGCCGAGGATCGCGGTCAGGAGCCCGACGACTCCTGAGCAGACGGCCACCCGACGAGGCGGGGTCGCGCATCTTGCGATTCTGCTTTGAATTCCGGCACGCGCGCCAGCGGTGCGAGACGATCGGGACATGAACGACCATGAGAAGAAGGGCCCCGACGAGGAACGCGGTGAGCGCCAGCATCCCTCAGACGTGACCGACCCGCCGCACGACTCGAAGGTGAGCCCCGCAACGGCGAAAGAGCCGGAGCGCCCGGACCCAAACGGTCTGAAGGGCCGTCCGCCGCGGTCGGGCAACTAGGCCCGTCGCACGCGGCGCTCAGTCGAGGTCATCGAGCATTCCGCGAACGGCCGCGACGTGCGCGATGCGCGCTTCGCGACTCGGCGCGAGCGGCTGCACGATCAGGCTGGAGGCCCCGGCGGCCCGGAACGCTCCCACGCGCTCGCGCACGTGTTCCTCGTCGCCGATGAGTGCCGTCGCGCGCAGCAGCTCTTCGGGCACCGCCGCGGCGGCCCCCGCCTTATCGCCCGCGAGGTAGAGGTCTTGGATGCGCTCGGCCTCCGCCTCGAAACCCATCGAGGCCACGACGGTGTTGTAGAAGTTGGCGCCCTTGGCGCCCATCCCACCGATGTAGAGCGCGGCCCGCGCGCGGTACCCCTCCAGGGCGCGCTCGTGGCCGGGCCCGACGTACACCGGGAGCTGGACGAGCAGTTGCAACGGCGGCAGTGCCGCGTCGCGTCGCGTCAGCCCCTCGCCCACCGGGTCGCCCCACACCCTGGCGCCGAGCTCGGGGTGGAAGAACAGCGGGATCCAGCCTTCCGCGATCGCGGCCGCCTGGGCGACCCCCTTGGGGGCGAGCGCGGCGATGTGGATCGGGATACGCTCGCGCGCGGTCTGCCCGATCATCTTGAGCGGTTTGCCGAGCCCGGTGCCCTGATCGGCGGGCAACGGGATGGTGTATTGGCTGCCGGCGTGCTCGATGCGCTCACCCCGCCACGCGGCGCGCGCGATCTCGATGATCTCGCGGGTGCGCGCGAGCGGCGCGGTGAACGGCACCCCGTGGAAGCCTTCGATCACCTGCGGTCCCGAGGCGCCCAGGCCGAGCTCGAAGCGGCCACCCGAGATCGTGTCGAGCGTCGCGGCGGTCATCGCCATCAGCGTGGGAGTGCGCGAGTAGATCGGCAGGATCGCCGCGGCGAGCGTGATCGTCTCGGTGCGCGCGGCGAGGAAGCCGAGCTTGGAGACGGCGTCGAAGGAGTACGCCTCCGACACCGTCACCAGGTCGGCGCCGAGCGCCTCGTATTCGACGACGTCGGCGACGGCGTCGCGAAAGTCGTCGGCGTAGTCGACGACGACGCCGAGACGGGGGCGGGCAACGGGCGGGAGCAGCGGGGACGTCGATGTCACGTCGGCGAGCCTAACCGCGGCCGGGCGAGCGCGGTCAAAGTTTGGCGACATACACCGAGTTGGTCGACACTCCCCCGGTGAGCGGGTTGTCGAAGCTCACCAACTCGCCCGACACCTGCGGGAACACCTCGGCGAGCACCGCCAGGAACTCTGTCTCGGGCGGGTCGTCGGACCAGAGCGCGAACACCCCACCCGGATGCAGATGCCGGGCGAGCGAGCGCAGCCCGTCGGCCGTGTAGAAGTCGGCGTGCGTCGAATCGAGGCGGTGCGTCGGCGTGTGGTCGATGTCGACCAGGATCGCGTGAAACTTCGACGCCTCGTCCACGGGTTCCCGCCGGGCCAGGTCGAAGAAGTCGTCGACGACGAGGCTCGTGCGGGCATCGTCGAGCAGCGTGTTCGAAACGGGCAGTAGGCGCCGCTCGTGCCAGCCGACCACCTCGGCGAGCGCATCCACCACGGTGAGCGCGCGCACGCGCTCGTCGGCGAGCGCCGTCACCGCCGTGTAGCCGAGGCCCAGGCCTCCCACGAGCACGTCGAGCGCGTCGCCCTCCACCGCGGCGAGGCCGAGGGTCGCAAGTTCCTCCTCGGCGACGGTGAACAGGCTCGACATCAGGTACTCGTCGTTGAGTTTCACCTCGAAGACCTCGACCCCGAGGTGCGGGTCGTGACGCCGACGCAACGAGATCTCGCCCATCGGTGTGTTCTGAAAGTCGAGCTCTTCGAATCCGATGCGGGCCATGCCCGAAGGCTAGTGGTCCGGTCCCGCCCCTGGCTCAGGCTCTCGGTGTGAGCCGGAAGATCCGCAGCTCGCGTCCGGCCTTCCGTTCGTAGTCACGGTAGCCAGGCCAGTTGTCCTCCAGCTGACGCCAGACCGCCTCGCGCTCGTCCGGCGAGATCACAGCGGCGCGCCCCGATCGTGTGCAGCACGAGCGAGGGCACGGCCAGGTCGCTCAACGGGGCGCGGTGGCGGGTCACCCCGCGATGGACTCGCTCCAGCCACGGCATGATCGTCGGTCCGATGCTGCGAAACAGGCGCGTGCGCGAGAGCGCCGCGATCGGCGGACGCAGGGCTCGAGGCAGACGCATGGGGCGATTCTTCCCTACGCCTCCCGCCGAGCGGCGACTCACCAGGTGGCGTCTCCCCGGATGACGACATCGGATCCGCCGTCGATGAACACGACCTGACCGCACAGGTGGGCGTTCTCTTCGCTCGTCAGCCACGCCAGCAGGTAGCCAACGTCGCGCGGCTCAAAGATCCCATTCAGCGGCATCGGCACCTGTTGCAGGATCGCCTCGCGCGCCTCCGGTGTGGCGGTGAACTGCTCGGTCATCGGCGTCTCGACGACGCCCGGGGCAACGGCGTTCAGCGGGATGCCCGCCCCCGCCCACTCGGGCGTGGCCGCGTGGCGTCGAATCCAGCGCGCGAGCGCCGCCTTCGTGGTGCCGTAGATCTGTCCGGCCGCGTCGCCGCCCGCCGCTTCGAGCTCGGCGCCGCGGCGCAACGCCGCCACCTCTTCGCCGGCGAGCAGCGCCGTCAGCAGCGGCTCATCCGGCGGGAAGAGCGAGGCCATCGACACGGTCGCGGCCGCGCGCGGGGCATCCGAACCCGCCAATAGCGGACGCAGTCCCTCCAGCGTCGCGACGGCACCGAAGTAGTTGACCGCCACGGTGCGCGCGGTCGGCGTCGCGAGTCCCGCGTTGGCGATGATCGCGTCGATCGTGCCGCCTGAGTGCTCGGCGACCGCCGTGAGGAGCTCTGCGCGTCCGTCGGCGGTGGTCAGATCGACGTTGACGTCGGAGCCCGCCAGATCGACACCGATGACGCGATGGCCGCGCTCGATCAACAGATCGGCCGTCGCCTTGCCGATGCCGCTCGCGGCGCCGGTGATGACATACGTGCGAGTCATGGGGATCCTGCCTTCCTCGGATTCGGGAGCACAGAGCTACATGCCCGGGAGCTCCTGCACTTCGTGCACCTCGATGGCCGCGCCCGGGAATTTCAGGTGCGGGTGGTTCTTGGTGAACGACAGCGCCTCGTCCATGTTGGCCGCCTCGACGAACGAGTAGCCGGAGACATCCAGGGTGCTGTCCGAGGTGGCGCCATCGGGCGCGACGTGCACGCCGCCGCCGAGCGGCGAACCGAAGTCGGTGAGGTGCGGTCCGAGGCCTTCGCCCCAGGCCATCCAGGCCTTCATCTCGGCGTCCATGTCGACGTCGGGAGGCGCCGCCTCCATCGCCGGGTTCTGCGGGGAGTGGTAAATGATCAGGTACTTCGACATCGTCGTCTCTTCTCTGTTGTCCCCCGCATTCATCGTCCGCCGGTGCGGCGCGCGCCGCAACCCAGACAGGTCGGTATGCCCGAGCCAAAGCGACGCGACCTCAGAGATACACCCGACGCAGTACGGAAGTGCCACCGCGGGGAGGACACCTCGTCGAGGCCGCGCGCCAAGACTGGTGAGGCAGAGCCACCGCACCATCACGCCCCCATCACGCCACCATCACGGCACGAACTCGGAGAACCCATGCCCACCCCCCCTCCTGCACGTCGCGGACGTACGCAAGTCGTACGGCCGGGGCCAGAACCGTTTCGATGCGTTGAAGGGGGTGAGTTTTGACATTCACGAAGGGGAATCCATCGCGATCCTCGGCAAGAGCGGCTCGGGCAAGTCCACCCTCATGCACATCCTCGCGCTGCTGGACGCACCGAGCAGCGGAGAGATCACGCTCGAAGGCGTCGACACGCGCACCCTGCGCGGCGCGCGCCTGAATCGCACCCGCAACAAGACCTTCGGATTCGTG
>NZ_CAJQNT010000045.1 GCF_905479755.1 uncultured Schumannella sp. | reverse complement strand
TGGTTGCGAACGAGGCACTGATGCAGTTCCAGGCCGACATTCTGGGCGTGCCGGTGATCCGTCCGGTGGTCGCCGAGACCACGGCGCTCGGCGCCGCCTACGCGGCGGGGCTTGCCACCGAGTTCTGGAAGGACCTCGACGAGCTGCGCTCACTCTGGCAGGAGGACACGCGCTGGGACCCCACGATGGACGAGGAGACGCGCACGCACCGCCTCGCCGAGTGGCGGAAGGCCGTCACCCGCACCTTCGACTGGGTCGACCCGGCGTCGGCCTAACCGTCGCTACTCGCGCTCGGACTGCAGGAAGTCGGCGACGGCACGCGGAACGTACGGCGCCACGTCGCCGCCGAGCGCCGCGACCTGGCGCACGAGCGAGCTGGAGACGTGCGCGTGCGCGGGGTCGGGCAGCAGGAACACCGTTTCCACGCCCGCGAGATTGCGGTTGACGATCGCCATCGGCGTCTCGTAGGCGACATCGACCTGTGAGCGGATGCCCTTCACGAGCACGCTGGCGCCCACATCCGTGCAGTAGTCCACCAGCAGGCCGACGCTCCAGCTCGTGACGAGGATCTCACCGGAGAGCTCGGCCTCGGCGATCGAGTCCTGGATGAGCGTGACGCGTTGCGCGATCGGCAGCAGCGCCGCCTTATCCGGATTGTGCACCACCAGGACGTGCACCTCGTCGAACATGTTCGCGGCGCGTTCGATGACGTCGATGTGTCCGAGAGTGACCGGATCGAACGAGCCCGGAACCACCGCGATGCGCTTCATGCGTCACACCCTAGCCGGTCGCTGTCACAGGTTTGTGACCGGCTACGACTTGGCGAGGAACGCGCGCTCGGCATCGTCGAGCCGCCGGGCGAGCGCCGCGGCGAGCGCGGGTTGGGCGTCGAGCGCCGGGTCGGCATCCAGGACCGCGGCAGCGAGCCCGCGCGCCTCGGCGATCAGGTCGCCGTCGCGAGCGACACGCAGGAGCTTGAGCGAGGAGCGCCCCCCCGACTGCGCCCGGCCGAGCACGTCGCCCTCGCGCCGCAGCTCGAGATCGACCTGCGCCAGCTCGAAGCCGTCGATCGTGGCGGCCACGGCCGCGACGCGTTCGAGTGCGATCGACTCGGGCTCGGCGTGCGTCACGAAGAGCGCGAGCCCCGGAACGCCGCCGCGACCGACACGGCCGCGCAGCTGGTGCAGTTGCGCGACCCCGAAACGGTCGGCGTCGAGCACCACCATCGTGGAGGCGTTTGGCACGTCGACGCCGACCTCGATCACCGTCGTCGCCACGAGCACATCGATGTCGCCCGCGGCGAAGGCACGCATCGTGGCGTCCTTCTGCTCGCTCGACATCCGACCGTGCAGCGGCTCGATGCGGCGGCCCGCGAGCTCGGCGCGCTCGCGCAGCCCAGCCAGCACCGTCTCGACCGCGGCGGGCGGTCGAGGTGACGCCCCGTCGGCGGCGGCCTGGGCCGGCGCATCCGCATGCTCCTCCACCGCGCTCGCGTCGATCGCCGGGCACACCACGAATCCCTGCCGGCCCTGTTCGAGCTCCTCAGCGAGCCGCTGCCAGATCCGTGCCTCCCACTGCGGGTGCTCGGCGAGCGCCACCAGATGGCTCGCGAGCGGTGTGCGCCCGGCCGGCAGCTCCCGGATCGTCGAGACGTCGAGATCACCGAAGACCGTCATCGCGACCGTGCGCGGGATCGGCGTCGCCGTCAGCACGAGCACGTGCGGGCTGCGGCCCTTCAGCCGGAGCGCCTCGCGCTGGTCGACCCCGAAGCGATGCTGCTCGTCGACGACCACGAGACCGAGATCCGCGAATTGCACCGTGTCGCCGATAAGCGCGTGCGTGCCGACGACGATTCCCGCACTGCCGGAGGCCGCGGCGAGCAGCGCCCGCTTCCGGTCGGCCGCGGGCAGCTGACCGGTCAACAGGATCGGTCGCACGCGTGCCGCGAGATCAGGGCCCAGGCTCGCCACGATCGAGCGCAGGTGTTGCGCGGCGAGCACCTCGGTCGGCGCGAGGAACGCCGCCTGACCGCCCGAATCGACGACCGTGAGCATCGCCCGGAGCGCCACGAGCGTCTTGCCGGAGCCGACCTCGCCCTGCACGAGCCGGTTCATCGGGATTCCCGCCGCCAGCTCCGACCGGATCTCCTCACCCACCGCGCGCTGATCGCCGGTCAGCTCGAACGGCAGCGCCGCATCGAACTCGGCGAGGCGCGGGCCGGGGGTGCGCGGCGTCGCGGCCTCGGCGCGGCGTTCGGCCCGCTGCCGAAGCAGCGCCGCCTGCAGCACGAAGGCCTCCTGAAAACGCAGCGCGTCCTGCGCCGCGCGCCACTCGGCATCCGCCGTCGGACGGTGCACGAGTTCGAGCGCACGGCGGAAGGTCAGCAGCCGGCGCGTCTCGCGCACCGAGGCCGGCACCGGGTCGTCAAGCTCCGGCAGCGTGTCGAGGATCACCCCGAGCGCGCGCTGCAGCTGCCAGCTCGCGAGCGACGAGGTCGCCGGGTAGAGCGGGATCGGCTGCTCGGCCCAGTCCCGCGCGAACTTCTCGGCCCCCGCGGTCGTCGTAGCGAGTGCGCCGCCGCCGTCCGCATCCGCCTGTTCGAAGAGCTCGTAGTCGGGGTGCGCGAGCTGCCGCGCGCCGCGGTACTCCCCCACCTTGCCGGCGAAGATGCCGCGGGCCCCCGGCTGCAGCTCCTTCGCTCGCCAGCCCTGGTTGAAGAAGGTGAGCGTGAGGTGGCTGCGACCGTCGCTGATCACGACCTCGAGGATGCTGCCCTTGCGGTTGCGCATCGAGCGTTCCTGCACGCTGCGCACCTCGGCCACGATCGTGACCGATTCGTCGAGCGCGAGCTCGCTGATCGCGGTCAGCTCCCCGCGCCGCGCGTACCGCCGCGGATAGTGGGCGAGGAACTCGCCGACCGTGCGGTAGCCGAAGGCCTTGTCGAGCGCCTTCGCGGTGCGGTCGCCGAGCACCGACACGAGCCGCTGCTCGAGCGGGTCAGCCTGCGACGCATCCACGCCTCGAGGCTACCGGCGCCCGCCCACCCCGTGCCCCCGAATCGATGGTGCCAATTGAGCTTGGCGCCAAGCTCAATTGGCACCATCAAAAAGGAGGGGCGCCCCGCCGGTAGCGTGGGGGCATGACGCGCATCATCGCGGGGTTCGCGGGCAGCCTTCGACTGTCGGTTCCGACGAGCGGCACCCGGCCCACGAGCGACCGCGTGCGCGAGGCGATCTTCTCGGCGCTCGAGGCGCGCGACGCCCTCGACGGCGCGCAGGTTCTCGACCTGTTCGCCGGGTCGGGAGCGCTCGGTCTCGAGGCCGCGAGCCGCGGGGCGCGACGCGTCGTGCTCGTCGACAAGTCGAGCGCCGCCGTTCGCGCGATGCGCGCCAACACCGCGACGATCACCAAGGCGGCCCCTGCCGGCGCCGCGCCCGAGATCACCGTGTCGAGCCAATCCGTCACCGCGTACCTCGTCGGCGCGGCGGGCTCATTCGATCTGGTCTTCCTCGACCCGCCCTACGAGCTCGACAACGCCGCCCTGCGGCATGACCTGGAGCTGCTGGCGCCGCGCCTCGCACCCGACGCGCTCCTCGTCGTCGAGCGGTCGGCGCGCGACGCGGAACCCGACTGGCCCGAAGGCTTCGAGCTTGAACGGCGCAAGGACTACGGCGAAACGACCCTCTACTGGCTCAGCGTGCCGGGCGACCCGACGCCGCCGCAATCGCTCTAACCTGATCGATCTCGGCGCCCAGCGCCGCCAGGGCGCCATCCGCCTCGAGGTGCGGCCAGGTCATCTTCACCCCGAGGAAGCCCTCGCCGCGGGTCGCCTCGACGGCGGCCTCGATCCGGCTCGTCGACAGCATCGACGCGGGCTCGGTGATCTCCGAGGGCAGATGACCATCCGCGAACGGTGCACCCCAGCCCGTGGTGTCGGAGCTCACCCCGGAGAACACCATCCCCGCAAGCAGTCCCGCGTCACGCACCTCGTCGACGTGGTTTCGGACGAGCTCGCCGTCGCGCAGCTCGATCGCCGAGCGGCCCCAGTTCAGCGCGATTCGGATCGGCACCCCGGAGGCGCGAATCGCGGCGATCTCCGCCTCGAGTACACCGAACCCCTTCGCCGGCTCATGCGAGGGCATCAGCGCGTCCACGTGCTCGAGCATGAGGTCGGCACCCTGCCAGTCCCAGCTCGCGATCTCCGCGAGCGAGGCCTCCAGTGCCTCGCCCGACCACGTCTCGCGGCGCGGTGCGGCGTGGATCATCACCCCGCGCACCACCCGCCGACCGACCGAATCGTGCAGCGCGGCCACCGCGTCGCGCAGCTCCGACACCGCCGCCAGCCCGCGCGCCCGGTCGTCCGCGTCGTGTGCCGCAATCCCGGCCCCCGAACGGAATTCGGCCACCACGCGCGGCATCGTCGTGACCATCACCTCGCGGCGCGCCCCGAGTGCCGACGCCCACGGCAGCTCACCCCACCCGGCGGAGAGCCAGGCGACCTCCCAGGGCTCACTCTCGGGCAGCTCGCTCGCTCCGCGCAGGATGCGCTGGGCCTCTTCCGGCGGTCGACGGCCCACGAGCGGGTACACACTCAGCACAAAAGTCACGAAACCTCGCCCATCCTGTCGTCGTTGTCACCGCGCCCCGCGCACACGCGGCGGGATCACGCTAGCCCGCCTGCCCGTCCCAGTCAGCGTACGGATCCCAGCCGCCGCGCTCGTCGAGCGCCTCACCGTCGAGCGAGACTCCCTCGCCCTCGGCGACCTTTCCGATCGCGCGGAAGCCACCGGGCAGATTCGTGCCCGCCGGAAACGTTGCCAGCAGGGCATGGTCCTCTCCCCCGTGCAGCACGCGCTCCAGCGCAACGGCGCCGGTGTCCAGGTCGCCCGCACGGAAGTCGATCCGCACCCCCGAGGCGCGCGCGATGCGACGCGCATCCAGCACGAGTCCGTCGCTCACATCGAGCATGGCCGTGGCCCCCGCGTCGGCGGCGAGCGCCCCGTCGGCGATCGGCGAACGCGGGGTGAGCTGCGCATCCAACACGTCATCGAACTCGGGGCGGAGCGCCGCCGCCGCCTCCGCGCTCGGCTCGCCCTCGGCATCCACGCCGCGTTCGAAGAGCAACCGGATGCCTTCCCCGGCGAGCCCGAGCGCCCCGCTCACCGCGACGACATCCCCCGGCCGCGCACCCGAGCGCAGCACCGGCTCGCGGCCGTCGAGACTGCCGAACGCCGTGATCGCGAGCGTGAGGGAGTCCGCGACCGACAGGTCGCCGCCGACCACGCCGCACCCGGGCGCAAGCGCGGCGCACGCCTCGCGGAAGCCATCCGCGAGCTCCTCCAGCTCCGTGACGGACTTATCGGCGGGGGCGATCAGCGCCACCAGCAGCGCCGTCGGACGCGCGCCCATCGCCGCAACATCCGAGAGATTGGAGACCGCCGCCTTCCAGCCGAGCTGGAACGGGCTCGACCAGGCGCGTCGAAAATCGGGCCCCTGCACCATCGTGTCGGTCGTGATCACGATGCGAGCGTCGGGAACCGCCAGCACGGCGGCGTCATCCCCCGGCCCCACGATCGTGGACTCCGCCTCCGGCAGGCGGGGAAACAACCGGCGCAACACCGCGATCTCACCGATCGAGCCGAGAGTATCCATCCGCCCACGCTAGCCTGAACCCGATGTCTTCACGCCGCCCGCGCGCGCTCACCCTCGCGCTGTTCCTGCCCCTGCTGGCCGCCCTCAGCGGATGCGTCACCACGGTGAGCCTCGAGGCGGCGCCGAACGCGAACGACCCCGGATGCGCCGACGTCACCGTCCGCCTCCCCGACACCGTCGGCACCCTCGACGCGCTCGAAACCGACGCCCAGGCCACCGGCGCCTGGGGCGACCCGGTCGCCGTCATCCTGCGCTGCGGCGTCGAGGTTCCGGGCCCCTCCACCCAGTTGTGCATCGAGATCCCCGGCACCGGAATCTCGTGGCTGCTCGACGACAGCGACGCCCCCAACTACCGCTACACCAGCTACGGCCGCGAGCCCGCCGTGCAGGTCGCCGTCGACACCGAGATCATCAGCGCGGGCGTCGCCCTCGACGACCTCGCCAACGCGGTCTCGTTCACCCAGCTCAACGGCCGCGAGTGCACCGGCTTCGCCGACACGGTGACCGGCGACGACCTCGACGCCGAACCGACGCCCGCGCCGTAGCCCGCGCCCGGATTCCGCCGGGCGACTACCGTGCGGTCGCGAGCCCGAGCGTGATCAGTTCGTCGATGAGCTCCGGGTAGCTCAGCCCGCTCGCGAGCCAGCACTTCGGGAACATCGAGATCGGGGTGAAGCCCGGCATCGTGTTCACCTCGTTCACCACGAAGCCGGTGCCGGTGAAGAAGAAGTCGACCCGCGCCAACCCCGAGCCGCCGATCGCCTCGAACGCGCGCGCCGCGACGCGCTGCATCTCGGCCAACTCGCTGTCACCGAGCGCCGCCGGGCAGACCAGCTCCACGCCGGGCACGTCGCGGTACTTCGCGTCGAAATCGTAGAACGCGCGACCGGTCACGATGATCTCGCCCGCGACGCTCACCCGCGGCGGTGCGCCGTCGTGCCCCGAGAGCACCGCGCACTCGAGCTCGCGGCCGACGACCGCCTGCTCGACGAGCACGTGGTGATCCTCGGCGAACGCGACGTCCAGGGCGTCGTCCAGGGCATCCCAGTCGGAGACCTTCGTGACCCCGACGCTCGACCCGGCGCGCGCCGGCTTCACGAACACCGGAAGCCCAAGTGCGCGGATGCGTCGCTGGCACAGTTCCGCGTCGCGCGCGAGCGCCGCCCGCGTCACCGTCACCCACGGCGCGACCTCGACGCCCGCCGCCTGCAGCACACTCTTCGTGAAGTGCTTGTCCATGCCGAGCGCGGAGGCGAGCACGCCGTTGCCGACATACGGCACCCCAACGAGCTCGAGGGCGCCCTGGATGGTGCCGTCCTCGCCGAACGGGCCGTGCAGGATCGGGAACGCCACATCGATTTCGCCGAGGGAGCGCGTGGTGCCGTCGGCATCCGTCACCGTCCACTCGCGACTCTGCGCCGAATCCGGGAGGTGAACCCGCGAACCGTCGTCGGACACCTCGGGCAGCCCCTGCAGGGTCAGCGAGGCCGCGTCGTCGGGGTGCAGCGTCCAGGCGCCGTCGCGGGTGATGCCCACCGGGATCACCTCGTAGCGCTCGCGATCGATCGCGCCCAGCACACCGCCGGCGGTCGCGCAACTGATCGCATGCTCACTCGAGCGCCCACCGAACAACAGCGCGACGCGGATGCGCGGGGCAGTCATCACTCGCCCTCCGGTTCGCCGCCGTCGGTCGTCAAGTGCGGGGCGATGTCCTTCGGGTCGAGGGTGCCCGCGAGCACCTCCGCCACCTGCGAGACGATTGGCATGTCGACGCCGCGCTCGGCGGCGAGCTCCAGCACGGGGGCGACCGAACCGATGCCCTCGGCGGTCTGATTCATCTGCGCGATCACCTCGTGGTAGTCGTAGCCCTGCCCGAGCAGGCGCCCCGCCGTGTTGTTACGGCTGAGCGGCGACTCGCAGGTGGCGATCAGGTCGCCCAGACCGGCGAGGCCAGCGAGCGTCTCCGGACGCGCGCCGAACGCGACCGCGAAGTCCGTCATCTCGACCAGACCGCGGGTGATGATCGACGCCTTCGTGTTTTCGCCGTAGCCGACGCCGTCGACGATGCCGATCGCGACGGCGATCAGGTTCTTCAGGACGCCGCCGAACTCGGTGCCGATGACATCCGTGTTCACGAAGCAGCGGAAATAGCGGTTGGTCGCCGCCTTGGCGACCTCGGTCGCCGTCGCGAGCGAAACCGAGGAGACGACGGCCGCCGTCGGCTGCTCCTTCGCGATCTCGAGCGCGAGGTTGGGCCCGGAGACCACCGCGATGCGCTCGGGCGCGATCTCGAGCTCCTGCTCGATGACCTCGCTCATGCGCTGGCGCGTGGCGCGCTCGACGCCCTTCATGAGCGAGACGACCGGAACGCCGTCCGGAATCAGTTCGCGCACGATGCGAAGGTTCTCGCGCAGCGACTGGCTCGGCACGCTCAGGTAGACCTGGTCGGCGCCCTCCAGCACGTCGGGCAGACGCGAGCTGGACCACATGCCGCGCGGCAGGTTCACGCCCGGCAGATAGTCGGAGTTGCGGCGCGACTGCGTGATCTCTCGCGCGAGCTCGGGGCGACGCGCCCAGATCGAGACGCTCGACCCGCCGTCGGCCAGAATCTTGGCGAAGGTGGTGCCCCAGGAACCGGCGCCGAGCACCGCGACCCGGCGCGTGCCCGCCGGGACCACCGGCAACGGCGTGGTTCGGGGGTATGCCGTGGCGCCATCGGCCTGGGTCTCGCTCACGCATCCGCCTTCCGGGTCCCGCGCTCGCGAGACCACCGCCCCCATTCTGCCGTGTCCGCTCGCTCTCGGACGCATCCCGCCTACCCTGGACGCATGAGCACCCCGGTCGTCGCCGCCGCGACGAGGCCGCTGCGCCTGATTCCCGAGTTCTTCCGCGGTGTCGCGTTACTGGGTCGCGGTTTCGCGTTCTGGTCGGTCAGGCCGGGGCTGATGGCGCTCGGGCTGCTGCCGGCCGCGCTGGTCGGCGCCGGTCTGGTCACGGCGATCGCCGTGCTCGGCGCGTTCCTGGACCCGATCACGAACGTGCTCACCTTCTTTGCCGAGTCGTGGGATGCCGGATGGCGCGGTGCGCTCCAAGTCGTCATCGCGATCGCCCTGATCATCGCGACACTCGCCCTCGCGGCCCGGGTCTTCACCGCGCTCACGCTGCTGGTGGGGGCGCCGTTCTACGACCGCATCCAACGCGCCGCCGATGCCTCGCGCGGAGACGTACCGCCGGATCTCTCGCCGAGCGTGTGGCGCACGATCGGCGACACGCTGGTGCTCGTGCTGCTCTCCATCGGCGCGAGCATCGTCGTCGCGCTCGTCGGCATCATCCCGGTGATCGGAACGGTCGCCGCCGCCGTGCTCGGCTTCGTCGCGACCGCCCGCGCGCTCAGCTGGGAGTTGACCCTCGCCCCCTTCGGCACGCGCGGTCTCGTCGGGCGCGAGGCGCGCGCGGCGCTGCGGCGTCGGCGCGCCCGGAGCTTCGGATTCGGCGTCGCCGTGCAGGTGTGCTTCCTCATCCCGTTCGGCGCGATCATCGCGATGCCCGCCGCCGCCGCCGGCGCGATCCTGCTCGTCCGCGACGTCCTCGACGCCCCCGCGCCCGCGGGGCGCGGCGGGTCGGGCGGCTAGGGGCGGTCGTCGAAGCGGCCGATTTCGGACTGGCCGTAGTTCGCGGGATCCCAGCGCTCGACCGGTGCCGTCTCGCCGCGGAGCTCCTCGAGCAGCAGCGTCACGCGGCGCATGATCTCGGCGGTCGCCTCCGCGAGCGCCGCCGGGTCGCCCGCGCGCCCCTCCCAGGCTGAGAGGTCCACCGGCTCGCCCACGTTCAACTCGATCGTCTTACGGGGGAAGAAGCTGAGCTTCTTCGAATACCGCGGCAGCACGGCCTGCGCGCCCCAGTGCGCCACCGGGATGACCGGGATGCCGTGGGCCAGCGCCAGGCGCGCGGCACCGAACTTGCCGCGCATCGGCCACAGTTCGGGGTCGCGGGTCAGCGTGCCCTCCGGGTAGACGATGACGGCGAGGCCGTCATCCACCAGGCGTGAGGCGGCCGCCAGCGGATCCGCGGTGCCGCGGCCCTGCCGTT
The DNA here is from genome assembly GCF_905479755.1 of uncultured Schumannella sp. Lineage (GTDB taxonomy): Bacteria > Actinomycetota > Actinomycetes > Actinomycetales > Microbacteriaceae > DCRR01. The sequence continues at coordinate 15,224 of NZ_CAJQNT010000045.1, read as the reverse complement.
CAACGGGGATCTGGCCGGTGAAGCGGAGCAGCCACCCGATGACGGGAACCTTGAACAGTCCCGCCTTCGCGAGGAAGCGCGGCACGCGGCCGAGCTTCCACAGCAGATAGGCGGTCACGAACGGGTCGAAGTTGGTGACGTGGTTCGGGGCGAGAACGAACGCACCCGACGTCGGAATCCGCTCCGGATTCCGCACCCGATATCGCGCGAGCCCCAACAACAGCGGCAGCACGAAGGCCGCGATGACCCTCCAGCCGAAGGTCTTCTCCGACCGCACTCGCGCCATCCCTAGGCCTCGACGGTGAAGTCCGCGCCGAGATCCGTCAGCTTGTCGACGAAGTGCTCGTAGCCGCGGCTGATCAGCCCGAGGTTGGTGACGCGCGACGTGCCCTCGGCGGCAAGCGCGGCGATCAGGTAGCTGAAGCCGCCGCGCAGGTCGGGAACCCGAACGTCGGCCGCGTGCAACGGCGTCGGGCCGGTGATCACGGCGGCCTGCTCCAACTTGCGCCGCGGAACGCGACGGGTGAGCGACTCGAGGCCGTCCTGGTGCACGACAATGTTCGCGCCCATCTCGACGAGCGCCTCGGTGAACCCGAAGCGGTTCTCGTACACGGTCTCGTGCACGGTCGAAACGCCCTCCGCCTGGGTCAGCGCGACGATGAGCGGCTGCTGCCAGTCGGTCATGAAGCCGGGGTGCACATCCGTCTCCACCTGCACGGCCTTCAGCGCGCCACCCGGGTGCCAGAAGCGGATGCCGTCCTCGGCGACCTCGAACTCGCCGCCCGCCTTGCGGTACACGTTCAAGAACGTCATCAGCTCGAGCTGCTTGGCACCCTTCACGAAGATGTCACCGCCCGTGACAAGCGCGGCCGAGGCCCAGCTCGCGGCCTCGTTGCGGTCGAAGATCGCGCGGTGCGTGTAGCCCTTCAGGTGCTCGACGCCCTCGATGAAGATGGTGCGGTTCGGCTCGGTCCAGATGATCGCGCCCATCTTCTGGAGGATCGCGATCAGGTCCATGATCTCCGGCTCGATGGCCGCGTTCTTCAACTCGGTCACGCCGCTGGCGCGCACCGCGGTCAGCAGCACCTGCTCGGTCGCGCCAACGCTCGGGTAAGGCAACTCGATATTGGCGCCGGAGAGCCCGTCGGGCGCGGTGATGCGGATGCCCTCGTAGCTCTTGTCGACGACGGCACCGAAGGCGCGCAGCGCATCCAGGTGGAAGTCGATCGGACGGTCGCCGATGCGGCATCCGCCGAGGTCGGGGATGAGCGCCTCGCCGAGCGAATGCAGGAGCGGCCCGCAGAACAGGATCGGGATGCGGCTGCTGCCGGCGAGCGCGTCGATTTCGGCGAAGTGGGCGCGCGCGACGTTCACCGGATCGAGGACGAGCACGCCGTCCTCGGGGCTCGTCACGGCGACGCCGTAGGCCTCGAGCATGCGCGAGACGATCTGCACGTCGCTGATCGCGGGAACGTCCTGCAGGATGCTCGGGGTCTCGCCGAGCAGCGCCGCGACCATCGCCTTCGTGGCGAGGTTCTTCGCCCCGCGCACATCGACCGTGCCGCGCAACGGCTTGCCGCCGCGGATGACGATTGTGTCGCCCGCGAGACCGACGCGCTGGCCGGCCTTCCGGGCATCCTTCGCGAGGTTGCTCGTCGCGATCGAATCCACCACTTTGCTTCTTTCTGTTGCGGGCACCGACGACTAGGAGGCGGTCTTGGCCGGAAGTGTCGTCGGCCGCCAGGACGCGCGGGAGGTCTCGAACTCGGTGATGCGCTCCTCGTTGCGGAGCGTCAGCCCGATGTCGTCCAGGCCCTCCAGGAGCCTCCAGCGAGTGTAGTCGTCGATGTCGAAGGGAACCGTGAAGTCGCCGACCGTGACGGTGCGCTCGACGAGGTCGACGGTCGCCTCCATCCCGGGGTTGTCTTCGAGCATCTTCCAGATCGTGGTGATCTGCTCCTCGGTGACGGTGCCGGTGAGCAGGCCCTGCTTGCCGGAGTTGCCACGGAAGATGTCGCCGAAGCGCGGGCTGATGACGGCGGCGAAGCCGAAGTCGCGCAGCGCCCAGACGGCGTGTTCGCGGCTGGAGCCGGTGCCGAAGTCGGGGCCGGCGAACAGGATCCGCGCGCCCTGATAGGCGGGCTGGTTGAGGATGAAGTTCTCGTCCTGCCGCCAGGAGTGGAAGAGCGCGTCGTCGAAGCCGGTCTTGGTGACGCGCTTCAGGAACACCGCGGGGATGATCTGGTCGGTGTCGACGTTGGAGCGCGGGAACGGCACGGCGATGCCGGTGACCTGGGTGATCTTCTCCATCAGCGGGCTCCCGTCTCGTCGTGGGCCAGTTCTCCGTCGAGGGCGTCCTGCCCGTCGTCAGCGAGTGCCTGGTGACCCGAACGCGTACCGCGCGCGGCACTCGCCGGCGCCAGGGATGCATCCCGAGCGTCGGCTTCGAGGTCCCAGGGGGAGGAGAGGGTGCCGCGGATGGCGGTCGCGGCGGCGACGAGCGGCGAGACCAGGTGGGTGCGCCCGCCCTTGCCCTGCCGACCCTCGAAGTTACGGTTCGAGGTCGACGCGCAACGCTCCCCCGGCGCCAGCTGGTCGGGATTCATGCCGAGGCACATCGAGCAGCCCGCGAAGCGCCACTCGGCACCGAACTCCTCGATCACCTTGTCCAGGCCCTCGGCCTCGGCCTCCAGACGCACCCGCGCCGAACCGGGAACGACCATGACGCGAACGCCGTCGGCCTTCTTCTGCCCCTTGATGATCGAGGCGAAGGCGCGCAGGTCTTCGATGCGGCTGTTCGTGCAGGAGCCCATGAAGACCGCGTCGACCGCGATCTCCTTCATCGGGGTGCCCGCCGCCAGATCCATGTACTCGAGCGCGCGCTCGGCGGCGGCCCGCTCGTTGTGGTCGGTGATCGTCGCCGGGTCGGGCACCGCATCCGAGAGCGACACGCCCTGGCCGGGGTTGGTGCCCCAGGTGACGAAGGGCTCCAGCTCGTTCGCGTCGAGGTAGACCTCGGCGTCGAAGACAGCGTCGTCGTCGGTGCGCAGCGTCTCCCAGTAGGCGACCGCCGCATCCCAGTCGGCTCCCTCGGGCGCGTGCGGGCGACCCTTCAGGTAGTCGTAGGTGGTCTGGTCGGGGGCCACCATGCCGGCGCGCGCGCCCGCCTCGATCGACATGTTGCAGATCGTCATGCGGCCGTCCATCGACAGCGAGCGGATCGCGCTGCCGCGGTATTCGAGCACGTAGCCCTGGCCGCCACCGGTGCCGATCTTCGCGATGACGGCGAGGATGATGTCCTTCGCCGTCACGCCGGGACGCAGCTCGCCCTCGACGGTGATCGCCATCGTCTTGAAGGGCTTCAGCGGCAAAGTCTGCGTGGCGAGCACGTGCTCGACCTCGCTCGTGCCGATGCCGAAGGCCATCGCACCGAACGCGCCGTGGGTGGAGGTGTGGCTGTCGCCGCACACGACGGTGCTGCCGGGCACGGTCAGACCGAGCTGCGGACCGACGACGTGCACGATGCCCTGCTCCTTGTCGCCGAGCGAGTGCAGGCGGATGCCGAACTCTTTCGCGTTGCTGCGCAGCGTCTCGATCTGGGTGCGACTGGTGAGGTCGGCGATCGGCTTGTCGATGTTGAGGGTCGGGGTGTTGTGGTCTTCGGTCGCGATCGTCAGATCGGGCCGACGCACGGGACGCCCCGCCGCCCGCAGGCCGTCGAAGGCCTGGGGGCTGGTGACCTCGTGCACGAGGTGCAGGTCGATGTAGATGAGATCGGGCTCGCCGTTCTCACCACGGGTGACGAGGTGGTCTGCCCAGACCTTCTCGGCGAGAGTTTTTGCGCTCATGGCTATGTCGGTTCCTTCTTCGCTGGATTTCGAATCGGCCGGATGTCAGGGCGTGACGGTCTCCGCGACGAGGGAGGCCGGTGTGGGTGACTAGGCCTCGTCGCGGCGACGAAGGAGAAGAAGCCGATCGAACAGCATCCGTTCAGAGTAGCACCGGGATGCCCGGCTCCGCCGTCGCGGTCCGCCTCACAGCCCACTGCTGGGCTACGCTCAGTTATCGCCGGAAGTCGAGGTTCGGATGCCGCATCGCATTGCGCTCGTTGATGATCATGAAGCGATCGCGCTCGCCCTGCGCCACGCGCTCGAGACCCCGGAGGATCTCGACTACGTGCTCGGCACCGAGACGGTCGACGAACTGCTCGCCGCCGGGAAGACGGTCGACGTCGTCATCCTCGATCTCCGCCTCGCCGACGGCTCGTCTCCGCGACGCAATGTCGAACGGCTCGTGAATGCCGGGGCGAGGGTCGTGATCTACACCTCGGGCGAGAACCCCGACTACCTCCGGATGATCGCGGGAAGCGCCGTCGTCGGAGTCGTCCGCAAATCGGATCCGGTCTCGGTGCTGATTGAGACGGTGCGCGCGTGCGCGACCGGCGTGACCGTGATGTCCACCGACTGGGCGGCCTCGATCGACGCCGATCCGCGACTCGCCGAGGCCGGGCTCACCGAGCGGGAGCGCGAAGTGCTGCGCCTGTTCGCCGCCGGATTCGGCCGCGCCGACATCGCGGGAGTCCTCGACGTCTCCGCCGCCGACGTCGACGAGTCGGTGGCGACACTGCGCGAGAAGTACGCGCGGGTGCAGTCGACATCCCACGGCCACGACCTGCTGGCGCGCGCGCTCGACGACGACTTCCTTCCGTTCACCGATCGCGCCGACGCGTCCGGCCCGGGGTCGCGATGAAGGGCACGCTCGCGACACCGGTGTACGTCGCCATGTCGGCGGGCATCGGTTCCGCGGGAATCGTCTTCGGGCTGATCCGGCTGCCGATGGCGCTCGACCAGGCCGCGGCGATGGCGCCGTGGTGGACCGCCCTCGCACTCGGCGGGTTCATCCTTCCCGCGGCCGCACTGACGTTGACCCCGCTGCTCGGGCTCCGCGTCGCCGCGGTGCTCGCGAACATCAGCGCGGTGAGTTTCCTGGTTGCCGGGGCGACGGCGCTGCTGGCGATCCCGCCGGGCCCCATCGGCGCTGAACTCGGAACACCGTGGCCGCTCACGATCTCGGCCCTCGCCTCGTCGATCGCCGCCATCTGGTGGCGCCCCGCGTTCGCCGTCGCGTATCTCGGCGCGACGGTGATCGCCGTCGAGGCGGTGCGCACCGCGCAGGGCTGGCCGCACGTGGATCCGGGGTTCCTGCTCATCGACACCTCGTACACGCTGCTATTCAACGGGGTGTTCGTCGCCCTCGCGCTCGCCTTGCGGCGCCGCGCCCGCACCCTCGACGAGAGCTTCGACACGGCCGCGGCCGAGACGGCGATCGCGGCCCGTGCCGAGTCGCGCGCGCGGGAGACGGCGCGCGTGGGCGCGCTCGTGCACGACACGGTCCTCGTCGCCCTGTTGAGTGCCGCCCGCGCCGAACCGGAACAGGCCGACGCGGCGGCGCCGCTGGCGCGACGCGCGCTCGCCGTTCTGGAGGCACCGGATGCGGACCCCGAGGCCGCTCTGACCTTCCGCGACACCGCCTGGCGGATTCAGGCCGCGGCGACCGAGATCACCCCCTCGGCCGACGTCGTCATCTCGGGGGACCTCGACCACGCACTGCCGCCCGAGGTCGGCGCGGCGCTGCGTGAGGCGAGCGCCGAGGTGCTGCGCAACAGCCGCGACTACGCGGGGATCGCGGCGCAGCGGATCGTGATGATCACCGCGGAGGCGGAGGGCATCCGAGTCGACATCGTGGATGACGGGGCCGGGTTCGAGCCGCGTCAGGTTCCCGCGCACCGCTTGGGCATCCGCGTCAGCGTGGTCGATCGCATGGCCGCGGTGGGCGGCACGGCGCGGATCGCCTCGCAACCGGGGGTCGGAACGCGCGTGCGGCTCGAATGGAGACGCGCATGACCGCGGCAGCCCCCGATCCGGGTCGCCTGCTGAACGTGGACCGAATCGCCGCCTGGTCGCTCTTCGCCCTGTTCGCCCTCACGATCTTCGCGTTCGTCGTCAACACCGCGCCGATCAGCGCGACGCCGTGGGGTCTCGGCGCGGCCGCGGCTCTCGTCGTTGCCGCGTGGCTGTGCATCTCGCCGGGCCCCGACACCCTGTCCGGTGGCCGCATCGCGGCGATCCTCGCGCTGGCCACGGCGTGCAACCTCGCGATGTCCTGGCAGTTCACCCCCGGCGAGTGGCCCGGCTGGGCGTCCTGGAATTTCGGGATGACGGCGCTCGTCATGATCGGCGTCGCCCTGCGCGGTCGCATCGTGTGGTCGTGGGTGGGGCTCGCGATCATGACGGCCGTGGCGACCAGTTGGAGCACGATCACCGCCGGCGACCCGCTGCTCGGGCTACAGCTCTCCTACATGCACTTGGCGATCAATCTGCCGGTGACGTTCTTCGCGATCGGGATGCGGCGCACCGCGCACACGATCGCGCGTCTGCAGGAGGTGGAGCACCGTCGCGCGGTGGAGTCCGCGGCCGACGAGGCGCGCGCCGACGAGCGCGAGCGGGAGCTGGCCCGCGTGCGCGCCGTCGTCGCGGAGCCGCTGCGCGATATCGCGAACGGCGTCGCGACCCGCACGCCGACCGATCTCCTGGTGCTGGAGGCGCGGCTGCGCGACCGCATCCGCGGACGCGCCCTCGAATCCCCGCGGCTTCGCACCTCGGTGGACGCCGCCCGCCGCCGCGGCATCACCGTGCTGCTACTCGACGACGCCGCGGTTCCGGCTCCCGGCGACTGGCTCGCCGAGGGGCTCGCCGAAGCCGCCGAGGTGCTGGATGGCCAGCCCGACGGGATGATGACGGTGCGTCTGAGCGGCGGGCCCGACACGTGGCAGCTGACCGTCGTGGCGAACGGCACCCTCACGACGCGCACGCGCCGGGAGCATGTGGCGGGTTAGCTCTTCTTCGCGTCGGTCTTCGCGTCGGTGTTCGCGTCGGCGTCCGTCTCGACGTCCACCGACAGCTCGACCACACCGTTGCCGTTGGCGCCCGGGATGCGCGGCTCGGGGATCCGGCCGTGGTCGATGCGGATCTTGATGAGGCTCGCAATCACGGCGACGGCCATCGCAGCGACGATGACCGCGAGCGAGGTGAAGGTTCCGATCTCGGGGACGGCATCCAGGTGCTCTCCGCCGTTGATGAAGGGCAGCTCGTTCTCGTGCAGGGCGTGCAGCACGAGCTTGACGCCGATGAAGGCGAGGATGAACGCGATCCCGTACTTGAGGTAGACCAACTTGTCTACCAAGTCGCCGAGCAGGAAGTAGAGCTGACGGAGCCCCATCAGCGCGAAGACGTTCGCGGTGAAGACGATGAACGGACTCTGGGTGATTCCGAAGATCGCCGGAATCGAGTCGAGGGCGAACACGACGTCGGTGGTGCCGAGCGCGATCAGCACGATGATGACGGGCGTGAAGACGCGCTTGCCGTCGATCGTGGTGCGCATCTTGGCGCCGTCGAACTCCTCGGTGATCGCGATGCGCCGGCGGAAGAACGCGATCAGCTTGTTCTCCGTCTCGGCCTCCTCCTCGTGGCCGGTGAAGGCCTGGTTGAAGGCGGTGTAGATCAAGAACGCGCCGAAGATGTAGAAGATCCAGGAGAAGTTCTCGATCAGTGCCGCGCCCAGCAGGATGAAGATTCCGCGGAACAACAGCGCCAGGATGATGCCGATCATCAGCAGCTCCTGCTGATACTTCCGCGGCACCGCGAAGCGCCCCATGATGATCAAGAAGACGAACAGGTTGTCGATCGACAGGCTGTACTCGGTGAGCCAACCGGCGACGAACTGGCCGGCGTGCTCCGCATCCCCGAGCCACAGCATGAGCAGCGCGAAGACGATCGCGAGCGCGACGTAGAAGCCGATCCACAGCGCCGACTCGCGGGTCGAGGGGATGTGCGGGCGGCGGAACGCCAAGAACACGTCGAAGGCGAGAATGAGCGTCAGTGCGACGAGCGATCCGACTTCGAACCACAACGGCAGGGCGAGTTCCACGGGGGACCTTTCAGAAAGTGTGAAGAGACGACAATGCTTCGAACGTCTCTCCCGCACGAGCACTCCGGAGAGCTCTCGCGATCGCGACCGGGGTTCCAACGCTGCAACCCGTGATGACGGCCGCGATGAGGTGGGATACTCCCCTTCGCGCGCCCCACTCTACGGGATTAGGCTCGAAACATGAGCAACGACGGCGTCCTGCGTGGAGATGACGAAATCCGGGCCGAGGCGCGCAAGCGTTTGAAGGCCCGCAACGACTTCTGGACGATGCTGGCCATCTTCGGGGTCGTCATCCTGATCCTGATCGCGGTGTGGTTCTTCACCAGCGGGCCGGACTCGTACTTCTGGCCGGTTTGGCCGATCTTCGGCATGTCGATCGCCGCGGTCTTCGTGGGGCTGGATGCCTTCGGCATCACCCGCCGCCACATCACCGAATCGGATGTCGACGCCGAAGTCGAAAAGATGACCCGGCGCAAGCAGTAGCCTGCGTCACACCACCTCGAGCCGGCGCGACGGGTCGTCGCTCGCTGCCAGTACTTCGTCGACGAGCGCCTGGTCGCCGACCCGCGTCGGGTCGAGCCACTCGTCGTAGAGTTCCGGACGCACGATGAGCGGCATCCGGTCGTGGATGGCGGCGATCTCGTCGGCCGCGGGCCGCGTCACGATCGCGTATGACACCATCCAGCTCTCGTCGGGGCGTTGCGTGACGTTATAGATGCCCGCGAGGGCGAAGAGCCCCTCGGCAAGCTGGAACGAGCGGCCCTTCTCGACGTAGGAGGTGACCGGCACGAGCGCGCGCCGCGACTTCGTCGGGCCCGACCAGGCGCCGGAGGCGAGCAACTTCTCGACCCGCGCGTTGATCGCCGGGAACTTGGCGGGCTGCCCGCCCACCCAGAGCTTCCACCACGCCAGGTCGATCGTGCGGCGGTGCTCACCGTCGCGCTCGCGCTCCCGCACGATCGGGTTGAGGTTCAGGGCGTGCACCCCGGTCGGCTTCGCGGGCTTCTCGGCATACTCGGCAAGCCACGCGGCGAGCGCCGGGGCACTCCCCCGCTCATCCAGCGTGCCGAAGGCGTCGTGGAGTTCGTCGGCGGTGACCTGCAAACCGTAGCTGGCGCACATACCGACAGTCTGCCTCGTGCGGCCGACGCGCGGCAGGGCTCGGCGCAGTAGCGCAAGCAAAAAACCCCCGGCGAACCGAGGGTTTTTGGTGTTGGTGACCCCAGCGGGATTCGAACCCGCGTTACCGCCGTGAGAGGGGATTCTGAAAGCCGACTGCCGCGCTGACTGCCGACAAACGCAGTGTGTACTTGGTGTTTCGAGTGCGGGAAGTTGATCCTCGCACCTCACGTCGGCAGCGTTCGTTGCCATTCTGTTGCCATGCTTCTCCTGACTGGTCGCCTACGGGGCTAGTCCACTTCGCCAAGGCCAACCACTTCTTCGTCGCTGATTCGTTCAGCGTATGCTCTGCGCACAACCGAGCAAGGGAAGCAGGCATGGGCGCACAGCGAATCGTGTACGAGCGGCCTGATGGCAAGTGGGGCTGGCAGCTCATCGGTGACAACGGGTCGGACATCATCGCCACTGACGGCAACCAGGGGTACGCCAGCGAGACCCGCGCCCGTGAGATGGCAGACAAAATCACGAGCGGTCACTACAAGGACGCGCAGAAACTTCGCCGACCGAAGAAGTAGTCCAATGCGAGGTCACCGCTCGTGGCGTAGACGGAGCCCGCGCTTCGATGGTGAGCCCGCCCGTAGAGCTCTGGCACGCAATCAAAGCGACAGCCTCCGAGACGGGTCTAGTCGATAGAGGGCTTGACCTTAAAGAACAGGTGCGGCGGTACCGGGAGCCCACTGTGCGGTAGGGCTATCAGGTGGACCCCGGCTACCGGGGTTTCGAGGTGTCCCGCGACGAGGCTCAGGAGGCTGCCCGCGACGGCGGCGAGGTCAGCAGCGGAGCCGTGGAAGGTGGGTATCGAACATCCACGGGTAGGGATGAGCTTGTTTCCTAGCTCGCCCCGACCCCAGAGCATGTGGTAGCACTCAAGAGCGGGGTCAGCTCGGACGCGTTCACCCACTTCCGCGTCGATCTGCTCGATTGTCTTGCTCGCGATCGGGGGCCAGATCGTCGCGATTCCGAGATAGCCGCTCTCTCGGTCCGTGGCAATCTGGGCGACGATTGCCCGGCGCTGGCTGGCGATCGCGCTCACGGCCCGAGACACGGCGAGGTTTGCGGTGGCGTCGATGATGAGATCAAAGTTCGCGGCGATGTGTTCGAGGTCGTCCGGGTTGTAACCCTCCTCGACCTCGATGACGACGTCATCTCGGAGTTTGCGCAGTCGAGCTGCGAGTGCGACTGCCTTCTCCTCACCTATATCCATTTCTTCGAAGTCTTGACGCACGAGGAGCCCGCCTGTGACGGTTCCGGGATCGCAGATAACAAGGCGGGACACCCCTGCGCGTACGAGAAACTCTGCGGCCCAGGATCCGAGACCTCCGCACCCCCACAGAAAGACCGAGGTGCCGACCAATCGGCGCACCGGGCGCGTTGCGTCTCGCCGGGTCGTGACGCTTGGCCTCTCGTCGGACACCCGCTGCCACGCGATCGGTAATGGCAGGTTGACCGGGAGGGTCTGGCCATCGGCTTTTCGCAGGCTATCGGCGACGGTGCTGCCGAGCGCGCCTGCCAGCAGGTGGGGCGGTCCGCCGCGCGGGTGGGCGACGGCGATCAGGAACAGCTGCTCGGTGTGGTCGGGATTGCGATCAGCTGCGGCCTTGAGTGTTGTCAGGAGGCCGTTGATCTTCGGCGCGCTTGCGCCCTCGGGCTGACCGCCACGGATGAGATTGGGATCGTCGAGCAACCTCGCAAGGTCTCGAAGGTCGGAGCTGACCCCGTAAGGCAGGCTGTCGGGGCTGTACCAGATCGGGAGTGCTGTTCCGCCGGCCGAGTCGTCGGGGGCCAGGTCAAGCCGTCGGTTCGATCGCTCGTATGCGTACGCCATCGCGTGATGCTCCGGCAGCTCACGGCGGACCACCAGGGTCGAGGCTCCCTCGAGGGGCTGAGTGACTCCGCCGACGGCGTGGTACAGGGCGGTCTGGGCGTCGAAGGCGCCGGCTGCCGCGTCGCCGAGCCACGCCCAGAGTCGTTCGAGCAATGCCGCAGCCCCGCCGCGGGGATCCCACTCGCTGTTCGGATCCAGATAGATGCAGACCCGTGAGCCGGCAAGCACGTGCGGGAAACCAGCGAACCGACGATGGTCGACCTCAACGTTGGGCGGGACGAATGGCTGGGGCGGGATGACGATGAAGAACTGCTCTTGAGCCTGAAGAGCCAGGCCGCCCTCGGCTGATGTCAGTTCTTCCGTCGGCATACTGATCAGCACCCGAAGGTATCCGTCGTCCCCGACGGCGCGACGTTCGATGACTCTGACGGCGGCAGGTCGCTCGCGGGCGACCCGCTGAACATCGTCTGCGAAGGCGCGCTGCCACTCGATGGCTCGCGGCTTCTTGCCTCCGGTCACCCGGCGCGACCGGACAGACCCGCCGATGCGCCCACTGTCGCCGCCGCCGGTCCGAATCGCCCGCTCGACTTGTCATCCTTCGGAGCCACGAAGCCGGCGCCGAAGATGCCCTGCCACAGCTTCAGGCTCTCGTCGTAGTCGTCGCTCTCGTATGCTTCGCGAATCTCGCGAGCGTGGGCATTGATCCGGTCACGGAAGTACTCGTAGGTCGCGTCGTCCCAGCGGTGGTCGAACGTGCTTCCAGAACCGGACGGGTCGGCGATCGACGGCCGGTTCGGGCGAGCCTGCAGCCACTCGTCGAGGTCCGAGACGATGTGTAGCAGCGACGTCGGCACGTTCGAGTAGTAGCTGGGGTCGATCGCGGCCCGCGCTTCGGAGACCTGCTCGCCGAGCAGAGTGGTCAGGATGACGGAGCGGGTGCCGGTGAAGGAGTTCTTGTGGTCACGCAGATACTTCATCAACCGGATCACCCGGCGAAGGTCGCCCCGCGCGGCACTGTCCTTCGTCCTCATCCAGTTCGTGAAGCCTTGCGTGTCGGTGCGCTCCCACGTGTCCGTGTCGTAGTTGGCGATGTACTCGAGGCCGTCACGGATGATGCTCGGCACGATGTCGATGTGGCATTGATTCGCATAGACGATTCGGACGCACCGATTCTTCCGTTCACGGGGCATCGCCCCGTAGATGGAGTGGGACCCCAGGACGGAGTTCAGCTTCGTGAGGTAGTCACGCGGGGTCCATCCATCGACGTCCTCCATTAGGAGCATGAAGTCCGCGTCGTACTCCTTGTCACCGACGGGATTGATGATGGTGCGGTGCGCCCACGACCCCTGAGGGCTCTTCCCAGTGACATGCGCGCCGAAGCCGACGTCGGCGCGGATCGCAGCGTAGATGCTGTCGACGCGCGTCTCGAGCAGGTCGAGTCGGCCCTGGCTGAGGTTCACGGCATCTCGGAGCAGGACTCCGAAGTGATCGGCGAGTTGCATGGTAGTTCTCCAAAAGTAGACAGAATCCGATGGCTGTCCCCCTGAGATTCGGACTACCCCAACTTGCCGAACTACAACCGTGTAACTATGATACGCCGGACCACCGACATTGGGGAGTTGAGATGACCAGCAATGCAGCGGTGCGACGAGATTCCTTCGTCCGCCGTGCCGATGTGTCCATCTCAACTCAAACCCGAGTGTGGGCACGCGCAGCTGGGCGATGCGTGCTCTGCGCCGCGTGGCTCATCGGAAGTACCAGCTACCTCCACAGCACGTCGCTGGGAGAAATCGCGCACAACACGGGCGCGACAGCCGGCAAGGGGTCACCACGGGGTCGTTCCAAACTGTCCGCCACCGATCGGGCGCAAGAAGGGAACCTCCTCCTTCTTTGCCATGCATGCCATCGAATGGTCGACGACCCGGAGGCGTCGGACTACTACACCACCGAGTACCTCACGGCGAAGAAGGCGGAGCACGAAGCTCGCGTTCGCAGCGTCACCGCCTTCAGCACACTTACCCCGGTCGTCGTGCTGCAGCTAACAGCGACGATCCGCGGGACCTTCGCCCCAGCGAGCGCTCGACAGATGTCCGAGTCCCTGAGATTGGCCGGGCTGGTCCTGTCAGGCGAAGACCCACGCGATTCCACCATCGCCGTTGAAGCGAAAGACGCCGAAACCGCCAACTGGTCGTGGGAGCGTGGCAAGGACCTCATCGACTCGCACATTGACGCGCTCCATCGAAGGCTCATGCAGTCCGGAGCAACTACCACGGCCGTCTTCGCGATTGGCCCCATCCCGCTCCTGGCCTACCTCGGGCACCGTCTTGACGACAAGTCAGATGTCCGACTTTTCAACCGATCAAGAACCGATGGTGTGCTCGCCTGGTCTTGGCCCAGTCAAGAATCCGCGATACCTGGGTTCGTTCAAACCACCCCAGACGCCGACGGCACCGTCACCGAGGTGGTCATGACAGTCGGGGTGACTGCCCCGATCAAAGCCGATCTGATTCCCGCGGAACTAACATCGTTCCCCGTGGTCTCGCTTCGGCCCGGACAAGCCACTGGGACCGACGTGATCACCGGCCCGGCCGGCCTGACCGCATTCTCCAACGCCTGGCGAAAGGCTCTCGTCTCCGTGGAGACGCATTTCCCCAAGGCTGCGATCGTCCACGTGATCGCCGCCGCTCCGGCTGTCGTCGCTATCGAGATGGGTCGGGCTCACATGCGGGATGCGCAGCCGCGATTGGCGATCTACCAGCGCACCGACGACCAGACCTACGTTCGCGCCCTCGACTTCGGGTAGTCATACACTGCGCCCACTAGGCCGCGACCACGGCGCACTCGGGTTGGGTCGACCGAACGTGCCCCTGGAGGGGCATCGCCTCTAACCCCAAATTCCTTGGGTAGCTTTCACGCTCGCTTGACGCTACCTGCGTAGTGGATCCGGACCCGCCGCCACCCACCGTTCTGGGGGGGGGACTGCTGAAGGTCTTGGTGACTCTTCTCGTTAGGCCGCGGATGCGGCCTGTGTGGTCATGATGGCTTCGAACTCGACGGGCGTCAACATGCCGAGGACACGTTGTCGGCGACGCCGGTGATAGGCCCGCTCGATCCAGGTCACGATGGCGAGGCGGAGGTCGTGTCGGGTGGGCCAGCGGCGGCTGTTGAGCACGTTCTTCTGCAGCAGCGCGAAGAACGACTCCATCGCGGCGTTATCACCGGCCGCGCCGACTCTGCCCATGGAACCGACGAGCCCGTGCCGGTCAAGTTCGGCTTGAAAGCGCCGCGACCGAAACCGACTGCCCCTATCGCTGTGAACGGTCGTCCCGGTCGGGTTGCGACGCGGGATCGCCATCCGCAGGGCCGAGACAGCGAGCTCTGACGTCATCCGTTCGTTGATCGAGTAGCCGACGATCCGGTTCGACCAGACGTCCTTGACGGCGCAGAGATAGACCTTCCCCTCGCCGGTCGGGTGCTCGGAGATGTCGGTAAGCCAGAGCCGGTCAGGGCCGGCCGCGGTGAACTCCCGTCTGACGAGATCGTCGCGCACGGGCGGGCCGGCCAGGCGCCCCTTGCCGCGGCGTTTGCGGACGAACGCGCTGAAGATCTCATTCTCCGAACACACCCGCCACACCCTCCTTTCCGATGCAGTGAACCCAGCCTCGGCGAGCTCGTCGGCGATGAACCGGTATCCGAACGCGGGATCGTCGGCATGCACATCGATCGCTGCGTTGATCAGGTGCGCCTCGTCCCAGTCCCGTCGCGAGACGGGAGCCTGCAGCCACCGGTAATAGGGCTGTTTCGCGAACTTCAGCACCCGACACGTCACCGCGACGGGAATCCCGTCGGCAGCGAGTTCACCTACGAGCGGGTAGAGCCTTTTGGGCCGGACAGGTTCGCTTGCGACAGATACGCCGCCGCCCGGCGAAGGATCTCGACCTCCTGTTCGAGCAGCTTCACCCGCTTGCGCAGCTCACGATTCTCGGCCGCTTCGCTCGAGCTGACACCGGGCCGCCGACCACCGTCGACCTCGGCGATCTTGACCCATCGCTGCACGCAGGACTCGGATATCCCGAAGTCCTTCGCGATCTGCGCGAAGGAGGACTCCCGCTTCAACGCGATAGCAACGACGTCGTCCCGGAACTCCTTGGGGAACGGCTTAGGCATGAGGACATCCTTCCAGCGGCGACGAATCACCACAGATCAGGAGTCACCTAAACCTTCAGCAGTCCCG
>NZ_CAJQNT010000044.1 GCF_905479755.1 uncultured Schumannella sp. | reverse complement strand
CCCAATCGGGCTCGGCGGTGGCGCCCGGCACGGCCGGGGCCTCCCAGTTCGGCGGCGGCGCGGGGGCCGCGGCTGCGGACTCGTCGACGCGCGGTGCGGCCGGGGCGGCGGGCGCATCCCAGCTCGGTGCCTCGGCGGTGGGGGCCGGCGGCTCCCACGCGGGCGCGGGGGCGGGCTGCTGCTCCCAGCCCGGCGTTGCGGTCGGCTGCTCCCAGCCCGGCGTTGCGGTCGGCTGCTCCCAGCCCGGCGTTGCGGTCGGCTGCTCCCCGCCCGTGGGTGCGGCGGGAGCGGGCGGCTCCCAACTGGGGCTCTCCGGCTCCGGAGCAGGGGGCTCCCACGCGGGCGTCGCGGCGGGCGCCTCCCAACTCGGCGCGACGGCGGGCGGCGGCTCCCAACTGGGAGCGACGGCGGGCGGGGCCTCCCAGCTCGGCGCAGCGGCAGGCGCCTCCCAGCTCGGCGCAGCGGCGGGCGGCTCCCCGCCGCGCGACGGCTCCTGCGCGCCGACGGTCGGCGGTTGCCAGCTCGGCGCAGGTGCGGCCTCGGCGGGCGCATCCCCATTCGGCGAGGCGGCCGGCGGAACCGCGGGGGGCGGGCCCCACTCCGGCGCGGCCGGAGCTGCGGGCGCCGAGCTCGGGGCGTTCCAGCTCGGGGCGGCCGCGGGGGGCGCATCGGCGAGCGGGACCGCCTGCGGAACGTCGCCAGCGAAGCCGTCGAGCGACGGCGCCACGTAATCGCGATCAGACCAGGGACTCGGCGCCGCGGAATCCGGCGCCGCGGCCAACTCGTCGGCACCGGCGAACTCGGGCGCCTGCGCCTGCTCCGCGAGGCGGCGAGCACGCCGCGACATCTCGCCGGGTGCGGGCGTCTCGCCGTTGTTCGGGTCGCCCCCGGGCGTCCAGTTCATTGTTGTCCTCCGATTGCGGCGGCTTCAGCCAGCCAAATGTCACGCGGCACGGCGAAACTCCCCCGGACGACGCGGCGTCTCATCCGATCACAACACCCGCGAGAGTCTTCTTGCCTCGCCGAAGAATAGCGACCCCACCTGCGAGAACCTGATCGCCGAGCCCGGCGGCCGGGTCCTCCACCCGCACATTGTTGAGATACACGCCGCCTTGCGAAATCGCGCGCCGCGACTCACTCAGGCTCTTCGTCAGTGTGGCGTCGACGAGCAACTGCTCGATCGTCGAGGCTGCCGTGGCGTGGGCCGACGGCAACTCTGCGACGGCGGCACGCAGCGTCTCGGCGTCGAGCGCCGCCAGGTCGCCGTTGCCGAACAGCGCCTCGGCCGCCGCGAAGGCGGCGTTCGCCGCCTCCTCGCCGTGCACGAGCCGCGTCACCTCCCGCGCGAGCACGCGCTGCGCCTCGCGACGGAACGGCTCCTCGGCGACGGCCCGTTCCAGCCGTTCGATCTCGTCACGATCCAGGAACGTGAAGACCTTGAGGCGCGCGATCACGTCAGCGTCGTCGGTGTTGAGCCAGAACTGGCTGAAGGCGTAGGGACTCGTCATGGCGGCGTCGAGCCAGACGGCGTTGCCTTCGCTCTTGCCGAACTTGGTGCCGTCGGAGTTCGTGATCAGCGGCGTGCCGATCGCGTGCACGCTCACTCCCTCGGCGCGATGCACGAGGTCGGTGCCGCTCGTCAGATTTCCCCACTGGTCGCTTCCGCCGGTCTGCAGCACGCATCCGTAGGTGCGGTAGAGCTCGAGGAAGTCGAGCCCCTGGAGCACTTGGTAGCTGAACTCGGTGTAGCTGATTCCGGCGTCGCTGTTGAGACGCGCCGACACCGCATCCTTCTTCAACATCGTGCCGACGCGGAAGTACTTGCCGACCTCGCGAAGGAAGTCGATCGCACTCATCGGCGCGGTCCAGTCGAGGTTGTTGACGATGCGCGCGGCATTGTCGCCCTCGAAGTCCAGGTAGCGCTCGATCTGCTCCTGCAGATAGCCGACCCACTCGGCGACCGTCTCACGCGTGTTGAGCGTGCGCTCGGCCGTCGGACGCGGATCGCCGATGAGGCCGGTGGATCCTCCGACCAGGCCGAGGGGCCGATGGCCGGCGAGTTGCAGGCGTCGCATCGTGAGGAGCTGGACCAGGTTGCCGAGATGAAGGCTCGGGGCGGTCGGATCGAATCCGCAGTAGTAGACGATCGGTGGGCCCGCGAGGAGGGCCTTCAGCTCGGCCGGATCCGTGGAGACGTGAATCAGTCCGCGCCAGAGCAACTCGTCCCAGATGTCGTCGAAGTGGGGGTCGTTGCGCTGTTCTGAGAGCGTCGAGGCGGCGGACACCGGGCAAGACTACCAGCGGGGCTCCCGATCCCCGGGTCGCACACGTCAAGCTTGAATACTTGATTCACGCAAATCAAGTCCCTATGCTTTATCTCTCAGGAATCAAGGAGTGAGCCATGATTGTCCTCACCGCGGATCAGGTCGACAGCCGACACCAGCCGGACCTCGCCGAGTCGGCGCTGCTCCGGCTCGGCGACCTCGTCGGCGACCGGCTCGCCCGGCCCGCCGAACGCACCGCGGGGGACGAAATCCAGCTCGCCACCACCGACGCCGATGCGGCCCTCACCGCCCTCCTCACCCTCAGCCAGCGCGAGGAGTGGAGCATCGGCGTCGGCATCGGCACCGTGCGGACACCTCTCGCCGAGACGACCCGCGCCATGAGCGGAAGCGCGTTCGTCCACGCCCGCGACGCCGTCGAGGCGGCGAAGAAGCGCCCCACGCGGTTCGCGCTGCGCGCCGACGCCGACGTCGCGCCCGCCGCCGACGAGCTGGAGCCGCTCCTCGACCTGCTCCTCCTGCTGCGGGCCCGGCGCACCCCCGAAGGCTGGGAGCTCGCCGAACTGCTGGACACCGGGATGACGCAACGGGCGGCCGCCGAACAACTCGGCATCACCCCACAGGCGGCCAGCCTCCGCGGACAGAGCGCGCACCTCCGGGTGGACGAAGCGGCGCGCGCGGCGCTGACCGCCATGCTCGCCCGGGCCGACCAGACTAGGCACGGAAAGGACCCCTCATGATCATCGCCCTGCTCTTCGCCTGGATCGGCGGACTCCTGCTCATCGCCGGCGCCCTCGTCGTCTCGGCGGCCGCACTCCCGCTGCGGCAGCCGGCGCTCTCACTCGTCGCGCTCCTCCCGGCCGGGGTCGCCGGAGCCCTCATCGCCTTCGACGCCGAACTGCCCGCCCCGGATCCCGCCTTCGACACACTGCTCGGGCTCGGCTTCGTGCTGCTCGGCGTGATCGCCGGAGGACCGCTCGCGAGCTTCGTGCTGCAACTCGCCACGCGCGGCTCGTCGCTGCCGGGCGCGCACGGCGGAATTCTCGTCACCGACTCCGGCGAGACGCCCGCGCGCGAGGTCATGCGCGGCGGGTCGACGATCGGCTACCTGGAGCGCACCGCGATCATCGGAGGCATCCTGCTCGGACGCTTCGAGGTCGTCGCCGTCGTCGTCGCGATCAAAGGGCTTGGCCGCTACTCCGAACTCGACCGCGCCGAATCGCGCGAGCGGTTCATCATCGGCACGCTGGTGAGCTTCGTCTGGGCCGGCGCCTGCGCGCTGCTCGTCGTACTCGGCTAAGGCCCGGTGCGGGTCACGCGGCCCAGCTTGTTAGGAGACGCCGAGGCCCAGCACGGTCGAGGCGTACACCGCCACGACCACCATGACGATGGCGCCGCCGACGAGAGTCGGAAAAAGCCACGGCCGGCGCACGCGCAGCTCCTCGTCGTACTGGCGTCGCCGCTCGCGAGCCGCACGCCGCCGGGACTCTTTGCCCGAACTCGACAGTGTCATGACGTTCCCTTCGCCGCAGCGAACTCCGCGACGCGCGCCCGCAGCGCATCCAACTGTTCGGCCACCCGCTCGGGCGCCGTGCCGCCGACCCCGGAACGGCTCGCGAGTGAGCCCTCGACCGTCAGCACCGCGCGCACGTCGCCGGTGAGCCGCGGGTCGATCGCGGCGTAGTCGGCATCGCTCGGCTCGTGCAGCTCGAGTCCGCGCTCCTCGCACAGCCGCACGAGAGCGCCCGAGATCTCGTGCGCCTCCCGGAACGGCACGCCCTGGCGCACCAGATGGTCGGCGACATCGGTGGCGAGCGAGAACCCCTGCGGGGCGAGCTCCGCCATCCGCTCCACATCGAAGCCGAGCGTTGCCACCATGCCCGTGAACGCCGGCAGCAGCACCTCGAGGGTGCGCACCGAATCGAAGACGGGCTCCTTGTCTTCCTGCAGATCGCGGTTGTACGCGAGCGGCAGCCCCTTGAGCGTCGTCAACAGACCCGTGAGGTTACCGACGAGACGCCCGGACTTCCCGCGAGCAAGCTCGGCGATGTCGGGGTTCTTCTTCTGCGGCATGATCGACGAACCCGTCGAATAGGCGTCGTGCAGGCGGGCAAACCCGACCTCGCGCGTCACCCACAGGATGATGTCCTCCGAGAACCGGGACAGGTCGATGCCGATCTGCGCGGTGATGTAGGCGAACTCCGCCACCACATCCCGGGCGCTCGTCGCATCGATCGAATTCGGCAGCGGGTCACCGAGCCCCAGCTCGGCGGCGATCGCACGCGGGTCAAGGCCGAGCGCGCCCCCCGCGAGGGCACCCGCACCGTAGGGCGACCCGGTCGCGCGGGCCCGCCAGTCGCGCAGCCGCTCCAGATCGCGGACCAGCGGCCAGGCGTGCGCCATCAGGTGATGCGCCAGCAGGATCGGTTGCGCGTGCTGCAGATGCGTGCGCCCCGGCATCACCGCGGTCGGATGCTCGGCGGCGCGATCGGCGATCACGCCGACCAGCTGAGAGACCTGCGCGGTGATCGTCGCGGCGTGGTCGAGAAGATAGAGGCGGACGAGCGTGGCGATCTGGTCGTTGCGGCTCCGGCCCGCGCGCAGCTTGCCGCCGAGCTCCGGTCCGAGGGCGGCGACCAGCTCGCGCTCGAGCGCGAAGTGCACGTCCTCATCCGAGTCGCGCGGGCGAATCGAGCCCTCGGCGACACCCGCGTCGATCGCGTCGAGCCCGGCGAGCATCCGCTCGAGCTCCTCGGCGCTCAAAAAACCGGCCGCGGCGAGCGCCCGCGCGTGCGCCCGCGATCCGCGAAGGTCGTAGGGAGCCAGCTCCCAGTCGAAGTGCGTGGAACGACTCAGCGCCTCGAGCTCGGGCGAGGGGCCGTCGGCGAACCGCCCGCCCCACAGCGCCGCGCCGTCACCGTTCGCGCTCACGAGCGGCACCGCCCCGCGGGGGAGGCGGCGAGCGCGGGAACGGCCAAGGCGTGGTGCTTCGTGTCGAACATCGTCGTTCAGTCTAGGGCGCGAGACGCGACCGTCCGCAGTAACGTGGAGCCATGAGTGACGACGCCGCCGTGCCGCCGATTCCGCCCGCACCGTCGAGCGGATCCGTGCCGCCGCCGGTCGCCCAGCCCGCCCCCGTCGCCCAGCCCGCCGCAACGACGCCGCCCGCCCCGGTCACACCGCCCGCCGTGCCGTCTCCCTACACCGTGGCTGCGCCCGAGCCCGCGGCGAACCCCTACGCGACCGCGACCTACGGCGCGCCGCCGCCCACCGGGTCGGGGCGCCGTACCTGGGATGTGGTGCTCACCATCGTTCTGCTCGTCGTCGGCCTGTTCGGCATGTTGACCGGGCTCATCGGAGCGGCCATCCTTCCCTTCATGGTCGAGGACGCCGGCGGGTTCGCCGACCCCGACCTCATCGCGGGCGACCAGGCCGTGATCGTGGTGAGCCACCTGGTGCTGTTCGCTGCGGCGGCGACCATCTCGATCATCCTGCTCGTGCGCCGCACGATCGCGTTCTGGATTCCGCTCGTCGCGGGAGTCCTCGCCGCGATCATCTTCTGGGCCACGACCATGGGTGCGATGGCGGCCTCCGGCGCGTAGCGCCTCGCGTTAGGCCCGCTCGAGCAACCAGGTGAGCAGCGCCTTCTGGGCGTGCAGGCGGTTCTCCGCCTCGTCCCAGATCACGCTCTGCGCGCCGTCGATGACCTCCGCCTCGACCTCGTAGCCGCGGTCAGCGGGAAGACAGTGCAAGAAGATCGCGTCCGGCTTCGCGAGAGTCATCAACTCGCGCGTCACCTGGTAACCGCCGAAGGTCGCCACGCGGTGCGCCTTCTCCTCCTCCTTGCCCATCGACACCCAGGTGTCGGTGACGACGACATCCGCCCCGGCGACCGCCTCCACGGGATCGGTGAAGAGCGTGACCGAACCGCCGGTCTCGGCGGCGCGGCGGTCCGCATCCGCGACGACGGAATCGGCGGGCGAGAACTCGGCCGGCGAGGCGACGCGCACGTGCATGCCCGCGGTGGCGCCGGCGAGCAGATAGCTGTGCGCCATGTTGCTCGCGCCGTCACCCAGGAACGTGACCGTCAACCCCGCCAACTCGCCCTTGTGCTCACGCATCGTGAGCAGGTCGGCGAGCAGTTGGCAGGGGTGGAAGTCGTCACTCAGCGCGTTCACGACCGGCACCCGGGTGCCCGCCGCCATCTCCTCCAGGCCCGACTGTGCGTAGGTGCGCCAGACGATCGCGCTGACCATGCGCTCCAGCACGCGCGCGGTGTCCGAGGGGGTCTCCTTGCCGCCAAGCTGACTCGACGCTGTCGAGATGATCAACGGGCTGCCGCCGAGATCGGCGATGCCAACCGCGAAGCTCACGCGCGTGCGGGTCGACGACTTGTCGAAAATGACCGCGACGGTCTGCGGGCCCTCCAGCGGGCGGGTGCCCCAGCGATCCGCCTTCATCGTCGCCGCGAGGTCGAGCACCTCGGACTGCTCGGCTGCGGTCAGATCGTCGTCGCGAAGGAAATGGCGGGTCATGGGGTGTCTCCTGCAGTGTTCTGAACGTCGGACAGGGCGGCCGCGAACTTCTCGCCGAACTCGGCGATCTCGGCGTCGCCGATGATGAGGGGCGGGGCGAGACGGATGCGTCCCGGCGCCGCCGCGTTGATGATCAGGCCGCGTCGCTGCGCCGCCTGAACCACGGCAGCCGCGACCGGCTCGCGCAAGGCGACGCCGAGCAGAAGACCCGCGCCGGTGATCTCCTGCACGAGCGGCGACTCGAGTGAGGCGATCAGCGTGCGCAACTGCGCGCCGCGGTGGGCAGCATTCGCGATCAAGCCCGCGCGCTCGATCTCACCGAGCACCGCGTTCGCGGTCGCCGTCGCCAGCGGGTTGCCGCCGAACGTCGAGCCGTGCTGCCCGGGCTGGAAGAGCTCACTCGCGGCACCGAAAGCCACGAGCGCTCCGATCGGGAATCCGCCGCCGATGCCCTTGGCGAGCGCCACGGCATCGGGCACGATGCCCTCGCGCTGGAACGCGAACCATTCGCCGGTGCGACCCGCGCCGGTCTGGATCTCGTCCAGAATCAGCAGCGCGCCGTGCTCGCGGGTCAGCTCGCGCGCCCGGGCCAAGAATCCGGCCGGCAACTCGACAACGCCCGCCTCCCCCTGAATCGGCTCGATCACGATCGCCGCAAGCTCCGGGCCGTGCGCGGCGAACTCCGCCTCCAACGCCTCGAGCGTGACCGCGATGTGCGCCGCGCCCGGCAACAGCGCCTCGAACGGTGTACGCAACGCCTGCTTTCCGGTCAACGAGAGCGAACCCATCGTGCGGCCATGGAACGACGACTCGAGCGCCACAATGCGCGGCCGACCCGTCAGACGCGCGAGCTTGATCGCCGCCTCGATCGCCTCGGCACCCGAGTTCGCGAAATAGACCCGGTCTCCCCCGGTCAGTCGCACCAGGCGCTCGGCGAGCTCCAGCTGCGGCTCGCTCGCGAAATAGTTCGAGACATGCATGACGCGCGAGGCCTGGGCGTGAATCGCATCCACCACCACCGGATGCGCGTGCCCGAGCGCGTTCACCGCGATGCCGGCCAAGAAATCCAGGTACTCGGTGCCGTCGACATCCCAGACGCGCGCGCCCTCGCCGCGCTCCAGGATCGCGAGCGGGGCCGGGGTCGACTTCATCATCACGCCCAGGAAACGTTCGACCAGTTCGGGAGTGCGCGCGGTCATGCCGGCACCACCTCGGTGCCGATCCCGGCGTCGGTGAAGATCTCCAGCAGGATCGAGTGCGGACGACGCCCGTCGATGATCGCCGCCTTCGCCACCCCGCCGTTCACGGCCTCCAGACACGCCGACATCTTCGGGATCATCCCACTCTCCAGGCTCGGCAGCAGCGCCGTCAGCTCCGTCGCGTCGATCATCGAAATGAGCGAATCGCGGTCCGGCCAGTTGCGGTACAGCCCCGCCACATCCGTCAGCACCACGAGTTTCGCCGCCCCCAGCGCGACCGCGAGCGAAGCCGCCGCCGAGTCGGCGTTCACATTGAGGGACTGGCCCGGGGCATCCACATCCGGGGCGATCGACGAGACCACCGGGATGCGGCCCGCCGCGATCTCGGCCAGCACCGCCGCCGGATTCACCTCCACCACATCGCCCACCAGACCGATGTCGACCAGCTCGCCGTCCACCAGGGCGCCCCGGCGGCGACCGCGGAACAGCCCCGCGTCCTCCCCCGAGATCGCCGAGGCGAGCGGACCGTGTTCGTTGATGAGGCTCACGATCTCGCGGCTCACCTGGCCGGTCAGCACCATGCGGACGATGTCCATCGCCTCCGGCGTCGTCACGCGGTACCCGCCCACGAACTCGCTCGGGATGCCGAGCCGGTCGAGCATCGACGAAATCTGCGGGCCGCCGCCGTGCACCACGACGGGCTTCAAGCCGAGGTAGCGCAGGTAGACCATGTCTTCGGCGAAGGCGCGCTTCAGCGCGTCGTCGACCATCGCGTTGCCGCCGAACTTGACCACAACGACCTCGCCGGAGAAGCGCTTCAGCCACGGCAGCGACTCGATCAGGGTCGCCGCCTTGAGCTCCGCCTGAGCGGCGCGCGGGTCGAGGGATTCCAGTTCGTTGTCGGTCATGAGCTGTAGGCGCTGTTCTCGTGCACGTAGTCGTGGGTCAGATCGTTCGTAAAGATGGTGGCGGTCTGCTCGCCCGCCTTCAGGTCGACGAGCACGTGCGTCGCGCGCGGCGTCAGATCGACCTCCTCGCGCGGGCGGTCCGGGCCGCCGTTCGAGCACACCCGGACGCCGTTCATGCTGACGTCGACGGCGTACGGATCGAACTCGGCGCTCGTCGTGCCGATCGCGGCCAGCACGCGGCCCCAATTCGGATCGTTGCCGAACACGGCCGCCTTGAACAGGTTGTTGCGGGCGATCGAGCGTCCCACCTCGACGGCGTCGTCCTCGGTTGCGGCGTGCACCACCTCGATCGTGATGTCGTGGCTGGCGCCCTCGGCATCCGCCTGAAGCTGCGTCGCCAGGTCGAGGCAGAGCTCGGTCAGCGTCGTGGTGAACAGCGCAATGTCAGGGCGGATGCCCGAGGCGCCGCTCGCCATCAGCGTCACCTGATCGTTGGTCGACATGCAACCGTCCGAATCGAGTCGGTCGAAGCTGAGCCGCGTCGCGGCGCGCAGCGCCTCGTCCAGTTCGGCACTGTCGAGCTCGACGTCGGTCGTGATGACGACGAGCATCGTGGCGAGCCCCGGCGCGAGCATGCCCGCGCCCTTCGCCATGCCGCCGATCGTCCAGCCGTTGCGCGAGAGGATCGCCGTCTTCGGGTGCGAATCGGTGGTCATGATCGCGCGCGCGGCACTCGCGCCGCCGTCGGCGCGCAAGGCGTTCGCCGCCGTCACCACACCGGGCAGCAGCTTCTCGCGGTCCAGTTGCAGCCCGATCAGCCCCGTCGAGCACACCAGCACGTCGCCCGCCGACACGTCGGCGTCGAGGCGCTGAAGCGACTCCGCCACGGCCTCGGCGGTCGCGTGCGTGGTCTGGAACCCCTCGGCCCCGGTGAAGCAGTTGGCGCCGCCCGAGTTGAGGACGATCGCGGAGACCGTACCGTCGGCGATCACCTGCTTCGACCAGATGATCGGGTTCGCCTGCGCGCGGTTGCTCGTGAACACGGCCGCGGCGTTGTGCAGCGGGCCGCGGTTGACGACCAGTGCGAGATCGGGGTTGCCGTTCGATTTCAGGCCGACGGCGACGCCGCTGGCCAGGAATCCGGTGGGGGCGGTGACGGTCACGGGGCGACTCCGTTCACGGGCAGGGCGCGGTGCTCGTCGAGGCCGAGCGCCAGATTCGCCGACTGGATGGCGGCACCGGCGGTGCCCTTGACGAGGTTGTCGACGGCCGCCACGACGACGACGCGCGCCGCCGCCTCGTCAACCGCGAGGCCGAGCAGCGCGGTGTTGGCGCCGAGCACGTCGGCGGTGCGCGGGAAGACCCCCTCGGGCAGCAGCTGCACGAACGGCTCGCCCGCGTAGGCGGTCTCCCAGGCGGCGCGCACCGAGGCGGCGTCGACACCGGGAGCCAGGCGCGCGGTCGAAGTGGCGAGGATGCCGCGCGACATCGGCACGATCACCGGCGTGAACGACAGAGTCACCTCCGCCGCCCCCGCCCAGCGCAGCGCCTGCTGGATCTCCGGGATGTGGCGGTGCGTGCCGCCCACCGCATAGGGATTCGCGGTGCCGAGGATCTCGCTCGCCAACAGGTTGGTTTTCAGGGCCTTGCCCGCGCCCGAGGGGCCCACCGCGAGCACGCTCACCAGGTCGGTGGACTCGATGACCCCCGCCGCGATGCCGGGCGCCAGCGACAGCGCAACGGTGCTCGCGTTGCAGCCGGGGGCCGCGATCCGCCGAGCCGCGGCGAGGCGCTCGCGCTGGCTGCGGCCCTCGTGGCGCGGCAGTTCGGGGACGCCGTACTCCCAGGCGCCGAAGAAATCGCCGCCGTAGAAGGCGGCCCAGTCCGTTTCGGACTCGAGTCGGTGATCCGCTCCGCAATCGATGACGAGCGTGTCGTCCGGCAACAGTGCGGTGAGAGCGCCGGAGGCCCCGTGCGGGAGCGCGAGGAACACGACGTCGTGGCCCGCCAGCACCGCGGGCGTGGTCTCCGAGAGGGTCAGGTGCGCGAGCGAGCGCAGGTGCGGCTGCACCGCGAGGAGGGGCTGGCCGGCGTTGCTGTGCGCGGTGACGGTCCGGATCTCGAAATCGGGATGACCGGCGAGGAGGCGCAGCAACTCGCCGCCCGCATAGCCGCTCGCGCCAGCGACGGCAACGGAATAGGGCATGACTTCAACCTTAGGGTTCGACGGAACGGAATCGGAGCGGCGGCGTCGAGCCTGGCTGAACCTTCGCGGGTCGGATCAGCGGCGCGGCGTCGCCGAGATTCGGCGCGCGCGACGCAGACGGCGGAGGCGAAGCTCTCCGGACACGCCCTGCGACTGACCCATCCCCCGACCCTACCCGTTTCTTGGTCGGGGATGCATCCCTGACGCGTGGGAGTGCCGCGCGCGGCACTCGCTTGCGTCATAGATGCATCCCTGCCGCGGCTACTCGCGGGCTCGCGCTCCGAGGCGGGTGGTGGCTAGGGCGGCTCCGGCGAGCTTTGCCTCGGTGGCCTCGGCGGCGGTGAGGGTGCGGTCGGGGGCGCGGAAGCGGAGCGCGAAGGTCAGCGACTTCGAGCCCTCGGGCAGGCCCTGGCCTCGGTAGTCATCAACCAGGTGGATGTGCTCCAGCAGACCGCCTGCCCCCTCGCGCACGGCGGCGAGCACGTCCCCCGCGGGCACGTCCTCCGCCACCACGAGCGACAGGTCCTGCGTCGCCGCCGGGAGCGTGCCGATCGGACGCGCCGCGACCTGCACCGGCGCGTGCGCCAGCATCGCATCGAGGTCGAGCTCGAGCATCGCCACGACGCGCGGCAGGTCGAGATCGTCGGCGATCGCTGGCAACAGCTCGCCCGCAACACCGACGACGACGTCACCAACGAGGATCTCGGCCGTGCGGCCCGGGTGCAGCGCGGGATGCGCCCCGGCCCCCGCGGTCACCGTCAGACCGAGCGCGAGACCCACCTGACGCGCCAGATCGAGAGCGTCGGCGATCCCGCTCGACGCGGGCGCCTGGCCGGGCTGCTTCGGCGTCACATCGCCGACCAGCACGGCCCCCACACGCCACGGCTGCGGCGGCAGCGCCGCCTGAAGTCCCGCGATCTCGGCGTCGCTCGGCAGAGCTCCCCCGCTCGGGTTCGTGTCGGTGCCGTACGCGGTCGCGGCCTCGGGGCGGAAGACCCCGCCGATCTCGAACAGGCTGAGATCGGTGAGCCCGCGCGACAGGTTGCGACGGGCGACATCCACGAGCCCCGGCAGCAGGCTTCGGCGCAGGAACGGGGCCTGCGCATCAAGCGCGTTCTCGAGCTTCACGGCCACGGCGCCCGGCTCGAAGCGGTCGATCGCGGCGGCCGTCAGGAACGGATACGCCATCACCTCCGTCGCTCCGGCAGCGGCGAGCGTCTGCGCGACACGCCGACGGGCGCGCTGGGTGCGGCTGAGTCCGCGCCCCGGAGGAGCGATCGGAAGCTCGGAGCCGACTCGGTCGTAGCCGGTGATGCGCACGACCTCCTCGATGAGCGAGGCCTCGTCGGTGAGATCGGGGCGCCAGCTCGGCGGGGTGACGGTCGCCAGCTCACCCTCAACGGCGACGGTCGCGCCGATCAGTTCGAGCGAGCCGATCACCTCCTCGCGCGTGTACGGAACGCCGATGAGCGCCTCCGGCCGCGCGAGTGCGAGCGCGATGCTGCCCGGCTCGATCGACTCGTCGAGATCAGTGCCGAGCACGTCGAGTGTGCCGCCCGCGAACTCCACGAGCAGCGCGGCGGCACGCGTCGCGGCCGCCCGCGCGATGCGCGGGTCGACGGAGCGCTCGAAACGCTTCGCGGCCTCGCTCGGCAGCTTGTGGCGACGCACCGCGCGCGCGATCGAGACGGGATCGAAGTTCGCCGCCTCGATGAGCACGTCGGTGGTCGCATCCGAGATCTCGGTGGAGGCGCCGCCCATGACGCCCCCCAAGCCGATCGGACCGGTCTCGTCGGTGATCAGCAGATCTTCGACGTCGAGCGTGCGCACCACGCCATCGAGCGTCTCGAGGGTCTCCCCGGCGGCCGCGCGACGCACGGTGATGCCGCCCGAGAGCTTCGCGAGGTCGTAGCCGTGCAGCGGCTGACCGAATTCGAGCATGACGTAGTTGGTGATGTCGACGGCGAGCGAAATCGAGCGGATTCCCGCGAGCCGAAGTCGCGACGACATCCAGGCCGGCGTGGGCCGGGTCGCGTCGATGCCCCGGACGACCCGCGTGGCGAACGCCGAACAGCCGACGCGTCCGCGGATCGGCGCCGCATCGGCGATCGTGACCGGGAAGGTCTCGGCCGCGTCGACGACCGTGACGGCCGCCACCGGGTCGCGGAAGCTCGCCCCGGTCGAGTGCGAGAACTCGCGCGCCACGCCGCGGATCGAGAACGCGTACCCGCGGTCGGGCGTCACATTGATCTCGACGGCCGCGTCGTCGAGTCCGAGCAGGGCGATCGCGTCGGCCCCCGGCGCCGGGTCGAGACCCAGTTCGGCCAGGCGCAGGATGCCGTCGTGCTCGTCACCGAGTCCGAGCTCGCGCGCGCTGGCGATCATGCCATCGGAGACGTGGCCGTAGGTCTTGCGCGCCGAGATCGGGAACGGCCCGGGCAGAACCGCACTGGGGAGCGACACGACGACCTTGTCCCCGGGAGCGAAATTGTGCGCACCGCAGACGATTCCGCGCGGCTCGGCCTCGCCGACATCCACCTGGCACCAGTTGATGGTCTTGCCGTTGGACTGCGGTTCGGGCTCGGCCGAGAGCACCTGGCCGACCACGATCGGGCCGACTAGCTCGGAGGTGTGAACCGCCTCCTCCTCGAAGCCAACCTTGACGAGCGCTTCGTGCACCTGCTCGAGGGTGACGTCCTCGGGAAGCGTGACCCACTCCCCCAACCAACTCAGCGGGACGCGCATCAGACCACCATTCCGAACTGCTGCGAGAAGCGGATGTCGCCCTCGACCATGTCGCGCATGTCATTCATCTCGTTGCGGAACTGCAGAGTGCGCTCAATTCCCATGCCGAACGCGAAGCCCTGATACTCGTCCGGGTCGATGCCGGCGCTGCGCAGCACGTTCGGGTTGACCATGCCGCAGCCACCCCACTCGACCCAGCGCGCGCCGCCCTTGGCGTTCGGCTGCCAGACATCCATTTCGGCGCTCGGCTCGGTGAAGGGGAAGAAGTTGGGGCGCAGCCGGATCTGCGCCTCGTGCCCGAACATGGCGCGCGCGAGGTGTTCGAGCGTGCCGCGCAGGTGCGCCATGGTGAGTCCGCGGTCGATGGCGATGCCTTCGATCTGGTGGAAGACGGGCGTGTGGGTCGCGTCGAGCTCGTCCTTGCGGAAGACCTTGCCCGGGCTCACGACGTACACCGGCAGCTCGCGCTCGAGCAGCGAGCGGATCTGCACGGGGCTCGTCTGTGTGCGCAACACCAGGTGACGGTCCTGCGGGGCGACGAAGAAGGTGTCCTGGTCGCTACGCGCCGGGTGGTCTTCGTCCATGTTGAGGGCGTCGAAGTTGAACCACTCGTGTTCGAGCTCGGGGCCTTCGGCGACCTCCCAGCCCATCGCCACGAAGACGTCGCTCATCTCTTCCATCAGAAGCGAGAGCGGATGCCGTGCCCCGGCCCGCCAGCGCGACGGCAGCGCCGTCACGTCGACCGCTTCACTCGCGAGCCGCGCCTCTTCTTCGGCGGCGAGCACGACGGCTTCCTGTGCGGCGAGCGCCTGGTTCACGCGGCCCCGCGCCTGGCCGACGAGCTTGCCGGCGGCGGCCTTCTGGTCGGCGGGCACGTCGCGCATGGCGGCGTTGAGCTTGGCGAGCGGCGAGGCCTCTCCGGCGTGAGCGGAGCGAGCCGCTTTCAGCGCGGCGGAGTCGGTCGCCTCGGCGATGGCGGCGAGCGCCGCGTCGACCGCGGCGCCGACCGTCTGTTCGGTGATCTGCGGGGAGTCGGACACGAGCGTCGAGTCTAGTCGGGCGAAGCCCTCCGCTCGGCGGAGACCGCGTCATCGCCTCGCCGCGCCGGGCTAGCTGGGAGGTTTGCCGCTTTTCGGGCGCACCATCGTGATCGCCTGGGTTCCCTGCGAGCCGACGGGCGGCACATCGTCGGGCGTCACCTTGCCGAGTTTCGGTCCGCTGCGCTTCGCGATCACGCGCGCCAGCCAGGAGAGCGTGAGGTTCATGATCAGGTAGATCAGGAGTCCGATGATGAAAAGCGTGAAGAGGTAGCGATTGCCGAGCGCGTTCTGAAGGTTCTTGATGGTGCGGGCGAGCTCGTTGTAGCCGACGACGTAGGCGAGCGAGGTGTCTTTCAGCAGCACGACGAGCTGGGCGATGATGATCGGCAGCATCTGCCGGAACGCCTGCGGGAACTCGATCGACAGCCGCGTCTGCACCGGTGTCAACCCGATCGAGTAGCCGGCCTCGCCCTGGCCTTTGGGCAGCGAGACGATGCCGGCGCGCAGCGCCTCTCCGATGATGGCGCCGTTGTAGACGGCCAAGCCGAGCACGCCGGCCCAGTACGCGCCGGTGGAGAACACCAAGAAGATGAAGAAGATCATCAACAGCACGGGCATGCCGCGCACGAACTCGAGGAGCGCTGCGGTGGGCACGCGAATCCACATGCTGCGCGCGGTCCGGGCGAACGAGAGCAGGATGCCGAACAGGATCGCCAGCACGGCCGCGACCCCCGCCATCGCGAGCGTCGCCAGGACGCCGCGGCCGAAGTTCTCCCACAGTTGCGGATTCAGGGCGATGTCCCAACGCGATCCGTCGAACATGCCCGGGGTCTCGGCGCCGTTGGCGGCGATGCGCGGTGCAGCGAGGGTCGCGATGATCCAGGCGCCCGCCGCGACGAGCGCGAGAGCGGAGACGACCGAGGCGATCGCCGAGCGCCGCCGCGTCTTGGGGCCGGGAGCATCGTAGAGAACCGATCCGCTCATCGCAGCACCCGCACCTTCTTCTCGATGGCCCCGGCGATGAGACCCAACGGCACGGTGATGACCAGATAGAGCACGGCGGCGAACAGCAGCATCAGGATGACCTCATCACCGTGATCACGAGTGCCTCGCGTAGTCGCCCCGAACAGTTCGAACACGAAGAAGGCCCCCGCGACCGAGGTGTTCTTGGTCAGGGCGATGAAGACGTTGATGAGCGGCGGCACCACCATGCGCGCGGCCTGCGGGAGCACGATCAGGGAGATCGTCTGCCCGAAGGGGAGGCCGATGCTGCGGGCGGCTTCGGCCTGCCCGATGTGCACACCGTTGATGCCCGAACGCACGGCCTCGGCGACGAAGGGCGAGGTGTAGGCGGTCAGGCCGATGACGGCGAGAACGAAGTAGTCGAGTTGGACGCCGAGCAGCGGCAGAACGAAGGCGCAGAAGAACAGCACCAGCAGGAGCGGGACGTTGCGCAGCAACTCGGTGTAGGCGGTCGCGAATCCGCGTAGCACCGGCACGGGCGAAATGCGCAGCGCGGCGACGAGCACTCCGAGCACGAAGGCTCCGGAGCCCGCGAGCAGGAGCAACGCGAGTGTCTGCAGGAACCCCTCGATGTACAGCGGGGTGACATCAATGATCGCGTCCACCGCGCCTCCTTTCCCGTTGTCCGTTCGTGCCGTGGGGCATCAGCGCGGACCCGCCCGCACGCGGCGAGCGGGTCCGCCCCTGAGTGCTAGTAGCGGTCGACGGCCGGGGGCTCCGGCAGGTCGAGCACCGTGCCCGCGGTGGAGTTCCACGCATCGGCCCAGCGGCCATCGGCGTAGGACTCTTCGAGCACGTCGTTGATGAACGAACGGAAGACGTCGTCATCCTTCATCAGACCGATGCCGTAGGGCTCGGAGGTGAAGGGGTTGTTGACGACCTCGAACTCACCCGGGTTCTGGTCCGCGAGCCCCGCGAGGATCACGTTGTCCGTGGTGACCGCGATGACATTGCCGTTGCGCAGCGGCTCCAGGCAGTTGGAGTAGGTGTCGGTGGTGATGAGGTTGACGCCGTACTCCATGATGTTCGCCTCCGACGTCGAGCCGGCGACGCTGCAGACGTCCTTGCCCTCGAGGTCCTCGGGGCCGGTGATGCCCTCCGGGTTGCCTGCGAGCACGAGGATGTCTTGCCCGGCGAGGTAGTACGGTCCCGCGAACGAGATGACTTCCTTGCGCGTGTCGTTGATCGTGTAGGTCGCCACGACGATGTCGACCGTGCCGTTCTCGATGAAGGGCTCACGGTTGGCCGAAACGGTCTCGACCCACTCGATGTTGTCTTCCGAGATCCCGAGCTCGCTGGCGATGATCTTGCCGATCTCGACGTCGAAGCCTTCCGGGTTGCCGTCGAGGCCCTGAAGACCGAACAGCGGCTGGTCGAACTTGGTGCCGATCGTGATCGTTCCGGCCTCGTTCAGCGCGGCCATGGTCGTGCCGGCCTCGAAGGTCACGTCATCGGGCTCGGTCGTGCCGCCCGTCGTCGCGCACGCACTCAGTGCGAGCGCGGCGCTGGCGGCGATCGCCACCGCGGTCAGTGATGTACGGAGTCTCATGGATTCCCTCTTCCCTTGCTGTGTTGCTCTCCCACCGGTTAGTGGGTGAGCACCTTCGAGAGGAAGTCTTTCGCTCTCGAAGTCTGTGGGTTCGTGAAGAACGCCTCAGGGGTAGCTTCTTCGACGATCTCGCCGTCGGCCATGAACAGGACGCGGTCGGCCGCCTTGCGGGCGAAGCCCATCTCGTGAGTGACGACGACCATCGTCATCCCCTCCGAGGCGAGCTGCACCATGACATCGAGCACTTCGTTGATCATTTCGGGGTCGAGCGCACTCGTCGGCTCGTCGAACAACATGATCTTGGGGTCCATCGCGAGGGCGCGCGCGATGGCGACGCGCTGCTGCTGTCCACCGGACAGCTGCGAGGGCATCTTCTGCGCCTGGTTGGCGACGCCGACGCGCTCGAGCAGTTCCATAGCGCGCTTTTCGGCCTCGGCCTTCGAACGCTTGCGCACCTTGACCTGGCCGATGGTCACGTTCTGCAGGACGGTCTTGTGCGCGAAGAGATTGAACGACTGGAACACCATGCCGACGTCGGCCCGCAGCTTCGCGAGCCCGCGGCCTTCGCTCGGCAACGGGGTGCCGTCGATCGTGATGGTGCCGTCATCGATCGTCTCGAGCCGGTTGATCGCCCGGCACAGCGTCGACTTGCCCGAGCCCGACGGCCCGATGACGACGACGACCTCACCGCGAGCGATCGTGGTGTTGATGTCGTTGAGCACGTGCAGCGCACCGAAATGCTTATTGACGTGATCGAGAATGACGAGCGGCTCCATCACCCCAGCAAAACATGACCCCCGCTCGGGGGTCAACGGTGCGCAGGGAACCGTGACCCGAGTGCAACCTCGACCCGCGGTGGAGCTCGTCGATCAGGAACGCTGCGCGAACGCCGATTCGTAGAGGCACACCGAGGCGGCGGTCGCGAGATTGAGCGACTCGGCTCGCCCGTAGATCGGCAGGCGCACCGGCCGGTCGGCCCGCGCCAGTTCCTCGTCGGTCAGGCCACGCGCCTCATTGCCGAACAGCCATGCCGTCGGGGCAGCGAGCAGTTCGCGGACGTCCGGCAGGTCGTCGCCCTTGATATCGGCGGCGAGGACCTGGAGCCCCGCGGCCCGGACGATGTCCAACGCCGCGTCGAGGGTGCCGTTCTGCACGATCGGCACGTGGAACAGCGAGCCGGTCGTGGAGCGCACGACCTTGGGGTTGTAGGCATCGACGGTGCTTCCGGTGAAGATCACCGCATCCGCTCCGGCGGCATCCGCGGCCCGGATGATGGTGCCCGCGTTCCCCGGGTCGCGCACCTCATGAAGGATCGCGATCAGCCGGGGCCCGCGTGCGGCGATGTCATCCACCGACATCACGAGGGTGCGGCAGACGGCGATCACGCCCTGCGGCGTCACGGTGTCGGCCATCGCGGCCAGCACCTGCTCGGTCACGAGTTCGATCGAGACGTCGGTCTTCGCCACGGCGCGCACGAGATCTGTGGCGCGATCGTAGGTGGCCTCGGTCATGAACAAGTCGACCAGCAGTTCGGGGCGATAGGCCAGCACCTCGCGCACGGACTGCGGGCCTTCGACGAGAAAAAGCCCGGTGGATGCGCGCGCCGCCCGTTTGGCGAGCTTGTGGACCGCGCGCACTCGCGGTGAGCGCGGATTGTCGATCATGGCCGAATGGTATCGACGGGAGGCGAACGAGTGATGATGAAACGACGAAGGCGCGCATCCTGAGGGATGCGCGCCTTCGTGCGAGGGTCTCGATACGCGGGCTTCGCCCGCTACTCGACCGGCACAGCTCGCGGGCTTCGCCCGCTCCTCGACCGGCGGAATTAGGCCGCGGAGGCGGGCTGGTTCACGTCGGTCGGGAGAGCCTTCTTGGCGACCTCGACGAGGCCGGCGAACGTCGCCGGCTCGTTGACCGCGAGCTCCGCGAGGATGCGACGGTCGACCTCGACGCCCGCAAGACCCAGACCCTGGATCAGACGGTTGTAGGTGAGGCCGTTCGCGCGTGCCGCGGCGTTGATGCGCTGAATCCAGAGGCGACGGAACTCGCCCTTCTTCGCGCGACGGTCGCGGTAGGAGTAGACGAGGGAGTGGGTGACCTGCTCCTTCGCCTTGCGGTACAGGCGCGACCGCTGACCGCGGTAGCCCTCTGCGCGCTCGAGCGTAGTGCGGCGCTTCTTGGCGGCGTTGACCGCCCTCTTTACACGTGCCATGAGTTTCGTTCCTTTTCGGGATCCGGGCTTACTTGCCCAGGAGCTTCTTGATGACCTTGGCGTCCTGCGGAGCGAGGACGACGTCGCGGTTGAGGCGACGCGTGAGCTTCGAGGACTTGCGCTCGAGGTTGTGGCGCATGCCCGCGCCCTGCTTCACGACCTTGCCGCTGCCGGTGACCCGGAAACGCTTCTTGGCACCCGAGTGCGACTTCTGCTTAGGCATTCTTCTCTCCTGCGGTGGTGGGCGCCGCGACTTCCTGCGCCTCGCTCTGGGCACCGGACTGGGTCCGTGCCTTGGTCTCGGCCTTCTTGGCCTGGGCTTCGGCTTTCGCCTCGGCCTTGTTCTTGTGCGGTCCGATCACCATGACCATGTTGCGACCGTCGATGGTCGGCGTGGACTCCACGGTGCCGAACTCGGCAACATCTTCGGCGAAGCGCTGCAGAAGGCGAACACCCTGCTCGGGTCGGGACTGCTCACGGCCTCGGAAGAGGATCATGGCCTTCACCTTGTCGCCCGCCTGGAGGAAGCCCTCCGCGCGCTTGCGCTTGGTCTCGTAGTCGTGCTTGTCGATCTTCAGGCGGAAGCGAACCTCCTTGAGGATCGTGTTCGCCTGGTTGCGTCGAGCTTCCTTCTGCTTCTGGGCCTGCTCGTACTTGAACTTGCCGTAGTCCATGATCTTCACCACGGGCGGCTTCGAGGTCGGGGAGACCTCGACCAGGTCCAGGTCGGCCTCCTGCGCCAGGCGCAGGGCGTCCTCGATGCGGACGACGCCGACCTGCTCTCCGTTGGGTCCGACGAGGCGGACCTCGGGGACACGGATCCGGTCGTTCGTTCTGGGATCGCTGATGCGGAACTCCTTCGTGTGTGTGCGTAGCCCTGCTGCCAGGCACGAACGAAGACGAATTTCCCTGAGGTGCGTCGAACCGACGCCCGTCAACAATGCACCCTGGCTACCGCGTGAGCGGCGGAGTGCAACTGACCCGATAACCTGTTGGAAGCGGTCGGCGGGTGGGATTTCTCCACTTTCGTGTCCGGGGATCTGGCCCCGGAGCCCGCATAAGAATAGCAGAGGACAGCGCGTGAGCGAAGAGCAGG
>NZ_CAJQNT010000043.1 GCF_905479755.1 uncultured Schumannella sp. | reverse complement strand
GATCAACACTTCGGCTTTGCTCACCTGCTGACACTGCCGCGGCCAGGGTGTCCACGATGACGTGAGACATCACGGCCTCACCAACCCTGCTGTCCACGATGACGTGAGACAGGTGTCCACGATGTACCGAAACCACACACCTCACTCGCCACCACGACGTGGGACCGGATTCCGGTCCCACGTTTTTTTCTTGCCTCGCGTCATGATCGTCTCCCGCCCGCGTCCTTCTAGGTATGGACGCATTCACGCTGGGAGCCATGGTTTGTTTCGTTGTCGCGGGAGCCGGCATCGTCGCCTCCTCGGTGGCGGCGGTCGCGCTGCGGGATCGGTCACGCTCGCGAACGTAGAGTGGGGCGGTGACCGCTGAGCTTCTCGACTTCGCCCGCACGCTCGCCCTCGACGCCGCCGAACTGGCGGCGCGTCGCCGCCGCGAAGGCGTCGAGGTCGCCGACACCAAGTCGAGCCCGGTCGATGTCGTTACGGCCGTCGATCGCGAAGTCGAGGCGCTCATCCGCGCCCGGATCGCCGAGGCCCGCCCCGGCGACGGCTTCTTCGGCGAGGAGAGCGACGCGGGCGCGTCGACGAGCGGCCTGACCTGGATCGTCGACCCGATCGACGGCACCGTCAACTACCTCTACGGAATCCCGCACTACGCGGTGAGCATCGCGGTCGTCGAGGGTGAGCCCGACCCGCAGACCTGGACGGCGCTCGCCGGATGCGTCGTGAACCCGGCGACGGGGGAGACGTTCACCGCGACGGCGGGCGGGGGCGCGTTCCTCGGGAGTGCGCCGATCCGCGTCGCCGAGCCGGTCGCGCTCGAACTCGCGCTGGTCGGCACCGGCTTCGCCTACGCGGCCGCGACGCGCGCCGAACAGGGGGCGCTCGTCGCCGAGCTGCTGCCGGCGGTGCGCGACATCCGCCGCCAGGGCACCGCCTCGCTCGATCTCTGCTTCGTGGCGGCGGGGCGACTGAACGCCTACTTCGAGCGCACCCTGAGTCCCTGGGATCACGCCGCGGGCGCCCTGATCGCCGTGGAGGCGGGCGCGCGCGTCACCGGCTGGGACGGAGCCCGGGCGGATGCGCGATTCATCCTGGCGGCACATCCCGAGCTCGCGACGCTGCTCGAGGCGCAGCTGCGCAAGCTGGGAATCGGCACCCAACTGTAGGCATTCGCAAACTGGGGTTGGTTCTGGCGTTGCCGATTCGTTACCATCAGGGGGGTCACACCCCCTGACTCGCCCGACGTCTGGCGAGCACCGTAGGGAGCTCCGCACTTGTTCTCGATCCGCACCCTGAGTGCGTCACGCGCATGCCGTGGCCTCCGCGGTGCCCGGGGAGCGGCGGCGCAGTGACGGGAGCGGACGACACGGCCTCACGCGAGGGCTACGACCGCGAGGTCTCGGCTTTCGAACTCCTGGGGCTCATCTCGTCCGCGCCGCAACCCCCGGCCGAGGCGGTGCGCCCGATGACGGATGCCCCGGCCCCGCAGCCGTCGCTTCTCGCCGACCTGGTGCCGATGACTCCGGTCTCCGACCTGCCGGTGCCGGCCCCGACGTCGTCGGCTCCGCTCACCCGTCGCGAGGCTCGGGCTCGCGAAGCCGCCGCAGCGAATGTGGTCGTGCAGGCTCCTGCTCCGGCTCCCGCTCGCGCCGCGCCTGCCGCGACCGTGTCCGCTCCCGCGCCCGCCGCCGACCCGATCGCGATCCCCGCGCCGATGCCCGAATACGCCGAACCACGGCGACGGGTTGACGCGTCGCGTTCGGCCTCGCGTCCCACACCGGTCACCGCCAAGCTCGGGCCCCGCCGACGCGCCGCCTCCGCGCCCCGCGCGCGGTCGCATCCGCGAAGCCAGCCCGCGCGCTCCGGGCGCGCTCCGCGCAAGAGCTGGAGCGCCCGCCTGCTCTCCTCCGCCGCGCTGCTGCTGGCCGGGGCGTTCATGGTCGGGCTCACCCTGCCCGCAAACGCGGTGTACAACGCCGACGCCGACGCGGCGTCGACCGCGGCACTCAGTGCCGAGGCGGTACAGACGCTCTCCGTCGACGACGCGGTGACGACCGACGCCGCCGAGCGCTCCACCTTCGGGGTCACCTCGTGGGCCGAGATCCTGCAGCAGCGCTACGGGCAAGCCAGCTACACCTACACGGTCGGCACCGGTGACATCCAGTGGCCGTTCCCGTTCCCGGTTCCGATCTCCGACGGGTTCGGTGACCGCGTGTCACCGTGTCGCGGCTGCTCGACCTACCACCAGGGCGTCGACTTAATTCCGGGTGACGGCCAGCCGATCTACGCGATCGCCGACGGTGTTGTCTCGCTGCACGACGAGGCGAACTGGAGCTACGGCAACACGGTCGAGATCGAGCACCAGATCGACGATCAAGTCATCACGAGCAAGTACGCGCACATGCAGTACAACTCCAGTCCTCTTCAGCCCGGCGACGTCGTCGAGGTGGGGGACTTCATTGGACTCGTCGGCAACTCGGGTGCGTCCACCGGCCCCCACCTTCACCTCGAGATCTGGATTGACGGGGTCAAGATCAACCCGTTCACGTGGCTGCAGGCCAAGGCCGCGTCCTAGTCGGCCCGCTCGCCGCCTCGCGGCGCGCGTTCAGACGGTGGCGGCGACCCAGACGGTGGTATCCGCGGGCAGCGTGCCGGCGGTGAGCTCGCCGCTGGCCAGCAGCACCTCGCCCGACGGCAGCTCTGCCGGCGTCGCGCCCGTGTTGGCGGCGATCACCACGTCGCCGACGCGGAATCGCAGCACCTCGTCCTCGGCGGAGGGAAGCCACTCGAGCGAGTGCTCGGCCAGGCGGTGCGCGCGCCGAAGGGCGAGCGCCGAGCGGTAGAGCTCGAGGGTCGAGCCCTCGACGCCGCGCTGCCGGTCGCGAGCGAACTCACTCCAGTCGTCCGGCTGCGGCAGCCAGCTCTTCCCGGTCTGGTTGAAACCGTAGGCGGGGGCGTCGGCCTCCCACGGGATCGGCACCCGGCATCCGTCGCGCCCGTAGGTCGCGCCCTTCGTGCGGGCGAAGGTGGGGTCTTCGCGACTGTCGTCGGGCAGATCGATGACCTCGGGCAGGCCGAGCTCCTCACCCTGGTAGAGGTAGCTGGAACCGGGAAGCGCGAGCATGAAGCTGGTGGCGGCGCGGGCGCGGCGCAGACCGACGACCGGATCCGGTTTCGGTGAGCTCCTCGGGCCGATGCCGAGACCCTGCGCGGGCGGCGGGGTGAGCGCTAGGCGACTGGCGTGCCGGATCATGTCGTGGTTGGAGAGCACCCAGGTGCTCGGGGCGCCGACCGCGCCGAACGCGGCGAGTGAGTCATCCACCACGCGGCGCAGCTTCGCCGCCTCCCACGGGGTCTCGAGGTAGGCGAAGTTGAAGGTCTGGTGCATCTCGTCGGGGCGCACCCAGAGCGCGAGCTTGGTGAGCGGCTCGACCCACGCCTCGCCGATCAGCACCCGGTCGGGGCCGTACTCGGCCAGCAGCTCGTGCCAGTCGCGGTAGATCGGATGCACGCCCGGCTGCGCCCAGTACGGCACGTCGGCCTCATCGCCGCCCATGCTGCCGCCGTCCTCCGGCGGGGTGTAGTCGGGCAAGCCCGCGACCTTCGCCATGCCGTGCGCCACATCCACGCGGAAGCCGTCCACGCCGCGATCGAGCCAGAAGCGCAGCACGCCGCGGAAGAACTCGTGCACCTCCGGGTTCGTCCAGTCGAAGTCGGGCTGGCTCGAGTCGAAGATGTGCAGGTACCACTGGCCGGGGGTTCCGTCGGCCTCGGTGACGCGCGTCCAGGCGTCGCCGCCAAACACCGACTTCCAGTTGTTCGGCGGCTCGGCACCCTCCGGGCCGCGCCCCTCGCGGAAGAGGTACCGGGCGCGCTCGGGGGAGCCGGGTCCCGCCTCGAGTGCCGCCTGGAACCACGGGTGCTCGCTCGAGGAGTGATTGGGAACCAGGTCGACGATCACCTTGAGGCCCAGTTCGTGGGCGCGGTCGCGCATCCGATCGAAGTCGTCGAGCGTGCCGAAAATCGGGTCGATGTCGCAGTAGTCGGCGACGTCGTAGCCGGCGTCGTTCTGGGGGCTCGTGAAGAACGGGGAGAGCCAGACGGCGTCGACGCCGAGGTCGGCGATTTCGCCGAGGCGACCCGTCACCCCCGCCAGGTCGCCGATGCCGTCACCGTCGGCGTCCGCGAAGGATCGCGGGTACACCTGGTAGATCACGGCTGTCCGCCACCACTCGCTCATGTCTTCACGCTAGCCGCAATGGGGCCAGGCTTCGACCGGGCACCGCGTCGCCGCGTGACCGCCATCTCGTCGACACACGACTCGGATACGCTCCCGACATGCCTCGCGACCTCGCCGCACTGCCCCATCACGACGGCTCCCCGCTGTACGTCTCCACCGAAACGCCCGCGCTCGGCGACACCGTGCGGGTGCGGATGCGCGTGCCGCGCTCCTTCGAACCGGTGGCGCGCGTGCTCACCCGCTCCAACCCCGACCGGGAGCCGCGGTTCACCGAAGCCCAGGTCGTGCTGCGTGACGAGGCCGCGACCTGGTGGGAGGCGGAGCTGCACGTCGAGAACCCGGTGCACGGCTACCGCTTCCTGATCGAGCTGGAGTCGGGGGCGATCCGCTGGCTGAACGCCGCGGGACTGTGGACGACCGAGACGCGCGACGTCGATGACTTCCGCCTGGTGACCGCCGCACCGCCGCCCGCCTGGGCGCGCGAGGCCGTCATGTACCAGGTGTTCCCCGATCGCTTCGCGCGCTCGGCGGCGGCCGGGCCGATCGCCGAGGCCGAGCTTCCGGAGTGGGCCGAACCCGCCGAATGGGGCGACGAGGTCGACCAGGATCGCGCCCACACGGCGCAGCAGTTCTACGGTGGCGACCTGGCGGGCATCGAAGAGCACCTGGATCACCTGACCTCGCTCGGCGTGAACCTGCTGTACCTGACTCCCGTCTTTCCCGCGCGCAGCAACCACCGCTACGACGCGCTCTCCTTCGACCATGTCGACCCGTTGCTCGGGGGCGACGAGGCGCTCGTCTCGCTGGTGGAGGCGGCGCACGACCGCGGCATCCGGGTCATCGGCGACCTGACCACCAACCATTCGGGGGATGCGCACGAGTGGTTCCAGGCGGCCTACGGCACGCCGGAGGCGCCCGAGAGCGCGTTCTACCTGTGGCTGAACGAGGAGCAGACCTCCTACGCGAGCTGGCTCGGGGTGCCGAGCCTGCCGAAGTTCGACTGGCGCTCGGAGGAGCTGCGGCGGCGCTTCATCGACGGCGACGACTCGGTCGTGGCCAGATATCTGAAGCCGCCGTTCGAGTTCGACGGCTGGCGGATCGACGTCGCCAACATGACCGGCGCTTCCGTGACCTCGATCTGAACGCCGAGGTGCGCCAGACGGTGCGGCGCACGATGGAGGAGATCAACGCCGACACGATCCTGCTGGGCGAGTCGACCAACGACGCCGCCCCCGACTTCACGGGCGATGCCTGGCACGGCGCGATGACCTATGCGAACTTCACCCGACCGCTGTGGAACTGGCTCGGGGTGCCCGGCACGCCCGCCGGCGGCGGGCTGGGGCTGGCACTCCAGCGCACGAGCGAGTTCGGCGGCGAGGAGTTCGTGACCGCGCACCTGTCGTTCGCGGCGGCGTTCCCGTGGCGGGTGCGACTGCAGAACATGAACGCCCTCGACACCCACGACACCCCGCGATTCCGCAACGTCGCGCGTGAGGGCGTGGTGCCGGTCGCGGTGGGGTTGTCGATGACGCTGCCGGGCATCCCGGTGGTGTGGGCGGGCGCCGAGTGGGGGCTTCACGGCGACGACGGCGAGCACTCGCGCACGCCGCTGCCGTGGGCGCGAGCCGACGAGCCCGAGTTCGCCGAGCCGAGGGAGTTGTACCGCCGGTTGATCGGCCTGCGACGCGAACACCCGGTGCTGAACGGCGGCGGGATCCGCTGGCTGCACGCCTCCGAGGAGGCGATCGTGTTCGTGCGCGAGTCGGCGGACGAGGCCGTGCTGGTGCTCGCCGCGCGCGGGGCGTGCTCGGTCGAGCTCGGCGCCGAGCTCCCGGATGCGGCGGAACTGCTTCAGGGCGACGCCACCTGGGCGGCGGGCACCGTCACCACCGCCGGGCCGCAGTTCCTCGCCTGGATCCTCCCCGGCATCCCCCTCCCGCCGTTCGCGCCCGCGGGTTGAGTAGCCGCGCTGAGCCGGTCGAGTAGCCGCGCTGAGCCGGTCGAGTAGCCGCGAAGCGGCGTATCGAGACCCGGGCCCGCGGTTAAAACCCACCCCCCGCGGGTGGTAGGCTCTTGCGGTGCCGCGGGCAACCGCGTCGCGCCCCGATAGCTCAGTGGTAGAGCACTTCCATGGTAAGGAAGGGGTCGTCAGTTCAATCCTGACTCGGGGCTCGGAAGCAGTTGGTTGAGTAGCCGCGAAGCGGCGTATCGAAACCCAGCACTTCTCCCGGCGGGGTAGCTCAGGTGGTTAGAGCACACGACTCATAATCGTGGGGTCGCGGGTTCGAGTCCCGCCCTCGCTACAGTTTTTCGTTTCGGCCGCTCGCGGCGTCGGTGACGGTATGTTGATGGCGGTATGAGCATCAACGAGTCGGTTTCCCCGGAACGTCAAGAGCGCACGACTTCGCCGCGACCCGTTGCGCTTGTGGGGGCTGCTGTTGCAGTTGCCGGTGCTGGGTCAGTTGTTGTTTGGCTTCTCACACGAGACAGTGCAAACCCTGGTTTCCTAGGTCCGATATTTGCGGGGGTTCTCGCCTTTGCGGCGGGGGCTGGCGTCGGCACGGTTGTAGGTATTGCCTCCGTGCTCGCGGGATGGATCGTCCGTCGGCGGATGCGATTGGGGGGCCACTCTCGGCTTTTCTTGCACCTCTGATTGGCGGGCTCGTCCCGATCGCGGCATTCGGCATCCTCTCTCTCCAGGTGAGCCTGTTGGTAGCTCTGGGCATCACATCAGTCGGTTTAGTCGGCCTTGGCTCAGTCTTGGCAATAATCCTCATCAAGTATTCGCGCGAGAAGAGGTTCGGTCGCAGGAGCTCCAACCTTGAGGCGTCCGAGGTTTGATGCCGCATCCCCTCTCTGAGGACGTGACATGACCCTCGCCGCGGCCGGCTTTCGCGCCGCCGCGGTGATCGCGACGGTGTGGACGCTGCTGGTGACCCTCGCGCTGGCGGGCTACGCGACGGTCACCACCGAGGCGGGGTGGGGGGTGGTGGCGATGGCGGCGGCGAGTGCCGGATCCGTCGTGGCGCTGTTCGATGTCGTCCTCGGCCGCGTCCCCACCGAGTGGATCATGCACGGGCCGTTCGCGTTTCGCGTGGCACGTCCGCGGCGAGGGCACGTCGTTCACGTCGCCGCGACCGTGCTGCAGATCGCGGTGTTCTGGGGGTTCTTCCTGGTCGGGACTCACGATGTCGATTCGCGGCAACGGCACGCCGCTTCCGGCTGCGATGCCCAACCAGTTCGTCGTCTCGGGCCCGTACCGCTTCGTTCGCAACCCGATGGCGCTGAGCGGCATCGTGCAGGGCGCCGCCGTGGGTCTGATCCTCTCGTCCTGGCTCGTCGTCGCCTACGCGGTGGTGGGATCGCTGGTCTGGAACTACGCCGTCAGGCCGCACGAGGAGGCTGACCTGGAAGCGAAGT
Source organism: uncultured Schumannella sp. (assembly GCF_905479755.1). Classification (GTDB taxonomy): domain Bacteria; phylum Actinomycetota; class Actinomycetes; order Actinomycetales; family Microbacteriaceae; genus DCRR01. The sequence goes on along the minus strand of NZ_CAJQNT010000043.1, from coordinate 13,807 downwards.
TCGGCGACGAGTTCCGGGCGTACCGGGACTCTGTTCGCTGTTGGATTCCCCAGCGCCCGGCGGCTTTCGGTTAGGCGTCCTCGCTCGGCAGCGCCTCGGCGGGGAGCTTGCGCACCTTCGCGCGCCGGCGCCGGCGCTCCGGGATCATCGAGCGCATCTCCTCGAGCTTGCCGAAGCAGAGCAACCGGTCACCGGCCTCGAGCACGACGCCCTTGCGCGGATTCGGGATCACTGAGGCCGAGCGGTGCAGCGTCAGCACGGTGATGTCGCGCTCCCACAGGCCCGAGTCGCCGAGTGACTTGCCGACCAGCTCGGCGTTGTTGTGCACGAGCAGTTCCGCGACCCCGTAGCCGGTCGAAACGCTGAGGCGCTGACGTACGTCGATCTCCGGGAAGGCCACCTGGTTGGCCATGTAGTCGATGATCGCGCCCGCCACGTCGAGCTGCGTCGCCGCCTCGATGCCCTGTAGACCGGGGGAGGAGTTGACCTCCATCACGAGCGGACCGTCGGCGCCCTCCAGCATGTCGACGCCGGCCACCTTGAGACCCATGATCTGCGCCGAGCGGACCGCCGCATCCTTGTACTCGCTCGAGAGCTCGACGGCGCCCACGGTGCCGCCGCGGTGCACGTTGGAGCGGAACTCATCACCGCTCGCCGTGCGGCGCATTGCCGCGACCACGCGGTCGCCGACTACCAGCGCGCGGATGTCGCGGCCGCGGCTCTCGCTCACGAAACGTTGGATGAGCACGTTCTGCCGCGTCGAGTGCAGCGTCTCGATGATCGCCTCCGCCACCTTCTGGTCGGGGGCGAGGATCACGCCGATGCCCTGCGTGCCCTCGAGCAGCTTGATCACGACCGGGGCTCCCCCGACGCGTTCGATGGCGGGGCGCACATCGGCGCGGTTGCGCACGAAGGTCGTGGCGGGCATCCCGATGTTGTGGCGCGACAGGATCTGCGTGGCCCGAAGCTTGTCGCGCGCGTTCGAGATGCCGTTCGCGGTGTTCGGGGTGTAGACATCCATCTGTTCGAACTGGCGAACCACGGCGGTGCCGAAGTAGGTGATCGAGGCACCGATGCGCGGCAACACCGCGTCGTAGTCACTCAGCTGGCGGCCGCGGTACTGGAGATCCGGATCGTCGCCCGAGAGGTCGATCGCGAAGCGCAGCGTGTTGAGCACCTTCACGTCGTGGCCGCGCTGCTCGGCGGCGGCACGCAAACGCTGGGTGGAATATGCCCGAGGGGCGCGCGACAGAATCGCAAGTTTCATGGAGGGGCCCTGACAAGATAGGGGGATGGGCGAGTCCTCTCATTCAAACACCCTTGCGGGGTGGCGCGAGTGGATTCAGATGCCCGAAATCGGAGTTCCGTGGATCAAGGCGAAACTCGATACCGGCGCGCAGACCTCCGCGATCCACGCCTTCAACATTGAACCCTTCGATCGTGATGGTGCGGAGTGGGTGCGGTTTCACATCCACCCCTGGCAGCGCACCAACGACGACGACGTGATCGTCGAGCTGCCGGTGCAGGATCGCCGTCGCGTGCGCAGCTCCTCGGGGCATGTCGACGAGCGCTTCGTGGTCGAGATGCCGCTCGTGCTCGTGGGGCGTGCGGTCAACGTCGAGGTCACGCTGACCAACCGCGACGAGATGGGGTTCCGGATGCTGATCGGCCGGCAGGCGCTGCGCCACGGCTTCCACGTCGCCTCCGACCGCTCGTTCATCGGCGGTCGCGCCCCCAAGCACACCCGCCGCCGCAACCGCGGCGTCGCCCTCTAGCCTCCGCGCGCTCGGCGAGGTCAGGCGGGGCGGAAGCGGCGGAGGCGGAGGCTGTTGGTCACCACGAAGACCGACGAGAACGCCATCGCGGCGCCCGCGATGATCGGGTTCAGCAGGCCGAGCATCGCCACCGGGATCGCCGCCACGTTGTAGGCGAAGGCCCAGAACAGGTTGCCCTTGATGGTGCCGAGTGTGCGGCGTGCCAGGCGGATCGCGTCGGCGACCACCAGCAGGTCGCCGCTGACGACGGTGACGTCGCTCGCGGCGATCGCGGCATCCGTTCCGCTGCCCATCGCGATGCCGAGGTCGGCGGCGGCGAGGGCGGCCGCGTCGTTGACGCCATCTCCGACCATCGCGACGGTGCGACCGCCGGCGGTCAGCGCGCGGATGACGTCGAGCTTGCCCTGCGGGGTGATCCCGGAGTGCACCTCGTCGATGCCGACGACGGCGGCGACCGCGTGTGCCGCCCCCGCGTTGTCGCCGGTGAGCAGCACCGGGCGAAGTCCCAGTTCGCGGAATCGCGCGATCGCGAGCGCACTGCTCGGCTTGAGGGTGTCGCCGACGCCAATCACGCCACGCACCTCCCCGTCCCAGGCGACGACGATCGTGGTGCGGCCCGCGGCCTCGGCCGCCTCGACGGCGCGCACGGCGTCGGCGGGCAGGTCGAGCGACCACGCCTCGGTGAGCCAGGTTCCGCGACCGGCCACGACGGCGTGCCCGTCGACGACTGCCTCGACGCCGAAGCCGGAGTGCGCAACGAAGCTCTCCGGCGAGGGCACCTCGAGGCCCTCGGCGCCGGCATGCTCGAGCACCGCGCGGGCCACCGGATGCTCGGAACCCGACTCGACTCCGGCAGCGAGGCGCAACAACTCGCTCGCCGCGGTGGTGCCGGTCACGGTGGCCTCGGCGACGCGCATCCGCCCGGTGGTGACGGTGCCGGTCTTGTCGAGCACGATCGTGTCGACCCGGCGCGTCTGCTCGAGGACCTGCGGCCCGCGGATCAGGATGCCCAGCTGCGCGCCGCGTCCGGTGCCCACCATGAGCGCGGTGGGGGTCGCGAGCCCGAGCGCGCACGGGCACGCGATGATGAGGGTCGCGACGGCGGCCGTGAAGGCGAGCTCGAGGCTCGCGCCCGAGACGAGCCAGCCCGCGAATGCGGCGATGGCGAGTCCGATGACGATGGGCACGAAGATCGCCGAGACGCGGTCGGCAAGGCGTTGCGCGGCGGCCTTGCCGGTCTGCGCCTCCTCGACGAGGCGGCCGAGCCGGGCGAGCTCGGTGTCGGCGCCGACGCGGGTCACCTCGACCAGCAGGCGCCCACCGACGTTGAGGGTGGCGCCGACGACGCGATCGCCCGGGCCGACCTCGACCGGAACCGACTCGCCGGTCAGCATGCTGGCGTCGACGGCCGACGCGCCCTCGCGCACCAGACCGTCGGTGGCGATCTTCTCGCCGGGGCGCACGACGATCGTGTCGCCGGGCACGAGCACGTCGACGGGAACTCGCAGCTCGGCGCCGTCGCGCAGCACGACCGCGTCTTTCGCGCCGAGTTCGAGCAGCGCGCGCAGCGCCGCACCCGACTGCGTCTTGGCGCGGGCCTCGAGATATCGCCCGCCGAGAATGAAGACGGTGACGGCGGCGGCGACCTCGAGGTAGATCTCGCCGGATGCCTCCCCCGGCGTACCAAAGAGGGTCACCGTCATTTGCATCCCGGGCATCCCAGCCATGCCGAAGAAGAGGGCGTAGAGCGACCAGCCGAACGCGGCCAGCACCCCGACGCTGATCAGGGTGTCCATCGTGGCGGCGCCGTGTCGCGCGTTGATGGCGGCGGCGCGGTGGAACGGCCAGGCGCCCCAGACGGCGACCGGTGCGGCGAGCGTGAGGGCGAGCCACTGCCAGTTCGTGAATTGCAGTGCCGGGATCATCGACAGCAGCGCGACGGGAACGGCCAGCGCCGCCGAGATAACGAGGCGCTGCCGCAGCGCGCGCAGTTCGGGGTCGGCGGGGGCGGTTGGCTCGGTCGGGCGTGCGGCGGGAGGCGCGGGAAGCACGGCCGTGTACCCGGCGGATTCGACGGCGGCGATCAGCGTCGCGACCTCGACGCCGGGGGCTTCGATGTGGGCCTTCTCGGTGGCGTAGTTGACGCTGGCCGTGACCCCGTCGAGTTTGTTGAGCTTGCGCTCAACGCGGGTCGCGCACGAGGCGCAGGTCATCCCGCCGATCTCGAGGTCGACGGCGGTGGTCATGACGCCGGGGTGAGTGAGTAGCCCGCCTCGGTGATGGCGGCGTCGACCTGCTCGGGGGCGAGTGGCACCGTGCTGACGACGGTGACGCGCGAGGCGCCGCCGGCCTTGAGGTCGACCTCGACGCGGTCGACGCCGTCGAGCGCCGACAGCTCTTCGGTGACGCTCGCAACGCAATGGCTGCAGGTCATCCCGTCGACCAGGTACTCGGTCTCGACGGCGCCCTGCGGATGCGTGCGGATCTCCCGCGTGGCGCTCGCGTCACCGCAGTGGCACGCGTGGTTGGCGTCGGTCAGTCCGAGTTGTCCGGCCGGGGTGGTCGAGTTGCACATGGTCTGCTGGTCCCTCTCTCGCGTCCCGCATGGATACCCACCCGGGGTAACCATGCTACGTCACGCACGCGCCCGCCCGCTGGCGCACCCGCCCCGCCCGCGTCCCCATCTGCCGCGAGAGCTACCCAAACTCACGAGCCCACCGGATCTTCGTTAGCGCTGGCGTGTCTGGGTAGCGCTCGGCGACACACGGGCAGGGCCGTGGGACCTTGGGCTCTGCCGCGTCACGCGGCGCGGGGTGAACGTGAACCTGGAGCGCTATCCCGCGACGCATGGATGGGCGGCACGATGGAACCGGTGACGAGACGCACGGCGTTGATTCTGGGTGGAATCGGCGCGACCGCCGTCGTCGTGGGCGCGGGCGGACTCATCTGGAGTCAGCTGAACCCGGTCGACCCGGGCACCGCCGAGGGCTCGGGCGCCGACCTGCGCGAACCCCAGGTGCTGCACAGCGTCGATGGAGTGCTGGACGTCTCGTTGGCCGTGGCGGTGTCGACGGCGATCGTTGGCGGTCGCTCCGCACGCGTGTTGACCTACAACGGGACTCTGCCCGGGCCGACCCTCGCTGTGCTCCCCGGCGATGAGCTGCGAATTGACCTCAATAACCGGCTGTCCGCGCCGACCAATCTGCACACCCACGGTCTTCGCGTCTCGCCCGAGGGGGAAAGCGACAACGTTTTTCGTCGCGTCGAGGCAGGGGCGAGCGCGGGATATCGGATCAAGATCCCCGACAACCATCCGCCTGGCACGTTCTGGTACCACCCGCACCACCACGGCAGTGCGGCCGACCAGGTCTTCGCGGGGCTGTATGGCGCAATCCTCGTGGAAGATCCCGACGCTCGCGACTCGGTCACGGAGCGCCTGCTGGTAATCTCCGACATCTCGCTCACGGCGCTCGGCGACGTGCGCACGACGTCGCTCGCCGACCGGATGTTGGGACGCGAGGGCGATCTCGTGCTCGTCAACGGTCAGCTTGCTCCGGCGATCTCGGCGATGCCCGGGGAGCGACAGCGCTGGCGCATCGTCAACGCCTGCACCTCGCGTTACCTCGACCTGCGTCTGGACGGCCAACGGTTTGAGCTACTCGGATACGACGCGGAACAATTGGCGGCACCCCAGAACGTCGACCGACTTCGGTTGCTGCCGGGTAACCGTGCCGACGTGCTCGTCACGTTCGCCGAGGGACGTTCGGTGCTTGAAGCTCTGCCGGTGGACCGCGGTTCGGTCGGAATGATGGGCGGCGCCGCATCTTCGTCCGGGATCGTCGCGCTCGCGACGGTGACCGTCTCAGGGGACGTCGTCGACGCCCCGTCGGCGTCCGTCGTCGCGTCACCCGCCCGCGATCTGCGAGGCGCAACGGTCGCCCGTTCGCGCATCCTCACTCTGGAAATGGGGGGCGGGATGATGGGGGGCGGGATGATGGCGTTCACGATCGACGGGGCGAGTTTTGACCCGCAGCGCATCGACCAGGATGTCGAGCTCGGCTCGGTCGAGGAGTGGACGCTCGTCAACGACAGCACGATGGATCATCCTTTCCATCTGCACGTCTGGCCGATGCAAGTCGTGTCGATCGGCGGTGTCGACGCCGAGCGCGTGAGCTGGCGAGACGTCGTGGATGTGCCTGCGCGGAGTGCCACGACGGTGCGGATCGCGTTCGATGACATTGCCGGCACCACCGTGTATCACTGCCACATCCTCGATCACGAGGACGCCGGGATGATGGGCGTAATTCGCGTCCGGGGTGACGCGACGGGCTAACCGTGCCTACCCTGGGCTGATGGCGGAAACGCAGAGGATCTCGCTGGCTGGCTCGGTGTCGCTCGGCACGGGCGTGATGATCGGGGCCGGGATTTTCGCGCTGGTCGGGCAGGTTGCCGAACTGGCGGGCGAGTGGTTCCCGATCGCGTTTGTCTTGGGCGCCGCGGTCGCCGCCGTCAGCTCCTACGCGTACATCCGCTATTCCGCGGTAAACCCGTCGTCGGGGGGTATCGCGATGCTGCTCAAGGATGCGTACGGACCGGGAGCCGTGGCCGGCTCGTTCTCTCTGTTCATGTACGTGTCAATGGTGGTGGCTGAAAGCCTTCTCGCCCGAACGTTCGGCAACTACCTATTGCGACCGTTCGGATTGCAGGACTCGGCTGTGCTTGTTCCCATGCTCGGCGTGTTCGCGATCGCCGCGGCCGCGATTGTGAATCTGGTCGGCAATCGGCTGGTGGAGCGGTCGGCGCTCGTCACCGCCATCGCGAAGATCGCGGGGATCGCGGTACTCGCCATTGCGGGGCTGTTGGGCGCCGCGGTCGCCGGGGACGGGGCAGTCTCGAGGCTCGCATCCGGTTCAGTCGATCTTCTCGGCCTGCTCGCCGCGATCACTCTCTGCGTGCTCGCGTACAAGGGCTTCACGACGATCACGAACCAGGGCGACGAAATCACGAACCCGACACGCAACATCGGTCGCTCGATCGCGATATCACTGGCGATCTGCGCCGTGTTGTACTCGCTCATCACCGTGTCGGTCGCGGCGAGTATCGGCGCCGACGGGGCGATTGAGGCGCGCGACTACTCCCTCGCCGAAGCGGCTGAACCGCTGTTTGGGGCGTGGGGCGTCGGAATCACCGTCGCGATTGCGGTCGTCGCGACGCTGTCTGGACTGCTCGCGAGCATGTTTTCGGTGTCGAGACTCTACGAGATGCTGCAGGGCATGGGGCAGGCTCCCTCCTTGCCGAAGCGGATCACTCACCAGCCGCTGCTGATTACGGCCGGGCTCGCGATCCTGGTTACCGCGCTCTTCGACCTGGGGCAGATCGCGTCAATGGGGGCGCTGCTTTACCTCACGATGGATATCGCTGTGCAGTGGGGAGTGCTGTGCGCCCTGCACCAGAAGGTGCAGGCGCGACGTTGGGTGCCGGCGTTGTCGATCGTGCTCGACCTCGCGGTGCTCGTGCCGTTTGTGGTGCTCAAGGTGCAGTCGGATCCGCTGACGATCGTCGTCGGCGCGGCCATCGCGGCCGCGATCATCGTCGCCCAGGTCGTCGCGGTCCGCCGCACCCCCTAGCCCCGCCCGCGGGCACCGCCGCGGCGCGGCGCGCTGACCCACCCCGCCGAGAGCCACCCGGCTTCCGCCGCGCGCTACCCGGCTTCCGCCGCGCGCTACCCAAACTCACGAGCGCGACCGGAGCTTCGATAGCGCTGGCGTGTTTGGGTAGCGCTCGGCAGCCCCGCGCGGCGGGGGCTAGGGCTCGCGGACGGCGCCGTGGGAGGGGGTGACGGTGAAGAGCTCGGGGGCGGAGAAGCCGTGCTCGGCGAAGGCGCCGTCGAGGGCGACCTGCATGCGCGAGAGGCCCTCGGCCGGCACGAGCGCGATCGCCGCGCCGCCGAATCCGCCGCCGGTCATCCGGGCGCCGATCGCGCCGTTGGACTGCGCCGTCTCCACCGCGAGGTCGAGCTCGGGTACCGAGATCTCGAAGTCGTCGCGCATGGAGACGTGGGAAGCGTCCAGCAGTTCGCCGATCGCGGCGGGCCCCTGCTCGCGCAGCACGCGCACCGTGTCGAGCACGCGCTGGTTCTCGGTCACGACGTGGCGCACGCGGCGGAAGGTGACATCGTCGAGCAGGTCGCGGGCGCGTGGAAGATCGTCGACACTCACGTCGCGCAGCGATGAGACGCCAAGCGCCGCCGCCCCCGCCTCGCAGGAGGCGCGGCGCTCGCCGTAGCCGCCCGTGGCGTGCGAATGCTTCACGCCGGTGTCGATCACCAACAGCACGAGACCGGCGTCGGTGAAGCCGAGGTCGATGACCTCCGCGTCGAGCGAACGACAGTCGAGGAAGACCCCGGAGTCTTGACGCCCGAGGAGCGAGGCCGACTGATCCATGATCCCGGTCGGAGCGCCGACGGCGATGTTCTCGGCGCGCTGGCCGACGCGGGCGAGCTGCTCGCGGGTGTGGCCGAGCTGCCAGACCTCGTCGAGGGCGAGCGCGACGGCGCACTCGATCGCGGCCGAGGACGACAGCCCCGCACCGACCGGCACGTTGGAGTCGATCACCAGGTCGAGACCGGGCACGGCGCCGAGGTCTGCCCCCGCCTCGCCGAGCGCCCAGGCGACACCGAGCGGATACGCGGCCCATCCCTCGAGCCCGCCGCCCGCGACGATGGCATCCAGTTCGGTGAGTGGCACCTCGACGCTCTCGTCGCCGAAGGTCGAGGCGACGCGGATCACTCCGTCGTCGCGCACGCCGACCGCCACGAGCGTGCGGCGGTCGATCGCGAAGGGGAACACGAATCCGTCGTTGTAGTCGGTGTGCTCGCCGATCAGGTTGACCCGGCCCGGCGCCGACCAGAGCCCGAGCGGGGCGTGCCCGGTCAGCTCGGTGAACAGGGCGCGGACGTCGTCACGCAGGTCGCTCATACGCTCTCGATGGCCTTTCGGATGTTCGCCGCCGCGGCTTCGGGGGTGACGTCGCCGATCCAGGCTCCCATCGCGGCTTCCGAGCCGGCGAGGTACTTGAGCTTGTCGGCCGCACGGCGCGGCGAGGTGAGTTGAAGGTGCAAGCGTACGCTGTCGCGGCCGACGTTCACCGGCGCCTGATGCCACGCGGCGATGTAGGGCGTGGGGGTGTCGTAGAGCGCGTCGACGCCGCGCAGCAGCCGCAGGTAGAGCGTCGCCAACTCGTCGCGTTCGGCCTCGGAGGTTTCGGCGAAGTCGGCGACGTGGCGGTGCGGCAGCAGGTGGATCTCGATGGGCCAACGCGCGGCGAACGGCACGAACGCCGTCCAGTGCTCGCCAGCGAGCACGACCCGCTCGCTCGCGCGTTCGAATTCGAGGATGCGTGCGAACAGGTCCGGCCCGAGCTGACGGATCGAGTCGAGCAGCCTCGTGGTGCGCGGGGTGATGTAGGGGTAGGAGTAGATCTGCCCGTGCGGGTGCCGCAGCGTGACGCCGATGGCTTCGCCGCGATTTTCGAAGGGGAATACCTGCTCGATGCCGGGTAGCGCCGAGAGTTCGGCGGTGCGGTGTGCCCACGCCTCGATGACGGTGCGGGCGCGGCTCGGGGTGAGACTGCCGAATGAGCCTTCGTGTTCGGGGCTGAAGCAGACGACTTCGCAGCGGCCGACGGAGGTGCGGGTGCGCCCGTAGCCGAGCGTCGCGAGATCGTCGAGACCCTGCGGCGCGTTGGGGTCGTCGGCGAGCGCCGGGCCGAAGGAGGGCGACTTGTTCTCGAACACGGCGACGTCGTAGAGCGCGGGCACCTCGGAGGGGTTGCCGGGGCTCTGCGGGGCGAGCGGGTCGAGTTCGGCGGGCGGCAGGAAGGCGCGGTTCTGGCGCGCGGCGGCGATGGACACCCAGTCGCCGGTGAGCACGTCTTGGCGCATGGTGGCGGTCGCCGGGCGCGGGTCGAGTTCGCGCTGGTCGATGGCGCGCTCGGGCCCGAGGGTGGTGTCGGCGTCGTCGAAGTAGATGAGCTCGCGACCGTCGGCGAGCGTGGTGCGGTGGTGAGTGATGGACACCGCATTACGATACCGAAAGCGTCGTTTGCAGAAACGACAAGAATCGAAAACACGGAGCGCAGGAGCAGAGCATGGATGACCGGGGCGAACTCCCCGCCGAAACCCGCCGCGCCGCCTTGGCGGCCCTCGTTGCCGAACGTGGGTACGTGCGGGTCTCGGAGGTGCGCGACCGCTTCGGGGTGAGCGAGGTGACGGTGCGCTCGGACCTGCGCGCCCTCGATGAGGCGGGTCTCGTCCACCGCGTGCACGGCGGCGCGATGCCGGTGCCCGGCACCGAGCGCGAGGCCCCGGTCGAGACGGCCGCCGAGCGCGATGCGGAGCTCAAGCGCGCGATCGGTCGCCGCGCCGCCGCGCTGATCAACAACGGCTCGAGCGTGCTGCTCGATGTCGGTTCCACAACCCTCGCGGTGGCGCGGGCGCTGGTCGCCCGGCGCGACCTGACCGAGTTGACGGTGATCACCAACGGGCTGTCGATCGCGCTCGCGCTGGAGGCGGCGATCCCGCGTTTCACCGTGATCGTGACGGGCGGCACGCTGCGCCCCTTGCAGCATTCGCTCGTCGCGCCGCTCGCGGCGAACACCCTGCCCGAACTGCACGCCGACGTGGCGATCCTCGGCGGCAACGGCATCGCCGACGACGGGGCGGTGACGAACCTCAACCTGCCGGAGGCGGAGATCAAACGGGCGATGGTCGCGGCGGCGACGCGGCGCGTGCTGGTGGCCGACGCCTCCAAGTGGGGTCAGCGGCACCTGGGTCGCATCGGCACTCTCGCCGACTTCGACACGCTCGTCACCGCGGGCGACGCCGAGTCGGTGGCGGCGCTGCGCGCAGTCGCGGCCCGCGCGGGCACCCGCGTCGAGGTGCCCGACCTTCTAGGCTGACGGTCGTGAACTCTCCCACCGGTGAACAGTTTGTGCTCGACGGCGGCCGCGTGCGGGTCGAGATCGGCGCCCTCGCGGCGGTGCTGCGCGAGGTGCGCGTCGACGGCGTGCGCGTCACCGAGACGGTGCCGGCCGACAGCATGCCTTCGCACGGCTGCGGCATCGTGCTGGCGCCGTGGCCGAATCGGGTGAAGGATGCGCGCTGGTTGCTCGACGGCGAGGTGCAGCAGCTCGACATCACCGACGTCGCCCGCGGGGGAGCGATCCACGGTCTGCTCCGCAACACCGACTACCGCGAGCGCGCCCGCACCGCGCGCTCGATCACGCTCGGCGCCACGATCTACCCGCAGCACGGCTGGCCGTTTCTCCTGGACACCTGGGTGACCTACGCGCTGGAGGACGACGGGCTCACGGTGACGCACGGCGCCCAGAACCTCGGCGAGGCGGCCGCGCCGTGGTCGGTGGGCGCGCATCCGTACTTCCGGGTGGGCGAGACGCCGACCGATGACCTGACCCTGCGCATCGCGGGCGAGACCCGCCTGGAGTTGGATGACCGGCTGAACCCGGTCGCCGAACACCCGGTGGCGGGCACCGAGTTCGATCTGCGCGAGGCGCACTCGCTTGCCGGTGCCGACTTCAATGTGGGCTTCGGCCAGTTGGCGAACCGCGCCGAGGCGGCGGAGGTGGCGTGGCTGGTCGCGCCCGATGGCGCCTCCACGGTCGTCTGGGCCGACCCGGCGTTCCGCTGGCTGCAGCTGTTCACCCCGGCCGACTTCCCGGGCGAGGAGGGCCCGCACCGCGCGGTCGCGGTCGAGCCGATGACGGTGCCGCCGGATGCCCTCAACTCGGGCACCGATCTGCGCTGGCTCGAGCCCGGTGACCGTGTCGAGACCTCGTGGGGCGTGCGCTACCGCCCCGCGCAGCACCCCTAGGCTCGCAGCATGCATGCCCCCACTGGCGAACAGTTCGTGCTTGAACGCGGTCGCGCGCGCGCCGAGATCGGCACGGTCGCGGCGGTACTGCGTTCGCTGAGCGTTGACGGCGTGGCGCTCACCGAACCGGTGCCGCTCGGCGAGGCCCCCGAGTTCTGCAACGGCGTGGTGCTCTCGCCCTGGCCGAACCGTGTGCGCGACGCGCGTTGGGTGCTCGACGGCGAGACGCAGCAGCTCGACATCACCGAGCCGGCGCGCGGCGGCGCAATCCACGGTCTGCTGCAGTTCGCCGACTACGAGGTGCGCGAGCGCTCGGCGGATGCGCTCACCCTCGGCGCGCGGATCGCCCCCCAGCACGGCTGGCCTTTCGAACTCGACACCTGGGTGCGCTACGAACTCCAGGACGACGGGATCACCGTCATGCACGGGGTCGAGAACCGCTCGGCGCGGCGTGCGCCGTACGCGGTGGGCACGCATCCGTATCTCCGGATCGGTGAGGTCTCGGTGGAGGAGCTGCGTCTCACGGTTCCGGCGAGCACCTTTTGCGAGGTCGACGAGCGGCTGAACCCGGTCGCCGAATCCCCGGTCGAGGGAACGCCCGCCGATCTGCGCACCCCGCGGCGGATCGCCGAGCTGCAGCTCGACACCGCCTTCGGGGGTGTCGAGCACGCGACGCTTCCGGGGGAGGCGGATGCGAGCCTGCGCGGCGCGAGCGCCTGGCTCGACGCCCCCGACGGGCGCCGGCTGACGCTGTGGCAGAACGCCGACTGGGGCTATCTGCAGGTCTTCACCCCGCGGAACTTCCCTCACAGTGGCGAGCTCGTTTCGGCGGTCGCGGTCGAGCCGATGACGGCTCCGCCGGATGCCCTCAACTCGGGGCGTGGTCTGATCTGGCTGGAGCCGGGCGCGCGCTGGGAGGGTTCCTGGGGGCTGGTGTTCTCGGCATGAGCGCGCCCACCCGCCGACAGATTCAGCGGTGGCGCCGCCACCTCGCCGACGAGCGCGCCGAGGCGCAGGTCTATCGCGAGCTCGCCGAGCGCGCCGAGGGAGCCGAGCGCGAGATCCTGCTGGGCCTGGCGAACGCGGAGGGCCGCCACGAGGCGCACTGGCTGGCGCTGCTCGGCGACGATGTCGGTGCGCCGAAGCGGGGCAGTCTGCGCACGCGCAGCCTGGCCTGGCTCGCCCGCAACTTCGGCAGCCTGTTCGTGCTCGCGCTGGCGCAGCGGGCGGAGGCGCGCTCGCCCTACGACGACGACGCGGATGCGACGGATGCGATGGCCGCCGATGAGCGCATCCACGGCGAGGTGCTGCGCGGCCTGGCCGCCCGGGGTCGGTTGCGGCTGGCCGGCACGTTCCGCGCGGCCGTGTTCGGCGCGAACGACGGACTCGTCTCCAACCTCGCCCTCGTGCTCGGGGTGAGCGCCACGGGCGCCGCCTCCTCGGTCGTGCTGTTCACCGGAATCGCGGGGCTGCTCGCCGGCGCGCTCTCCATGGCGGCGGGGGAATACGTTTCGGTGCGCTCGCAGCGCGAGCTGCTGACGGCCTCCCGCGCCGACCCGGCCTCGCACGATGCGGTGGCGGCGCTCGATGTCGACGCCAACGAACTCGCCCTCGTGTATCGCGCTCGCGGCATGAGCGAGGAGCGCGCCGAGGAGCGCGCCCGCGAGGTGTTCGCGGCGCGGCACATCGACCACGACGACGACCACGAGGAGCACGAGGCGGTCGGCTCCACGTGGCGCGCGGCGATCTCGAGCTTCGCGTTCTTCGCGGCGGGCGCGGTGATCCCGGTGCTGCCGTATCTGTTCGGCGGGGACGGTCTCGTCGCGGTGATCATCGCGGCGGTCGCCGTCGGTCTCGCACTGCTCGCGACCGGCGCGATCGTGGGCGTGCTCTCGGGGGCGTCACCCTGGAAGCGCGCGCTGCGGCAACTCGCGATCGGCTACGGCGCGGCCGCGGTCACCTACGCCCTCGGCTGGGTGTTCGGCGCGACGATCGTCTAGCTGTATCCGGCTAGGACGTTGGTGACACTCGGCTGATCGGCGGGAGCCCATCGAGGGCTGAGTGGCGTCGTTGAGTGTTGTAGTAGTTCAGCCATGGCGCAAGTGCTTGCTGACGCTCAAGGTTCGAGGAGAACACCTGCCG
>NZ_CAJQNT010000042.1 GCF_905479755.1 uncultured Schumannella sp. | reverse complement strand
GTTGACGCCCGTCGAGTTCGAAGCCATCATGACCACACAGGCCGCATCCGCGGCCTAACGAGAAGAGTCACCAAGACCTTCAGCAGTCCCGCCCTTTCGCCCAACCAGGCGTACCCTCGCACTAAGAGACGGTGTGGCGCCCTACCATTCCGCCTCGGGATGCACCCTCATCCCATTGCACATACACAGAAGGATCCACCCGGCCGTCTTCGCCGGCATCCATCTACTGCCGATGACGACGGTCACCGAGGACCAGCGGTCAGAGACGACCGCAGGCCCCCGACAGAATCCGCCCGAGGAGTTACTGTCATGTTCGTTTCCGTTCCCGAAAACACCGATCAGCGCCCGCTGGCGCCGGCCAAGCAGCGCATTCTCGAAACCGCCGATGTGCTGTTCACCCGCGAAGGCATTCGCGCGGTCGGCGTCGATTGGCTCATCGAGGAGTCGCACGTCACGAAAGCGACCTTCTACAAGCACTTCCGGGCGAAGGATCGTCTCGTCCTGGACTACCTCGCCGATCGTCACCGCCGGATCGCGCTCGACGTCGCGTTGCGCCTGAGCTCGATCTCGAGCCCCGCCGACGCCCTGTTCGCGCTGCGCGATTGGACCGCCGCGGATGTCGGCAACCCGGCCCTGCGCGGGTGCGCGTTCCTCTCGGCCGCGGTCGAGTACCCGCTCGACGACCACCCGGTGCGCGTCAGCGTCGGCGTCCACCGCGAGTGGCTGCACGACCTCTTCGAGAACCTGCTCGCCCAGCTCGGCCATCTCGCGCCGCACGAGGGAGCCGACGACCTCATGCTGGCCCGTGACGGCGCGCTCCTCGGCGGCTACGCGGGCAGCCCCGACAGTGCCCGCGGTTCGCTCAACCGCGTGTTCGAGTCCGTCGTCGCGGCGGCGGCCGTCCCCGCGTAGACCCGAACCGGCACCGCGCTACGAACTCGCGCGGTCGAGCTCGAGAAGCTGGTGGCGACTGAGCAGGATCTTGGTCGCCGCCACGAAGTCGTCGACGTGCTCCGCGCGACTGGCCGAGACGACGGGCGCGGCGACATGGGGCTTCGTGAGCAACCAGGCGAGCGACACCGCGGCGGGCGTCGACTCGACCTCACTGGACACCTTGTCGAGGGCCGCCAGCACGCGCAGCCCCGTGCGCGTGAGGTAGTCGGCGAGCTCGAGGCGCCGATCCGAGCGGGCGATATCGGCGCGCGTTCGGTACTTGCCGGTCAAGAATCCACTTGCCAGCCCGAACCGCGGCATGACCGAGAGGTCGAGCTCGCGCGCGACGCGGACGACCTCCTGCTCGTGCTGCCGCCGGTGCATGAGGTTGTAGTGATTCTGCACGGCCACCATGCGGGCGACACCCAGTTGCGCCGAGGCGATCCGAGCCTCGACGAGCCGATTTCCGGCGTGATCCGAGCCGCCGAAGGCGCGCACCTTGCCGGCGCGAATGAGCTCATCGACCGCGAGAAGCGTCTGCTCGAAGGGAACCTCCGGGTCGTCGATGTGCAGGTAGAGCAGGTCGATGCGATCGGTGCGCAGTCGACGCAGCGAATCCTCCACGGCGGCGGAGATCGCCCGCGCCGTCACCCCCGGATGCTCGGGCCCTTTGCCGACCTTCGTCGCGACGACCAGGTCGTCGCGGTTGCGGCGAAACCGCATCCAGTTGCCGATCATGATCTCGCTGCGACCACCCGCATAGGAGTCCGCGGTGTCGATGAAGTTGCCGCCGGCCTGCGCATAGCGATCAAGAATGCGCTCGGTCTCGGTCGCATCCGCGGTCCAGCCGAAGACGTTCCCGCCGAGTGCGATGGGGAACACGCTGAGCTCGGAGTTGCGGATCTGACGGCGCACGGAGGCGACACCGCCGACGAGGACCGGCATCTCGAGGCTGCCCGAGTCGGGGCCGAGGGAAACCGTGCCGACCTGTTCGTGTCGCTTCACGTTATGCACCTCCTCGGGACCCAGGAAATCGTGTGTCGAGCGACGCGACACTTCGATGAACCTGGAGCGACGCAATGCGCTCAGAGTAACTCTCACGCACGCGCGAGGTGCGCCGAGTGTCCGAATCGTTACGGCGCGCGGCGTGCGGCCGGCTTGAGTCGCGCTTTGAGTTGGCTGTGGCTGTGCCTGCGAGCTCGCCGGGGTGCCGGATCGGGTGGCAACGTGGGAGCATGCCTCCTCCCGCGCGCACCGCGCCGCACCTCGCGCCGCGCATCACCCGGCGCGTCCCGCGGGGCACGGTCACGGCCGTCTGGGTGGCGCTCGCGACGTTCGGAACCGGGGCCGCGATCTCGACCCTGTGGCTCGTCCGCCCGCGGTGGACGACGTGCGTCGCCGGCGTGGTCGAGGGCGGATGCGTCTCGGGCGTCTCCAGCGTCACCGCGATGGCCGCTGCGGTCGCCCTCATGACCGTGCTCGCCGCCATCGTGCTGATCGCCGCCTTCGTGCGCGGCGGCATGCGGCTGCCGCTCCTCGTCGTGGCCACCGCCGCGGGCGTCGTCGTCTTCGCGACCGGGCTCCTCGCCTCGATCGGCTGAGCGCCGCGTCTCCCACGCGAGAAGGCCCGCCCCGCGGAAGCGGGACGGGCCTTGTCGTGACGAGATCTAGCCTTCGGCGGGAGCCTCGGGAGTCTCCGCCGCGTCCGCGGACTCCTCGACCACCGGGGCGAGCGAAAGCTTGCCGCGGTCGTCGATCTTGGTGATCTCGACCTGGATCTTCTGGCCGACGCCGAGCACGTCTTCGACGTTCTCCACGCGCTTACCACCGGCGAGCTTGCGGACCTCGCTGATGTGCAGCAGGCCGTCCTTACCGGGGGTGAGCGAGACGAAGGCGCCGAAAGTCGCAAGCTTCACGACCGTGCCGAGGTAGCGCTCGCCGACCTCGGGCTGCAGCGGGTTGCCGATCGCGAGCACCTGGGCACGCGCCGCCTCGGCCGAGGGGCCGTCGGTCGCGCCGATGTACACGGTGCCGTCTTCCTCGATCGAGATCTCGGCGCCCGTCTCGTCCTGGATCGCGTTGATCGTCTTGCCCTTGGGGCCGATCAGCTCGCCGATCTTGTCGACCGGGATGTTGACGCTGATGACGCGCGGCGCCGTCGGCGCCATCTCGTCGGGGGCGTCGATCGCCTGGTTGATGACCGCGAGGATGGCCGTGCGGGCCTCCTTGGCCTGCTTGAGCGCACCGTCGAGCACGCTCGAGGGCAGACCCGCGAGCTTGGTGTCGAGCTGGATCGCGGTGACGAAGTCGCTCGTGCCGGCGACCTTGAAGTCCATGTCACCGAGCGCGTCTTCGGCACCGAGGATGTCGGTGAGGGCCGCGTAGCGGGTCTCACCGTCGACCTCGTCCGAGATGAGGCCCATCGCGATGCCGGCGACGGGGGCCTTGAGCGGCACACCGGCGTTCAGCAGCGACAGGGTCGAGGCGCACACCGAACCCATCGACGTCGAGCCGTTGGAGCCGAGAGCCTCGGAGACCTGACGGATCGCGTAGGGGAACTCTTCACGCGTCGGCAGCACCGGCACGAGGGCGCGCTCGGCCAGGAAGCCGTGCCCGATCTCGCGACGCTTCGGGCTTCCCACGCGGCCGGTCTCACCGGTCGAGTAGGGCGGGAAGTTGTAGTGGTGCAGGTAGCGCTTCTTGGTGACGGGGTTCAGCGAATCGATCTGCTGCTCCATCTTGAGCATGTTGAGCGTCGTGACACCCAGGATCTGGGTCTCACCGCGCTGGAAGATCGCCGAGCCGTGAACGCGCGGGATGACCTGCACCTCGGCGTCGAGCGCACGGATGTCGGTGAGGCCACGGCCGTCGATGCGGATGCCCTCGGTCAGAACGCGCGTGCGCATGACCTTCTTGCTGACCGACTTGTAGGCGGCGCTGACCATCGGCGGCACCTCGCCGCCGAGCTGACCGGCATCGACCTTCTCGTTGATCGCGGTCTTGACGCGCTCCTTGAGCGCATCGTCGGCCTTCTGGCGCTCCTGCTTGTCGGCGATCTGGTAGACGCTCTTGAGCTCGTCGTAGGCGATCTCGGCGACGGCGTTGTAGGCCTCGTCCGAGTACGGCGGGAACAGCGGGAACTCCTGGATCTCCTTCGCCGACTGCGCGGCGAGCTCGGCCTGAGCCTTCGCGAGCTGACGCAGGAACGGCTTGGCGGCCTCCAGGCCCTGGGCGACGACGGCCTCGTCGGGCTTGGTCGCCCCCGAGCGGATGAGCTCCCAGCTGACGTCGGTGGCTTCGGCCTCGACCATCATGATCGCGACGTCTTCGTTGCCGTCCTTGTCGGTGACCAGGCGGCCGGCGACGGTGAGGTCGAAGACGGCCTCGGCGAGCTGGCTGTGCTTCGGGAAGGCGACCCACTGGTCACCGATCAGGGCCATGCGGATGCCCGCAACCGGTCCGTAGAACGGCAGGCCGGAGATCTGGGTCGAGGCGCTGGCCGCGTTGATCGCGAGCGCGTCGTAGAACTCGTCGGGCGCGATGCTCAGCACCGTGATGACGATCTGGACCTCGTTGCGCAGCCCCTCGACGAAGGTCGGGCGCAGCGGACGGTCGATCAGACGGCAGACCAGGATCGCCTCGGTCGAGGGGCGACCCTCGCGACGGAAGAACGAACCGGGGATCTTGCCGGCGGCGTAGGAGCGCTCCTCGACATCCACCGTGAGGGGGAAGAAGTCGAAGCCGTCGCGCGGGTGCTTGCCCGCGCTCGTGGCGCTGAGGATCATGGTGTCCTCGTCGAGGTACGCGGCGACCGCGCCCTGGGCCTGCTGCGCGAGGCGACCGGTCTCGAACCGGACGGTGCGCGTGCCGAACTTGCCGTTGTCGAGAACGGTTTCGGCGAACTTGATTTCGGGACCCTCCATGGGTCTCTCCTTAGCTGCCGCGCATCCGGCGCGGCGATTCTCGCGAAGGAGCAGGAGTAGGCAGGAAGGGACCCGGCGAATGCCGCCGGGATCTGCTCTGGTCAACAGTAGAAGCGCTCCGAGCCGCGACCTCGCGGGCTTCGGAAGACCACCACCGGTGACCAGCTTCGTGCCGGCCTGCTCCGTGATATTCCCGCGGCGTTGTCTCCGCGCGCGGGCAATCGCCGAGTGGCGATCGCTTTGATGCTAGCAGTTTGCCCTGGTGAGGCGTTGAATGAATGGGCGGGTCGCGATCCGCGCCCGCCTGATTCAAGGAGGAATCATGGCCACCGTGGCTCGAGTCACCACCATCACCGCACGATCGGACACCAGTTTCGAGGATGCGACCCGATCGGGAATCGAACGAGCGAGCACCACGATCCGCGACATCACCGGCGCGTGGGTCAAGGAACAGCAGGTCTCCGTCGAGGGCGGCACCATCACCGCCTGGCAGGTGACGCTCGAAGTGACCTTCGTGCTCGAAGACTGAGCCGACACCAGATGTTCACCTGCGGCGAGTAGAACGCCAGGGTGACGACGGACCCGTGGCTTCTCGAGCTGGCGTCGTCGCCCTGGCTGTATCCGCTCGTCTTCGCACTCGTCGTCGGTGATGCCTTCCTCGTCGTGCTCCCGAGCGAGACCGTCGTCGTCGCCCTGGGGGCCCTCGCGGGTGCGACCGGCACGCCGTGGCTCATCGTGCTGGTTCCGATCGCGGCGGTCGGCGCAACGACGGGCGACCTGTTGTGCTTTCTCATCGGTCGGCGCGTCGGCCTGGATCGCTGGGAGTGGCAGCGCCGCGGTCGCATCGCCGCGGCGCTCGGCCGCGTGCAGCGCACCATCGAGCACCGCACCGCGGTGCTCGTCTTCACCGCGCGGTACATCCCGTTCGCCCGGATCGCGGTGAACTTGACGGCCGGCGCCTCGGGCATCCGACTCGCCCGCTTCGTGCCGCTCTCCGCCGCGGCCGGGCTCGGCTGGGCGATCTATAACGTCGCGATCGGCGCGAGCTTCGGCGCGATGCTGCGCGACCAGCCGATCCTGGCGATCGTGCTCTCGGTCGCGGTCGCGATCACGCTGGGCGTCGCGGTGGACGTGGTGATCGGACGTGTGGGTTCACGGGGCGCACGTCGACACGAAAGCTAGGCTCAGCCCATGACTGAGAAAACTCCGGAGGGTTCGCCCTCCGACGAGACCAAGCGCAAGTTCCGCGAAGCGCTGGAGCGCAAGAAGTCGGGCCAGAGCAACCCCACCGGTCACACCGGCGGAGAGTCCGCCGTGCGCGGGGTCCACGCCAAGGCCGACCTAAAGCGCGAGTTCCGCCGCAAGAGCGGGTGATCCCACCCGGCCGGGGCGGCACCGAGACCGGCACCGCCCCGTCTCGGGCGCGTCCTACGTCTCCTGGAACCCGCCGACCCCGGTCGGACTGAATCCGGCCGGAAGCGCGAAGGGGTCGCGCACCCGTCGCGAGCGATCGCTCGCGACCGCCAGCGCGGCGAGCTCCGCCGCGGCGCGGTCGATGCGCTCGGGGAGTCCCCCCGAGGCGGCATCCCCGGCGCTCCCCCAGTCGCTCGCCGCGGCATAGACCGCCGTCGGCACGACGACCGTGTGCAGGTACGTGAACAGCGGCCGTAGCGCGTAGTCGAGGGCGAGCGAGTGCCGCTCGGTGCCTCCGGTCGCCCCGATCAGCACGGGCATCCCGGTGAGTGAGTCCGGCTGCAGGATGTCGATGAACGACTTGAACAGGCCCGAGTAGCTGGTGGTGAAGATCGGGGTGACCGCGACGAGCGCGTCCGCGCCCACGATCTTCTCGATCTCGGCCTCCAGCTTCGGGCTCGCGAACCCGGTGAGCATGTTGTTGGTGATGTCGGTCGCCACGTCTCGCAGCTCGAGCACGCTGACCTCCACCTCCACCCCCTCCTCGGCAAGGCGGCGACGTGTCGCCTCGACCACGCGGTCGGCAAGCAACCGGGTGGAACTGGGCTGGCTGAGACCGGCCGCGATGACGGCGATCCTGCGGTTCGTTGCGGCGGTCATCTCAGGCCTCCGTCGCGGTCAGTTCGGGCGCAGCGTCGGCCGACGTCGCGGCGGATGCCTCGCGCGCGGCGAGTCGGTTGGCGTGGGTGGGCGCATCCGGCACGCTTGCCGGACGGTTCTTCGCCAACTCCTTCCGGAGCACGGGCACCACCTCACCGCCGAGGATGTCGAGCTGCTCGAGCACCGATTTGAGCGGAAGCCCCGCGTGATCGATCAAGAAGAGCTGACGCTGGTAGTCGCCGTAGTAGTCGCGCATCGCCGCGTAGCGATCGATGACCTGTTGCGGGCTGCCGACCGTGAGCGGGGTCATCTCGCTGAAGTCCTCGAGACTCGGGCCGTGCCCGTAGACCGGGGCGTTGTCGAAGTACGGGCGGAACTCGGCGACGGCGTCTTGCGAATTCGCTCGCATGAAGACCTGTCCACCGAGGCCGACGATCGCCTGCTCGGACGTGCCGTGGCCGTAGTGCTCGAAGCGCTGCCGGTAGTAGCGGATGAGCTGCTGGTAGTGCTCCTTCGGCCAGAAGATGTTGTTGGCGAAGAAGCCGTCGCCGTAGTAGGCCGCCTGCTCGGCGATCTCCGGGCTGCGGATCGACCCGTGCCAGACGAACGGCGCGACGCCGTCGAGCGGACGCGGGGTCGACTGGAAGCCCTGCAGCGGCGTGCGGTACTTGCCTTGCCAGTCGACGAAGTCCTCGCGCCAGAGCCGGTTCAACAGCGCGTAGTTCTCGATCGCGAGCGGAATGCCCTCGCGGATGTCCTGCCCGAACCACGGGTACACGGGGCCGGTGTTGCCACGCCCGAGCATCAGGTCGACGCGGCCGTCGGCGACGTGCTGCAGCATCGCGAAGTCTTCGGCGATCTTCACCGGGTCGTTCGTGGTGATGAGCGTCGTGGCGGTCGAGAGCAGCAGCCGCTCGGTGGTCGCGGCGATGTAGCCGAGCGTGGTGGTCGGGCTCGAGGAGAAAAACGGCGGGTTGTGGTGCTCGCCGAGAGCGAAGACGTCGAGGCCGACCTCTTCGGTGTGCTTCGCGATCGTGAGGATGTCCTTGATGCGACGGTTCTCGCTCGGCGTCTGCCCCGTCGTGGGGTCGGGCGTCACATCGCTGACGGTGAAGACTCCGAACTGCATGGCGTCCATCGTGGATCTGCTTTCTCTCCGGTTCTTTTCCATGCATTTGCATGAATACCTTCGACTCAACCCCGCAGACGCGCGAACTATTCCCGGAGTCGAGACGGCGCCGCAGTCACCCTCGAACGGACGCCGTACCCTGCAACGTCCGCGCGGATTGCCTACCCTGGGACGATGGCGACTGTAGAACTCACCGAGCAGACCTTCGAGAACACCGTCCTGGGCGAGGGCATCGTGCTCGTCGACTTCTGGGCCGACTGGTGCGGGCCGTGCAAGGCCTTCGGCCCCGTGTACGAAGAGGTCTCCAACGACAACACCGACATCACCTTCGGCAAGGTCGACACGGATGCGCACCAGGGCCTCTCGAGCGCGCTCGGCATCCAGTCGATCCCGACCCTGATGATCTTCCGCGACGGCATCGGCGTCTTCCAGCAGGCGGGCGCCCTCCCGCGCCCCGCCCTCGACTCGCTCGTCGAGCAGGTGCGCGCGCTCGACATGGACGAGGTCCGCGCGCAGGTTGCCGCTCAGCAGCCGGGCGACGCCCCCGCCTGAGGCCCTCCCGCGCCGGCCATGCGCGTGGCTAGAGTGAGCGCATGACCGACTCGACCGAATCCGTTGTCCCGGCCACCGAGCCCCCGGCGAAAAAGCGCCGCGGCCTCGGCATCACCTCGCTCGTCCTCGCGATCCTCGCGGTGGTCGGCGACCTCATCACGATCGTGGTGGCGATCACCTCGCTCGCGTCCTTCGATCAAGATCTGACGACCGGGTTCGGCCTGCTCGCGGTCTTTGTCGGCGTGGGCGCGATCGCCCTCGTGGGAGGACTCGTGCTCGCCGGCCTCGCGCTGATCCTGGCGATCATCGCGCTCATCATCGACCACGGGCGACTCCCCGCCGTGTTCGGCCTCATCCTGTCGCTCGGCGTCGTCGTCTCGCACCTCGCGATCATCCTGCCGATCGCGTTCGGCGTGGCGAACCTCCCGGGCCTCACCGCCTAGGCGGACGCGGTCAGCGCACCGCGCCCATCAGCAGTTCGACGCGAAGCACGCCGCGCTTCTCGACGATCCGCACCGGGATGCGCGGCTTGGAACCCGCATCCTCGAGGCGACGAAGCGTCTCGTCGACGATCGCCTCGAGCCCGCGCGGCACCCGCCCGACGACACCGCTCACGCGGCGCCCCGTGAACAGGCGCACCTCGATCGGCGCATCGACGCCCTCTTGCTGCACCGTGCGCGGCGACATCGCCGTCTCGATCGAGGCGTCGGCCGCCTCCAGGACGGCGCGCAGCTCCTCCTGGTGCGGATCGCTGCCCGCGAGCTGAATGACGGTGCCCTTGCGGCGCGCCTTCAGCGCGTAGTCGTACTGGCCGAAGTCACCCGAGCCGCGGTCCCCCTTCGGAAACGTCGTGTCTTCCTCGCGGCGCCCGAACAAACCCATGGATCCGAGCGTAGCGGGCGCGGGCCTAGTGTTCGGCGAGGACGATCACGCGGTCGCCGGGCGCGAAGGTGATCCGGTCCGCCTTGTGCGGGTTGAGGTGCACCCCGTACGCGCGTCGCGGGTCGCGCGCCTCGCTCTCGATCCGGTAGCCGATCGCGGTCTCGCCGTGGCGGCGCGCGGCGGCGAGCACGGTGTAGAAGTTCGCGCTCTCTCCCTCGGCGATGTACTGCGATGCGGGACGCAGGTACACCTCGCTCCCCCGACTGGAGAACACCTCGTCGAAGACCTCGGCGAGCCGCGGGTTCTCGGCGAGTTGGCTCATCATCAGGCTCACGAGCTTCTCGCTCACGATGTAGTCGTCCGCGTTGGTGACCTCGGCGAGCTCGCGGTTGCGGTCGTCGAGCATCTCGGTCACCACATTCAGGTGAACCTCGAGCCGGTCGGCGATGTCGCGCAAGTGCAGCAGCGTGATGAGGGTTCGTGCGTCGGCGCGTTCGGGCGCCAGCTGCTCCCGTTCGGCATTGACGACGATGTGATCGGCGTCCCCGAGCGACAGCGAGTCCAGCAGCACGCGGCTCGCGGGATCGCCGAACTGGAAGGCCACCTCGAGGTTCGACAGCGTGGGCAGTTCGGGCGTGGGATGCGTCGACACGATGAGCACCGAGGACCCCGGCGCGACGTACTCGTTGAGCTCCACCAGCATCCCCGCGAGCCCCGCCGTGACCCCCAGCACGATCGTCCGCTCGGGGACCAGCGCCTCGGCGTCGCGCCGGGCGATCACGGTGTCATCCGCGATCCCCGGCTCCCCGAGCGCGATCGTGCTGTCGTCCTCGGCGATCACGACGATCTCGTCGGTCGCCTCGTATCGGGAATCCGCGGTCGGGTTCAGAACCACCGCATCCCGCGTCGCGTAGCCGAGCACCGCGGCATCCGGGAACGCGGCCTGGACTTCAGCGTAGGTTCGCCCGGCGAGACGCGGCCGCCGGGTGAAATAGATCTCGTCCCCGCCGAAGTCGAGCAGGTCCGTGTAGACCACGCTGAGACCGCTCTGGCGGCAGGTCTGCACCGTCACCCGCGCGATCAACTCGCTCGCCAGCACCCAATGCGCCTCCTCGCGACCCACCAGCCGGGCCGCCTCCAGATTGGTCGCATCGCGCAGCTCACCGACCAGGTGGTAGGGCTCGCGGCGGCGGTTCGGGTTGTTGGTCACCGCGAGCGCCGTGCGGATCACGGTCGCGTCGGCATCGTCGTCCCCCTCGGGCGCGAGGATGACGATGCTGCGCGCGCGGTGCGGACTCCCGAGCTCCAGGTCCACCAGGCTCATCGGGTCTCCCGACCGGCAGATGACGCGCGTGCGCCCGGTGCCTCCCACCTCGTCGCGGATCCGCTGCTCCATCTCGACCTTGTCCTCCGGCGCGAGCACCACGATCACGCTGCGGCGTTCGGACTCGTTGGCGAGGACCAGCTCGGCAATGACGGTGAACACCTTCGGGCTCCAGCCGAGGATGAGGACGTGACCGCTCTCGATCACGCGCGAGCGCCCCTGTCGCAGGTCTTCGATCTTCGCGTCGAACGCGCCCGAGACGATGCCGATGAGGCTCGCGACGATGATGAGCCCGCCGATCGTCACGAGCAGCATCAGCACGCGGAAAAGCCACCCCTCGTCGCCGCCCATCGTTCCGGGATCGAGAGTGCGCATCAGGGCGTTCCACAGCAGGTCGCTCGGGTCGTCGCCGGGGGCGTTGATGCCGTCGGGCCACACCCGCAGCAGGAACCACGCGAGCAGGCCGAGCAGCACGACGAAGACGATCGTCGCGAGCCCGAGGAGCGCCATGATCGCGCCGGTTCCCCGTGACATCCAGCTGTCGAACGAGTATTGAAGGCGTTCTCGGACGGTCGTGCGCGGTGCGGTCACAGGCGGGTCCTCCGGGGCTCTCGGGCGGTGACGACACTGTAGCGGTCGCGCGTTCTCGACGTGTTCCGCGCACCGGCCCCCAGCCACTACATTGTGAGTGATGATCGCTTCACGGTGGAGCGGGAGTGAGCCGGGGGCATGAACGTGGGCAAGCAGCGCGACACCGAGGGGTGGGTGAGCCCGGGCGGCTCACCGATGACAGCAGGCCCCGCGGTCGCACCGCCGGACCCGGCTGCAACCGAGGTGCCGCCCGCCGGGGGCGAGTCCGTGCCCACCGCGGCGCCGGCCGCTCCGGTCGCCGCGCGCCGCGGGCTGAGCACCGGCGCGAAGGTCGCGATCTGGATCGGCTCGATCACGTTCGGGCTGCTGCTCATCGCGAGTATCGCGGCCATGCTGATCGCCGTGGTCACGAGCGTGTCGGCCGGCATCCGCGACGGACTCGACGACGGGAACGTGACGGTGGACCCACTTCTCGACGGCGCCGCGGGCTCGCCACTGGCCGCCGATCCACAGGAGTGCGCGGATCGGTGCATCACCGGGCTCGATCTCCCCGCCATCGTGCTCACCGAGACCGAGCGCGACGCGCTGGAACTGCCCGAAACCTGGGCGGTCTTCGGCGACTTCCCCGAAACGACGCCGGGGGCAGAACTGAGCGCGACGAACCGGGCGTGGCGCGATGAGAAGGCGGAGCCCGACGGGTGCTTCTTCACCAACGCGGCCGCCCCGATCGCGTACGGCGTCGACGAGCGACCGCGCTACGACGGCAGCACGATCCACTTCGTCGGAGAGTTCAGCGACGCCGACTATTGGCAGTCGGTGCTGCAGTACGCACGCGTGTTCGAGAACTCCGCTGCCGCGGTCGAGCACATGCAGACGGTGGACTCGCTGCTGGCGGGATGCGATCAGTACACGATGGGCTCGGGCCTCTCGGCGTGGTCGCCGCTGGTGACCCCGGCGCCCGCTCTCGAGGTTCCCGACTCGGTGGCCGCCGTCGGCTGGCGCGAAGACGAAGCCGGAAGCCGGTTCTACGTGTACGACCTGCAGCGCGGCAACCTCGTCGTGCGCGTCAACATGTCGGCATGGCAAACGACCGAAACTGAGTTCCGCGAGGTCGTGCAGGCGGTCGCCGAACGACTCGCGGCGATCGACGTCGCCGACTAACGGTGCGTGTGCGGTTCGCGCTCGGCGTGGTCGGCCGGTTCGAGCTGGAAGGTCGAGTGCGCGACGTCGAAGTGATCGGTCAGGCACGCCCCCAAGCGCTCCAGCAATGCTCCGGTGTCGCCGGCCGCGAACAACTCGGCGTCGACGACCACGTGCGCGCTGAACACCGGTGAGCCCGAGGTGATCGCCCAGACGTGCACGTCGTGAACGGCGATCACCCCCTCGGTTGACTCGAGGTGCGCGCGGATCTCGGCGACGCTCGTCTCCCGCGGTGCCGACTCGGTCAAGACGCGCACGACGTCCCGCAGCAGCACGAGCGCGCGCGGCACGATGAGGGCCGCGATGACGAGCGAGGCGATCGCATCCGCCGGAACGAACCCGGTGGCGAGGATGACGAGCGCCGCCGCGATCGCGACGACCGACCCGATCAGATCGCCCAGCACCTCGAGGGCGGCCCCGCGCATCCCGAGAGACTCGCGGTCGCCGCCGCGCAGTACCAGCAGCGCCGCGACGTTGGCCGCGAGCCCCGCGCCCGCCACCGCCAGCATCGGCAGCGCCACCACCTCGGCCTCGCCCGGCCACACGAGCCGCCGAACTCCCTCGACCGCCACCGAGACCGCGACGACCGTGAGCAGCACCCCGTTCGCGAGGGCGCCAAGCACCTCCGCCCGCTGGAATCCGAAGGTGTGGCGGTCGGTGGCCGGCCGCGCGGCGATCGCGCTGGCCACGAGCGCGACGGTCAAGCCGATGACATCGCTCACCATGTGGCCCGCGTCGGCGAGCAGCGCGAGCGACCCCGAGAGGATCGCTCCGACGACCTCGACCACGAAGAAGACGCCGACGATCACGAGCGCGATCGCGAGGCGGCGACGGTTCGCCGTGCCGTGCGCGTGGTCGTGACTCATGCTCTCCAGCCTAGACAGGACGCGGAGCACCAACCCGGACTTTCGTCCTCTCGGGAACGATGACGATTCTCAGTTGCGCGCGGTCGTGCGCGCCGACTGACTCAGCCGTACAGTTCGCGCATCCGCACGACGAGCGCCCCGAACGCCCGTGCGCGATGCGAGATCGCATTCTTCTCGTCCGCACTCAGATCGGCCGAACTGCCCTCGAGTCCGTCGGGGCGGAAGATCGGGTCGTAGCCGAAACCGCCCTCGCCCGCGGCGGCGGTCAGCACCTGCCCGGGCCACTCCCCCACCTCGACGACCTCGCGGTCGCCGTCAACGAGGGCCGCCGCGCACCAGAAGCTCGCCGCGCGATCCGACACCCCCTCGAGGTTGGACAGCAGCAACTCCAGATTGTCGCGATCGTTGCGGGTGCCCGCATAGCGGGCCGAATGGATGCCCGGCTCACCGCCGAGCGCGCGGACGGAAATGCCCGAATCGTCCGCGATCGCGGGAAGGCCCGAGTGCGCGGCCGCCGCCCGCGCCTTGATGAGCGCATTCGCGGCGAACGTGTCGCCGTCTTCGATCGGTTCGGGGCCGTCGTAGCCGACGATCTCGTGCGGGCCGAGGCGCTCGCCGAGAATCGCCCGCAGCTCGACCACCTTGTGGGCGTTGTGGGTGGCGAGCACGAAGGTGGTCATCTCAGCTCCCGGTGAAGACCTGGGGCGCCGTCACGCCGAGCGCGGCGGCCTGAAGCTGGGCGAGTTCGGCGGTGCCGGACAGCGCCAGCTCGAGCAGGGCATCCAGTTCCCGCTTGTCGAAGGGGGCGCCTTCGGCGGTGCCCTGCACCTCGATGAACAGCCCGCGGCCGGTCACGACGACGTTCATGTCGGTTTCCGCCGCCGAATCCTCGACGTAGGGCAGGTCGAGCACCGGCTCCCCGTCGACGATTCCGACGCTGATCGCCGAGACCGAGTCGAGCAGGGCCTTCGCGTTCTTGCCGATGAAGTTGTTGGCCCGACCCCACTCGATCGCGTCGAAGAGCGCGACGTACGCTCCCGTGATCGCCGCGGTGCGCGTGCCGCCGTCGGCCTGCAGCACGTCGCAGTCGATCTGGATGGTGTTCTCCCCGAGCGCCTTCAGGTCGATGATCGGGCGGAGGCTGCGGCCGATAAGGCGCGAGATCTCGTGCGTACGACCGCCCACCCGTCCCTTGACCGACTCGCGGCCCATGCGTTCGTTGGTCGACCGCGGCAGCATGCCGTACTCGGCCGTCACCCAGCCGCTACCGGAGCCCATCTTCCAGCGCGGAACGCCGTTGGAGAAGCTCGCGGTGCACAGCACCTTCGTCTTGCCGAACGAGATGAGCGCGCTGCCTTCGGCCTGCTCGCTCCAGCCGCGCTCGATTGTCACGGGTCGAAGCTGGTTGGCGGCGCGTCCGTCGGAGCGAGGCATGGGGGTCCGTTCTGTTGAGATCACGCGAGAGCCGAGGCGAGAATCGCTCGGCGGAAGTCGGCGGCGCGGTCAGCGTAGTCGCGGTAGTGACCGTAGCTGGGCGCGGCAGGCGAGAGCAAGACGATGCCGTCGTCGATGACCTTACGCGCGGTGCGGATGGCGGCGTCCATGCCGTCGACCGGCACCGTCAGAATGCCCGTCGGCGCGAGCGCCTGAAGAATGCGCGGCCCGCTGTCGGGCAGTCCGATCACGGCAGCAACCGGATGCTGCTGCAGGTAGTCGGCGAGCGGCGCGTAGTCGACGCCGCGGTCTTGACCTCCGACGATGAGCACGAGGTCGCGCGTGTCGAGCGCCTCAAGTGCGGCCACGGCGGCGAACGGGCTCGTCGAGAGCGAGTCGTCGATGAAGACCAGTCCGCTCGGGTCGGGTACGCGCTCCAGGCGGTGCTCGAGCGGGCGGAATCCGGCGAGCGCCGTGAGCACGGTCGTGGGGTCGAGTTCGGTGCCGGCGGCCTCGACGGCGGCGAGCGCGAGCGCGGCGTTGCGCAGGTTGTGGCGGCCGACGAGCGGCAGCGTGCTGGCGTCGACGAACCGCACGCCGTCGCGCAGGATCTCCCGCGACCCGGCGCGCCCCGACACGCTCCAGCGGTTCTCGGCGGCCCCGACCAGCTCGACGTCCACGTCGGGCAAGAATCGCTCCAGCGCGGCCAGGAGCCTCGGGTCTTCGCCGTTCACGATGACACGGCGCGGCCCGTGCGCGATCAGGTTGAGTTTGTCGGCGTAGTACTGCTCTTCGCTGCCGTGCCAGTCGAGGTGCTCGGGAAACAGCGCCGTCAGCACGGCCACATCCGGCGAGGTGGTCACGGAGGAGCACTGGTAGCTCGAGAGTTCGGCCGCGTAGCGCTCGGCGTCCGGCAGCCGCAGTAGCGGGATGCCGATGTTGCCGCCGAGCTCGCAGCTCACCCCGTGCGCGACCGAGATCGCGTGCACGAGCGCGGCGGTCGTCGACTTGCCCTTGCTGCCGGTGACCGCCGTCGTGCGGGCAGCGTTCTCGGAGAGCCAGAGATCCGTCGCCGTGGTGACGCGGAGCTTCGCCTGCTGCACCGCGCGTCGCAGCGTACCGTGCGGGGGAATCCCGGGCGAGGCGATCGCGACCTGGAGGCGCTTCAGGCGGAGGGTCGCGGCGCTCGGCGCGATCAGCAACGGCACCGCCGCGCCGAAGCGACCGCGCCACGCGGCGGCGGAGTCGCCGTCGCGGTCGTCGGCGGCGTACAGCGCCCGCACGCCCGATCCGAGCAGGTGCTCGGCGAGCGCGATGCCCTCACGACCGGTGCCAAGGATGACGACGCGGCGTCCCTCGAGCTCAGACCAGCGCACGACGCGCCTTCTCGAAGATCTCGGCGACCGGAAGTGCGCTCGACTCGCCGAGGATGCGCTCCTCAAGCGCCGCGTCCCCCGCGGCGAGTTCGGGGGCCTCGGCCAACAGCGCGCGAATCACCGGGGACTCCGCCCAGCGCGGGATGCGTGAGACGAGCGTCACGGCGACCGAGCTCTCGGCCTCCTCGCCGACGCACTCGAAGGGCTTGTGCTCGCCGAGCCCGAGCAGGGCGCGGAAGCCGGGCAGCTGCGCCTCGTCGGCGAACAGGTCGTGGCCGATGATGTGCAGCAGGCGCTCGGGCTCGAGGTGCGGGGCGAGCGCGAGGAAGACGAAGCGGCACTTATCGCACTCGCCGCACCAGGTGGGCGTCGCCCCCGCGAGCCGGAAGGCGCGGTTGCAGCTGACGATCGCGTCGTCGTAGCGCGTCGTCGCCGCGAAGCCGCGCGCGATGCGCAGCTCGCTGAACGGGCGCAGGAGCGAGAACGAGGCTCCGCGCAGCCCCGCCTGCGCCTCGAGCACCGCGGCGAGCAGGCGCTCCGCCTCCAGGCTCTTCGACCACTGATGGTTGACGCTCTGGCCGTTCCATTCGAGGGTCGGGTCTGAGGCCGAGCTCTCGTTCGACATCACGACCGGGCCGAGGCCGAGCAGCAGCGACTGCGCGACCGCGATGAGCGTGTTCATGGCGGTCACCGGGACGTGCCCGTTGAGCGCTCCCCGCGCGTTGAGCTCGAGTAGCGCGGGATCGAGCCGGCGTCGCGCGGCAATGAGCGGCAGCTCGCTCGCCTCGGCGACGCGCGTGATGATCGCGTTCGGGTTGACGGCGAACTGCACCGGCTCAAGCCCGACGGCACGCAGCGACTCGACCGAGACGACCGAATCCTTGCCGCCGCCGATCGGGACGAGCGGGGTGCCCTCGGCGTCACGCACGGGAAGCGCGGCGGCGAGTTCGGCAGCGACGATCTCAGGGCTCAGCAACGCCGGAAGTCCCGCGCGGTAGGCGAACTCGGCGAGGCCGTGGCGGAGCACCTGGCGGAGGTACTCGACGGCCTCGGCCGTCAGCCCCGCGACATCGAGGTCGACGCGCGCCGGCGCGGCTGCCTTGAAGTAGCTCAGCCCGAGCACGGCCCCGAGCAGGACCAGCACGCGCTCCAGCCGCTCCTCGTCGTCGCTCGACAGCGGCGGGGCGGCCGACCCACTCGTGAACGTGATCGACTCGGTGAAGCGGAGCGGCTCGCCGGCACCGACCAGCTCGAAGTCGAACTCGGCGACGGCCGTCGCGGCATCGAAACGCGCCGCCGCGTAACGGAATGCGGTCACCGACCGCGGCTCGAAGCTCATCCCCCTCAGTCTAGGCGGCACCCCCGCTCTAGGCTCGGAGCATGACGAGTGCGCTCTTCACTGACCGGTACGAGCTGACGATGATCGACGCCGCGCTGCGCGCCGGCACGGCGCACCGGCGCACGGTCTTTGAGCTGTTCGCGAGGCGCCTGCCCGACGGGCGCCGCTTCGGCGTCGTGGCCGGCACCGGCCGCCTGCTCGAACTCCTGCGCGACTTCCGCTTCGGCGAAGCCGAACTGGAGTGGCTCGCGGCCGAACGCGTCGTCTCCGACGAGACCCTCGCCTGGCTCGCCGACTTCCGTTTCACCGGCTCGATGCGCGGGTATCGCGAGGGAGAGCTGTACTTCCCCGGCTCGCCGATCCTCGTCGTCGAGGGCACCTTCGCCGAGGCGGTCGTGCTGGAGACGCTGGCGCTCAGCATCTTCAACTACGACTCGGCGGTCGCCTCGGCCGCCGCCCGCATGGTGGCGGCCGCCGATGGCCGTCCGATCGCCGAGATGGGCTCGCGCCGCACCGGCGAGCACTCCGCCGTCGCGGCCGCGCGCGCCGCCTATCTCGCGGGCTTCGCCGCCTCCAGCAACCTCGAGGCGGGCCGCACCTGGGGCGTGCCGACGATGGGCACGGCCGCCCACTCGTTCACGCTCCTCCACGACTCCGAGACGGACGCCTTCCGCGCCCAGCTGGATGCCCTCGGCACCGGCACCACCCTGCTCGTCGACACCTTCGACACCCACCGCGGCGTCGAGACGGCGATCCGGGTGGCGGGCCCGGAACTCGGTGCGGTGCGGATCGACTCGGGAGACCTCCGCACCGTGGTGGCGGCCGTGCGCGCCCAACTCGACGGCCTGGGCGCGACCCGCACACGGATCACCGTGACCAACGATCTCGACGAGTTCGCGATCGCCGCCCTGCGCGCCGCCCCGGTCGACTCCTATGGGGTCGGCACGGCACTGGTGACCGGCTCGGGGGCTCCCGCCTCGGGAATGGTCTACAAGCTGGTCGCGGTCCAGGACGAGGACGAGGCCCCGTCCGGCTGGCGCGCGGTCGGCAAGACCTCCGAATCGAAGGCGACGGTCGGCGGACGCAAGCAGGCGTTTCGCGCCCTCACCGCCGGGGTGGCGACGAGCGAAGACGTGTACGTCGACGATCCGCCGGTCGCGGAGCGCCCCGCGCTGCGGGCACTCATGACCGAGCTCGTCGTCGACGGCGAGCCGGTCGCCGAGCACCTGGGCCCGGAGGGTTTGCGGCGCGCCCGCGAACACCACGCCCGAGCGATCGCCGAACTTCCGGACGCGGCGCTCGCGCTGTCCCACGGCGAGCCGGCGCTGCCGACCCGCTACTTGTAGCCGTCTGCCGCGCGACTACTCGTCGCGCATCCGCTCATAAACCTTGAGGCAGTCGGGGCAGACCGGGAACTTATCGGGGTTGCGGCCCGGCGTCCACTTCTTGCCGCACAGCGCCCGCACCGGCTTGCCGGTGACGGCCGACTCGACGATCTTGTCCTTCTTGACGTAGTGGGCGTAGCGGTCGTGGTCGCCGTCCTCGGTGAGCTCCTCGTTGAGGAGCTTCTCGAGTTCACGATCGAGCACATCGGTGCCGCCGCCCTGACCGGGCGAACCGGGAAGCGTGTCGCTCATGTCCCTAGTTTCTCATGGTGAAGGCCAGAAGTTCCGGCCCCGCCTCATCAAAGGCGCGACCGCCCACACTGATTCCCGCCCCGAGGACCGCCACCCCGACGACCGCGCCCACGATGAGTGACACCCAGTTCCACGGTCCCGGGACCTCGAGCAGCCAGACCACCGCGAACGCCACCGCGGGTGACGCGGCCAGGAGCGACAACAGGAACGAGCCGACCTGCGCCGACGCGCCCGTTCGACCGACCAGCTCGGGCTGCTGGAAGGATGCGTCGCCCGGGCGAGGCGCCGGGTACGGCGAGCGCGCCGACTCGGCACTGGAGACGCCGACGGCGCCGAGGAGCGTCGCCACCCCCACCCCGAGGACGATCGGCGCCACCTCCGCGTCGCCGTAGGCCCACACGGTCAGGGGCGTGCCGATCGCCAGGAGCGCCGCGCCGATGACGAGGACCGGAACCGCGCGCCCGATCCGGTCTGCTCGGCCGCGCAGCTGGGCGGCCAGGAGCGTCCACACCGCGGTCGAGTCGTAGGCGACGTCATTGTGCAGCGTCGACCAGCCGACGAGCAGCAGCATGAGCGGCAACGGAATCAGCACGCCCCACTGCAGCGGCATCCCGCTGATCCAGAATGCGAGCAGGACGACGATCGGAATTACCGGCAGGAAGACGAGGACGGTGCGATAGCGCGGATCGCGCACCCAATAGGTGAGGCTGCGCGCGGTCGCCGCACCGATCGGCGTCGCAGGGAAGCCGCGGAACCACCCGGGCACGCCGCGCCGCCGAACGGCGCGCGTGCGCCACGTCGCCCGGAACGCCGCCCTCACGACGACGTGCCAGATCAGAGCGAGAACGACGATCGTGACCACGCCGATCGGCACGGCGCGCCCCCACACCGACGGGATACCGAGCTGCGCGGGGATCGTCGCGGCCCACAGCGCGCCGATCGGGGTCACCGCCAGCGTGTCGATGATCGAACCGAAGCCGCTCTCACCGGTCTGGCTGAGCAGTCGCAGCGCCGCATCGAGTTGCGCGGCGGGCACACGCGTGATCGCGCGCGGCAGCAGGGTGAGCGTCAGCAGGGCGAGGGCGGCAGTGGCCGCCGCCACGAGAAGGAGGCGGACGACGAGTCGCGCGCGGGGCCGCGGATTCAGGATCGAGCCGACGGCGCGACCGAGCCGCCACGAGATGACGAGCTGGAGCGCGAGCAGTGCGCCGATGCCGAGCACCCGCGGGACGGAGGCCAGCTCTCCCCACACCAGCAGCGGCAGAAATCCCAGCGGCACGATGAACAGCGCGGCCGGGCCGACGAAGGAGATGAGGACGAGGGTGAGCGAGACCCGCCAGGGGCGGAACCCGTAGCCGCGCAGAGCGCGCCGGTCGAGCGGTTCGACGCGCGCGGCGAACGCCGGAACGGCGAACGCCGCGACGCTCACGATCGAGCCCGCGACGATCACGATCCGACGCGCGAAAGCCTGGTCCATGCCGCCGAGCAGGACGGCGCCGACGATGAGCGCGGCGACCGCCGCGAGAATCACCAGTGTCTCGACCACCGCGCGCGCGATGCGCCGAGGCGACCGGCTCAGGCTGTTGGCGGTGAGCCGCAGGTTCAGTCGGAGAAGCTCTGCAACCACTCCATGCCCTCCACCGCGTCCGCGCCGCCCGCCAGTTCGACGAACCGGGATTCCAGCGTGTCGTTCCCGATGACCTCGGCCATCGGCCCGCTCGCGAGGATCTTGCCCTCCACGATGATCGTCACCGAGTCGCAGACCCGTTCGATCAGATCCATGCTGTGGCTCGACAGCACGACCGTTCCGCCGGCGGCGACGTAGCGCTGCAGGATCTCGATGATGACCGCGGAGGAGACCGGGTCGACCGATTCGAAGGGTTCGTCCAGCACGAGCACGCGCGGCGAGTGAATCATCGCCGCGGCGATCGCGACCTTCTTCACCATGCCCGCGGAGTAATCCGAGACGAAACGGTCGAGCGAGTGCTCGATGCCGAAAGCGATCGCGAGGTCGGCCGTGCGGTTGACGATCGTGTCGTGGTCGAGTCCGCGCAGCGCGCCCGCGTGATGCAGGAACTCGACGCCGGTGAGGCGGTCGAACAGCCGCAACCGGTCGGGAAGCACGCCGAGGTTCTTCTTGGCGACCGAAGGGTTTCGCCACACGTCGACGCCGTACACCGAGACCTTGCCGAGGTCCGGCCGCAGCATGCCGGTGATCATCGCGAGCGTGGTCGTCTTGCCGGCGCCGTTGGGGCCGACGAACCCGGCGAAGGATCCGCTCGGAATCACGAGTCGGATGCCGTCGACCGCCGCGACTCCGCCGAAGCGTTTGGTGAGCGACTCGACCTCGATCGCGGACTCCACGTGGTGGCTGACCCCGCCGAAGAGCGGCGCCCCCGAGGTGCGGACGGTGGTCCCGCCGCGCGGACCGCCGCTGCCGGCCGGACGGTTCCGGCCCGAACGCGGGCTGGACGCCGGTCGCGCGGGCTCGGCCGGCTCGGCCGGCTCGGCGGGCTCGGCGGGCGACTCGATGCTGGGCTCGGCGATCGGCTCGGCGTTCAACGGGGCCACCGGCTCGGCGATCGTCTCGGCGGCGGGCCCAGCCGCGGGCGCGGCCACCGGCTCCGCCACCGGGATCGCCGGAATCTCGGCGATCGCGCGGCCCGCGGGCGAGATCCCGGGACGGTGCGTGGCGCCCGCGCGCGGCGTCGACGGTCGACGCGCCGACGACGTCGCCTGGGCGCGTGGTTTCTTGCGGGAAGCGGGCACGACGTAAAGGTATCAAGAGCCCCGAGTCGAGTGACTCTCAGCACTTTCCCAAAGTCACGATCAGAGAACGAAGAACGGAATCACTCCGTGGACGCACACAGAGGCCTTTACCATAACTCTCAGCACAACGAGGTGTCCTGAACCATGTTCAGTCGGTGAACAGCGCGTGAACTTCCGCGTACAACGACTGTCGACCACTACGAAGGGACCACCGTGCCGAAGACCTCTGCGCACACGACCGCGCCGCACATCGTCATTCTGGCCGCCGGGATGGGAAGCCGCCTCGGGCGCTCGCTTCCGAAGCCGCTGACTGAGCTGAGCGATGGTCGCACGATCATGCAGCAGCAGTTCGACAACATCCACGCCGCCTTCGGCCCCTCGGCCCGCGTCACGATCGTCGTCGGCTACAAGCTCGAGCACATCGTCGAGGCCTTCCCGCAGGCCGACTTCGTCTACAACGAGCAGTACGACCAGACCAACACGTCGAAGAGCCTGCTGCGCGCCCTCAAGTCCACCAAGGACGGCGGCGTGCTCTGGATGAACGGCGACGTGGTCTTCGACCCCGAGGCGCTCCTGCGCTCGCGCGCCCTCGTCGCGGGCGACCGCAGCTTCGTCAGCGTCAACACCGCCAAGGTGTCGGACGAAGAGGTCAAGTACACGACCGACGCCGAGGGATTCATCGCCAAGCTCTCGAAGCAGGTGCGCGGCGGCCTCGGCGAAGCCGTGGGGATCAACTACGTCTCCAGCCGCGACAAGGCGGCGCTCATCCACCACCTGCGCCGCGTCGACGACCAGGACTACTTTGAGCGCGGCATCGAACTCGCGATCGAACACGACGGCGTGCTCTTCGAGCCGGTCGACATCAGCGACCTCTACGCCGTCGAGATCGACTTCGCCGAAGACCTCGAGCGCGCCAACCTGTTCGTCTAGTCAGGCTCTTCGGGCACCCCGCCACTAGATTGTTGGCGTGAGCACCGAGACCGACGCCTTCGCGCGCCCGCGCACCGGCGTCCGACGCTATGCCCGGTCGCTGTGGCTCCTGACGACGCGCGATCTGAAAGTTCGCTACTCGACATCGTTCCTCGGCTACGTGTGGTCGGTGCTGGATCCGCTCGTGATGGCGGGGATCTACTTCTTCGTCTTCACGCTCGTATTCCAGCGCAGCGTGGGCAACGAGCCGTACATCGTGTTCCTGCTCTCCGGCCTGCTGCCGTGGATGTGGTTCACCGGCGCGATCTCCGACAGCACGGTCGCGTTCGCGCGCGAGGCGAAGCTGATCCGCTCGACCACCATCCCGCGCACCATCTGGGTGGCACGCCTCGTGCTCTCCAAAGGAATCGAATTCGCCTTCAGCCTGCCGGTGCTCGCCGGCTTCGCGATCGGCGCGGCGCTGCTCGGCCTGCCGATCGCGCTGCACCCCGAGGCCGCACTGTTCCCGCTCGCGATCGTGATGCAGGCGACCCTGATCTTCGGGATCGGCCTGACCGTCGCGCCCCTCGTGGTCTTCTTCCGCGACCTGGAGCGCGCGACGAAGCTCGTGCTGCGCTTCATGTTCTACGCCTCCCCGATCATCTACGGGCTTCCCGACCTCGCGCCGCTCGGGCTCGAGGGCTGGGCCGCGCTCAACCCGCTGAGCGGCATCTTCGGCATCTACCGCGCCGCGTTCTTCCCCGAGCAGCTCGACTGGTTCGCGGTCGGCGTCAGCGGCGGCGTGACGCTCGTGGTGCTGGTGATCGGCATCCTCGTCTTCCGCCGCACGATCCGCCCGGTGCTGAAGGAGATCTGATGGCGACCACGCAGCAGGCCACCGCCGTCGAGGGAAGCATCGTCGTCGAGGGGCTCGGGGTGCGCTTTAAGCGCAGCCGCAGTTCCCGTCGCAACTTCAAGGACCTGTTCGCCGGGCGCACGCGGCGCACCAGGCCCGGCGAATTCTGGGCCCTGCGGAACGTCTCGTTCCGGGTCACTCCCGGCGAAGCGATCGGGGTGGTGGGACGCAACGGGCAGGGCAAGTCGACGCTGCTCAAGCTCGTCGCCGGCGTCATGTTGCCCGACGAGGGCGGTGTCACCGTCGCCGGCGGCGTGGCCCCGCTGATCGAGATCACCGGCGGATTCGTCAACGACCTCACCGTGCACGACAACGTCTACCTGACGGCGGGGCTGCACGGCATGCCGCGTCGCGAGATCGACGCCCGCTACGCCGAGATCATCGACTTCGCCGAACTGCACGAATCGGTCGACACCCCCTACAAGCACCTCTCCAGCGGCATGAAGGTGCGCCTCGCCTTCGCCGTCATCTCGCGCCTGGAGGAGCCGATCATCCTCGTCGACGAGGTGCTCGCCGTCGGTGACAAGGCCTTCCGCGAGAAGTGCTACGCGCGGATCGAAGAACTGCTCGCGGGCGGACGCACCCTGTTCTTCGTCTCACACAGCGAACGCGACCTGCTGCGCTTCTGCACCCGCGGTCTCTATCTCGACAAGGGCGCCCTCGTCGTCGACGGTCCCATCAAGGATGTCGTGGCGCGCTACAACGCCGACTACGGTGTCTAGATGACCGCCCAGTTGCCCGTCGCGACCGCCGACGGCCTGCACCCGCGGGTGGCGCACGGCATCGACAAGCTGCTGTCGATCCAGCGGCCGGTGGTGCTCGCCCACATCCGCGCGATCCGTCGCTCCCGGCCGGGAGCCACCCCGGATGAGCTCTGCCGCATTCTCGAACGCCGCTACCTCACCGCCGTCACCAGCGGTGGGGCGCTCGTCGGTGCGAGCGCGGCGATTCCCGCCGTCGGCGTCGGCACCTCGCTCGTGCTCTCGGGCGCCGAGACGGCCGGGTTCCTGGAGGCGAGTGCGCTGTTCGCACAGTCGATCACCGAAATCCACGGGATCCCGGTCGTCGATCCGGATCGCGCGCGCACGCTCGTCATGACGATGATCCTCGGCAACGGCGGCCAGGAACTCTTGGCGCAGTTCGCCACTCAGGCGGCGGGACGCGGCACCTCCCGCAACGTGTACTGGGGCGAGCTGATCACGCGCAACCTGCCCGGCCCGGCCGTCGGCATCCTCGCCGACAAGGTCAAGCACGCCTTCGTGCGCCGGTTCGCGGTCACGCAGGGCAGCTCGATCGTCGGGCGGGCGATCCCGTTCGGCATCGGCGCCGTCATCGGCGGCACCGGGAATCATCTGCTCGGACGGGCGGTCGTCCGCTCCGCCCGGAGCGCGTTCGGCCCCGCGCCCGCCGAGTTCCCGGCGAGCCTCGACGAGCCGGATGCCACACCCCGCCCGCGCGGGAACCTCGCCAAAATCACCCAGCGCCTCCCCCGCACCCCTGACCTCGGCGGGATTCGCCGCGCCCTCACCCGCAGCAAGGGCGCGCGCGCCGCCGCACAGCTCGAGCCAGGACACGCCGAGGAGACGCTCCCCCCGCCGGACCCGGCGACCCGCCGCGCCGACTAATCGTCCTGCACTTCGGAGGGCATGCCCTCCTCGTCGATCTCGTCATCCAGGGGGTCGTGCTCGTGCGTGCGCGGATCGCCCGCGTGCAGCGCCGCGTGCTGCTCCCACTCCGCGATCATCGTCTCGATCGCCGCGTGGAACCGCGCCGTCGCCGCGCCGGGACTCGTATCGCCGAAGTGGTGCGTCGACCAGTGCGCCGCTCGCGCGATCGCCTCCGCATCCGTCAGCACGCGGTCGACCGCCGCCAGCACCGAAGGAGCACCGTCCGCCGTCAACCACTCGCAATCGCCGAGGAACCCCGACTCGTCGACCTCCGCCTCGGGCGCCACCGGACGGGTGACGATGACCGGCTTGCCGGTCGCGAGCCGGTCGTAGACCATCGCCGAGATGTCGGTGATCGCAACGTCGGCCGCGGCCAACTGCCAGCCCATGCTCGGCCCGTCGTCGAAGACGTGGTGCGCGGTCTCGTCGGCCTGGTTCGCGAGCCGGATCGCCTCAATGATGGCGCGATTCGCCGCGCGGTACTCGCGATCGATGACGCCGCTGCGCGGGTGCGGGCGGTAGATCAGGCGGTGCCGCGGCGAGGCGAGCACCGCCTCCGCGAGCGCCACCCCGTGGCTCGCGATCGAGCCGTAGCTCGCCGCGGGCCGGTCGCCCTCCCAGGTGGGGGCGTAGAGCACGGTGACCCGGTCATCCGCGGGGTAAGGCACCTCGCCCGCGAAATGATCCGCCTGCGGGCGACCGATCTGGATCGTCTTGCGGTCGAGATCAAAATTCCAGAGCTTGCGCGCGAGCCGATCGTGCGCGGCCTGCCCGGCGATCAGGGAGAAGTCGTAGGCCTTGAACTGGTTCGTCGTCATGTACATCTTGTCCGACTCGCCGTGGTTGATGAACACGTGCCACATGCGGCCGTACCGGAACATCTGGAAGTTCTTCATGTTCTGGTTGACGTACAGCACGATCCTGATGTCGTGACTCTCGACGAAGGCCTCGACGTCGGTGACCTTGCGGCAGTACGCGATCGGCACCGGCGCCTCCTCGAGCAGCGTCAACGAGGTCCCGGGGCTGCGGGTGATCACCGCGACCGGATGCGTGCGCGCCAACTCGGCCAACGGCGCGTACCACTGGCGGATCTGGTACAGGTTCACCCGGGTGTCGGCGAAGTAGACC
Source organism: uncultured Schumannella sp. (assembly GCF_905479755.1). GTDB lineage: Bacteria > Actinomycetota > Actinomycetes > Actinomycetales > Microbacteriaceae > DCRR01. The sequence goes on along the minus strand of NZ_CAJQNT010000042.1, from coordinate 23,674 downwards.
ACGATCTCGATGCCGGTCTCGGAGAGGTCCGGGAATCCGCCGCTCTCCAACCGCTCCGCGATCTCCCGGCGGTTCCGGCGAGAGCGGAGCGCGTTGCGGAACATGCGCCGAGCCGCACGGAAATCACGCAGGATGGGCACGCAGCAACTCCGGATTCACCATACGTTCATCGTGCCAGACCGCTCGGGCCTCTCCCGCCGAGAGCACCGACCGTGCCAGAATCGTGACGATTATGGCCCGCTTCACCTTCGCGGCCGGGAACGCCGGCAAACTGCTCCGGCTTCCCCTCTACGGGCTCGGGGCCGTTGCCGCGCGCCTCGTGCCGCGCAGCGATCGAATCTGGGTCGTCGGCTCGGGCATCGGCTTCGGCGAGGGCGCCGTGCCGCTCGCCCGCCTCGCGCGCGAGCGACTCGGCGACGGCCATCGGGTCATCTGGCTCGCCGGGTCGGCGCTCGAACGGGACCGCGCCCGGGCCGAGGGTTTCGAGACCCTGCCGCGCGACGGCGCCCGCGGCCTCTGGGCGACGCTGCGCGCCCGCGTCGTCATCGTCACGCACGGCCTCGGCGACGCCAACCGCTACGGCTCGCGCGGCGCCTTCATCGTCCAGCTGTGGCACGGGATTCCCCTGAAGCGTCTGCATCTGGACTCGCCGACCGCGCTGCGCATCCGCGGCCTGCCCGATCACCCTCGCGTGCGCGCGCTCCTCGCGAGCGCCTACCGCCGCGCGGGTCGGTCGATCGCACTGTTCCCGGTCGCCTCAGACCTGGTGGCGTCTCGCATCGTGAGCGCCTTCGGGATCGCGCCGAGTCGCGTCGTCACCACCGGGGACCCGCGCGATGACGTGCTGTTCGGCGAGCCCGACGCCGCGCGCAGCGCCGCGCGCCGCCTCATCGAGTCGGCGATCGGCCCGCTGCCGGCCACCGGCGCGCTCGTCCTGTACGCGCCGACCTGGCGCGACGGGCGCCCCGACCCGTCCATCCCGACCGCGGCCGAATGGCGCGCGATCGCCGCGTGGGCCGACCGCACCGAAAGCACGCTGCTCGTGCGGACGCATCCGCTCGGCGTCGGCGACTACGCGGCCGGGCCCGCCCTCAGCGACCGGATTCGGATGCTGTCGCCGCGTGAGCTGAACGAACTCACCCCCGCGCTTCCCGCGATCGATGTGCTCGTCACCGACTACTCCTCGGCCGCCTTCGACTTCGCCCTGCTCGACCGTCCCATCGTCTACCTCGCCCCCGACGTCGAGGACTATGCGAAGCGGCGCGGGCTCTACACCGACTTCCGCGACGTCACCCACGGCCGCCAACACCAAACCTGGGGGACGGTACTCGACGAACTGGAATCGCTCGCCCACCCCGACTCCCCCGAGGCCGCGCTCGCCCGCACCCACACCCGCTGGATGCGCGAGGAGCACTTCGATCTGCCCGACGGCCAGGCGACCGAACGGGTGTTCCGCGAGATTCTGCGCCGACTCGCGCCGACCCCCACCGTCCCGGCCGGCGACCCGGCCCCGCGGTTCGACTCCCCCGCGCGCATCGCCCGGCCGCGGATCCTCGAAGCCGAACTGATCGAGGGCGGCGCGACCGCCGGCGAGCTCCCGCACCTCGAACTCGAACTCTCCGGGCTCGGCGACACCGTCACCGGGATCGAACTCGCCGGCGGGCGGGCACGGGTCCCCGCGGCGCTGGACGGCGCCGGAGGCCGCGTGCTCGTGCGGATCCCGCTGCTCGCCGCGCGCTGGGGAAGTCGGCCACTCGCACTGCCGAGCGGCGCCTACGAGCTCATCGTGCGCGGCGAGGTCGACTCGACCCGGTTCGACATCGACCGCCCCCGCGCGCTCGTGCTCGACCACGAGCTGTTTCGCGCGACCGCGCGCGCCGACGCGGGCGGGTTCCGGGTGACGATCGAGGCTCCGCTCGACGCCGACGAGCAGGGACCGCGCGCGCAGCTCGAACTGGAGGCCCTGTACCGGGCCTCGCGAGGCATCCGAGAAGACGCCGTCTACTTCGAGAGCTTCTACAGTCGCAGCGTCGCCGACAATCCGCTCGGCATCGACCGCGCGCTCGCCCGGGCGCGCCCGCAGACGCGGCGCTACTGGAGCGTGCTCGATCACTCGATCGAGGTTCCCGAGGGGGCGATCCCGATCATCGAGGGGAGCCGCGAGTGGTGGCGCGTGCGCGCCGCGGCGCGCGTGCTCGTCGTCAACGACTGGCTGCGCAAGCGCTACCGGCGTCGCCGCTACCAGCACGTGCTGCAAACCTGGCACGGCACGATGGTGAAGCGCCTCGCCCTCGATCGGATCGGACGCCCCGGTCTCCTCGGCCGACTCGCCTCCTCGCGCACCGCGGTCGCCACCCGCCGAGAGCAGGCCCGGTGGGATGTGCTGCTGGCACAGAATCCGTACAGCGCCGAAATCTTCCGCTCGGCCTACGCGATGCAGGGGCCGATCTGGGTCGAGGGGTACCCGCGCGACGACGTGCTGCACGACCCCGATCCCGAGGCGCGTTCAGCGCGCATCCGCGACCGGCTCGGGGTGGCCTCGTCCGGGGTCGACGGCCCGCGCATCGTGCTCTACGCCCCCACCTGGCGCGACGATCGCACCGAGGTGATCGACTTCCTCGATGTCGAGAACTTCGCCGCCGAACTCGGCGACGACTGGATCGTGCTCGTGCGCGGCCACTCGCGCACGCTGCACTTCGGGCGCGACTTCCGCGGCCCGAACCTCATCGATGTGACGAGCTACCCGGACGTCGGCGAGCTGCTGCTGGTCGCCGATGTGCTCGTCACCGACTACTCCTCGACGATGTTCGACTGGATGACCACCGACAAGCCGATCGTGTTCTTCACCCCGGACCTCGCGCACTATTCGACCGAACTGCGCGGGTTCTACTTCGACTTCGTCGCCGAGGCGCCCGGGCTCGTCATCTCGGATGCCGCCGAGGTGCGCGCGGCGGTGCTCACGGCGCACGAGGGCCTCGTCGAGTTCGCCGAGCGCCGCGCCGCGTGGCGCGAGAAGTTCACCCCGTGCGAGGACGGGCGAGCCGGTGAGCGCGTCGTCCAGCGCATGATCGACGCCGGCTGGTTCGACTAGCCCGGAGTGACTACGACTCGGTGCGGGAGGTGTCGACGGCGTCCCGTGCGCCGCGCACCACACCCACCAAGAACCCGGCACCCCAGCTGAGGTGCATCGTCGCCACAACCGCGACGAAGCGCAACCGATCCGCCAGCGACCCCGTGTCCGAGATTCCCGCCGCGACCAGCAGGGCGAGGTAGGCGAGCGGGCCCAAAGCCGCGACCCCCGCGATCGCCAGCAGCCACACCGGCAGCAGCCCGAACGCCGCAAACGGCGCGAGCACCACCGTGAGCACGAGCGCGACCAGCAGCACCGGCGGTGCGAAGAACCGCAGCGGGTTGCGCCCACCGAGGCGTCGCACCAGCTCCCCCCGCCACACGCCCGTCGCGTAGAACTGCCGCACCAGGCGAATCCAGGTGCTCCGCGGCCAATAGCTGACGCGCAGCTGCGGGTCGAGCCAGACGAGCAGCCCCGCCTGGCGTAGCCGGAAGTTCAGCTCCCAGTCTTCGCCGCGCCGCAGTGACTCGTCGAAGCCGCCGACCTGATCGAACAGTTCGCGGCGGAAGATCCCCATGTACGCCGACTCGGCGGGGCCTTCCACGGCGCGATCACCGTGGTACGCGCCGCCGCCCAGCCCGAACGGGCTGTTGTACGCCCGCGCGACGGCCGCCTGGAAACCCGGGCGACCGGTCGCAATCATCACGCCGCCGAGACTCGCGGCCCCGGTGCGCTCCAGCGTCTCCACCCCGCGCCGCGTGTACCCGGGGGCCAACTCGGTGTGCGCATCCACCCGGATGACGATCGGGAACCGGCTCTCGGCGATCGCGCGATTCAACCCGATCGGGATGTCCATCCCCGGATTCGGGACCGAGCGGATGCGTTCGTCGGCGGCGATCAGCCGTTCCACGATCGCGTCGGTCCCGTCGGTGGACGGCCCCAGCGCGAGGACGACCTCGACCTCGCCCGGGTAGTCCTGCGCGAGGATGCTCGCGACGGCGGCCTCGAGGTAGCCCGCCTCGTTGAGAACCGGCATGACGTACGAGACGCCCGACACACTGGTCTGCTCCACTGCCACGCTCCCGAACTCCGCACCCACGACGCCCGGCGGGCCCGACCGATGGTATCAGTCGGGCCCGCCGGGGCTGGGGTTCCGCGCGCGGGCGGAGGCACTCGTCGAGCGGAGTTGGCCCTACTCGAGCGAGCCGAGCGTGACGTCGAAGGTCAGCACCTGTTCGCCACGCACCACGCTGATCGTGGTCGACGTGCCGGCGGCGAGCGCGCGGACCTGGGCCGTGATGTCGGTCGCGCTCGTGATCGGCAGGTCGTTGAAGTAGGTGATCACATCACCCGATTCGAGGCCTGCCGCATCCGCACCGGATCCGGCGGTCACCTCGCCGACGACCGCGCCCAGCGTCGACCCGGTGGCGCTGCTCGCGTCACCGACGGTCACCCCCAGCAGGCCGTGCGTGGCACTCCCCGACGTCATCAGCTCGTCGGCGACGCGCAGGGCGAGATCGGAGGGGATCGCGAAGCCGACGCCGATCGACCCCGACTGGTCGCTCGAAGAGCTGCCGGTTCCGGCGATCGCAACGATGATGCCGATCAGTTCGCCGTCGTCGTTCAGCAGCGCACCGCCCGAGTTGCCGGGGTTCACGGCGGCATCCGTCTGGATCACCGGGATCGAGATCGACGACGAGGTGGTGGTCGTGCTGCCCGGGAAGTCGAAGTTGAACTGCGGCCCCTCGGTGTCCTCGCTGGAGTCCTCCTCGGGAACGGCGGACGACGCGACGCTGATCCCGCGGTTGAGGGCGCTCACGATGCCGTCGCTCACCGAATTCGACAGTCCAAGCGGGGCGCCGATGACGACGGTGCGGTCGCCGACGTTCAGTTCGGAGGAGCTCGCCGTGTCGATCGCGGTGAGCCCGCTGGCGTCGTCGAGCTTGATGACGGCGAGGTCGGTGATCGGGTCGTTGCCGACGATCGTGGCGCTGTAGATCTGGCCGTCCGAGGTGGTGACCTCGATCGTCGCGGTCGCGGTCGCGCCGTCGAGGGTGACGACGTGGTTGTTGGTGAGCACGTAGCCGTCGTCGGTCAGGATGACGCCCGAGCCGGAGCCGGCGACCGATCCGCCGGACGCGCTGATCGTGACGACCGAGGGGGCGGCCTTGGCGGCGATCGCGGTCACCTCGGTCACGTCGTCGGGGTTGTTGACGGTGATCGTGGTCGGGGCCGACTGCGTCGTCTGCGTGGTGGAGGTCGAGGAACCGACCGCCCAGGCGGCAACACCGGCGCCGGCGGCACCGCCGATGAGCGCACCGACAGCGAGTGCGGCGACGACGGGAAGACCCGCGGTGCGTCGCGGCGCGGTCTCGCTGATGGCGGCATCGTCGACGGGGTTCGGCGCCGGCGGCGCTTCGGGGGCCGTCGGGGGTTCCGTCGGGGGTCCGGGCGGGGCCTCGGGCACGCCGAGCGGCGGCACGTTCTCGCCATCCGCGGTGGGGGTGGCGGGGGTCGAAACGGGGGCGTTCTCGCCATCCGCGGTGGGGGTGGCGGGGGTCGAGACGGGGGCGTTCTCGTCATCCGCGGTGGGGGTGGCGGGGGTCGAGAGGGGGGTGTTCTCGCCATCCGCGGTGGGGGCGGCGGGGGTCGAGACGGGGACGTTCTCCTCGACGGGCTGCGGGTCGCCCGGCGTCGGGGTGCGATCGGTCATGAGTGCTCCTTCCAGCGTGGCTAGCCTCACGCCGAAACCTGTGTGCCGCGTATGCCGGCGCTGGGAGCCTACTTGAGCATTCGGAGCGGGGCTGGCTCGCGTTGGGTCAGCACCCGGGGCCGGACGGGTTCGCCCGGCAGTCCTCCGCCACCAGGACGGTTTTGGCGCCCCCGACGGTGATGGCGAGATCGTTCGCGGGAAGCACGAGTTGACCGGCGATCGGCACCCACGTCGACCCGGCGTACCGGTACTCGGCGCTGTACCCGACCGACAGGCGGATGACGTAGGGGCCCGCCGTTGAGTACACGTGACTCGTGGGGGTCGCATCGAACTCGGCGACCCCGAGCGCCGCCCAGGTGTCACCCCGCGTCGACCGTGTCGCCGTGCTGCCGTCGCCGTAGTCCCAGTAGTACTGGACCGGGGTGAACCGCACGTCGGCGCGTTGCCCGAGCAGCGTGCCGGGCACGATCTGCGTTCCCGTCTTGGCATAGAAGTTGGTCGGCAGCCCGGCGATCGTCCACCCGTCGGGCTGCATGTGATGCGTGGCCGCCGTCGGTCGGAAGCTCGCGATGTCGACGAGCGTGACCGGTGCGGTGACGTCCCATCCGTCGCGCTCGACCTCGGCCGTGCAGGTCGGAACGCCGTTCGCGTAGGTGACGAGCGCGGTCTCGCACTGCGGAAGCGGTGCGGCCGCGCGCCCGTCGCCGCTCGCGCCGCCGCCCGCACCGCCGCCCGACCCGGGTGCGCCGTCATTGCCCGTCAGTTCTGCGGAGTCGTCGGTGAGCTCGCCGGTCACAGCACACGAAAGTAACGGGCAATCGCCCGGCTCCGCCGCAGCGATCGCTGTCGGTGCGCTCGCCAATAGCGCGGCGGTCAGCAAGAAAGAGGGCCATCCCATTTGTCATCCTCGTTAACTCTCAGGGACTGATCTTCCGTCGCCACCAACTCGACCACAGAAGGCAACATGTCCACGCGACCATCGGGGGTGATGTCCAGTCCTTCAGCGCTGATCAACCGAGCGTCAGAAAGGTCGATACAGACGTAGACGGTAACTACGGCGGTGTCGCCGTTTTGTCGAAACGATTGGAGCGAGTGAACGAACGATTGCGTATCACCCACCTGGCGTGACCCGGTCTCCGATTGGCCGTCACTGTAGGAACGGATTTCCGCCATCAGCTCTGGAGTTGTCACTTCAGCCAAGTCTGAGTAGTCCAGCCACCCGCTTTGCGCCAAGAGGTTCGATGCACGGACATATGACGAGTACACCTCCTCCGCCGCGGCGAGCGCCTCCTCGTCGGAGGCGAAGAGCGGCGTGCTGGTGGGTTGCGGGGGCAGGGTGATCGGCGCGGGGTCCGGCGCGCAGGCGGCGAGGCTCAGACTGAGGGCGAGCGCGACGGCGGCACCGAGGGCGGCGGCCGGGCCGGGTGAGGCGATCCGCATGGGATGACGGTAAGGCATCCGCTCGGCGCGTGGACGAGTCATCCACAGCGCGGCAGTAAGTTGGAATCCATGAGTGTTCCGGGCGCGTGGGAACGAGCGGCGCGCGGGGCGATGCTCCTCGGCAACGATGGCGCGCTGCGCCCCACCATCTTCGGGGAGATGTCGGCGCTTGCCGCGAGCACGGGCGCGATCAACCTCGGCCAGGGTTTTCCCGACGAGGATGGGCCGCGGGAGGTGCTCGACGCCGCCAAGCGCGCGATCGACGACGGGCTGAACCAATACCCGCCGGCACTCGGCATGCCGGTGTTGCGCGAAGCGATCGCCCGGCACCAGGAGAGGTTCTACGGCATCCGCCTCGACCCCGACCGCGAGGTGCTCGTCACCGCGGGCGCGACCGAGGCGATCGCCGCATCCCTGCTCGCGTTGCTCGACACCGGCGACGAGGTCGTCACCTTTGAGCCGTTCTACGACTCGTACGCGGCGATGATCGGCCTCGCCGGCGCCCGGCACGTGACGGTGCCGCTGCTCGCCCCCGACTTCCGGCCCGATCTGGATGCCCTCCGCGCCGCCGTCACCGACCGCACCCGCGTGATCCTGATCAACTCGCCCCACAATCCGACCGGCGCGGTGCTCGACCGCGAGGCCCTCGACCTGATCGTCGACCTCGCCCACCGCCACGACGCCTGGATCCTCAGCGACGAGGTCTACGAGCACCTCGTCTTCGCTGACCCGGCGGGCGAGGCCCGGCACACGCCGATCGCGACGCTTCCGGGCGCGCGCGAGCGCACCGTCAGCATCGGCAGCGGCGGCAAAACCTTCAACACGACCGGGTGGAAGATCGGCTGGATCATCGCGCCGCCCGCGCTGCTCGGCCCCATCCAGGCGGTCAAACAGTTCCTGACCTATGTCAACGGCGCCCCGTTTCAACCAGCGATCGCGGCCGGGCTGGACCTGCCGGACCGTTTCTTCGCGGATGCGGCGGCCACGCTCGCGTCCCGATGCGACCTGCTGTCGGCGGGCCTGGTCGCCGCGGGGTTCACGGTCTCTCGCCCGCGCGGCGGCTACTTCGTCATCGCGGATGCCGCCCCGCTCGGTGCCTCCGATGCCGACGAGTTCTGCCGTCGGCTGCCCGAACGCGCGGGCGTGGTCGCCATTCCGTTGACCGCGTTCATCCGCCCGGAGAACCGAGACGGCTACCGCACACTGGTGCGCTTCGCGTTCTGCAAGCGGCACGATGTGCTCGAGCGCGCGGCCGCGCAGCTCGCGTCGCTGCGCGCCTAGCACTCGGCCACCGCGCCGCTCAAACACCGCGCCGCGTCTCACCACACACACTGCTACCCCGCGCGCTGGGCAAGCAATCGCTCGAGCACCGGGCTCTTGCTGGGGGCGGGGATGGGGCGCTGCTCGGGATCAAGCGATCGCGGCGGCACCATGAAGTAGTCGCTCCCGGTGCGCGTCACCCGCCACCCGTTGTCGTGCACGAGCAGATGATGGTGCCGGCAGAGCAAGACACCGTCGGCCGCATCCGTTCTCCCGCCCTCCTGCCAGGGAACGATGTGGTGTGCTTCGGCCCAGGAGGGTGGTCTCTCGCAACCCGGGAAGCGGCACCCGCCGTCACGGGCGGCGATCGCCAGGCGCTGGTGTCGGCTGAACAGCCGACGCTCGCGACCGAGGTTGAGAGGCTGGCCGACGGAATCGAAGACGACCGCCACCGAGCCCGCTGCGCAACGGTGACGCTCAGCGGTGGAGATGCTGACCGGCTCCGACTGCCCTTCGACGCGAGCGATGCCGCGACCCGATTCGAGGTCGTGCGCCGTGACGAGAACGCGCACCGACGCACCGCGACCGGCCAGCACCGCGTCGGGGCTCACGGTCGACCCCACGCGGACGAAGTCGACCAGGGCGTCAAGCGCGATCTGCTCGGTGGTGCGGGCGTCGCGCACCAGGTCGGCGGCGGCATCGACCGCCGCGGGGTCGACGAAACGCGGACCTCCGCGGCGCGGCGACGTCACCGCATCGACGGCGGAGACGACGAGGGCGGCCGACTCGGGGTCGAGCAGCCCCGAGACGCGGGTCATGCCGTCGGCCTGCCGAAACAGGTGCAGGTAGCGGCGTTCACGCAGGGCGCGCTCACGATCGGCAACCCGTTCGGCATCCGCCGCCGCGTCGAGCTCGGCGCGAGCATTGCGCGCGGCAACCGCAAGACGTTCGAGGCTGAGGCCGGGCGCCTGCGCGACGAGTCGTTCGGCCGCGGCCGCGAGCGCCGGCTCGCCGATGGCGTCGCCGGGCACCCCGAGCCCGGTGCGAATCGCGTCGGCGGCGGCCACGGAGAGCCGGCCGGCGGCGACCGCCGAGCCGACGGCGCGCAGCCACGGCTCAGCGTCGGCGATCGACGCGCGGCCCAGCTCGGTGGCGACGTCGGGAGCGGAAGCTCGCGACGCATCCGTCACCGGGATCATCGACCCGACGCGCACGAGCGTGGCCGCGTCGCGTGAGGTGCCGCCCGTCAGCCGCTGGACGAGTTGCTGCGGCGTGCGCGTGCCCAGACGCTGCGCCAGGCCCTCGTAGCCGAGGTCGGGGCGCGAGCGGTGCGCGATCTCGGCGGCGACGACCGCCGACGCCGACTCGACCCGGCGCGCGATCTCGCCGAGCTCCCGCTGCAGGTCGAGCAGCTCCGAGTCGGCCACCCCGAGCACCGCGGGCGGGGCGAACGGCACCGAGACATCGGCGAGCGATGTCAGAGATGCGTTCGAAGTGGACATGAGTCGATTGTCTCAGGATTCGAATGTTTATTCTAGGTTTGCTCAGATACTGGTGGAGAAGTCGCGAGCCGTTGGACTGTGGAGGAGACGACTGCGCCGACCCCGCGACCCCACGCCCTACTCCCCGATCGCCCCAACCCCGAACCGCCGCAACGCCAACGCCGGATTGACCCGCCGCACCTCCGCGACCCGCGCCGGAGAGATCCACGCCACGCCGACGTCGACCGACTCCCCCACCGTGACCAGTTCGATGCCCATCGGATCGACCACCATGCTGTTGCCCGCTCCGACCGGCGGCGCATGGTCGGCGGCGGCCACGAAGATCGTGTTCTCGAGCGCACGCGCGGTGACGAGCGTGCGCCAGTGGTGTTCCTTCAGCGGACCGCGCACCCACTCGGCGGGCAACAGCACCAGGTCGGCTCCGGCATCCACGAGTCGTCTGGTCACCTCGGGAAACCGCACGTCGTAACAGGTCTGCAGCCCCACGGTGAAGCCCTCCCAGGCGAACACCGGTCGCTGCTCGAGCGCGCCGGCGACCACCCAGTCGCTCTCCTTCTGGCCGAACGCGTCGTAGAGGTGCATCTTGCGGTAGCTCGCCACCACCTGGCCCGAGGCGTCCACCGCGACGAGCGTGTTGTGCACTCGCTCGGTATCCCCCGGCACCGCCTCGATCATGCCGGCCACCAGATGGATGCCCAACCGCCTCGCCACCGCACCGAGCGCGCTCGTGAACTCGCCCTCGATCTCTTGCGCGAACGGCACCACGCCCGGCCCCATCGCCGCCGTGAAGTACGACGAGTACTCGGGGAATACGACGAGGCGCGCGCCGCGCGCGACGGCGACCTCGGCGAGGCGGGTGATCTCGGCGAGGTTCGCGGCGGGGTCGTCGCCGGGCGCGAACTGCGCGACGGCGACCGCGACCGTACGAGCGCCCGCGCCCGCGCCCGCGCCCGAACCTGTGCCCGAACCCCTGCCCGCGCCCGAACCCGCGCCCGCCGAACTCTCAGATGAAGCCATGCGCCCAGCCTAGGTCTGCGGGTCCCCGCAATCGGTGAACCAGCGCACGGTGCCCGCGTAGTCGGCGAGGTGCAGGTCGATGCGCTCCCGCTGCCCGCCGAGCGTCGCATCCACGACCACCGTCTGCGAGTTGGGAATCTGGGTCGTGTGGCCATCGACCGGGTAATCCCACGGCTCGGACCGCTGCTCGACAACCTCGATGTCCGAGATCGACCCGACCACTCCGGCAAGGTAGGCGTCGCACTGCGGGGCACCGTAGCGGTGCAGAACGGCCGGATGCAGGGTCGCCGCCAGCGCATCCACGTCGCCGGCCGCATGCCAGCCTTCAAACGCGTCGACGAAGTCACGAGCCGCTTGCTCGCCGGTGCTGGTGCTGTCGAACGCGTTCTGCATGGTGGCGACCGCGGTGGGGTCTCCCTCGCACGCGAACGCGCGCTCGTCGGCGGTGACCGCCACCGCCGCGGAGTCGGCCGGAATCGTCTCGGTCGCGCCGTCCGCACCGCGCAGCGTGACCTCCCCGATCGCGTAATCGGCATAGCTCGACACGGGCACCGCGGCGGCGATGACGCCCTCGGGCGTGACGATGCCCGAGACGGAGTTGACGTCGGCCCCCGGAGTGTCGACCTCGTAGGCCGCGCCGTCGAGGTCGCTCGCGGCGGCGACCACGACGAGGAACAGCAGGTACCACGACGGGCTCCCGGGGAAGAACGGGTACGGCGTATGGCCGACGGCGGAGCACGAGGCCGGCGCGAGTCGGGCATCCTCGACTGATGCCGCCGACGTCGGTTCGTCACTCGGATCGACCGCCGCACCCGGCGTCACCGCCGAGCGCGGGAGCAGGAACAGCACGATCGCGATGATCAGGATCACGACGAAGATCGCGAGCAGCATGAGGAACCACCAGCGCTTCCAGAGCGGCGCAGGCTCGGCCTCCGTGCCGTGGGCGCCGCCGCCTCCCAGCTTGGTCGTCCGCGCATCCGCGCCCCGCGCATCCGCACCCCCCGCCGCCCCGGCCGCTCCCCCGGCCGCTCCCCCGGTTTCGGGCCGCGGCGGGCACGGGAAGGGCGCACCGATTTTCTTCCAGGTGGTGCGCGTCTTCCCGGTCGGGGTCTCGTCGTACTTCCACTTGCCGATCACCGCCCAGCCCTTCGAGCGCACATCGGTGTGTTCGAGGATCTGACTCATCGCCGCCGTGGTGCCGAGAAAGGCGCCGACGAAGGCGGCCCCGACGGCGGCAAGTCCACCGGCGCTCGCCACCGCGCCCGTCGCCCCGGCGCCGCCCAGGGTGCCGGTGGTGGTGACCACGGTCCCTTCCGCGATTCCCGCGGTGACGGTGCCGTAGGCCAGATCGCCGAACAGCCCGGCGACACCGAGACCGCCGCCAGCCGCACCTGCTGCGGGGCTGAGCAGCGTGTCGTAGTAGTCCTTCAGCAGGGTGTCGGTCACCCACTGCTCGTAGTACTGCTTGAGCAGCGCGAACTTGTAGCTGTACTCCGCCTCGACGGTCGCCTGTTCCTGCTGGCACATCCCGTCGCCGACCGGCACGACCCGAAAGGACGGGTTCGTTGTCGTGGTCTCGCGCCACTCCGTGTGACTGACCTCGAGCAGGTCCACCTCGAAGCGGTTGAAGTACGCCCAGCGGAATACTTCGTTGCCGGCTTCATCGGCCTGCAGCTGGTCTGAGACCCAGATCTTCTCTTTCGGATGCTTCGGACTGTGCGTGAACCCGTCCGACATCGAGACCTGCAGGTCGGGCGCCGACTGATAGATCGGCGGGTCGGAGGGCACGGGCGCGTTCGGGTCGGCAGGCATGGGCTGCTCCATCCGGTCAGGCGAGCGCCAGCCACGAGCACCGGCGCACGACGGTGAGGTTGTCCGGTGCCCGCAACCGTACGCCCCTGAAAACCGGGGGTCAACGGCGTCGGCGGGCCGGAGTAGCGTGTGGCGCATGACCTGGGATCGGGGTTTCGCCGGCGCCTCCCCCCACCGCGAGGGCGCCCGGTTGCGGCGCGAACGCGAGCATTCGGCGGAGGCGGCGCCGGAAAGCATCCAGGATCTGCTGCGGGATGCGGGTCGCCGCTCGCGCGAGGTTCGCGCCTGGGAGAAGGGGGCGGCGGGCGAAAGCATCGTGGGTCGAGTGCTCGCCGAGCTCGTCGATCACGGGGTCCGATCGCTGCACGATCGGCGCGTGCCGGGCGGCGCGAGCAACCTCGACCACCTCGCGATCGCACCGACCGGCGTGTACGTGATCGACGCAAAAAACTACTCGGGCCGCCCGCGCATCGAGACCTCCGGCGCGGGCGAGGCGACCACGACGCGCCTGTTCATCGGCCGCGACGACCGTCAGCACCTGGTGCAGAGCGTGCAATGGCAGACCCGCGTGGTGGGCGCGGTGCTCGCCGATTCCTCGGTACCGGTGCGCGGCATCCTGTGCTTCATCGGCGCCGACTGGGAGGTGCTGAACGGCTACCTCGTCGGCGGTATCGGCGTGACGTCACCGGAGCGCCTCGCCGACCTGCTGCGGATGCCCGGCCCGCTCGACGCGGCGCGAATCGCGGCCCTGCGCCGGCATCTGCTCGCCTCGCTCGACGCGGCTTAACGCAGAAGGCCCGGTCCAAAGACCGGGCCTTCTTTTGGTTGGCGACGTAAATGACACCTCAAATCTGAGGACGCAGCTCTTGCTACGGGTTGTAGGGCGCTACGCAAATCCGCGCTATCCAGAGAAGTCGCTTGAGGAGCTTCAGCACTTACTCGAGCTTGCGCGGAGCGAGCAAGTTTCTGTCGGAGAACTCCAACCGACTGTGATTCGCAACATCAAACGACGCCTAGGTCGAGAGCTCATCGCCGAGTTGGTTGCCGCCTACGAATCAGGCGTCACCACGATCGAACTGATGCAGCGCTACGACCTCAGCAAGACCAGCGTCCTGAAGCTTCTGCGCGAGGCCGGCGTGACACTGCGGCGTCAGCCGATGACGTCGAATCAAGTTGAGCACGCGCAGCAACTTTACGAGTCCGGCAACTCGCTCGCGACTGTAGCGGAAAAGGTGCAGATGCCGACCGAGTCTGTCCGGCGTTCTCTTCTCGAGCACGGGGTGCAGATGCGCCCCAGGCAAGGACGCTAGCGGGTGACGTGCGAGTTGATGCGCCTAAGCCAAGTACGGAGATCGTCGTCAGGATCACGTTCGCTGAGCATGTCGGCGGTCATGTGTGCCACTGCACCCTTGTTCAGCCAGTGCTTTGTGTTGGACTCCTTCTTCTTCTGCTTCTCTGGCTCGAGATCCATCCATGCCGTTTCAGGGCTGGTCGCATCGTGAATGATCTGCGCCACGCGTGCAGGGATGTTTTCGAAGTCGCCAACTGCGCCAAGTTGCACATCAGTTCGTTCTAGCTGGATTGCGGCTGGATGTAGGTAGTTCTCTAATTCGGCTTTGCCGGTGTGCACGGCCTCGGCGTCGGAGCGCGAGTTGATCGCTTGAGCGACGGCGTCGTAATGCGGCGCTTGTGGTGGCGCGAAGTCCCTGTCGAACAGGTGGAACTCAGGAATTCCAAGCCCTTCGAGCTTGCTGACCCAAAGCCCAGCGCTTGAGCCGCCGACTGGAATGAACACAACAGTGCCCTCGTCTTCCAGCTTCGCGAGGTTAGGGATGTCGGCTTCAGTTTCAGATAGCGTCGCCGAGATTGCGCGAAGGAAGTTTTCATCGTGCTTGCCTTCAACGCCTACGAAAACCTTGACTCCATGGTCTGGCAGCACACCTAGCGCTTTCGCAACCTTCTTCAGTGTCTCCTCGCCAGGAGGGTGAATCGTGCGAGCTTCGCCCGCAGATTCGATGTAGTGCAGGCTAGATGCCGGCAGGAGGCGCCCAAGCATCGGCGTGTGCGTCGTCACCAGTACTTGATACCCGTCCTGCTCAGCGATCTCCCTCATGGCATCGAGCAGGGCGCGTTGCATGTCGGGGTGCTGACTTGTTTCTGGCTCTTCGATCGCGTAGATAATTCCGCGGTCTGGCGTTTGTAGCCGTCGAGACTCGGCCTGAGCCTGGAGGAAGCCAAGAAGGACAAGGCGGCGCACACCACTCCCGCGCTTATTGAGAGGGATCTCGGTGTCGCCGGTGAGTGCAATCTTGAACACCGAGTCCCACTTCGGTTCTGAGATGGTGGGTAGCAACTCCCGTGCAACCTCTGGGGCCATGTCCGCCACCCGCGCGACCGTCTGCTTGATGAGCTCGCGTACTTCCGCCGTGACCGAGAGAGCAATCTTGTCCAGAGTTTCGCGCTCCTGTTCGAGTGCGATCTTGACAGCCGCTTTCATTGGATCCTGCGCCTCGCCGTCCTGATCCGTGCTCGAGCGGTCCGACTTGAACAAGAAGAACGCCGGTAGCGCTTCCTTGATTCGTGTGTAGATTTCCTTCGCGCCGACCTGCTCGACTTCAATAAGTTGTTCGGTGAGTTCCAGGTCTTCTACGTGCGCCCTGATCGCTTCTCGGATTTCCGCGCTAACGCTTTGATTCACTCCTTGTGTTGGCACCCCGAGGGTGGTCAACCGCGTCCGCAGTTCGGTGATCTTCAGCTTTAGAAGGTCGTTGACGCCCTCGGCACTCGGGTGCATCGCCCGAATGAACGTCTTCGCCGTTGGCGTCTTGAGGCTGCCGTTGAAGACACGGACGATCTCTAGTCGGCAGTCGGAGTTCAGGAGCTGCTCTCGCGCCAAGGTCGTGCGACTTGTTGCATCAAGAATCAGAGATGAAGGTAGATCGGCGAACTCGCACGTAATTGTCATGTCGGCGCGGTCGCCGTGTTTTGCGGCGTCGTCTGAGTCGGGCTTCTGTTCTTCGAAGAAAATGCTCAGAGCTTCCAGGATGCTGGACTTGCCAGCATCGTTCTTCCCAATCAGCGAAGTCAGGTCGCCCAACTCAAAGGAGACCTCGTCGGTGTAACAACGAAAGTTCCGGATTTTTACTCGTGCCAACTTCATACGCGCATCTCCTGCTTAGCTGCACGCAGTATGACAGACTGAGCAATTCTTGAGAATCCCTACGGCTTCTCGGACGGCTCAATGCCGAGTTCCTCGTCGGCCATGCGAATCAGCGCCCGAATCAGCTTCTGGACGTCGGGCTCGGGTCGCTGCACGGCCGTGACTGTGATGTCCAGCTGCCGGGCACGCCGCGAACGGCGAGCTATGGGTGGCGGGGCAACAGAAGGCCACGGCGCATCCAGGTGCGGCAGTGCTCGCCGATACGAACGGCCGACGACGTGTGGCAGTGACGGCTGCTTGACACTGATTATGACCAGGCACGCGCCCAGTCCTTGATCGTCAGTGACCGCTTTGACTCTTCCCTTGTCCCCTGAGTCGAGCCGCGAACAGGACGCTACCAGCAACCGCAGCGCTGACTACGACGATAGGGAGGTCTCGCTCAGGCAACCACTGGTCCAGGACCAGAGCCCAGCCGTTCGGCCTTGGCGCTCGATACTCGAAACCGGAGGTACCCGCGGCGAGCAGGTATCCGACTGGAGCAAGAAGGGCAAACTGACGCGGCAACGTCTCCGCCGCCACCAGTGAAATCGCGACAACCAGCACGAGATTCCGAGCAGCACCTTCGAACAGGGCGTCCCCGAACAGGATCAAGATGCCAGAAGCCACGGCCACCGGAGCGAAAGCAAGCAGCAGGTCGAGTCCCGCGATATGGGATCGGCGAGTACTTGTTGCTTCCGCGGCGATGGGCCGGTTCCCACACACGACTATCCACCACAAACCCGGGACGAACGCCACTACGTATGCGAGCGAGAACGCGTTCGTGTGTCCGGCGACCAAGTTCGGGAGTAGCAACTCGACACGCGATGTCGTAACGATCACGATCACTGTTACAGCAGCAACGACAGCGGTCGCCCATCCCCACCTCGAGACCCACCAGCCAGCCATGCCGACCGCTTATCGCTCGTGCCGCTTGACAACCGCACGATATGCGTACTCCGCGCGGTCAGTCTCTGGCGTCCCGGGCGGCACCTCTCTCAAAAAATCCTTGCTTGTACCCGAGAAGACGACCCTGCCTTCGTCTATGACTAGCACACCTTCATAGAAATCATCGAGGTCGTCAGTCTGGTGGGTGGAAATGACCAGCGCTACGCCGTCCAACGATCGCAGCGCGGAACGGACAGACCCACGTTGCTCTGGATCCAAGCCCGCTTGTGGCTCGTCGAGCAAGAGCACAGCTGGCGAACTAATCGCAGCGCTCGCAATCCCGACCCGTCGACGCTGACCCCCAGAGAGCCTTGAAACGCCGAACTTAGCCCGGCTACCCAGCCCTACCATACCTAGCGCGTGTTGAGCGGCATCGTATGAACGTCTGGTGGGCATGCCCTTTAACCATCCACTGTACGCAACCTGGTCTCGCGCGGTGAGACCGAAAATTGGTCGAATATCTTGAGGCATAAGGCTCGTGACACGTCGTAGGTCGCGTGACCTAGAGGCGCTCACGCCGGAAGTCGGATGAACAGAGATGGCCCCGCCCGTCGGCAGCAGCCAGCCCGCAAGCAAGGCAAGCAACGTGGACTTTCCCGCTCCATTCGGGCCAAGCACGGCGAGCGGAAAATGCTTTAGATCAACACTGACGCCATCGAACACTAGGCTCCGCCTTGAGTACCCAAACGACAAGTCATCCAGAGTTATCTGCACGCGAATCTATCCCTCACAGTCGGATTGAGCTAGCTGCCAGTCGAGCACTAACTTCAGGCGGTCTTCTTGAGTTGGAAGCCCGAGCGCCGCCTCGACTTCAGCGGGAGAAACAGGAGCCATCTCAACGCTCGTCTCGCTGCCAAACGCGACGTTCGGAAGCACCTCACTCGGATCTGCCCCCATCGTCGTGGCGAGCGCGTAGGGAATCACTACATAGTCCGGCAACTGAATGCTCGAGTCGAGCACAATCGGGTTGCACGTCGTCTGCGCGTACAGTTCGCTCGTGAACGTCGTGAGGATCTGCCGGTAGGTGGGTTCAACCGGAAAGTGGACCGCTAGTCGCGCGAACGAACTCCCGGCCTCCTGCTGCGCGGGAGCCGACACGGACGAGGGGAGATCAATGCCGACCTCGTCGGCTATGTCGTAGCCAGAGCTCAGGACAGCGGCAACGAAGGCGCGGGTAGTCGCGGGCGTTTCGGGATAGGTGCACACGGCGGGATTGTCACCCTCGCACACCTGGGAGCCCAGGTCTCGGAGAACGCTGGCGGTCGCATTCGTTCCTGTCGTAAGCACGTTGGCGGATAGGAGCGCAATCGTGACGGCTGCAGCTGCTGGCAGGGCCAGGTGCCGCCACTGCATCCGGATTGTGAGTGCGGCGAGCAGAAATAGGACTGCCGCAAGCGGAACTGAGGCCAGAATGGCTCGCCAGTCAGGGGCTTGCTCAATCGCGTCGCAACACAAATACATTGCATAGCCAGTCATGTGTCGCCATGACACGTTGGCGCCATCCGTGAGCGGGTACTGGGACCACTGGGCAACAGCCAAGATCGAAACAGGAACCGCAACCGGAATAGGCGCGAGCGACCCAACGATCCATCCGCAGCAAGCCGCGACGACTGTCATCGCGACGGCACTGACGACCAGGCCGAAGTCCGGGAGACCAGCAGGAGGATGGGTGGCGATCTGAATAGCGAGCACCGCCACGAAACCAATGAGCACAGCTACGAGGAGGGGCCACAGGTGCGCGAGCAAGACTCGGACGGCGTTGCGGCGCGCCATTCGCATCTGGAGCGGATCAGCGAGCGCCAGCCGCCTGCGTGAGGCCCAAGCAGCCGCGCCAGCGAGAATCGGTAGTCCGTACTGCAGACCAGCGCCAGCCCTTGCCAAATAGCCGGTCCAAGACGGGGCGAACTGCCCAGGACTCAGAACTAGGAACCAGAAGTACACGATGAGCGCAGTTACGAGCGGGGCCGCCCAAAAGGCGGGAGAACTCCGAACGGGCACAATCGGGCGAAATCGATCTAAAGACTTACTCAATTGCATCACCATGGGTAGGTCAGAATTGGTCGGGCCCGGTCACGGACCGGGCCCGACGCTCTGAATCCGACGTTTAGTAAGTGATCAGAATGTTGGAGTTACTGAACGGGCCCGATTGAAGGCCAGACACGCCCGAAATCTTCGCACCGTTGTACTGATAGCGGTACTGCTGCCCCACCGTCTGTGTTCCCCAATTCTGAGAACCCGACGAACTGGAGCAATACACATTCTTGTTACCGAGCGAGACCGGAGCCGAGATGCCCGACGACCGCTGTAGCTGCATCTGGGCGTAAAGCGGCGTTGGCGAACCGGCAGTGCTCCAATAGCACGTCGCAAGGAAGTCGAATGAATGAGAACTGCTGGTGCCCGTGCGGTATACGCCGACATGACCCGGCCAGAAATCCACCATGCTCGAGTGGACTGATGCGGCCGCCGCCGGGCCGGCGGTACCGGCGATGAGTGCGACAGACACTCCCACTGCCGCGATCGTCTGACGAAGCTTTGATCCTGTTTTCAACATTTCCTGATCCCGCCGAAGTTGGTTGCCCCGGGAGTGAGATTCACTCCAATTTGAGCATAGGCTCGGACTTTATGTCGCGCAAGCGATATCCCATGCCCGGGCTGTCCGTCGGACTACGCTGCCAGCTGGACGTAATCGTGAAGGAAAAAGCGATGTCACTGCAACACCCGCTGAACAACTTCGACGGCCTGCGCCTCATCGCCGCAGTCGCGGTACTCGTAGGTCACGCGTGGCCGCTGACCGGACGTTCGGACGCTCCCGCTATCGCAGGCCTCCTTGTCAGCCATCTAGCTGTTTACGTCTTCTTCTCGATCAGCGGCTACCTGATCACTGTCAGTTGGAATTCGTCCCCTCGTGTCGCGAGTTACTTGCGGCGCCGAGCCGCTCGCATTTTCCCGGCCTTGCTCGCCGTGCTTCTGACCACGGTGCTAGTCATTGGTCCGATATCCACAGTTCTTCCGATCGGGCGCTACTTTGCGACGCCCGAGACTTGGGAGTATCTGGCCGCCGGAATGCTCTTGGCCCCGAGGTATACGCTCCCCGGCGTCTTCCAAGCGAACCCCTCGAGCGCGGTGAACGGTTCGCTCTGGAGCCTGGGGCCAGAGTTCATCTCGTATTTGCTAGTGATAGTCGTCGGCCTTCTCGCATTGGCGTTCCCTGAGAAATGGCGAGCGGCATCAGCGACGCTCGTCTTCGCCGCTTTTGGGATCATGCTCGCGGTCGCGTATTGGACTGTACCTATCGAGGCGATTCAGGACTCCGCCCCGGCGATGGTGTTCTTCGTAGTCGGCTCATCGATTGCGCGGTTCGCTGTCGGGGCTCGACTTCCGCTCTGGCCGGTAATCCCGCTCATTCTCATGTGGATCCTCGTTAGCGCGATCTCGGATGCCGCTACTGTCTACGCGGCATGGCTCGCGGTACCTTATGCATCAATCGCTGTCGGCCAACGGAGTTGGCCGGTGCTTTCCAAGCTCGGCCGGTACGGTGACTTTTCGTACGGCATCTACCTCTGGAGTTTCCCGTTGCAGCAAGTCGTATGGCTCATCGCGCCGGCGATTCCGCTGTTGCCGAACATCTGCCTGGTTCTCGTCGCGACAAGTGCTGCGGCCGTTGTGTCATGGTTCTTGATCGAACGACCCGCGATCAGGTGGGCCCGTCGCACGGCGGGTTCGAAGGCCCTCAAAGCACCGCTGCACGAGACGATCGCTACTGTCGTTAGGTAACTCGCGGTTGCCGCCACGACCTAGGGATTTGACGATGTCCCCGACCGCTAACCTGACTGCGGCTCTGTGGTGCCTCCCCGTCGCGAGGTGAATTCCTTGGGGAACCTAGCGTGTTATCGGCCGTGGGCTGTCGCCGAAAGCGCCCTGAACGCTCGATCACCTGATGATGACATCGTGGTGATCCATCGCGACACACACACCGTTCTTCACCACGTACACCTCGACGTAGTGGTGTCCGCGATACGAAGTTGGTTCGCTGCGGCGCAGGCTCCCGGCGTCCAGCACGACTTGTCCCCGAATCGTGTTGGCGGCTATCGCTTCCTCGCCCGTGTTCCGGACCTTCCAATAGACCTGAACCGGCCCCGGAACATTGTGAGACAGCTGAAACTTGATCGTACGGTTCTTCGGAGCGACGTTCCCGTTTCTGCGGAGTTCGTACTCGCGAAACCCATTGCGCTTTGCAAGCCGACCGGTCACTCGGGCGCGGTATGCGGGATTTAGCTGGGTCTGGATGCCCCAGCGTTCAGAGAGAGTTTCCTCGGTATCGACAACGCCTTGGCGGCCGACGTGTGCCTCGAGCGCCTTCTTCACGGACGTGTCGTAGGTGCCGAACTTCTCACCGAACAGACGGCGCCATTTGACCTTCGACTCTTCAGGGTCCTCTTCGAGAAAGGCCTCGTCGATCCAGCCTCGGTACTGGTGCATCTTGTTGCGGAAGTTTGCGTAGAGGTGTTGCTCCCAGCGATGGTTGAAGTTCTCAGTCGGCTCACTTGGGTCGTCGATGCTCGGCATCGTCTCGTTGTCCTGAAGATAGTCATCGAGATCTCCGATGATCTTGCGAAGCGCGGTCGGGACGTCGGGGTAGAGATTGCCATCGCCCCACGCCGCGGCATCATCGACGGCGTTGCCGAGCAGTATCGAGAGAATCACCGACTTGCAGTCGAAAGTGTCTTTGAAGTCACGCAGGTACTTGATGAGTCGGATGACCTTGACGAGTCGGCCATTCGCGAGCCGGTTTCGCTCGTCGAGCCAGGCGTTGTATCCCTCGGGATTCGTTAGCTCGAAAAGATTGTCATCGCGATTGGTGATGTAGTGCTGCCCGTGACGCTCCATATACGGAACTACGTCAACGTGGAACTCATTCGCGTAATCGATGCGAACACACCTGTTGTGTCGGCTGACCATGTCGTGATAAGTCGCGCTGCTGCGAAACACGGTGTAGAGCTCTTGGACGTAGTCCTCGGCCTCCCATCCGTCGATCTCTTCGATGTAGAGAAGGAGGTCTGCATCAAACTCGTCGTTTGCGCGGACCGGATTGATGATCGTGCGGTGCGCGTAGCTGCCCTGTGGCAGCACATCGATGAAGTGCGTCGCAAAGTCGTCATCGCCCGAAGCGAGGAAGTTCTCGATCGCCTCCGTTCGCCGATCGAGCTGTTTGATGCGGCCATCGCTGAGATTGACCTTGTTGGCGAGGAAGGCGTCGAAGTGCTTGATCAGCTTCATGTGGCGGTCTCCTGATCGTCGAGCGTTCGGATTGGCAGGAACCGATCGGCAGGCTTGGCGAAGAACCGCTTGCGAAGTAGCGGCAACTGAATCCGAGCCTGCTCGGCGCCCAATGCCCTCAGCTCCGGGATGCCCGCCACTCCATCTAATTGGTACTGGCGCTCATCGACGGTCGGCGACACACGTACCACGTGCTCGTGCCCAAGAAGAAGCATCGCGCTTCCGACCGAGGCAGAAGATTGTCCCGCCATGAACACCTTGACGATTCGCTTCGCCCAGTAGTTGAAGAGCCCCAGAAATCTCGCCTGACGAGCGTGGAAATTGGTCGCAGGTTCAGTGCAACCGACGCCCAAGAGATCGATGTCGCCCTTACTCCACTCCAGAACTCCGACCGCTTCCACGGCGGCCGTGCCCATCGGATTGTTCGCCCACGTACCGCCGTCAACAAGTGGCACTCCGTTGGATAGCCGGTGCGTCGGAAAATAAGTAGGTGCCGCCGCAGTGGCCATGGCGACGTCAACGGCAAGCAACTTGTAGTCCCGTTCAAACCGCTCATGATGCGCCGTCTTGAAAACGTTCACCGTGCCTGTCGAGAGATTCAACGATGGGATCACCAGCCGAGTGGTCGCCTCACCGAGACGGCGCTTGCCAAAGACCTCCTCAAGCGCCGTTCGCAACGGTGCGGGATCGTACTTCGCGCTCACGGCCTGGCGAAGAAGGCCGAGACGACGACTGCCCCGAAAAATCGTCGGGCCTTTCTCCTCGTAGAACTTAAGGATGTCCACCGCTGGTATCCCTAATCCAAGTGCGAGGGCGATGATGCCGCCGGTCGAGGTTCCTACGATGAGGTCGAAGTGGGAAGCGAGAGGCTCGTCGAGTTCGCTTTCGAGGTCAGCAAGAAAGGCTGCAGGGAAGACGCCCTTGATCCCTCCTCCGTCGATCGCGAGAATCCGCCGCGGAACTCCCGCTCTTGGTTGGACTGCGTTCATCTGTATCCCTAGTTATGCGCCTGTCCGCCCAGTTTTGCAAGCACAACCGACATCCCAGCCTGAGAAGCGGGCCACCTTGCGGGTCGCGACGAGCTCCCGTACCGCCTCATTCAGCCAATGCGAGAGGGAAGATCCCTATGGAGCTGCGGGGAACTGCCCCATCACCCACGCGGCGCCCAGTAGCAGCGCACCCGCCAATGTCAGCCGTACCGCGGTCCCAAAGACCGTTAGGTGCGCGTTGGTCGTCAGTTCCCCCACACCGACGCACTCCGCATACTCGCGGGCGACTCGCTCGGAGTCGAACTTGTCGGTGACGTCCCGCCAGGTGGTGGACTTTCCGGCAGGGGCGTCGGCGTCGTAGACGTTGGTGAGCCATCGTGCGATGGTCAGTGAGAACCGATCAAAGCTACTCACAGAAGGACACAACGCACGATGGCTCTAGACCAGTCT
>NZ_CAJQNT010000041.1 GCF_905479755.1 uncultured Schumannella sp. | reverse complement strand
CGGCTCTGAGGGCCGCCTCGGCGTCATCACGGAGGTCACGGTGCAGGTGCACCGCATCCCCGAGAAGCGCGACGTGTTCGCCTACTTCTTCCCCACCTGGGAGGCGGGCATCGCGGCGATGCAGGAGATCAGCGAGTCGGATGCGACGCCGTCGATCACCCGCGTCTCCGACTCCAACGAGACCGGCTTTTCGCTCGCGACGAGCAAGGCGAGCACGGGGGTGAGCAAGTTCCTCTCCGGCACGGTGCTGCCGACGCTCATGAAGAGCAAAGGCTGGAACCTCGACGACATCTGCCTCAGCTTCATCGGCTACGAGGGCGGCACGGCGCACGCCAAGCGTCAGAAGAAGCTCGTCGACGCGATCGTCAAGAAGCACGGCGGGATGGGCGTCGGCTCGGGGCCGGGCGTGCTCTACGACCAGAAGAAGTTCGACACCCCGTACCTGCGCGACTTCCTGCTCGACCACGGGGCCGCGGGCGACGTCTCCGAGACGGCGGCGCCCTGGTCGCGCCTCCACGAGGTGCACGCTGCCGCGTACGCCGCGGCGAACGCGGCCTACGCCGAGATCGGCGTCAAGGGCTGGATCATGTCGCACCTGTCGCACTCGTATCACTCGGGCGCGTGCCTCTACTTCACGTTCGCGTTCGTGTTCCAGGATGACCCGATCGCCGAGTACAACGTCGTCAAGAACGCCATTCAGCAGTCCTTCGTCGACCACGGGGCCACGATTTCGCACCACCACGGTGTCGGGGTCGAGCACGCACCGTGGCTGGAGCAGGACATCTCGGTCGAGGGGGTCAAGGTGATGAGCGGCCTGTTCTCGGCGAGCGACCCGGGCTCGAACTTCAACCCGCGCAAGGTGGTCACGGCGAGTTGACGATTGCTCGCCAGGTGCCGCGAACGCTCGGGTTACGGTAGAAGGAATGTCTTCCTTTCTGCTTTCGGCCGAGGTGACCTCGGCGCTCGCCGACGGTCGCCCCGTCGTGGCGCTCGAGTCGACGATCATCTCCCACGGCCTTCCGCGACCCCGAAATCACGCGGCGGCGGTCGAATTTGAGGAGATGCTGCGCGACCGTGGGGTGACTCCCGCGACGATCGCGGTCATCGACGGCGTGCCGCGCATCGGCCTGGACGCCGAGGGCGTGCGCCGCATCGCCGAAGACGACCTCGCCAAGGCGAGCGTGCGCGACCTGCCGATCCTGGCGGCGCGCGACGCCTCCGGGGCGACCACCGTCGCGGCGACGGCGTGGCTCGCGGCGCAGGCGGGAATCCGGGTGTTCGCCACCGGCGGGCTCGGCGGTGTCCACCGCGGCGCGAACGAGACCTTCGACGAGTCGGCCGACCTCTCGACGCTCGCCGAGGTCCCGATCTCGGTCGTCAGCGCGGGGGTGAAGAGCGTGCTCGACATCGCCGCGACGCTCGAGCGGCTGGAGACCCTCAGCGTGCCGGTGATCGGTTACGGCACGCGCGCCTTTCCGGCGTTCTGGCTGCGCGAATCCGGTCTCGAGCTCGACTGGAGCGTCGAGACCGCCGAGGATGTCGCCCGCGTGATGCGAGCGCGCGACGAGCTCGGGCAGCGCCAGGGCATCGTGGTGGCGAACCCGATTCCGGCCGACCAGCAGTGGGATCCGGCCGAACACGATCGTGTGCTCGCCGAGGCCTTCGCCGCGGCCGACCTGGCTGGCGTGCGCGGCAAGGCCGTCACACCGTTCCTGCTGGGCTTCATCGTCGATGCCTCCGAGGGCCGCAGTCTCGAGGTCAATCTCGACCTGGCGCGGAGCAACGTCCGTGTCGCCGCGGACATCGCGCGCGCCTGGAGCGCGCTCGGCGGCACCTCGTGAGCGGCTCGCGATTCGTCGTGATCGGCGACGTCATCAACGACATCGTCGTGGTGCCGCGCGGGGAGATCCTGGTCGACGCCGACACGACCGCCTCGGTGCGTCCGCGGCCGGGCGGCTCGGCCGCGAACACGGCGGCCTGGCTCGGCACGCTCGGCGTCGACGTCGACTTCGTCGGTTGCGTCGGAGGCGACTCGCTCGAGTGGCACTCGAGCGCGCTCCGCGACCACGGTGTGACCCCGCATCTGAAGGTCGAACCTGGGTTCGCCACCGGGACGATCGTGATCGTCGTCGAGGGCGAACATCGCACCATGCTGACCGAGCGCGGCGCCAATTCGGTGATCAGTCCCGACCTGGTGACGGAAGAACTGCTCGAGCGCGCCGCGCTGCTGCACCTGAGCGGCTACAGCATCGTCGACGGCTACGGCGAGGCGGGGGCGCGCGATCTGATCGACCGTGCAACCGCGCACGGGGTGCCCGTCTCGGTGAACCCGGGCGCGGCCGGCTACATCGTCGAGTTCGGTGTCGAGCGGTTCCTCACCGCGATCGCGGGCGCCACCGTGTTCTTCCCGAACCTTGCCGAGGGCAAGCTGCTTACGGGGCGCGATGACCCCGAGGGCATTGCGAAGCAGCTGGTGACGCGCATCCCGGTCGTGGTCGTCACCTTGGGCTCGGAGGGGGCGCTCGTGGCGGCGCGCGGCGAGAAGCCGATCCTGGTGCCGGCGCCGAACGTGCGGCTCGTCGACCCCACGGGGGCCGGCGATGCCTTCGCCGCGGGCTTTTTGGAGACCTGGATCGCCACCGGATCGCTCGAGTTGGCGGGGCAGTCCGGAGCGCAGGCCGCCGCGCGCGCCATCATGGTCGTCGGCGGTCGTCCCGCGATCTAGTTGTATCCGGCTAGGACGTTGGTGACACTCGGCTGATCGGCGGGAGCCCATCGAGGGCTGAGTGGCGTCGTTGAGTGTTGTAGTAGTTCAGCCATGGCGCAAGTGCTTGCTGACGCTCAAGGTTCGAGGAGAACACCTGCCG
>NZ_CAJQNT010000040.1 GCF_905479755.1 uncultured Schumannella sp. | reverse complement strand
GCGGCGCCGCAGCCGGCTTCGCCGGCGGGGTGCGTCGCGCGCGGTCACCGGACGAGGCGCCGCCGCGTCGTGCCGGCGGCTCCGGCGCGCGATCGAAGCCCTCGGGCCGTTTCACGCCGACGTGCTCCGCCCCGCCGGGGCGGGAGCCGTGGCCTCGAGGGATTCCAGCACCTGCGGAATGATCCGGTAGACGTCGCCGCAGCTGAGCGTCATGACCAGATCTCCCTCGCGGGCGATCTCGGCGACGCGATCCGCGGCCGCCTGCCAATCCGGAACGAAATCCACGCGGGAGGCATCGCGGAACCGATCGGCGACCAGCGCACCGGTCACGCCCTCGATCGGATCCTCGCGCGCACCGTAGACGTCGAGCACGATCGTGTGGTCAGCCAATTGTTCGTAGGCTTCGGCGAACTCGCCCGCCATCGCCTGCGTGCGGCTGAACAGGTGCGGCTGGTGGACCGCGATCACTCGTCCCGTCCCGACGACCGATCGTGCGGTGGCGAGCGCCGCCCCGACCTCGGTGGGGTGATGCGCATAGTCGTCGAAGACTCGGACACCGCGCACGGTCGCGTGCCACTCGAACCGCCGCCCCGTGCCATCGAACTCCTCGAGAGCGCGCGCGGTGGCCGCGGGCTCGAACCCGAGACCGACCAGCACCGCGAACGCGCCCGCGGCATTCAGCGCGTTGTGCGCGCCGGGGACACGAAGCGCGACACGGTGATCGACACCGAGATACCGCACCGTGAAGCTGACCGGCCCCTCGGCAACGAGGTCGAGAACGCGAACATCGGCGGACTCCGCCACACCGAAGGTCACGACACGCGGATGCGCGAGGCGAGCCCGCACCGCCGCGGCTCCGGCATCGTCGCTCGAGATCACGACCAGTTCGCTCGCGGCGTCGGCGAAGCGCACGAACGCATCCTCGAAGGCAGCCGCGGTGCCGTAATGGTCCAGGTGGTCGTCGTCGACATTCGTGATGAGGGCCACCGCGGTGTCGTACAGCTCGAAGGACCCGTCGGACTCGTCAGCTTCGACCACGAAGAACTCCCCCGAGCCCGCACGCGAGCTGCGCCCGAGCCCGGCGATCACGCCGCCATTGACGAAGCTCGGGTCCGCATCGAGGGCCGCCAGCGCCGTCACGACCATCCCCGTCGAGGTGGTCTTTCCGTGCGCGCCCGCCACCGAGATCAGACGCCGACGCGCGGCATCGCCATGGTGACGGATGAGCCAGTCGAGCGCGTTCGCGCGGTGCAGCACGGGCAGGCCGCGTCGCAGCGCCTCCTGGTACTCGGGGTTGTCTTCCCAGAGCGCACCGGTGACCACCACCGTGTCCGCCGAGCCGAGGTGGTCCGCGGCGTGGCCGACGAAGATCGTCGCCCCGAGGTGGCGCAGGCCGTCGAGAGTCGCGGAGTCGCTGCGGTCGGACCCGGAGACCTCATAGCCGGACTCGAGGAAGACCCGCGCGATGCCGCTCATCCCCGAGCCGCCGATCCCCACGAAGTGCAGCCTCCCGAGTGTCGCGGGCAACTCCAGAGACAGGTCGGGCTTGATCACGATGACACGTTAGTCGACGTCGCCGAGAGCGCCTCGCGCACGAGCGCGACCATCCGGTCGGCACCGTCGCGCACCCCGGTGGATGCCATTCCCGCCGCCAGCCGGGCGACCCGCGCGCGATCAAGCAGCAGCGGAACCAATTCGCGGCGAATCCACGCCGGGGTGAAGTTCGCATCGGCGATGACGAGGGCGCCCGAGGCCACCACCGCATCGCGCGCGTTCCAGGCCTGCTCGCCGTTGCCCACCGGATACGGGATGAACACGGCGGGCACACCGACGACCGCCAACTCGCTCACGGTCGCCGCGCCCGAGCGGGAGACCGCGAGTTCCGCGACGGCGAGGGCGAGCTCCATCCGGTCGCAGTACTCGAGCAGGTGATAGCCGTCGAGGTGCGGATCGGCGACGGGGCTGCGCGAGCCCGTGATGTGCAGGATCTGCCAGCCGCAGCCGAGGATCTCGGACGCGCTGACCGACACCGTCTCGTTGAGGCGGCGGGCACCGGTCGATCCGCCCGTCACGAGCAGCACCGGGCGAGCGGGGTCGAGGCCCCACATCTCGAGGGCCTCGCGCCGCGCGGCCGCGCGGTCGAGCGACTCGACTTCGCGCCGCAGCGGAAGACCGACGACGCGACCGTGGCGCAGCCGTGTTCCGGCGAAGGTCACCCCCACGAAACGGGTGAGCGCCGCACCGAGCCGGTTCGCCATCCCCGGCCGCGCATTGGCTTCGTGCACGACAATCGGGATGCCGACGCGGCGCGCCGCGAGATAGGCCGGAGCCGCTGCGTATCCGCCGAAGCCCACGACCACCTCGACGTCATGTTCGCGGAGGTACTTCTCGGTGCCCGTGATCGTGGCGCGCAACGCTCCGGGAAAGCTGAGGACCGCGCGGTTCAGCCGACGCGGAAAAGGAACCCGGGGAATCGTGAGCAGTTCGTACCCGCGCTCGGGCACGAGACGCGCCTCCAGACCCTCCGCCGTGCCGAGCACCAGGATGCGCGCCTCCGGTTCGAGGTCGCGTAGCCGGTCGGCGGTCGCCAGCAGCGGGTTGACGTGGCCGGCGGTGCCGCCGCCCGCGAAGAGATACGTGGTCACGAGCGTGGGACTCCCGGGTTCGAGCGTTGAGGGGCGCGACTCGATTCTGGGGCATCCGGCCGGTGCCTCGCGAACGAGAGCACGACGCCGACGGCAAGCAACGAGGAGATGAGCGCGGAGCCGCCCGCCGACATGAAGGGCAGGGGCACCCCGAGCACGGGCAGGAGGCCGAGCACGACGGCGACGTTCACGAAGGCCTGGGTGACGATCCACACCATCACGGCGCTCGTGGCGATCTTGGCGAAGGGGTCGCGGTTCATGCGCACGATGCGGACGAAGGTGACCGCGAGCACCGCGAAGAGCACCAGCACCAACAGCGCTCCGACCAGGCCCAGCTCCTCCCCCACGATCGCGAAGATGAAGTCGCTCTCGGCGTGCGGGATCCACAACCACTTGTATTGCGAGTTGCCGAGACCGCGACCGAAGATGCCGCCATTGGCGAGCGCCTCCCAGCCGTGGATGGTCTGCCAGCAGTGCAGCTCGTAGTCCTCGGGGCGCGTGCACCCGGTGAGCCATGCTTCGATACGCTGCTGACGCGAGGCGCTCCCCTGCGCGACCAGGATGCCGATGAGGGCGGACCCGGCCACCAGGGCGCCCACGATGCGAAGCCGCACGCCGGCGTAAAACAGCGCGCCGAGCGTGAGGGCGAGCAGAATCACCGCCGTCCCCAGGTCATTGCCGAGCAGCACGAAGAAGATCGCGCCGAATGCCACCGGGAGGATGGGCAGCGCGACGTGCTTCCACTCGTTCAGCAGCGCGCTCTTCTTGGTCAGGATGAACGCCAACCAGACCACGAGCGCGAGCTTGACCAGCTCCGAAGGCTGCAGCGAGAAGCCGCCGATGTCGAGCCAGTTCCGGTTGCCGCCGTAGCCCGTGCCGAGGCCGGTGAACACCAAGAGCTGAAGCAGGATGCCGAGGCCGAGTGCGTGCCAGGCCCACTTCTTCCAGAACGAGATCGGGGCGCGGGCCGCGAGCAGCATCAGCGGGATGCCGACGGCCGCGAACAGCGCCTGGCGCGCGGCGCGGGAGAACACGTCTCCGTCGTCCACGAGCGACTGAATCGAGGACGACGACAGCACCATCACGAGGCCGAACACCACGAGGAAGATGGTCGTGCCCAGAAGCACGAAGTACTCGCGCGTCTCCGCGGCGAACAGCAGCCGGACGGCGACGACGGCCTTCCGCACTGGTCTCTCGGGCGGGGTACCGGGGCCCTGGGAACGACCCGGTCGGGTGGAAGTCACCGCCACTCCTCTCGAACGCGCGTCGGGACCGCGCGCTCTCAGTCTGCGGCCGCGTCGCTCCCCGGCTTCGCGGCGGGCGCGCGTGTCGTCGGAACCGAGTTCGGCGCTCAGTGCACGCGGTTGAGGATTCCCTCGCGGATCGCGCGCGGCTCGACCCCGGCAGCACGGGCGAGGGCGGCGGCGGCGAGCACGTCACGGAAGTCCTCGCGGGTCGACAGTCCGGCCGCCGCGAGATCTGCCGTGGTGGCCAGTTCGAGCGCGTGGGAGCGGCGTTCCTCGAGAAAAGCCCGATCGACGAGGATCCCCTCGACGACCCCGACGTCGCTCGGCCCCGGGATCCCGAGGCCGAATCCGATCGCGCGCGCGCCCTCCTGCACCTCAGCCTCTTCGACCGCGTCGCGGGTCGCCGGCTCGCCCAGGTTGTACACACACGCGAGCCGGGTGTTCTCGTAGATCTTGGCGAGCGCCGCTCGGTGGGCCTCGGCGCCTTCGTGCCAGTCGCTCGGATCGGCGGCGACGTCGAGCGCCAGGCTCGCCTCGGGCGCGATCGACTCGGCGGCGCGAACATCCACCCAGTGCAGCTGTCGGCTCGACAGCTCCACCGCGAGCACATCGAATCCCGCGGGATCGCGGATCGCGTCGAGGACCGGGACGCCCGCTCCGCCGGCCGGCGCGGCGCGCAGCCCCGCTTCGCGCAACATCGACGCCGTGAGATAGGCGACCTGCGAGGTCGACGAGCCGCCGGTCATCGTGAGCCAGCGCGCGGGATCCCCGGACTTGTCACGCACCCGCCAGGCCAGGTCGACGTCGCTCCAGATCGGGAGGCCGCGATCGACGGCCCCCTGCAGCGCAGGATGGCTCCGCGGCACGCGCGGGCTGGCGATGAGCAGCTCGGGGTCGTGCACGCTCTCGAGTCCGGTCTCCTCGGGGACCCCGAGCTGGATGCGGGCACCGATGACAGTCGCGAGTTCGAGCAGATTCGGCGTCGACGCGACGGGGATCACGTCGACGTCGGCGCCGAGTTCGACGAGCGTGTCGACGACCGAGAAGCCGACCTCGTCGAGACCGACGACCGCCACCCGCAACCCCGACCAGTCGGCATTCCAGCTGGCGAGGGTCGCGAGCCGGTGCGAGGGAGCTGCCGGGCTCAGCGGCTGACCCATTCGAGGTAGAAGGCGCCGACTCCCGCCGCGACGAACAGCGCGGCGATGATCCAGAACCGCACGACGACGGTGATCTCCGCCCAGCCTTTGAGCTCGAAGTGATGATGCAGGGGACTCATCAAGAACACGCGTCTGCCCTGGCCGAGCGTCCACTTCGTGATCTTGAAGTAGACGCGCTGCACGACGACGCTTCCCGTCACGACGAAGAAGAGACCGCCGATCAGGATGAGGAGCAGTTCGGTGCGGGTCAGGATTGCGAGCGCCGCGAGCGCGCCGCCGAGGCCGAGCGATCCCGTGTCGCCCATGAAAATCTGGGCCGGTGAGGTGTTCCACCACAAGAAGCCCACGAGGCTGCCCGCGATCGCCGCCGCGACCACGGCGAGGTCGAGCGGATCGCGCACCTCGTAGCACTTGTAAAACACCACGGGGTCGATCTGGTCGTTGAAGCAGGACTGGTTGGCCTGCCAGAAGCCGATGAAGATGTAGGCCGAGAACGCGAAGATCGAGGCCCCGCTCGCGAGACCGTCGAGGCCGTCCGCGATGTTGACGCCGTTCGAGGCGCTCACGGTGATGAGGTTCACCCAGAGGATGAAGAGCCCCATGCCGATGACCGGACCGAACGTGAAGAGGTTGAGCCACTCGATGTCGCGCCAACCCGAGATGTAGGTCGAGGCCGGGGTGAGCCCGTTCTCGTCCAGGAACTCGGGGTGAATCGCCAGGAACGCGAAGATCGTCGTGACGGCGACGATGCCGATGATCTTCGACCAGCCGCCGAGTCCAAGACTCTGCTGCTTGCGGGTCTTCAAGAAGTCGTCGATGAAGCCGATGAAGCCGACGCCGACCATCATGCCGAGCACGAGCACGCCGACCATCGTCCACGGAACGCCGGAGACCCCGTGCCCGACGAGGTACCCGAGGATGCTGCCGACGATGAAGACGATTCCGCCCATCGTCGGAGTCCCGCGCTTGGCGTGATGCGACTCCGGCCCGTCGTCACGAATGAACTGACCCCAGCTGAGCTTTTTGAACAGCCGTCCGAAGAGCGGGGTCAGCAGCAGCGTGAAGACGAGCGAGAATCCCCCCGCAATGAGCAGCGCGATCACGAGGCGGTCACCCCGCCCAGGCGGTCGCCGAGGACGCGGAGACCCGCGGACTTGGATGACTTCACCAGCACGACGTCGCCGTCTCGAAGTTCTTCACGCAACAGATCGTATGCCGCGTCGATGTCGTCGACGAGGACCGACTCCCCGTCCCACGAACCTTCGAGGCCCGCCGCGAGGTGGATGTGTCGGGCGGCCTGGCCGACCACGACGAGCTTGTGGATGTTCAGCCGGACGATCAGACGCCCGATCCGATCGTGCTCTTCGAGGGCGAATTCCCCGAGCTCCGCCATCTCGCCGAGCACAGCGACCGAGCGCTGCTCGGGGGTGACGATCTGCGCAAGGGTGCGAAGCGCCGCGGCCATCGAATCGGGGCTCGCGTTGTACGCATCATTGATCACGGTGATGCCGGTTCCGGGATCCAGCAGTTCCATGCGCCACCGTTCGGCACGCGGCACGGAGCCGAGCGCGGCGATCGCGCGTTCGATCGGGATGCCGAACTCGCGCGCCACGCACAGCGCGGCCAGCGCGTTCGAGACGTGGTGCTCGCCGAGGATGCGGAGCTGAACCGCGTGGCGCGCCCCGTCGACCTCCACAGTGAAGCGGGTTCCCGTGATGCTGGTCTCGACGTCGAGCGCGCGCAGGTCGGCCTCGGCGCCATGCCCGAAGCGCACGATGCGCGCCCGCGTGAGCTCGGCCATCTTGTCGACCCGCGAGTCGTCAGCGTTCAGCACCGCAACCGCGCTCGACGGGAGGTCGCGCACCATCTCGGACTTGGCCTTCTCGGTCTGCTCGATGCCACCGAACTCGCCGGCGTGCGCCAATCCCACCTTGAGCACGATGCCGACGTCGGGCGTCACGATCGAGATCAGGCGCGCGATCTCACCGACACCGCTCGCCCCCATCTCGACCACGAGGTACTCGGTGCTCTCGTCGACGCGCAACATCGAGATCGGCGCGCCCACGTGGTTATTGAACGATCCCTCCGGCGCGACGGTCGGCCCCTCGACCCCCAGGATGGCGCGCAGCAGGTTCTTGGTGGTCGTCTTGCCGTTGGATCCGGTGACGGCCGCGACCCGGAGCCGGCCGAGCGAGCGCACGCGCGCGACGACGTCGCGCGCAAGCGCCGCAAGGGCGACGACACCGTCGGCGACGACGAGCACCGGCACGCTCAACTCGAGCGGCCGTTCCGCGATCACCAGGGCGGCGCCGTTCTCGACGGCCGCCTCGGCGAAGAGATGCCCGTCGGTCACCTCACCGGGGAGAGCGAAGAAGATCGAGCCGGGCGTCACCAGCCGCGAATCGGTCTCGACCGAACCTCCGACCGCCGTCTCGGCGGCGCCATCCGGAATCCGGGCCCCGACCGCCTCCGCGATCTCGGCCACCGTGAGCGAAATCATGACCATCCCGCCTCGCGCAGTGCCTCGCGCGCTTCGTCTCGAGCGGAGTACTCGGTGCGCACGCCGCGGATGTCGCGATAGTCCTGGTGCCCCGGTCCCGCCCACAGAATCGAGTCGCCTTCACGCGCCAAGGCGACCGCGGCACGGATCGCGGCCTCGGGTGGGCTGACCTCGTGGGTCTCCGGCTGGTGTTCCGCCAGGGCGGCACCCTCCAGGAGCGTCTTGCGGATCGAGACAGGGTCTTCGAAGCGCGGGTGGTGGTCGGTGATGATCAGGATGTCGGAGTGCTCGGCGGCGACGCGTCCCATCTCGTGACGCTTGGTGGCGTCGCGGTCGCCGTCGGCGCCGAAGACCATGATGGTGCGGCCGGGGGTGAACTCGCGCACGGCAGCCAGGGTGTTCTCGAACGCCGCGGGGCTGTGCCCGAAGTCGACGTAGACGCGCGGGCCGCGCTCCCCGGAGACGAGTTCGGTTCGACCCGGCAGTGTCGCCTGAACACCGCCGTCGGCGTCGAGCGCCGCCTCGATCGCCGACAGCTCGAACCCGGCCTCGACGAGCATGACGATCGCGAGCGCGGCGTTGGCCGCCATGTGCCAGCCGATCAGCGGCTCGCGCGTCACGAGCGAGCGGCCGTCGGGCCCGGTCAGCCGGAACTCGGTGAACGTCGCCGCCTTGTCGAGGATCTCGACCTTCCAGGCCGCGTCGTTGGCGTTCTCGGCATGACCGACCGTCGCGATCGTCGTCACCGGGATGTGCGACTCATCGACGACGCGCGCGCCCCACTCGGTGTCGAGACACACGACGCCGCGTCGGGCGTGCTCGGGCGTGAAGAGCGCGAGCTTGGCCGCGAAGTAGGCCTCGAAGTCGGGGTAGTCATCGAGGTGATCGTGACTGAGGTTGGTGAAGCCCACGACGTCGAACAGAAGACCATCGACGCGCCGGTGCGACATCGCCTGGGCGCTGACCTCGATCGCCACCGCGCGCACCGCGGCCTCGCGCATGCGCGCGAGAAGCGCATGCATCTCGCTCGACTCCGGCGTTGTGAGCCGACTGACGATCGACAGCTCGCCGATGTGACGCTCGGAGGTCGAACTGAGCCCGGTCACCAGGCCCAGTTGGCGCAGGATGCCTTCGAGCAGGTACGAGGTCGAGGTCTTGCCGTTGGTGCCGGTCGTTCCGAACAGCAGCGGCGGATCGTCGTGCGTGCGGTAGACCCACGCCGAAATCTCGCCGAGCGCGCCGCGCGGATCTTCGACGCGAAGCACAGGAAGCCCCGATCCGATGGCGAGCTCGGCGCCCTCGGCGTCGGTCAGAATCGCCACCGCGCCGGCGTCGCGTGCGGCCTCGGCGAAGGCGGCGCCGTGGCTGCGCGCCCCGCGCACACCCACGTAGAGATCGCCCGGCCGCACCTCAGCGGTGCTGAGCGTGACGCCCGTGATCTCGAGACCCTCGAGCGAGCCGTCGACGGCGAGCCCGAATTCGTGGGCGAGAACCGCGACCGCGCGCGGGGTGGGGTGCTCTGGGCGGAGGACCGGGGGAATCCGCGAACTCACGCGCCGCTCCTCGGGATGCTCGATGACAGGGACTTGACGCGACCGGTCTCACCAGGTGAGGGGGATGAACGGTGCCGACGTGCTTGACGGGGAGATGCGGAAAGCCTTGATGACTTGCTGCATGATCGTCTCGAAAGCCGGCGCCGCGGCCGCGGAAGTTCTCATGGTATCGGGCTTTGCGATCGTCACGACCACGACGTACTCGGGGTCGTCGGCCGGCACCATGCCCGCGATCGAGACGATCCGCTCCTCGCCGTACACCCCGTTCTCGGCGATCTCCGCCGTGCCGGTCTTAGCCGCGACGCGATACCCGGGGAAGCTCACGATGCTCGACAACGAGCCCTGCGAGATCACCTGCTCCATGACGGACACCGTCTGGTCGGCCGCGCTCTCGCTCACGACCTGCGTGGACTCGACGTTCGGGGTGTTTGTCATGGTGCCGTCGGGCCATTCGCAGCCCTCGACGAGGGTGAGCGGGACGTGCACGCCGCCATTGCCGAGCGCCTGGTATGCGCTCGCCACCTGCGCACTGGTCGCGGCCATGCCCTGGCCGAACTGCTGCGTCACGTTCGTGATCGAGTCCAGGCGATCCAGCGGCAGCACGGTCCCGGGCTCCTCCCCGAGGAAGTCGACACCGGTTGGCGTGTTGAAGCCGAAGCCGAGCAGGTCGTCACGTCGCGTCGCGGCATCCAGCCGGGTGGAGAGCATCGAGGTGCCGATGTTCGACGAGTCGGCGAGGATGCCGGCCGCTGTCCAGCGCACCTCGCCGTGCCACCAGGCGTCGGTGATGACCTTGCCGGCCGGGAGCCCCTCGGTGTAGCTGGCCGGGACCAGGAGCTGCTCGGTGACCGAGACCTTCCCGGCATCCAGCAACGATGCGAACGTGAAGGGCTTGATGATCGACCCCGGTTCGTAGGGGCTCGTGAAGCTGCGGGCTCCCATGTCTTCGGCGGGAAGCGAGTTCAGGTCGTTCGGGTCGACGCTCGGCCAGTCGGCCGCGGCCATGATGTGCCCGTCGTCAACGCGCACGACCATCGCCGTCGCCCACTCGGCGCCGAGCGATTGCGCCTGGGAGGCGAGGGTCTGCTGCGTGAACCACTGCAGATCGGAGTCGATCGTCAGGTGAACGGTCGCACCGTCCACCGGTTCCGCGTCGACGTAGCTCGTGCCGGGAAGCGCCACACCGTCGGCGCCGGCCTCGTACAAGCTGCTGCCGTTCGTCGCGGCGAGGCACTCGTCCAGGTAGTTCTCGACGCCGGCGAGCGGCTCATCGGTTCCGAGGAAGCCCACCAGGTTGCCCGCCACGGCGCCGTTCGGATAGCTCCGGGCCGGGTGCAGTTCGTTGTAGACCCAGGAGATCCCGAGCGCCTTGACCTGCTCGAAGACATCGAGTTTGACCTTGCGACTCAGGTAGGCGAAGTCCGCACGCGGATCGTCGGCAAGAGCGTCCGTCAGAGCGGCCGTCATCTCGGCCGGGTCATCCCCCGTGATCGCCGCGATCGCCGCGATCGCCTCCGAGGTCGGCACGGTGACGCGTTCGCTCTCTCCGTCGCCATCGTCGTCTCGAAGAATCGAGGTGGTGGTGAAGTCGACGTTACGCGGCGAGGCCGTGATGTCGAAGCGTTGCACGCTGTCGGCGAGCACCACGCCGTTGGTGTCGACGATGCTTCCGCGAGTTCCGTAGACCGTCACCTGGCGCGACCGATGGTCGGAGGCGCCTTCCGAGATCGCGTCAGCGCGCACCACCTGAATGTCGAACAGCCGCACCCCGAGGCCGACGATGATGGCGAACACCATGATCACGGTGAGCGCGAGACGATGCCGCGTGCCACGTGGATTGATCACGATCGCCCTCCCGCTTTCGTCTCGCGCGATCTCGACGCCAAGGTCACCGCGTCTTCGGCGACGGCAGCGTCCCTGAGGTCGAGGATGACTCCCCCGTGCCGGTCTGCGCCGTCGACGCGCCCGCGTTTCCCCCATTCGAGTCCACGACGGTCAGCCCGCCGTTCGGCTGGGAGGACTCGGACGCGGACTCCGTCGGTGTCGTCGACGACGTGGTGACCAGCGGGACTCCGGCGAGCGTAACGTTGCCGATCGCACCGCCGCTGCGCCCGAGCACGCTTCCGCCGGTCTCGCCTGCGCGACCGCTCACGTGTCCGGTCGCCACATCGATGTAAGGCAGATTGCCGCTGGCGACCATGCCGAGCGCCTCGGCGTTGCTGGCCAGGAACTGCGGCGACTGCAGGCTCTCCAGATTCTCGGCCAGCGCTTCGGTGTCGCGCAGCAGATCGCGTTGCTCGATCTGCAGACTCGAGATCTGGTATGCACCGTCGGCGACCGCCATGCTGAGGCCGAGTTGCGCCAGGAGCACGGCGACGACGCCCGCGAGGAGCACGACCGCATGTACGAGTTTCGGGCGCGCACGGCGCTGTGCGCGCGTGGGCGCAACTTCGAGGTGGCGCCTCGGCGGGCTCGAGGGGCGCGGGTGCTGACGCGGAGACGCGAGGGCCGTGGCACCGAGCGTGGCGTGGCTCATGCGGCACCACGGAGTCGTTCGGCGGCGCGCAGCCGCACCGGAGCGGCACGCGAGTTGAGCGCCTTCTCGTCTTCGCTCGCCAGCTCGGCGCCGCGCACCAGGAGCGCGAATTCGGGGCGATGCTCGGGAAGCTCGACCGGGAGTCCGCGCGGAGCGGTCGACCGCGACCGTGCGGCGAGGACGCGCTTGACGATGCGGTCCTCGAGGGACTGATAGGCGAGCACGACGATGCGCCCGCCCACCTCGAGCGCGTCGAGCGCCGCGGGGATCGCGCGTTCGACGGCAACGAGTTCCTGATTCACCTCGATGCGCAGCGCCTGAAAGACCCGCTTCGCAGGGTGGCCGGCGCGTTGCACGGCCGCGGGGGTGGCCGCGATGAGCACCTCGACGAGTTCCGCGGAGGTGCGCAGCGGCGCTTCCGCGCGACGCTGGACGATCCGACTGGCGTAGCGGGGCGCGAGCTTCTCCTCCCCGTACTCGTAGAAGATGCGACGCAGTTCCGACTCGTCGTACTCGGCGATGACACGCGCCGCGGTGAGCTCGGCGGTCGGATCCATGCGCATGTCGAGTGGGGCATCCTGCGAGTAGGCGAACCCGCGTTCGGCGCGATCGAGCTGCATCGACGAGACACCGAGGTCGAAGAGGATCGCCGAGACCTCGTCGATGCCGAGTTCCTCCAACACCTCGGGGATGCGGTCGTAGATCGTGTGCACCAGATCGATGCGATCCGCGTACGGCGCCAGGCGCTCCCCCGTCAATCGGAGCGCATCCGTGTCGCGGTCCAGGCCCACGAGGTGCATCTCGGGGAAGCGCTGCAGAAAGGCTTCGGCGTGCCCGCCGAGGCCGAGGGTGGCGTCGATCATCACTGCCCCGGGCCGTTCGAGCGCGGGAGCAAGCAACTCGAGGCAGCGATCGAGCAGCACGGGAGTGTGGAGAGGGTTGGTCGTCATGTCGTTGGGGCGAGCCCCTGAGTTCGGATCCCCATCCGCTGCGACCTGACACCGGGGAAGGTGAGTCAGGGAGCGCGGCTGAGGGTCGGAGCCCAGGCGCTAGAAGAGGCCCGCAATCACCTCCCCGTCGGCGTCGGAGAATTCTGCTTCGGTGGCGTCGTAGTACCTGGTCCAGGCTTCGGTGTCCCAGATCTCGGCGCGCGTACCGGCGCCGATGACGGTGAGCTCGCGATCGAGGTGCGCGTACTCGCGCAGCGCGGCCGGAATGGTGATGCGTCGCTGCGAGTCGGGGATCTCCTGTGCGGCACCGCTGAGAAACAGACGCAGGTAGTCGCGGCCCTTCTTGCCCAGTGCCGGCGCCTGCGCGCTCATGCGCTCGTGCAGCGCCTCGAATTCGCGCTGGCTGTAGACGTAGACGCAGCCTTCCTGGCCGCGAGTCATGACGAGGCCGCCGGCGAACTCGTCCCAGAACTTGGCGGGGAGAACGAGCCGACCCTTGTCGTCGAGCTTGGGGACGAACGTGCCAAGAAGCATGTGGGCCACCCCCTCACTCTCCGGCCAGATTCAGGGCGTGCTCCACTTTACTCCACAGCACTCCACTCGTCCACGATTTTCCGCATTATTCGCGAAGCAAGGCTCATTTACACACTAAAAAGCCTGATCAAGAGCGTGGAGGAAAATGGAGGACAGAGTGGCCAGTGCGGCCCGAGCGGGGCGCGAGCGCACGAAAAAAGGGGCCGACCAGAAGGTCGACCCCGAGAGGGCGGCGCCGCAACGGCGCCGTGGAGGAAAGTGGAGGCTAGCGGCCGCGCTCGTCTGTGCGGCGGTCCCAGCGGTCGTTGAGCGAATCCATGAAGCTCGCGCGCTCACCGCGCGGAGCGGCGCTTCGCCCCGAGGCGAGAACGCGGAAACGCAACGGCGGAGTGATCGCGAAGACGGCGCCAGCGAACATCAGCGCGAAGCCGAGAACGCCGATGATCGGCTGTTGGGCGATGACGCCGGTCAGCAGCAGGCCGAGCCCGAGGACGCCAGCGATCGATCCGAGCAGGATGGCGGTGAAGCTCGCGCGACCGCGAGGCGCTCCGACCGTCGTGACGTCGTCCGCCTCGTTGTGGTAGAGACTGCGCTCCATCTCGTCGAGGAGTCGTTGCTCCTGTTCGGAAAGTGGCATGTGCTGCTCCCTCGTGAACGACCGGTCATCGATCGATCTCCTGCTGAGCCTCCATTCTAAGCCCGTGCGCCACGGCTAGGCTAGGCGCGTGCCTGGGAGTCCGCGATTAGTCGATCTGGTCCACGAGTGCATTGTCGACTTCCTCGACGAACAAGACGCAGCCCTGCGACGGGTCTCCCCCGAACTCGCCGAGCTGACGACGGCCGCGCGTCAGTTCCTCGCCGGCGGCAAGCGACTTCGGGCGCGATTCTGCTACTGGGGCTGGGCCGCGATCGCGATGCGCACCGACTCCCTCGACCCCGCCGATGAGTCCGCCGTCCACGATCGTCTCACCGCGGTGATCGCTGCGGCCGCATCGCTGGAGCTCTTTCACGCGGCCGCGCTCGCCCACGACGACATCATGGACAACTCCGACCTGCGCCGCGGGCAGCCGAGCCTGCATCGCCGATTCGAGTCCTTCCACATCGAGTCCGGCTGGTCCGGCGATGCGGCCGGCTACGGACGCGCCGCAGCCCTCCTGCTCGGCGATCTCCTGCTCGGCTGGAGCGACGACCTCTTCGAGCGCGGACTCACCTCGCTCCCCGCCTCCGCCGCGGCCGCCGCGCGCGCCGAGTTCGCGACGATGCGCAGCGAAGTCACGCTGGGGCAATACCTCGACATGCTCGACGAGGTTTCCTGGCGTGATCACGACGATCTCGAGGCGCTCGAACGCGCGCACCGCGTCGTCGTCTACAAGTCGGCGAAATACAGCGTCGAGGCTCCGCTCGCGCTCGGCGCCGCCCTCGCCGAAGGATCACTCGCGCAGGTGAGCGCGCTCCGGGACTTCGGCCTTCCGCTCGGGGTGGCCTTCCAGCTTCGCGACGACATCCTCGGGGTGTTCGGTGATGAGGCCAAGACCGGGAAACCCGCAGGCGACGACCTGCGCGAGGGCAAGCGAACGATGCTGATCGCACTCACCCGCAAGCAGTTGCCGGCGTCGACCCTCAGGATCTTCGACGAGCTCGTCGGCGACCCCGACCTCACCGCCGAGCAGATCGCGATGCTGCAGACCGCGGTGCGCGACTCCGGGGCGGTCGATCACGTCGAGCAGATGATCGCGCGCGAGGTCGCCGACGCGCTCGCCGCGCTGGACGATGCGCCGCTCGCCCGGGGAGCGCGCGACGAACTCCACCGGCTCGCCTCCGCCGCCACCGACCGCGTGAGCTGACGCCTCGGCCCGCCCGCCGTCGAGGTACGCTCAGCGAGCACGTGAACGCCACCAGGAGGATCCCCCGCATGCCCCGACCTCGTCGCATCCTGCCGGGAATCGTCACCGCAGCCCTCCTCGCGGTTCTGATTTCCGGATGCTCGGCGCCGCCCGACGCCGTCGTGCTTCAGGCGGGCGACTGCATCGCGGAGGAGTTCAACCACCAGCCCGTGCGCGAGAGCGCTGTGGACTGCAGCGAACCGCACCGCTTCGACATCGTCGCCGATCTCGGAGCGTGGCCGGGGGCCGCGGACGCCATCGCCGCAAGCGACGCCGCGAGCGTCTATGAGCGACTCGTGCTCGCCGATCCGAGCGACGAACTGGTCGCCGCGTTCACCGACTGGGCCATGCCCCAATGCGAGCGCGCCTTCCGCGCCATCACGGGACTCTCCGGGGTGATGGCCGGTGAGCTCATCGGCGACGAGCTCGCGCTCGAGCTGGCGTCACCCACCTGGCTGACCGCCTCGCTCGACACCGCCGCGCGCTTCGGCGCCGACGACGACTCGGTCATCTGCGCCGTCGGCTGGCTCGATGACGCATCCACGCTCCAGTCCGTGAACTTCGAGGCCGGTTCGACGATCGCCGAGCTCACCACCGGCGCGATCCCGACCGAACTGCGGGAGTGCTTCGACCTCCAGGATGATGACCAGCGCACCGCGGTCAGTTGCGAGGCGGCGCACATCGGACAGTCGATCGTGCGCTTCGATGCCGGCGTCGCGCTCGGCACCGCCTGGATCGAGACCGTCGACCCGGGGACCGGGCAGCCCGCCGACTACCGCGCCGCCGACGAGGTGTGCGCCACGCTCGTCGGCCAACTCGTCGCCGAAGGCGCGCTCGCCGCAGACGTGTCGGTCTGGGCCGATGTGTGGCCGACCAAGGGCTGGACGACCTTCGAGGGCACCCGCCTCGACGGCGCGACCTACCCGATCGACTGCGCCATCATCGCCCCGCGCGGCGCCCAGCTCACCGGCGATGCCTTCGCGGGGGCCGTCACCGTGACGGCGGGCTGAGCCTAGAAGCCCAAGCGGCCGAGCTGCTTCGGGTCGCGCTGCCACTCCTTGGCGACCTTCACGCGCAGAGACAGGAAGACCTGGGAGCCGACGAGCGGCTCGATCGCCGCGCGGGCCCGCGCGCCGACGTCCTGCAGGCGCGCCCCACCCTTGCCGATGATGATGCCCTTCTGACTGTCGCGCTCGACCCAGACGTTGGCGTAGATCTCCACGAGCTCCTTATCGTCGCGGTCCACCATGTCGTCGATCGTGACCGCGAGCGAGTGCGGCAGCTCGTCGCTCACTCCCTCGAGGGCGGCCTCGCGAATGAGCTCCGCCACGCGCTTCTCGAGCGTCTCATCGGTCGTCGTGTCGGCGTCGTACAGCGGCGGCGATGTCGGCAGCAGGCCGAGCAGCTGCGCGTGCAGGATGTCGAGCTGCACGCGACTGTGCGACGAGACCGGAACGATCGCCTCCCACTCGCGCAGCTCGCTCACGGCGACGAGCTGTTCCGCGACCTGACGCTTGCCGACCGCATCCGTCTTCGTCACGATCGCGACCTTCTTCGCGCGCGGGAAGGCATCCAGCTGTTCGTTGATGAAGCGGTCCCCGGGGCCGATGCGATCCCCCGCGGGAATGCAGAACCCGATCACGTCGACGTCGCCGAGCGTTGCCGTGACCACACTGTTCAGTCGCTCCCCGAGCAGAGTGCGCGGACGGTGGATGCCCGGAGTGTCGACGATGATCACCTGACCGTCGGAGGTGTGCACGATGCCGCGAATCGCGTGCCGCGTGGTCTGCGGCTTCGACGACGTAATCGCGACCTTCTCGCCGACGAGCGCATTGGTCAGGGTCGACTTGCCCACATTGGGTCGCCCGACGAAGGAGACGAAGCCGGCACGGAAATCATCGGTCATCGGCTTCGCTCGCTTTTTTCGGGGGCAGGAGTCGTCGGAGGGTCGAGCGTGGCGTCGCGCTGCGCGATCAGGGTGCGCAGCAGCTTGCGCCGCCCCTCGACGCGCTCGGCACGCAGCGAGATCCCCGAAACGACGGCAGACGCTCCGCGTTCCGGGAGTCGGCCGAGGGCCTTGGTGAGCAGACCGCCGACGGAGTCGACGTCGTCGTCATCGAGCTCGACACCGAACAGTTCGCCGAGCTCGTCGGTGGGCAGCCGCGCGCTGATGCGATAGACCCCGCCGCCCAGCGCGCTCGCGTCGGGCGTGTCACGGTCGTACTCGTCCGAGATCTCGCCGACCAGCTCCTCGATCAGATCCTCGAGCGTCACGAGGCCGGCGATCCCGCCGTACTCGTCGAACACCATCGCGAGGTGGGTCGACTCCAGCTGCATCTGACGCAGCGTGTCGTCGGCCTT
This sequence comes from uncultured Schumannella sp., assembly GCF_905479755.1. Taxonomy (GTDB): domain Bacteria; phylum Actinomycetota; class Actinomycetes; order Actinomycetales; family Microbacteriaceae; genus DCRR01. The sequence continues at coordinate 15,696 of NZ_CAJQNT010000040.1, read as the reverse complement.
CTTCGACTCGGGAACGAACAGCGCCTCGCGGGAGAGCTCCCGCGCGCGCACATTCGCCGCGTCGAGCGGCTGCTCGTGGCTGTACCGGGCCAGGTCGCGCAGATAGAGAATGCCGACCACCTCGTCGACGTCGCCGCCGACCACGGGCATACGCGAGACGCCCGAGGAGAGGAACAGACTCATCGCCGCCGCAATCGACGCATCCGCATCGATCGTCACCATGTCGGTGCGCGGAACCATGACCTCGCGAACCAGCGTGTCGTTGAAGGCGAAGATGGAGTGGATCAGCTCGCGGTCGTCTTCTTCGAGCACGTCCGCCTCGGTCGCCTCGTCGACCATGCTGAGGAGTTGCTCTTCGCTGGAGAACGTCACCGCCTTCGGACGCCCCGGCGTCACCCAGTTGCCGATCGCGACGAGCGCATCCGCGAAGGGCCCGAGGATCACCCGAATGATGCGGACCGGGACCGCGGCGGCGCGCGCAATGGCCCGCGCGTGCGCGCGACCGACCGAGCGCGGACTCGAGCCGACGAGGACGAAGGAGACGCCGGTCATGATGAGCGCCGCCACCAGCAGCGACCACCACCAGCGCTCGACGAAGATCGTCGCGAGCGAGAGCGTCACGAGCACCGCGGCGGTCGTCTCGGCGACGATGCGCATGAAGTTGGTGGCGTTGAGGTGCGCGCCGATGTCGGCGGCGATCGCCTGGAGGGAGCGGCGGGCGCGCGAGCGCTCTGAGAGTTCGGTCAGGTCGCCGCGACTCAGAACGCTCAGTGCCGCGTCGGCCGCAGCCAGAAAACCTCCGAACGCGACGAGCAGGACCGCGATCGCCACGAACGCGACAACCACCACTACCTCCGACGCTCGGCGAGCGAGAAACCGATGAGGATGTCGCGCTGAACGCCGAACATCTCCTTCTCCTCCTCGGGGTCCGCGTGATCGAACCCGAGCAGGTGCAGAATGCCGTGGGCGGTCAGCAACGTCATCTCTTCGATCGGCGAATGGCCCGCCTCCTCGGCCTGCGCGATCGCGACCTGGGGGCAGATCACAAGATCGCCGAGGAGCCCCGGCGGGGTGATGTCGTCATCCGAGCCGGGGCGCAGCTCGTCCATCGGAAAACTGAGAACGTCGGTCGGGCCGGGTTCGTCCATCCACTGCACGTGCAGCTGCTCCATCGCGGCCTCATCGACGAAGAGGATCGCGAGCTCGGCGTCGGCATGGACGCGCACGTGATCGAGGGCGAAACTGGCCAGACGCTGGATCGCGGCCTCGTCGACCTCGACTCCGGACTCATTATTGATTTCGATGCTCACGAGCGTCGACGTCCTTTGTGTTCGTGCCCGCGGGCGGTGGAATCTGCGGCGGCACGGCCGCGCCGAGCCGCGCGATTGTGCCCGTCGGGGTCGCCCCCGAGGTCGCGCGCGTGCTGACGCGCCTGCTGTTCGGCGTCGTAGAGCGTGTAGGCATCGACAATGCGGCCCACGAGCGAGTGGCGCACGACGTCGTCGCTCGTCAAGCGCGCGAAGTGGATGTCATCGACCCCGTCGAGGATGTGCGACACCAGTTGGAGGCCGCTCGCGCCGAGCGGCAGATCGATCTGAGTGATGTCGCCCGTGATGACCATCCGGGTGCCGAATCCGAGGCGGGTGAGGAACATCTTCATCTGCTCGGGGGTGGTGTTCTGCGCTTCGTCGAGCACGACGAAGGAGTTGTTGAGCGTGCGCCCGCGCATGTAGGCGAGCGGCGCGACCTCCACGGTGCCGGTGGCGAGCAGCTTGGGGACGATCTCCGGATCCATCATCTCGTTGAGCGCGTCGTAGAGCGGCCGGAGGTACGGGTCGATCTTGTCGGTCAGTGTGCCGGGCAGAAAGCCCAGGCGCTCCCCCGCCTCGATCGCCGGGCGGCTGAGGATGATCCGATCCACCTCTTTGCGCTGCAGCGCCTGCACGGCCTTCGCCATCGCGAGATAGGTCTTGCCCGTGCCCGCGGGACCGATTCCGAAGGTCACGGTGTGGTGATCCATCGCGTCGACGTAGGCCTTCTGCCCCAGGGTCTTCGGGCGGATGCTCTTGCCGCGCGACGAGATGATCGACTGGCTCAACACCTCGGCCGGCGTCGTCTCCCCACGCTCGAGGATCCGGGCGGAGGTCGAGACGTCACTCGGGCCGAGGTCCACCCCGTCGCGCACCATCGTGACGAGTTCCCGAACGAGCCGTTCGGCGGCCGAAACCTGGCTCGGCTCACCGTCGAGGGCCACCCGGTTGCCGCGCACGTGCACGTCGACGCCCGGGAACTCGCGCTCCAGTCGGGTCAGCAGGCGATCCTGAGGGCCGAGCAGCCGCACCATGGCGAGTCCGTCGACCTCGAGTTCAGCATGCCCGATCGCGCTCTCGACGGGCACGTCGGGCGGGGTCGGGTCACTCGGTGCCAAGGCTGCCTTCCGGGAGGGTGCCGCCCAGGACGTGGGCGTGCACGTGGAACACGGTCTGACCGGCCGCAGCGCCGGTATTGAAGATCAGGCGGAATTCGCCGTCGCAGTGCTCGGTGGCGAGGCGACCGGCCACCGCCACCATCTCGGCCAGGAGGTCGGGGTTCCCGCTCGCGAGCTCGACCACGTTCGCGAACTCCGCCGTTGTCGGAACCACGAGGAGGTGCACCGGAGCCTTCGGCGCGATGTCGCGGAAGGCGATGATGCGCTCGTTCTCGAAGACGATGTCGGCGGGAATCTCACGCGCGACGATGCGTTCGAAGATCGTCGGCTCGGCGGTGCTCATGAGCCCATCTTAAGCGGCAACCGCTACCAGCGCCCGAGCCGTGCATTCAGCACCGAAAGTGCCGCGGGCCCCGCAGTCGAGGTACGCAGGATCTCGGAGCCCAGGCGGACGCGCCGCGCGCCGGCCGCCTCGAACGCCGACAGCTCGGCCGACGAGATCCCGCCCTCGGGACCGACGACGAGCGTGATGCGCGACACGTGCTCCAGGTCGACGTCGCCGATGCCGAACTCGGCCGTCGGGTCGAGCACCAGCAGCAGCTCGCCCTCGGAGGCGACCGTGCACAGCTCGTGCGTTCCGATCACGGCAGCGACCTCGGGCACACGAGCCCGAATCGCCTGCTTGCTCGCCTCGCGCACGATCGTCTGCCAGCGCGCGCGGCCCTTCTCGATCTTCGCGCCGGTCCACCGTGACACCGAGCGTTCTGCCGACCACGGGATCACGCCCGAGACGCCCAGCTCGGTCGCCGCCTGAATCGCGAGCTCGTCTCGATCGCCCTTCGCGAGCGCCTGGGCGAGCCAGAGTTCGGGGCGCGGCGCATCGTCGGTGCGCACGACCTCGATCCGCACCAGCACCTCGCCGGGGGTCACCTGCTCGACCGCGCCGCTCGCGATCGAGCCGGAGCCGTCGCTGACGGAGAGGTATTCTCCGACGCGCACACGGGAGACCTGCGCCGCGTGCCGTGCTTCGTCGCCGACGATCCGCACGACGCCGCGCGCGACCCCGTCGGCGAACTCCGCGGCGGGCACCAGATACAGGGAGGCCACGGATCTCAGCCCAGGAAACGGTCGCGGAGCTTGGCGAAGATCCCCTGTTGGAAAGTCGAGAACTCGGGAGCGACCGGCCGCCGGCTCTGCGCGAACTGCTTCATGAGCTGCTGCTCCTTGCTGTTCAGTCGCACCGGCGTCACCACCTGGATGCCCACCTTCAGATCACCGCGACCGCCGCCGCGCAACCGGGTGACGCCGCGTTCCTTGACGGTCACGACATCGGCGCTCTGAGTGCCGGGCTTCACCTCGATCTCGACCTCGCCGTCGAGCGCCGTGAGCGTCGCGGTGGTGCCGAGGACGGCATCCGTCATCTGCACCTCGAGCGTGGCGAGCAGATCATCGCCGTTGCGACTGAAGGTGTCGTCGTGCTTGACCTTGACCTCGAGATACAGATCGCCGTTCGGGCCGCCGGCGGGCCCCGCCTCGCCCTCACCCGCGAGATGCAGACGCATTCCGGTGTCGACCCCGGCGGGCACATCGATCGTGACGGTGCGCTTGGCGCGCACCCGGCCCTGACCGGCACAGGTCGGGCAGGGGTTCGGGATGATCGTGCCGTAGCCGCGGCAGGTGCCGCACGGGCTCGAGGTCATCACGTTGCCGAGCAGCGACCGCATGGTCCGCTGGATCTGCCCCGTGCCGCGGCAGATGTCACACGTGATCGGCGAGGTGCCGGGGGCGCAGCACGATCCCTCGCACGTGGCACACAAGATGGCGGTGTCGACGTCGAGCTCGCGCGCGGTGCCGAAGATCACCTCATCGAGCGTCACATCGATGCGCAGGAGCGCATCCTGACCGCGTTCGCGGCGCGAGCGCGGGCCGGAGCGCGCCTGAGACGCCCCGAAGAACGAGTCGAAGATGTCGCCGAAGCCGAAGTTCCCGCCTCCGACGCCGGCCTGCGGACCGAGGTCGTAGCGCTCGCGCTGATCGGGGTCGCTCAGCACGTCGTAGGCGTGCGTGACGAGCTTGAAGCGCTCGGCGGCGTCCTCGCTCGGGTTCACGTCCGGGTGGAGCTCGCGCGCGAGCCGGCGATAGGCCTTCTTGATCTCCTCGGGAGTCGCCGTGCGCTCGAGGCCCAAGACCTCATAGTGGTCAGTCAAACCAGGTAATCCTTAGGGTGTCGAATGATCAGTCGTCACCGAGCAACCGCGTCAGGTAGCGCGCCACCGCACGCACCGCCGCGATGTTGCTCGAGTAGTCCATGCGGGTGGGGCCGAGCAGTCCCACGTGGGCCGTGCTGCCGCCCGTCGCCGTGTAACCGGTGGCGAGCACGCTCGTTTCGCCGAGGCCGAAGGTGTCATTTTCGCGCCCGATGCTGACGCGAACGCCGTCGTGTTCCAGCTGCATCTCGCCGAACAGCCGGAGCAGCGTCACCTGCTCTTCGATCGCGTCGAACACCGACGAGATGCTGCCGCTGAAGTCGCGCTCGGTCCGCGCCAGGTTCGCGGCCCCCGCCATGACGAGCCGGTCCTGGCGGTTCGCCGCCACCTGCTCGACCAGACTCTCAGCGAGCGTGTCGGCGAGAACGCGGTGTTCGGGCGCGACCCCGGCAGGGACGTCCACCAGTCGGGTCGCCGCCTCCGCGAGCGCCAGCCCGCCGAGTTCGCCGTTGAAGCGGGCGCGCAGGTCGGCCACCGCATCGTCAGTGAGCGGCGCGCCCGTCTCAACGAGGCGCTGATCGACGCGACCGGTGTCGGTGATCAGCACCGTCATCAGACGGGAGGGCGCGAGCATCACGAATTCGATGTGACGCACGCGCGCGGTCCCGAAACTCGGGTACTGGGCCAGGGCGACCTGGTTGGTGAGCTGCGACAGCATCCGCACCGTGCGCGCGAGAACGTCGTCGAAGTCGACGGCGTCGCCGAGGAAGGTCTCGATCGCGGTGCGCTGCGCCGAACTCAGCGGTCGCAGATCGCTCAACTGGTCGACGAAGACGCGGTACCCCTTGTCGGTCGGAATGCGACCCGAGGAGGTGTGCGGCGCGGTGATGAGCTCTTCCTCTTCCAGGAGCGCCATGTCGTTGCGGATCGTCGCGGCCGAGACCCCGAAGGAATGCCGATCGACGATCGACTTCGACCCGACCGGCTCGCGGGAGGCGACGTAGTCCTGAACGATGACGCGAAGCACTTCGAGACCGCGCTCGGAAACCATTTCGACACCGCCTCTCGACCGCGGGCTCGCACGCCCGCCTTAGCACTCCGGGAACTTGACTGCTAATTGTAGCGCGAGCGAGTGTGACCAAACCGTTGCACGCGCCCGCGGTGACCGATACCGTGTCCCTGTGCTCACGGTGGCCGTTTGTCGCCGTGTGTTGATGGATCCGTCGCCGATATCGACGCGGATCGAGACCAGACACCTTCGAAAGGTATGCAACGACCATGACTGAATCCGCGCCCGCAGCGGCAGCACCTCTCTCGGAGTCCGACGACAAGCTCTGGGCGTCACTCTCGCACTTCGGTGGGATCCTGTCGTTCCTCGCGCCCCTCCTCATCTGGCTGATCCTCAAGGACCGCGGCCCGAAGGTGAACGTTGAGGCGAAGGAGTCCCTCAACTTCCAGATCACGGTCGCCATCGCGCACGCCGCGAACTTCATCATCGGACTCATCCTCACGGCGATCACGTTCGGCCTGTGGGGCATCGTTCAGACGCTCATCTGGCTCGCCATCGTCGCCGTGACCGTGATCTTCTGCGTCATGGGTGGCATCAAGGTCAACGGTGGCGGCTCGTACCGCTACCCGGTGACGTTCCGCTTCATCAAGTAAGCGCACGACGCACCACCGCAAGCCGGGCCTTCGGGCCCGGCTTGCTGGTTTAATGGCGCCATGAGCGAGCAGACCCCGCCCCCCGTCAACCCGTACGCCGCCGCGCCGTCCCCATTGAGCCCCTCCGATGAGCGGCTCTGGGCGACCCTCATCCACGTCGGCGGCATCTTCTTCGGCTTCCTCGTGCCGCTCGTCGGCTACCTGGTCCTCAAAGACCGCGGCCCGCTCGTGCGCCAGCACTCGGCGACGGCCCTCAACTTCCAGCTCACCGTGCTGATCGGCTACGTCGCCTCGTGGATTCTGATGTTCGTGCTGATCGGATTCCTGACCTACTTCGCGGTGTGGGTCTACTCGATCGTCTTCGCGATTATCGCGGCGATCGCCGCGAACAAGGGCGAGGGCTACAAGTACCCGCTCGCCATCCCGTTCATCAACTGACGCTGAGTGCGGGCTCGGTCAGAGCTCGACGCCGAGGTACTTCTCTTCGAGGAACTCGAGGATCCCCTCGCTCGCGCCCTCTCGACCGAGCCCCGACTGCTTCATTCCTCCGAATGGCGCAGCGGGGTCGCTGATGACGGCGCGGTTGATGGCGACCATGCCGGCGTCGATCCGGCGCGCGACGCGCAGGGCCTCGCCCTTCTCCCCGAAGACGTAGGCGATCAGGCCGAAGATCGTGTCATTCGCCATGCGGATCGCGTCCTCGACCTCGTCGAAGACGACGATCGCCGTCACCGGCCCAAAGATCTCGGTCGCGTTGATCGTCGCGCCGTGCTCGACCCCGGTAAGCACGGTCGGCGGGTAGAACGCGCCCTGCTCGCTCTTCTGACCGCCGAGCGCGAGCTGCGCGCCCTCCGCCACCGCGGTGTCCACCAGGTCGGCGACCTTATCGCGCTCGCCCACCGAGACGAGGGCCCCGAGCTGGTTGTCGCGATCGAGGCCGGACCCGACCTTGAACGCGCCGAGCTTCTCGCTCATCGCACGTGCGAACTCATCGTGCAGCGAGCGGTGCACGTAGAACCGGTTCGCACTCGTGCAGGCGGAACCGCCGTTGCGCATCTTCGCGACGAGAGCGCCCTCGACGGCCGCCTCCAGGTCGGCTCCGGGCAGGACGAGGAACGGCGCGTTGCCGCCCAGCTCCATGCTCGTGCTGAGCACCGTGTCGGCGGATTCGTGCAGCAATTGGCGACCCACCTCGGTCGAGCCGGTGAAGGAGAGCTTCCGCACCGCGGGGTGGTGCAGCATCGCGCTCACCGCGGGGCCCGTCGGCCGCGGCGTGACGAGGTTGACGACTCCCGCAGGAACGCCGGCTCGGCGAAGCACCTCGACGACGTAGGCCGAGGTCAGCGGTGTCTCGCTCGCGGGCTTCAGCACCACCGTGCAGCCCGCCGCGAGGGCCGGCGCGAGCTTGCGGGTCGCCATCGCGGCGGGAAAGTTCCACGGAGTGACGAGCACCGAGACGCCGATGGGCTGGTGATCGACGATGATGTGCTTGTCGCCGGCCGGTGCGAGTCGGAAGTCGCCGCGGACGCGCACCGCCTCCTCGCTGAACCAGCGGAAGAACTCGGTCGCATAGCCGGCCTCGGCCATGGCGTCCGGCCAGGCCTTGCCGTTCTCGAGCACCATCAGCTCGGCGAGCGTCTCCTTTTCCGCGGTCAGGATCTCGAAGGCGCGACGCAGGATTTCGGCACGCTCGCGCGGAGCGGTCGCCGCCCACGCCGGGAAGGCGCGCTCGGCGGCGTCGACGGCCGCGGTGCAGTCCGCGATCGTGGCGACGGCGAACTCGGTGAGCGTGGTGCCGGTCGCCGGATCGGTGACCGCAAACCGTTCTCCCTCGGCGCCCGCGCGCCACTCGCCGTCGATAAACAGGTCCGCAAAGAACTCCATGAAAGGAAATCTAGTGGGGCACGAGGCGCCGGACGACAGCATCCGCGAGGAGACGCCCGCGCACCGTCAGAACGACGCGTCCGGCGAGGGCCGCACGCCCGTCGATGAGCTCGTCCGCGATGAGCCCCGCGACCGACTTTCTGCCCTCGACATCGAGAAGATCGACCGCGAGGCCGCTCCGAAGCCGGCTCTGCAACAGCACCATCTCGACGCGCCGGGTGTCGTCGTCCAGCGTCTCCCGACCCGCGGCGGGCGACTCGCCCGCGGCCAGCCGCTGGGCGTAGGCGGCCGGGTGCTTGACGTTCCACCAGCGCACGCCGCCGACATGGCTGTGCGCGCCGGGGCCGATCCCCCACCAGTCCTGCCCCGTCCAATAGGCGAGGTTGTGGCGCGATCGCTCGGCGGGTCCGCGCGCCCAATTGCTGAGCTCGTACCACTCGTAGCCCGCGGCCGACAGCCGCGCCTCCGCGAGTTCGTACATGTCGGCGTGCAGCTCGTCGTCCGGCTCCGCCACCTCACCGCGCGAGATCTGACGTGCGAGTTTGGTGCCGGCCTCGACAATGAGGGCGTAGGCCGACAGGTGGTCGGGCTCCTGCGCGAGCGCCAGGTCGAGCGAGGCGCTCCAATCCTCGAGCGACTCGCCCGGGGTTCCGTAGATCAGGTCGAGGCTCGTCGCGAGCCCCGCTTCCTTCACCCACTCGACCACGAGGGGAACGCGCGCCGGGTCGTGCGTCCGCTCGAGTGTCGCCAGCACGTGCGGCACGGCGGACTGCATGCCGAACGACACGCGCGTGAATCCGGCCTCGGCGAGAGCGAACAGCGCGTCGCGGTCGACCGAGTCAGGGTTGGCCTCGGTCGTGATTTCGGCATCCGCGCTGACACCCCACGTTGCGCGGACGCCGTCGAGCATGCGCGCCAGATCCGAAATCGGCAGCAGCGTCGGTGTTCCGCCGCCGAAGAACACCGTCGAGGCGGGACGATCGCGAAGCGCGACGCCGTCGAGCACCCGCCGCGCCAACGCGATCTCGTCGAGCGCCTGCCCCGCGTAGTCGCTCTGCTTCACGCCGCGCACCTCGTCGGCGGTGTAGGTGTTGAAGTCGCAGTAGCCGCAGCGCACCCGGCAGAACGGCACGTGCAGGTAGACGCCGAAGTCGCGCTCGGCGTCCCCGTCGCGCACGGACGCCGGAAGCGCGCCGTCGACCGGCGCGGGATCGCCGAGCGGCAAGGCGGAGGGGCTCACCGCACACCCGTGAGCGGGCCGGTGAGAGCGCGCTCGTAGCGGCGCGTGATGATCGCCTGCGTCAGCCGGGTGATCGGATAGCCCAGCCAGAACAGCCACCCCGAGGGGCGCGAGAACGCCCGGATCGTGAGCCAGACCGAGTCGTCGGGGCGGTGCTCGACGACGAACGACTCTTCGCCGCGCTCCGGGTGCCCGGGAAGACTCCCGTAGGCGAAGCCCTTGCGCGTCGGCTCGTCGACGACATAGACCACACGGCACGGCACCTCAACCGGCCACAGCGTCAGCCGGAGGAGCGCGGTGTCACCCGAACGCAGGAGCGGGTCGCCGTCGGGCGAGAAGACCTGCTCGCCCTCAGCCGCGAGCGTCGCCGGCTCGATCGGCGTGCCATCCTCCTCGAAGCTCACCGGGGTGTACGAGCCCTCGGTGACCTCCGGCGGGGCATCGAGAACACGAACCCGGAACCCGGAACGCCGCTGGATGCCCCAGGTCAGCGTCTGCATCCACGCGTGCTCGAAGCGCTCCGCGCCGTGCCCGAGTCGCACCCGCCGCTCGAGCGGGCGGTAGCCCTTCGGCGGGTAGCGCAGCAGGTCCGGAGCCTGCGTGCCGCCGACCGCGCCATAGGTCACGGGAACCAGCCACAGGGGCTGCTTCTCCGTGTCGTGGGGGCGAGACGTCGCGGGCATCCCTCCATTCTCGCTGATTCGCGCGGGGCGAGCACTCGCACCCTCCGCCTGAGAGGATGGCGGCATGAGAATCGCGGTCACCGGAGGAAGCGGAAAACTCGGCGGAACGGTCGTGTCGTCACTGCGCGCGGCGGGCCACGACGTCACCAATTTCGATCGCACCGGGCAACGCTCCCCCGGCTTCGTGCAGGTCGACCTGACCGACTACGGCCAGGTCGTGGATGCGCTGCACGGCGTCGACCGGGCGCCCGGCTTCGATGCGGTGGTGCACCTCGGCGCCATTCCCGCGAGTGGGCTCGCCCCCGACTCCGCGACCTTCCACAACAACATGGCCGCGACCTACAACGTGCTGCACGGCGCGATTCGGGCCGGGATCCGCCGAATCGTGACCGCGTCGAGCGAGACGCTGCTGGGCATCCCCTTCGACATCGATCCGCCCTACGCACCGCTCGACGAGGAGTACGACTCGCGCCCCGAATCGACGTATGCGATCGTCAAGCACCTCGAAGAGGAACTCGCCCGCAAGCTCGTGCGCTGGGACGACGAGCTCAGCATCACCGGCCTGCGTTTCTCGAACGTGATGAGCCCGGAGGACTACGCGGAGTTCCCGAAGTACTCGAAAGACCCCTCCCTCCGCCGGTGGAACCTCTGGGGGTACATCGACGCCCGCGACGGCGCCCAGGCGGTGCTGCGCGCGCTGGAGACGGCGAAGCCGGGGTTCGAGACGTACGTCATCGCGAACGCCGACACCACCGTCGACACCCCGAGCGCCGAGCTCATGGCGACGTACTTCCCCGACGTCGAACTCACCCGAGAGCTCACCGGCCACGAGACGCTGCTCTCGATCGACAAGGCCCGCCGTGAGCTCGGCTTCGAGCCGCAGTTCGGCTGGCGGACGTACCCCTAGCGGGTCACCCCAGAGGGTGGGATAGACAGGCCCGTGTACTTGATTCGTCCTCGCAAAACCCGCACTCTCAGAGGGTGGCTGTTACCCGAACCAGCGCGAGCGTGAGTCTGTACGGCAGGACTCCGTTCGATACCGCGTCGCGCGTGTCGGCCACCTTGCGCGTGAAGCCCACGCTCGCTCTCGAGGCCGACGTTCCGCATCCGCTGCCCCGTTTCGCCGCCGAAGGACAGCTCGCCGCAAGTTCCTCGTGGACCTTCGACGAGGGCGAGTCGACCCCGACCGAGGGGGACCCGCTGGCGCTGGCCTGCTTGGACCGCCTCGCCGAGCGTTTCTCCTCCCACGTCGACGCCTTCGCGGCGCTCGCCGAGCACTACGACATCCGCGTCTGGCTGGTCGTCGAGGCTGACCGCGAACTCGGCGGCTTCATCGTGCGCCCGGACACCCTCGAGCGCCTGGTGCGGATGCGCGCCGCGCTCTATCCGGTGGTGCGGATCGCTCGACCCCGGGTCGCCGTTCACGCCTGACGCCGTCGCTACACGGCACCGTCGCGACGTGTCATCGTCGCTACACGGCGGCGTGCAGCACGAACGCGCCGAGGAAGCCCACCGTCGCCGCGAGCCCGGTGAACGCGCCGGTGCGGCGGAACGCATCGGGGATCATGGTGTCGCAGATCATGGCCAGGATCGCGCCCGCGGCCACCGCCTGCGTCACCGAACGCGCGTGTTCATCGAGCGCCCCGAGCACGACATAGCCGATCAGGCTGGAGAGCGCGCAGACGACCGCGATGGTTCCCCAGAGCCGGAAAATCGAGGCGCGGCTCCCGCCCGCGGCCTTCGACTCGGCGGTGCTCGAGAGACCTTCGGGGATATTGGAGATGGCGATCGCGACGAGCAGCGGCACACTGAGCACGCCCGAGGTGGCGACGGAAAGGCCCAGCACCGCCGCCTCCGGAACTCCGTCGAGAAGCGCACCGACCGCGATGCCGGATCCCGTCGAGTCCGACGTCGTTCCCGGCCTCGCGCGCTGCCCCAAACGGTGGAGGGCCAGGTTCGCCGCCACGTAGACGACCGCGCCCGTCAGGAACGCTCCGCTCGTGACCCACAGGCCGGACGTCGCCTCAGCCTCGAGCACCAGGTCGAAGGCGAGCGCGGAGATCAGAACGCCCGCACCAAAGGCCATGATCGTGGCCGTCACCCGGTCGGGAACCCGCACGAACCAGGCGATCGCCGCGCCGAGCAGCAGAGCACCGCCCGCCGCCATGCCGCCGATCGCGGCCAGTCCCCATTCCGGCATGTCGGTCCCTTCCTCGACGGTCGGGACTGACGTTAGCGCCCGAGCGCCACCACGAGGGCGAGGATCGCGAGAACCAGCGCGACGGGGGTCATGATGAATCGCTCGAGTTTGCTGCGCGAGATCGCATTCATCACCACGCCGAGCGCCAGGTAACCGAAGACGACCCACATCGCGATGACAAGCCCGAGCGCCTCGCTGGCGTCGCCGACGACGCCGGCGCGGAACAGCGCGATAATCGCGAAGGCCACATACAGCACCACGGCGACAATGCTGCCGATCCGCTTATTGGCGGGCAGCACGGCGTCGGCGCCGCCCCAGGCGGCGCGGCCCCACGGCACGCCCGCGATGAGGGCGATCTGGAAGATCGCCAGCGCCACCAGGAGGACGGTGAAAGCCACCGCGGCGACGGCGGTCACTTCTTGTCCTTCGTCTCGACGTCGCCGGAGAGCGCCGCGATGAACGCCTCCTGCGGAACCTCGACGCGTCCCACCATCTTCATGCGCTTCTTGCCTTCCTTCTGCTTCTCCAAGAGCTTGCGCTTGCGGGTGATGTCACCGCCGTAGCACTTCGCCAACACATCCTTGCGCATCGCCGAGATCGACTCGCGGGCGATGATGCGGGCCCCGATCGCCGCCTGAATCGGCACCTCGAACTGCTGACGCGGGATGAGCTTCTTGAGCCGCTCCGTCATCAGCACGCCGTAGGCGTAGGCCTTGTCTCGGTGCACGATCGCGCTGAACGCGTCGACCGCCTCGCCCTGCAGCAGGATGTCGACCTTCACCAGATCGGCCTCCTGGTCGCCGCTCGGTTCGTAGTCGAGCGAGGCGTAGCCCGCGGTCTTCGACTTCAGCTGATCGAAGAAGTCGAACACGATCTCGCCGAGGGGAATCGTGTACTTGATCTCGACGCGGTCCTCGCCCAAGTAGTCCATGCCGAGGAGCGTGCCGCGCCGCGACTGGCAGAGCTCCATGATCGTGCCGACGTAATCCTTCGGCGCGAGAATCGCCGCCTTCACCATCGGCTCCGTGACGCTGTGGATCTTGGCGCCCGTCGGGAACTCGCTCGGGTTCGTGACCGTGAACTCCTTGCGGTCCTCCGTCGTGACCTCGTAGGTCACGCTTGGCGCGGTCGAGATCAGGTCGAGCCCGAACTCGCGCTCCAGGCGCTCGGTGACGATCTCGAGGTGGAGCAGGCCCAGGAATCCGCAACGGAAGCCGAAGCCCAGCGCGACCGAGGTCTCCGGTTCGTAGTTGAGGGAGGCATCCGACAGCTTCAGCTTGTCGAGCGCCTCGCGCAGCACCGGGTAGTCGCTGCCGTCGATCGGGTACAGGCCCGAGAAGACCATCGGCTTCGGGTCGGTGTAGCCGGGCAGGGCCTCGGTGGAGGGAGTGCGTGAATTCGTGACCGTGTCGCCGACCTTGGACTGGCGCACGTCCTTCACGCCCGTGATCAGGTAGCCGACCTCGCCGACGCCGAGACCCTGGGTGGGCGTCGGCTCGGGCGAGGAGACCCCGATCTCGAGCAGCTCGTGCACCGCGCGGGTCGACATCATCTGGATCTTCTCGCGCGGTTTGAGCGCGCCGTCCACCATGCGGACGTACGTGATGACACCGCGGTAGGAGTCGTAGACCGAGTCGAAGATCATCGCGCGCGACGGCGCCGTCGGGTCGCCCACCGGGGCGGGAATCCGCTCGACCACGCGGTCGAGCAGCTCTTCGACGCCCTGGCCGGTCTTGCCGCTCACGCGCAACACATCCTCCGGCTTGCCGCCGATGAGGCTCGCGAGCTCTTTCGCGTACTTGTCCGGGTCAGCGGCGGGCAGGTCGATCTTGTTGAGCACCGGGATGATCTCGAGGTCGTTGTCGAGCGCGAGATACAGGTTCGCCAACGTCTGCGCTTCAATGCCCTGCGCGGCATCCACCAGCAAAATGGCGCCCTCGCACGCGGCGAGGCTACGGCTCACCTCGTAGGTGAAGTCGACGTGCCCGGGGGTGTCGATCATGTTCAAGGCGAAGGTGTCACCGCCGACCTGCCACGGCATCCGGACCGCCTGGCTCTTGATCGTGATGCCGCGCTCGCGCTCGATGTCCATGCGGTCGAGGTACTGGGCACGCGCGTCGCGATCCGACACGATTCCGGTGATGCCGAGCATCCGGTCGGCGAGCGTCGACTTGCCGTGGTCGATATGCGCGATGATGCAGAAATTCCGGATGCGCGACGGGTCGGTTGCGGCCGGTTCGAGAGGCTTCAGGGCACGGGGAGACATTTCCGCCCATTCTCGCAGACTGCGGCGGACCGGGGCGTCATCCGGGCGCGACGCGTCGCGTCGAACCTAGGATCGACACGTGCCAGCCCCCGACTTCGTGCTCGAACTCCGCAAAGCCATCGGAACCGCGCCGTTGTGGTTGTCCGGCGTGACCGCGGTCATCCTCGATGACAGTGGAACACGGATGCTTCTCCAGCGTCGAGCCGACAACGGCGACTGGTCTCCCGTCACCGGCATCATCGATCCGGGGGAAGAGCCAGCGATCGCCGCGGCGCGCGAAGCGCTCGAAGAAGCCAACGTCCGCATTGCCGTCGAACGCCTCGCGCGCGTCGCCACCACCCCGAAGGTCATCTACGAGAACGGCGACCGCTCGCAGTACCTCGACCTGACATTCCGCTGCCGGTATCTCGACGGTGACCCCTACCCCGCCGACGGGGAGGCGAGCGCCGTGGAGTGGTTCGCCGTGGACGCGCTGCCGGCGATGCGCGAGGAGTACCTGAACCGGATCGATGCGGCGCTCTCCGGCGACGTCGCCGCGCGCTTTCTCACCGCCTGACGCCACACCGCGGCGCGATTGCTCGACTCGCGCGCGACCTGGTAACGTAGACCCTTGGTTTCCGCGTGTCCCACAGCGCGCGATTCGCCGGAACGGCCCCTCTACCGGAACGGCACTATCCACACGTTCCGCAACCGTTAAAGGAAACACCATGGCGAACATCAAGTCGCAGATCAAGCGCATCAAGACCAACCTCAAGGCGCAGGAGCGCAACAAGGCGGTCAAGAGCGAGCTCAAGACCGCGATCCGTGCCACGCGCACCGCGATCGCCGCCGGCGACAAGGAGAAGGCCACCGCTGCCCTCCAGGTCGCGAGCAAGAAGCTCGACAAGGCCACGAGCAAGGGCGTCATCCACGCCAACAACGCGGCGAACCGCAAGAGCGCGATCGCCAAGCAGGTCGCGGCCCTCTAAAGCCCTCCTCTTCGCCGGGCGAATTCAGATGATCGTCGCAACACGGCGGAGAGATCAGCGTAGCTCGACGTAAGTTCATCGAGAGCTGTATAGTCATCGAATGCTGACTATTGCTTCTCGTCTCGATGTAATGAACCGGCTCGGTCGAGCGATGGCCG
>NZ_CAJQNT010000039.1 GCF_905479755.1 uncultured Schumannella sp. | reverse complement strand
AGACTCCCGCGAGCGGTGCCAAACGCGCGATCCCCGGCGCCCACACCGCGCGTTTCGCACCGCTCGCGAGGGGGGCGGCTCGCCCACGGGGTCGCCGGGGCACCTCGCCGGCGCGAGCGCACTTCCGCCCCCACCGCGCGTGGGTGCGAAGACGCGCGCCAGTGCACTCCCGCGAGCGGTGCCAAAAGTGCGATCGCAGGCACCCACACCGCACGTTGTGCACCGTTCGCGGGGTGCGCGGGGTGCGCGGGGCGCGCGAGATCGCCGGGGGGGCGCGGGGTGCGGGGCGCCGGGTGCGGGGTGCGGGTAGGGGTGCGGCGCGCGCGGCTCAGCGCGCGGGGAGCTCGCGGCGCGCGTGGATCGCGCCGTCGAGCTCGGCGAGCGGGCGCGCACTCGCGACGGCGCGGGACTGCAGGACCTCCGCGAGGATCGAAATCGCGGTCTCCTCGGGGGTCGAGGCGCCCAGGTCGAGTCCGATCGGCGAGTGCAGCCGCGCCAGCTCCTCGGCGCTCGCGCCAAGCTCCGTGAGGCGTGCGCGGCGGCGCGCATCCGTGCGCCTCGAGCCCATCGCGCCGACGTAGCGCGCGGGCGAACGCAGCGCGAGCAGCAGCGCCTCGGCATCGAAGCGGTCGTCGTGGCTGAGCAGGCAGACGACGCTGCGCTCGTCGAGCTCGGTTCCGCCCAGGAACTCGGTCGGCCACTGGACCACCAGCTCGGCCCCGGGAAAGCGCTCCGCGGTCGTGAACACGGCCCGCGGGTCGCACACGGTGACCGCGAACCCAAGCGGCTGCGCGGCTGCCGCGAGGGCGGCCGAAAACTCCATCGCGCCGACGATGATCAGACGCGCGGGCGGCACCTTCACGTCGACGAACATGCTTTCGCACTCGTCCATCGCGTAGCCGTCCTCGGTGAGGCGGATGCGCGCCGACTCACCGCGAACCGCACCTTCGAGGGCGGCGAGGGCCGTATCCCCGGGCCGGAGCACCGCGAGGTGCAGCGTCAGCGCCCCGCCGCAGCTGAGGCCCGCCTCCAGCGCCAACTCCCCCGCGGCGCCGTCCTCGGGCACGCCGAATTCGATCACCCGCGTGCGACCGTCGTCGAGCACGCGGTCGGCGACGTCGAGCACGGCGCCTTCGACGCATCCGCCGGCGATCGAGCCGATGACGGCCTCACCGTCCCAGGCCATCGATGTGCCGAGGGTGCGCGGCGCCGAACCGTCAACTCCGATCACGGTCGCGACCACGAGCTCCCGTCCGGCGTGCAGCCGGGCGAGGAGGCGATCTGCGAGTTCGAGCACGACATCAGCGTGACACATTCGAATGTCAGGATCGTTTCGTGATTCTGAGTAACGCCACCGCGATCGTGCACGACGCTGACACCGAGTCGAGCGGCGATCTCGCCGTCGACGGCGCCCTGATCGCGGCGCCCGGCGCGCGGCCGGAGGGCGAGACGCTCGACGTCTCCGGATGCGTCATCACCCCCGGGCTGGTGAACGCCCACCACCACCTGATGCAGTCCGCGTTCCGGACGCTTCCCGGCACGCGCGGGGTGCCCATGGCACAGTGGTTGCCGACCATGGCCGCGGCATATTCCCGTGTCGGCATCACTCCCGAACTGATGCGGGCCGCCGCTGCGGTCGGTGTGGCTGAGGGGCTCCTGTTTGGTGTGACGACGGTCGCCGACCACCATCTGAGCTGGCCCGCGGGGATGCCGACCGACGACTCGGTCGAGCTCGCCCGCGCGACCGCTGAGGCGGCGCGCGAACTCGGCGGCCGGCTCGCCTTCGTGCGTGGTGCGGCCCGCGACGAACCGAGTGAGGCGGCGGCGAGCGCGGAGGCGATCGTCGAGGCGCTGCTGCCGGGGGCATCCGGCGGGGTCTCGGACGACGGGATGCTGCAGCTCGCGGTCGGACCGGCCGGCGTGCACAGCGATCCGCGCGAAACCTTCGAGCTGCTCGGCGAGGTGGCCGCGCGGCACGGGCTGCGCCGCCGCACCCAGGCGAACGAGCAGGTCGATGTGGCGATCGCTCTCGAGAAGTACGGGAGGCGTCCGCTCGAGCTGCTGGAGGAGTGGGGCTGGCTCGCCCCTGACGTGACGCTCGCGCACCTGTGCGACGTGACCGAGGACGAGATCGCGCGGCTCGCGGCGGCGGGCATCACCGCCACGCACGCCCCCGGTTGCGATGTGCCGATGGGCTGGGGCATCGCGCCGGTCGCGGCACTGCGGGATGCGGGCATCACGGTCGGCCTGGGCACCAGCGGAGGCGGCTCGAACGATGCCGGCCATCTGCTCGCCGACGCAAGGCTGGCGATGCAGGTCTCGGGTCTGGTCGGCGAGCAGCTTCCGGCGCGTGAGGTGATCGGGATGGCGACCGCCGGATCCGCTGCCGGTCTCGGGCGCGGCGAACTCGGGCACCTGCGCCCGGGCGCCGCCGCCGACCTGTGCGTCTGGGATGTCTCCGGTGTCGCGGATGCCGGGGTGGCCGATCCGGTTGCGGGGCTGCTCTGGGCGAACCCCGGCCGCCGTCCCCGCCACGTGATCGTCGCGGGACGCGTCGTGGTGCGCGACTACGAGCTGGTCACCGGCGACGCCCGCACCCTCGCCTCAAACCTCCACCGTTTTCAGGAGATGTTGTGACGGGCGTGACGGGTGTTGCCCGGCGAGGCGACATCCGCCGCACCCGTCACACAAACTCCTGAATAGAGGTTAGAGCTCGAGCACGAGCTTCGGGCAGGCCGCGCGTGAGACGCACACGTACATGACGTCGCCGCGAGCGCGCTCCTGCGGTGTGAGGATCGAGTCGCGGTGGTCGATCTCGCCCTCCAGCACGGGCGTCTCGCAGGTGCCGCAGGTGCCCTCGGTGCACGACGACAGCACGAAGGCCCCGTTCTCTTCCGCGACCTCGAGGATGCTGCGGCCCGGCGGCACCTCGACCGTCACCCCGGTGAGCGCCAGTTCGACCTCGAAGGTCCCCTCCCAGACGGGAGCGGCCGCCTCGACGGCCTCGAAGTGCTCGAGGTGCAGGTCGAGCCCGGCAGCCTCGGCCGCCGCGCTCACAGCTTCGAGGTACTCCCCCGGCCCGCACGCGTAGACGACCGCGCCCGCGGGAGCCGAGCCCAGCGCCTCCGCAAGGTCGACGCGCGAGCCTTCGCTCGACACGTGGGCGACCAACCGCTCGCCGTGCGCGCCCTCCAACTCGTCGAGCATCGCCATCGTGTCGCGCGCGCGACCCGAGTAGTGCACGCGGTAGTCGAGACCCGCCGCCGCGGCCGCCGCGGCCATCGGCACGATCGGGGTGATGCCGATCCCGGCGGCGAAGAACCGCACGGAGCTCCCGGCCGTCGGCGCGAACGCGAAGTGGTTGCGGGGCCCCGCCAACCGAAGCGTCGCGCCCTCCGTCACCGACGACGCGATCCACTCGGATCCGCCCCGACTGACCTCCTCCCGCAGCACCGCGATCCGCCAGTTCGGCGCCGCAGGGTCGCCGCACAGCGAATACTGTCGCACGAGCCCCGAGGGCATCAGCACGTCGACGTGGGCACCGGGTTCCCAGGCGGGTAGCGGCGTGCCGTCGACGGCGGCGAGTTCAAGCAGTGTCACGGCGTCGGTCGCGGCGATTCGGGAAACGACGGTGACCTCGGCGTCGGCGGCACGGGGGCGGGACATGGTGTTGCCTTTCAGGGGTGCGGTGCGGCGGCTCAGAGCGACGCGGGGTGTTCTTTCACGATGAAGAGGCGGTAGCCGCCGGCGGCGAGCGAACGCCACCGGTGCGGCGTCCCGCCGACGTAGTACAGCGAGTCTCCTTCGCTGAGCTGGAAGACGCCGCGTTCGCCCAGATCGATCTCGATGCTGCCTTCGACGACGTGCAGGAACTCGTCTTCGGCGTGTTCGAAGGCATCCCCGAATTCGGGATTGGAGCCGGTGACGGTCATCGGGTGGAAGCGTGCGGAGTCGCCGGTGACGAGCATCCGCGCCTCGCCTTCGGCGTAGTGCCCGCGCGTGCCGCCGACGGAGCGCACCAACGACACGGGAGCGTCGGCGTCGCTGTCGGCGTCGCTCGCCCCGGCGAGGAGTTCGACTTGGCTCGACCCGAGCGCGCGGGCAATTTTTTCGAGCGACGAGATGCTCGGGCGGGCGCGGCCTCGCTCGAGCTGCGACAGGAACGGGTGCGAGAGCGCGGCCTTGTCTGCCAGCTGGACCAGCGTGAGGCCGCGAGCATGGCGCAACTGCCGGATGCGTCCCCCGATTCGTTCGGCTTGAACGTCGGGTCCCGACACCGGCGCGGTTTCGATCGGCGCCACGGTTCCTCCTCAGTGCTTCTGCTAGGGGTACCACAGCCCGCGCGATGGCGACGAACTGAGCGCGAGTGAGTTAACACGCGGAAACTGCCGTGTTACGCAACGGAAACGCGCCGAGCCTAACTTGAGTCATGTTGAAGCTATCAACATTTCCCCCGCTCGCCATCGGTGTCGTTGCGGCCTCCACTTCCCCCCGAGGAGACCCGTCCCGTGAGCATGCTGCCCGCCTCGATCGCGTTGCTTCGACACGCGCGTCTTGCCGATGGCGCGCTCGTCGACGTGGTGATCGAGGGAGCGACGGTCGCCGACATCGTCCCGGCGGGCACGGCTCCGCTTCCGAGTGACGCGAACACCGTCGTCGACCTCGACGGCTTCCTGCTGATGACGGCCGCGGCCGAACCCCACGCGCACCTCGACAAGACCCGCTCCTGGGATGCCATCCGGCCGCCGATGGGCGACCTGGAGCTCGCCATCGAGTCGTGGCGCGCCTACGCCGCCACCATGACCGTGGAGGATGTGGCCGAGCGCGCGCGCACCCAGGCCCTCGCGATGCTCGCCAAGGGCACGACCGCGATCCGCACCCACGTCGACATCCTGCTCGGCGACGAGCCTCTGCGCGGGGTGCACGCTCTGCTCCAGGTGCGCGACGAGCTCGCCGACCTGATCGACATCGAGATCGTCGCCCTTCCCGGCCCCGACATCGCAAGCGCAGCCGTCGAGGCGGCGCTCGACGCGGGCGTGGATGTGGTGGGCGGCGCCCCGCATCTCGCCCCGGAACCGCTGGATGACCTGCGTCGCCTGCTCGAGATCGCCGAGCGACGCGGACTGCCGGTCGATCTGCACACCGACGAGAGCCTCGACGGCGCCGTCACGCTCGGGGAGTACGCCCGCATCGTGGCGAGCTGGTCGCAGAACACCTCCGCCGGTCACTGCGTGCGCCTCGGAACGCTACCCGCGACCGAGCGCGATGGGCTGGTGAGCGCGGTCGTCGCGGCGGGCATCGGCGTCATCGCGAACCCGATCACGAACCTCTACCTGCAGGGCTGGGGCGACGATGTCGCCACCCCGCGCGGCCTCACCGCCGTGCGCGCCCTCGTGGATGCGAAGGCCCGTTTCGCCGCCGGCGCCGACAACGTCCGCGACCCCTTCAATCCGTTGGGGCGCTCGGACCCGTTCGAGACCGCCATGCTGCTGGTCACCGCCGGACACCTCACGGTCGATGAGGCTTGGGCGGCGGTCAGCGACGGCGCCCGCGAGGTGCTCGCGCTGCCGACCGCGGGGGTGACGGTCGGCGCCGCCGCCGAACTGCTCGCCGTGCGCGGCCAGAGCCTTCCCGAGGTGGTCGCCGAGGCCTCCGCCGAGCGTCTCGTCATTCACCGCGGGCGTTTGGTCGCCCGCACCACCGTCTCCACCGAAGTTGCCGTCCCCACCGCCCACCTCACCCCGACGGGAGCGCGATAACCATGGCGCAAACGAACCCCAGCCCGACGCCGGTCGCGACCGGCGAGCCGCTGCTCGATTTCGAGAACGTCGAAATGACGTTCCCGAACGGCACGGTCGCCCTGCACTCGGTCGACCTCAAGGTTCGCCGCGGCGAGTTCGTGACGGTCGTCGGCCCCTCCGGCTGCGGCAAGAGCACGCTGCTGCGCATCGCCTCGGGCCTCGAGCGCGCGAGCGACGGCACGGCGACCCTCGACACCGACCGCATCGGCTACGTGTTCCAGGATGCGACCCTGCTGCCGTGGCGGAACGTCATGGCGAACGTCGAGCTGCTCGCCGAACTCCAGTGGGACACGATGGCGGTCCGCCGCAAGAAGGCCCAGGAGGCGATCGACCTGGTCGGCCTCAGCGGCTTCGAGAAGCACCTCCCCAAGCAGCTCTCGGGAGGCATGCGGATGCGCACCTCGCTCGCGCGTTCGCTCACGCTCGACCCGGAACTGTTCCTCTTCGACGAGCCGTTCGGTGCGCTCGACGAGATCACCCGGGAACGCCTCAACGACGAACTCATCAAGCTCTTCGCCGAGAAGCGCTTCGGTGGCCTGTTCATCACCCACTCGGTCTCCGAGGCCGTGTACCTCTCGACGCGCGTGATCGTCATGTCGGGCCGCCCCGGCACGATCGTCGACGAGTTCGAGGTTCCCTTCGACATGCCGCGTGACCCGGAGATCCGGTTCACCGGCGAATTCGCCGAACTCGTCGGCAAGGTCTCTCACGCACTCCGAGGAGCACACTCATGAGCGCCGAATCCACGACCATCGTCAAGCGCATGACCTCCGGCCGCAGCGCCGGCCCCGCCAAGGTCGGCGTCTGGGGCCCGCCGGTCCTCGTCTTCGCGGGCGTCATCGCGCTCTGGTACGCGATCTCCGCGTCGCTGGGTCAGCGCAGCTTCATCCTTCCGCCGCCGAACCAGGTGCTCGGTGTCTTCCTGCGCGACTCGACCCGCGAGGAGATTTTCGCGGGCCTCGGCGTCACCCTGCAGACCACTCTCTTCGGCCTCCTGCTGGCGGCCGTGATCGGCATCGTGTGGGCCATCGCGATGAGCCAGGCGAAGTGGATCGAGCGCTCCACCTACCCCTACGCGGTCGTGCTGCAGAGCATCCCGATTCTCGCGATCACGCCGCTGATCGCGTTCTGGATCGACGATGGCTTCTACGCCCGCAGCGTCGTGTGTCTGCTCATCGCGCTGTTCCCGATGGTGTCGAACACCTACTTCGGTCTGCAGTCGGTCGACCGCAGCCACCGCGAGCTGTTCGGTCTGCAGAACGCCTCGCGCTGGATCGTGCTCACCAAACTTCAGCTGCCCGCCGCCTCCCCCGCGATCTTCGCCGGGCTGCGGATCTCGGCCGGACTCTCGGTCGTCGGCGCGGTCGTCGGCGATTTCTTCTTCCAGCAGGGCGTCATCGGAATCGGTGCCCTGATCCGCCGCTACCAGGCGCGACTCCAGACCGACGAGCTGTTCGCATCCGTGCTGCTCGCCTCGCTCTTGGGCGTCGTCGTCTTCCTTGTCTTCGGTCTGATCGCGCGACTCGCGGTTGGCCGATGGTACGACTTCGGCTAATCCCGAGGTCCCCTGCAACACCCCCGCACCACCCCGCACCATCCACTGCACCACACCACATCTCGAAGGAGTACCCATGCGAATCACCCGCACCCGCGGTGTCGTTGTCGCCGGTGTCGCCATCTCGTCGCTCGCCCTTGCCGGCTGCGCGACCGAGGCGACGCCTGCGGAGGAGACGACCGAAATGACGATCGGCTCGATTGACCTCGCTGCGGCCGGTTGCCCCGCCGACATCAAGATCGCGACCGACTGGTTCCCGGAGGCCGAGCACGGTCACCTGTACGAGCTCGTCGGCGAGAACCCGACCTTCGAGGCGGCCAGCGAGTACTCGGTGACCGGCCCGCTGATGGCCAGTGGCGAGTACACCGGTGTCGACATCACGATCGTCTCCGGTGGATCGGCGCGCCCCGACTTCCTCCAGCCCGACGGAATGCTCTACGCCGAAGACGACATCTTCGCCGGTTACGTCGGTTCGGACGAGGCCGTCGTGCACTCGAGCACCTACCCGACGGTCGGCGTTTTCGCGCCGCTCGAGAAGGACCCGCAGATGATCATGTGGGACCCGGAGACGCTTCCGGATGTCGAGACCATCGCCGACCTGGGTGAGGCGGACGTCCCCGTTCGCGTCTTCCCCGGTGGCTACTACATCGACTACTTCGTGTCGACGGGTGTCTTCACGGCCGAGCAGATCGACTCGACCTACGACGGCGCGCCCGACGTGTTCGTCGGTGCCGGCGGAACGATCGCCCAGCAGGGCTTCGCCTCGGCCGAGCCGTACATCTACGAGAACGAGATCGCTGCCTGGGGCAAGCCGATCGCGTTCGAGCTGATCAACGACGCGGGCTACCCCAAGTACCCGGCCGTCGTCTCGGTCAAGCCCGACACGATCACCGAGTACGCCGACTGCCTCACCGCCTTCGTGCCGGTGCTGCAGCAGGCCGCGATCGACTACTACGCCGACCCGGTTGAGACCAACGCGCTCATCCTGGACGCCGTGGCGGCCTACAACACCTTCTGGATCTACAGCGCGGAGGTCGCCGAGTACTCGGTCGCCACGCAGCTCGAGATCGGTCTGGCCGGCAACGGTCACGACGACATCATCGGAAACATCGACCCGGAGCGTCTGCAGTCGCTCATCGACATCGCCACCGAGCTCTACGGCGATGACGAGGCGAAGGCCATCGTCACCGACCTGACGGCCGCAGACATGTTCGACGACTCGTTCATCGATCCGTCGATCGGCTTCTGAGTTCCACTGAGTAGAAACCACAGCACAACGCCATGAACGCTCCCTCGGTGACGACCACTCCCCGACTCTCGGGATCTCGAGTCGTCGTCACCGGGGGAGCTCGTGGCATCGGCGGTGCCATTGCGGCCCGCTTCGCGGTCGAGGGTGCGGATGTCTGCATCCTCGACCGCCTGGTGCCGGAGGGCACAGCGCACGCCGAGGCGATCGGCGGCCGGTTCGTCGAGGTCGACCTCGTGAAGCCCGACGACATCGCCCGGGCGATGGATGAGGCACTCACCTCGCTCGGCGGCGTTGACGTTCTCGTCAACAGCGCCGGCATCTTCAAGCTTGTTCCGCTCCTCGACGTGACCGTCGAGGACTGGAACACCATGTTCTCGATCAACACGCGCGCGATGCTCTCGACGATGCAGGCAGCGGTGCGCAGCATGATCGACGCCGGGCACGGCGGATCCATCATCAACCTCGCGAGTATGGCCGCCAAGAAGGGCGGCGCCATGGAGGGCCACTACGCCGCCTCGAAGGCCGCCGTGGTCGCCCTCACCCGCGCCGCCGCGCTCGAATGGGGTGAGCACGGCATCCGCGCCAATTCGATCTGCCCCGGCTACATCCTCACCGAGATGGGCGCCGCGACGCGCACCGCCGAGCAGATCGCCGAATGGGCGAGCTGCTCGCCGCTCGGACGCCTCGGTGAACCCGACGATGTCGCCAACCTCGCGCTCTTCCTCGCCTCCTCCGAGGCCACCTATCTCACCGGCCAAGCCCTGAACGTCACGGGCGGCATGGTGATGCACTAGCACCATCGAAAGGATCCACCCCCATCATGAGCACCCTTCCCGCCGTCGACTCGGCCCGTGTTGACGCTCTCGCCACCGAACTCCGCACCCTGCTGGGTGAGCTCGGTGTGAGCGACGAGCCGGCCAGCCTCGAGCGCGCCTCCATCGACGGTTCGCACCTGTCGCCGGTGATCGGCGAGCAGCTGCCGCTGGGCCGCGCACAACTGGTGGCCTTCCCCACCACCGCCGAGCAGATCGCCGAGGTCGTCGGCGCTGCCGTGCGGCACGGGGTTCCGATCACGCCGCGCGGCAAGGGAACCGGAAACTACGGTCAGGGAATCCCGATGTCGGGCGGACTCGTCCTCGACATGTCGAAGGCCCGCTCGATCATCGAGGTCGGCGACGGCTACCTGATCGCCGATGCGGGCGCCACGATGATCGCCCTGGAGCAGGCCGCGGCCAAGACCGGCCAGCAGCTGCCGATGTATCCCTCGACCGCGCAGTCCACGCTCGGCGGCTTCGTCTCGGGCGGTTCCGGCGGCACCGGGTCGATCAAGAATGGAATGCTGCACACCGGCTTCGTCACGGCGCTCGATGTCGTGCACGCCGTCCCGGATGCGTCCTTGGTGCACCTCGAGGGCGAGGCAACCGAGCCGTACATCCACAACTACGGAACCGCGGGCATCCTCGCCCGGATCACGCTGCGGCTCGAACCGCTGCAGGACTGGCGCGCGTTCTTCGCCAGCTTCGACGACTTCCAGCAGGTGCTTGACCTGATCGTGCCGTTCTCGAAGTTGGAGCCGACGCCGCGCCTGGTCTCGGGCGACCTCGCCACGCTCGCCGAGGCGCTGCCGAGCGACCCGGCGATCCCCGCCGGCCGTGCGAGCCTGCGCGCGATCCTCGATGTCGCCTCCGTCGAGGAGGCGCGCGCGCTCGTCGAGGCCGCGGGCGGCCGCGTCGAAGACGTCCGCGAGGGCGCCCAGTCGACGGTGAAGCTCAGCATGACCAGCTACAACCACCCGATCGAGTGGCTGCAGAAGGCCTACCCGAACACGTACTTCCACGTGGAGGTTGCGGGCGAGGCGCTCACGACGCACATCGACGAGGTGCACGCCGTCTACGAGGGCGGGATGCTGCACATCGAGGGCCAGAAGGATCGCCCGATCGGCATGCTCGCCGGCCGCTACACGAGCGCGGAAGACGTCTACGCGGGCTTCGCCAAACTCGAAGCACTCGGCATCGGCTACCACAACCCGCACCAGTGGTTCGTCGACTACGAGCCGGTCCGCACCGCCGAACTCGCCGAGACCACCGACCCACAGGGCCTGTTGAACCCGGGCAAGCTGCAGCGCGCGGCGCCCGTCGCCACCGGCAGCCAACTGTGAGCGGCAGCACGCGCGAACTCGCCGAGCTCTCCGGCCCGGCGCTCGCGTCCACCCTCACCGCCGAGTCGATCATCGTGCTTCCGATCGGCTCGATCGAGCACCACGGCGCGCATCTGCCGCTCATCACCGACCTGCTGATGGCCGACGAGCTGTCGACCCGCATCGTGGATGCGGCCGTCACGACGGGGCTCGACGTCTGGCGGATGCCGCCGCTGGCCTACACCAAGTCGGACGAGCACCACTGGGCCCCCGGCACCACGTGGATCGAGGCCGACACCCTGCTGGCCACGCTGCGCGAGATCGGCGCCTCGGTCGCCAACTCCCCCGCGAAGACCCTCGTCTTCTACAACGGACACGGCGGCAATGTGGCACTCCTCCAGGTGGCGCTGCGGGAGTTGCGCCGGCTGCACGGTTTGCGCACCTTCCTCATCAACGTGGCGGTGCCCGCGGGCGACGGGGTCGAGGGTCCCGACGAACGCGGCTTCGGCATCCACGGGGGTTGGGGCGAGACCTCGCTCGTCCTGCACCTGCGGCCCGACCTCGTCTCGCTCGACCTCGCCGAGCGCGCCGTTCCCGACCAGATCGCCGACTTCACGCGGATCGGCTTCGCCGGCAAGCCGGTGCAGTTCGGTTGGCTGAGCGACGACTTCGACTCCGCGGGCGTCGTGGGCGATCCGACCGGGTCGACCGCCGAGGTGGGGGCTCGCGTCGCCGAGCACCTGGTGGCCGAGGGCGTCGCCTCGCTGGAGGAGATCTCGCGTTTTTTCCCCGGTGCCGCACGATGAACCTGAAGGTGCACAACGTGCCCGCCGACCCCTGGGAGCTGCTGCGCGAGTGGCTGCCCTCGAACGAGAACCCGGAGCGCCCGCTCGCGACGGTCGCAACGATCGACTCGAACGGGGTGCCCGACGCGCGCACCCAGCTGCTGAGCGAGTACGACGAGCACGGGTTCTACATCCACGAGGATTCGCGCTCGCGCAAGGTCGCCCAGCTGGCGGCGAATCCGGGTGCGGCGATCGTGATCCGGTTCCCGGAGGAGGCCCGGCAGCTTGTCATCCAGGGTTTCGCCGAGGTCGCGCCGGACGACGAACAGCGCCGCGCCTACGCGAACCGCTCCGAGTATCTGCAGCAGTTGGCGTGGCAGAACACCATCGAGTTCGCGAGCCTGCCGCTCGAGGACCGCATCGAGTCGTGGGCCGCGTTCAAGGCCGCGCACGCCGACGGCATCGGGCAGCCGCCGACCTGGATCGGGCACCTCATTCGCCCGATCCGTTTGAGCTTCTGGTTCGGCAGCACCGAGACCGCGAGCCGGCGCGTCAACTACACGCGCGCGAGCGTGACGGATGCCGAGTGGACGGTGAAGCTCCTTGCCGGCTGACAACCTGAGGCGGTCGAGTAGCCGCGAAGCGGCGTATCGAGACCCCGCCGGCTTCGCCTGCCCGAAGAACATGGAGTACGGCCCGTGCGGCGGCGTCGAGTTCGACGGCACCTGCGAGGTCGCCGACCACACCTGCGTCTTCGTCGACGCCGCCACGGTGACCTGGCGCGGGATCGCCCCCGCGCTCCGCGAACCCCCCCGCATGATGGCCGACCCGGTGCCGGATCCGATGCCGTCGGCGGGCGGCGCCGTCATGCGCGAACTGATCGCCACCCGCCCGATCGTGGTCGCCGACTTCCCGGCGCGGGCCCTCGACGCCGACTCCCTGCGCGACTGCGCTCACGCTCTTCGCGGGCATGTCGACGCGGTGCTCGCCGGCGACTCGGGCACCGCTCGGGTGCAGTTCCCGCCCGCCTACCGGGCATCCCTCCTCCAAGCAGCGGGAGTGGACGCCTGGATGGGCGTCAACGCCCGCGACCGCAACCGCGTCGCGCTCGAAGCCGAGCTGGCCGCGCTGGCCCACGTCGGCGCCGTCGGCGTGCACGCGGTCACCGGCGATCACCCGCTGATCGGCTCACGGCCGGACGCGGCCGCCGTCTTCGATCTGGATTCGACGGAGATCGCCGCCCTCGCCTCCCGCGCCGGCCATCTGGTGTCGGTCGCCGAAGCGCCGCTGTCTCCCCCGGTCGAGCAGCGACCGGAACGACTGCGGCAGAAGCAGCACGCCGGTGCCGACATCTGCTTCGTCAACCACGCCGGGGGCGTCGAGCCGGTACGCGAGTTCATCGCGTCGGCTCAGGCGCTCGACGTCTCGGTCGGGTACATTCCGTGCGTGCCGATCATCGTCGACCGCGGCAGCGCCGAGCTCATTCGCGGTTTCACCTCGCTCGCCCTGCCGGAGGGCTACCTCGACGGCATTCTCGCGGCGGACGACCCGCGCGAGGCGGGCATCGGCGCCGCGGTCGAGCTGTCGCAGCGTTTCCTCGAGCTGGAGGGTGTCGTCGGCGTCGACCTCTCCGGCGGCGCGGGCCCCGGCCTGGAGCTCGACTTCGCCGAGGCCCTCGCCGAGATTGCCGACCGGATCGGGGTGGTGGCATGACGACGTACGACCTGGTGATTCGCGGACGCGGTCTCATCGACGGCGCCTTCACCGATGTGGAGCTCGGCGTTACCGGCGGCACGATCGCCGCGATCGCCGAACACGCGCCGGATGCCCCGGTCATGTCGGGCACCGAGACGATCACCCTGGCGGACGACGAGGTTCTGCTGCCGGGCCTCGTCGACACGCACGTGCACATCAACGAACCGGGTCGCACCGAGTGGGAGGGCTTCGCGAGCGCAACCGCCGCGGCCGCGGCCGGCGGCGTCACCACGGTGATCGACATGCCGCTGAACTCCGTTCCACCGACGACAACACCCGACAACCTGGCCGTCAAGCGCGCCGCCGCCGACGGCCAGTTGAGCGTCGACGTCGGCTTCTGGGGCGGCGCGGTGCCACAAAACCTGGGGAGCTTGCGCGAACTGCACGACGCCGGAGTCTTCGGCTTCAAATGCTTCCTCGCCCCCAGTGGCGTCCCCGAGTTCGAGCACCTCGACGCCGAGCAACTGCGCGCCGCGATGACCGAGATCGCCGCGTTCGACGGCCTGCTGATCGTGCACGCCGAAGACCCGCACGTGCTGCACGACCACGAGAATGCGGGCGGCGCCCACTACGCCGACTATGTCGCGAGCCGCCCCGACGTCGCCGAAGTCTCGGCGATCGAGGGCGTCATCGCGGGGGTGCGCGAGACTGGGTGTCGGGCCCACATCCTGCACCTGTCGAGTGCCGCGGCGCTGCCGGCGATCCGCGCGGCGAAGGCGGAGGGGCTGCCGCTGACGGTCGAGACCTGCCCGCACTATTTGTCGCTCACGAGCGAGCAGATTCCGGATGCGGCCACCAGTTTCAAGTGCGCCCCGCCGATCCGCGACGCCGCCAACCGGGATGCGCTCTGGGCGGCGCTGCTCGACGGCACGATCGACATCATTGTCACCGACCACTCCCCCTCCACGGCGGAGCTGAAGTTCAAGGGCGACGGCGATTTCGGCCAGGCCTGGGGCGGCATCGCGGGCCTGCAGCTGGGGCTCAGCGCGGTGTGGACCGCCGCGGCGATCGGCGGCGTGCCGCTGTCGACCGTGGTCGACAAGATGGCGCGCGCCACCGCCGATTTCGTCGGGCTCGCCCACAAGGGCCGCCTCGCGGTGGGGGCCGATGCCGACCTGGTGGTCTTCGCCCCCGACGCCTGGCGCGTCGTGGATGCCGGCGAGCTGCTGCACAAGAACCCGGTGACCGCCTACGACGGCCTCGAGGTGCGCGGCGAGGTGCGCCGCACTTGGTTGCGCGGCGGACCCGCCGAGTTCGGCGCAGGCTCCATGCTCGGCCGACCCACCCCCTGACTCCCGTTTAGCGAAAGAATCGACTCATGGCCATCTCCCTCACGAACCACCAGTACGGCAAAGCAGAGACGCACCTCGTGCGCATCGTGCGCGACAACGCTCGCCACGAGATCCGCGACCTGAACGTCTCCACGGCGCTGCGTGGCCCCTTCGACGAGGCGTACCTCACGGGCGACCAGTCGCTCGTGCTGCCGACCGACACGCAGAAGAACACCGCGTACGCCTTCGCGAAGAAGCACGGCGTGGCTTCGCCCGAGGCCTACGGGGTGACGCTGGCCCGCCACTTCGTGAACGACGTCGACCCGGTCGTCGGCGCACGGGTGGAGATCGAGGAGTACACCTGGCAGCGCGCCGTCATCGAGGGCGTCGAACACGAGCACACCTGGACCCGCACCGGCCCCGAGGTCCGCACCGCCGCGATCACCGTCGAGGCGGATGCCGCCGGCGACACGGTCACGCACGTGATCGGCGGTCTGAAGGACTTCATCATCCTCAAGTCGACCGGATCCGAGTTCCACGACTTCCTGGTGGACGAGTACACGACCCTGCAGCCGACCACCGACCGTGTGATGGCGACCTCGCTCACCGCCAAGTGGCGCGTCGACCCGGCCGTGGTCGACAGCGTCGACTGGGAGGCCCTCTACCCGGGAGTCAAGGCGGTCATGATCCGCGAGTTCGCGACCCTGCAGTCGCTCGCCCTGCAGCAGACCCTCTGGCACATGGGCAAGGCGGTGCTCGAGACCTTCCCCGAGCTGGTCGAGATCCACCTGGTGGCCCCGAACAAGCACCACTTCGTCGTCGACCTGGCGCCGTTCGGGCTCGAGAACAACAACGAGGTCTTCCACGCCGACGACCGCCCCTACGGGCTCATCGAGGCGACCATCGCGCGCGACGACGCCCCGGATGCGGGCAGCGCCTGGCGCCACGCGGCAGGTCTCGCGTGAGCGGGTTGAGTAGCCGCGACAGCGGCGTATCGAAACCCCCGACCGACGCCGACCACCTCGCCCGCGCCGTCGCCCTCGCCACCGCCAACGTGGCCGCCGGCGGCGGCCCCTTCGGCGCCCTCGTGGTGGCGGCCGACGGCACCATCCTCGGCGAGGGCCAGAACCGCGTCACGCGCGACCTCGACCCGACCGCCCACGCCGAGGTGATGGCGATTCGCGCCGCCTGCCAGACGGTCGGCGACTTCTCGCTCGCGGGCGCCACGCTCTACACCAGCTGCGAACCGTGCCCGCTGTGCCTTTCGGCGGCCCTCTGGTCGCGCCTGGACCGCGTCGTCTTCGCCGCCAACCGACACGATGCCGCCGAGGGCGGCTTCGACGACTCCGCGTTCTACGCGATGTTCGAGAAGCCGAGCGGCGAGTGGCAGCACCCGAGCGTCGACGAGTTGCGCACCGACGATGCCGTCACCCCGTTCGACGCCTGGCGCGCGAACGAAGCCCGCACCGACTACTGAGCGGAGCCGCTCAGCTGCCGCGGTAGGTGCTGAAGCCGAAAGGGTTCAGCAGCAGCGGCACGTGGAAGTGCTCGTCCGGGTCGAGCACATGGAATTCGATCGTGACGCTCGGGTAGAACGCCTCCACCTCGATCAGGTCGAAGTAGCGTTGGGTGTCGAAGACGAGACGGTAGATACCGGCCGAGAGGTCTTCGGGACCGAGCTCTTTGACGCGGCCGTCGGCGTCGGTGTGACCGGTGCCGATCGTGGCGCCGTCGCCATCGAACAGGCGCACCGGCACGCCCGCGGCGGGCATCCCGTGGGCGGTGTCGAGCACGTGGGTGGTGATGCGACTCATGCGAGTGCGTCCTCTCCGAAGGTCTGGTCCAGGCGCAGCAGCGCGATTTCGAGCAGCTGCTCGCGCACGTTCTGCAACTCGGTTTCGTGGTCGAGTTCGATGCGGCGGTCGAGTTCCGCCAGGATGTCGGCGCGCGAGCGCCCCGCCGCGCGAATGAGGAACACCCGGTCGAAGCGCTGCTCGTAGGCGGCGTTGCCTGCCGCGATCCGCGCGTTCACCTCCGCGTCGTCGGCGTCGACGGAGGCCTGCTCGCGCCGGCTGAAGGCCTGCGCGGCCCCCTCGCCGACGGGCTTCTCGCCGATGCGTGGGTGGTGGGCGAGCGCCTCCTCGATCTCGCGATCGCTGAGGTCGGCGCCCGCGGCGGAGGCCACCGAGCGCAGTTCGGCCAGGTCGGCGAACGGTGCCGCCGAGGCGACCTCGTCGACCCAGCGCCGCACGCCGAGCGCCGCCGTGAGTCCGGCGCGAAGCGCCTCTTCGTCTTCGCCGATCATGTGCTCAACTGTAGCCATGACGGGTTTCGCGCACGTGTCGGGTTTGGTGCTCGCGGCGGGCGCCGGCTCGCGCGCGGGCGGCCCGAAGGCGCTGCGCCGCGACGACGCGGGCGCCCCCTGGCTGCAGCTCGCCGTGACGGCCCTGCGGGAGGGCGGATGCGCCGATGTCACCGTCGTGCTCGGCGCCTCGGCCGAGACGGCGCGAACCCTCGTGCCGGAGGGCACCTCGGTCGTGGTGGCCGAGGAGTGGGCTGACGGGCTCTCGGCGTCACTGCGCCGCGGGCTTGAAGCCCTCGAACACTCCCCCGCGACCGCCGCGCTCATCACGCTCGTCGACCTGCCGGGCCTGCCCGCCGAAGTCGTCGCCCGCGTGCTCACGAGCACGGAGCCGGATGCCGCCGCCCTCGCGCGCGCGGTGTTCCAGGGTCGACCCGGGCATCCGGTGCTCCTCGGCCGCGATCACTGGCGAGCGGTCGCTGAGGCGGCGCACGGCGACCGGGGCGCAGGCCCCTACCTCCGCACGCACGCCGCCCTCGAGCTCGAGTGCGCCGACCTCTGGCACGGCGCCGACACCGACACCCCGCCCCCACCTCCACCCCCACGTCCGCCGAGAGCTACCTGAACTCACGAGCGCGCCCGGTTCTTCGGTCGCGCTCGCACGTTTCGGTCGCGCTCGGCGGGAGGCGAGAGGCTAGATGGCGCGCATCCGGTTGTTGCGGGCCTCGTGCGTGAGTTCGGCGAGGCCGAGCGCCTCCAGCAGCGGCGGCAGGTACATGCCGAAACGGCCGCGGTAGCCCTTGCGCAGGCCGTACCAGCCGCCGACCGGGTTGGATTCGTCACGCCCCCAGGCTTCGACCGTGCCGGGCGCGGGTTCTTTCTTCTCGTCCGCGGCGCCGAGGTCGACCCAGTCGCCCTTCTCGCGCAGCCAGGCGTAGAGGTCGTCGATCGCACTCGCGTGATACGAGAGCTTCGTCGAGCCGACCTGGCAGACGAGTGCCGGCGGATCGGCGTCGAAGTCGCGGTACATCGTGTACGCGCTCGAGCCGGGCGCGGTCGTCAGCTCCCAGGGCTCGTCTTTGGTGCCGCTGCCGCTCATGACGCCTCCTCGGGTGTGGGTTCGACGCTACTCCGGCGCGCGCGACGAGGCTAGGGTGCGGGCGGCGGCAGCGCGGCGTCGAGCACCGCGGCGATCTCGTCGGGCAGGCGGCGTAGCACCATCAGCTCGGTCACCATCCGGCTCGACCCGTCGGCGGGAATCGCGCCCGTGATGCTCACGTCGATGTCGCTTCGCGGAACCCGCACCGACAGCGTCTCGCTCGCACGCGCGAGGGTGTCGGGATTCCACCAGGCGCGGTCGCCAGACAGCGAGATGGGGGCGTCCGGCTCCGTCCACCGGATGTCGTCGGCAAACGGGCAGTCGGGGGCCACGGCGCCATCCATCGGGTGCCAGGTGCGGCGGCTCACCCGCTCCAGCCGGGGAACCGGCACGCCAACAAGCTCGGCAAGAGCCGGCACCAGCTCACGAAAGGCGTGCCCCAGCTCGTCGATGCCGCGGGGCACGATCGGGCGTATCCGGATCGGCGGCGCGTCGGTCCGCCGCGTCTCGTCCGACTGAGCCCGGTTGGCGGCGCGACGCGCGTCGAACGCCACGCGCCGCAGCGCGTCCGCGAGGGCGTGGGTGGCAGCAAGCTCCCGGGCGCGATCGACGTGGGTCGCACAGAACCAGTCCTCGTCGGGCGGGTGACCCACAAATCCGTCCCGCTCGGCGCGTTCGCGCCAGTCACGCGACTCCTCGGTCGGCTGGAACCGCACCAGCCCGGCGGCCGGCTCGTCGAGCATCCGCTCGCAGACGGCACAGACGGGCGGGCGCATGCCCTCACTGTGCCAGTTCGGGGGCTCACGACGCGTATTCTCAACGTCATGTCTCAGAACGAAGCCGCCCAGTATTGGGAGGAGCGCTACTCCACCGCCACGCAGGTCTGGTCGGGTCGCGCCAACGCCTCGATGGTCGCCGTGGCGAGCGAACTGACCCCCGGCACCGCCCTGGACCTCGGATGCGGTGAGGGCGGCGACAGCCTGTGGCTCGCCGAGCAGGGCTGGCGGGTCACCGGCGTCGACATCTCGCCGACCGCCGTGCGCCGTGGCGCCGACGAGGCGGCCCGCCGGGGCATCCCCGCCGACCGCAACACCTGGGTTGCGGCCGACCTCGAAACCTGGACGACGGATGCGCGCTTCGACCTGGTGAGCGCCTGCTTCCTGCAGTCGAACGTCACGCTGTCGCGCGAGGCGATCCTGCGCCGCGCCGCCACGCTCGTCGCCCCGGGCGGGCACCTGCTCGTGGTCGCGCACGCCGCCCCGCCGCCGTGGTCGAAGCACTTCCACGCCGAGATGCCGACGCCGGCCGAGGAGCTCGCCGCGCTCAACCTCCCGGCGGATGCCTGGGAGACCGTCACCGCCGAGGCGCGCGAGCGCCCGGCGACGGGCCCCGACGGGGAGTCGGCGGTGTTGCTGGACTCGGTCGTCGTCGTACGACGGAACGGAATGTAGGTCATGAAGATCCGACTGCTGCACATCGACGAGTGCCCGAACTGGGCCGACGCCGAGGTTCGGCTGCGTGCGGCCCTCGATGAGCTCGGGCTCTCGGACATCCCCATCGCGGTGGAGTTGCTCGCGACGCCGGAGGACACGATCGGCACGGCCTTCGCCGGCTCGCCGACGATCGAGGTCGACGGCACCGACCTGTTCCCCTCCGGCGGTGCGACCAACGACCTCGCGTGTCGCGTCTACCGCACGCCGACGGGGCTCGCCGGGCTTCCGACGCAGGAGCAGGTCGTGGAGGCGCTCCGCGCTCGCGTCGAGAGATCTTGAACACGACACGCGAGTGACACGGCCCGCGATCCGACGATGTGATCTCGACAATTTGGCCGCGGTTGCGCCAACCCGGCGAGGGCTGTGTGACAACCGCCGGTCGCGCTTGAATCGTCGGAGGTGATTGATGGGCAGCCGCATCGGCGAAGAAGTGGACTGCTGGGGACTCTCCCTTCAGGCTGAGCGCGACGCCTCACGTGCCGGTTACTGGTGGCAACTCGTCGGCCCGGGCGACGAGCGCCTCGCTCACCCACGCCCGGAATGAGATCCAAGTGCGTCCGCGATCGGTGCACACCATTGCGCCGCTGCCTCATCGCCGAGCACGTCACTGACCCAGACGTCCGCGACCGCCTCCCACACCTTTGATGGCCGCATCGTCCCTCCAAGCAACCGCGCTATCTCGCCCGGCCAGGCGTGATGGTGCTCGATTTGAACCGCCCTGTCCTTCGCGTCGAGCACTTCGCCGGCGCTCCTGCCCAATCGCTCGCCGACGGAAAGCCAATTGGCTTCAGACAGCCCTAGAATCACTTCTCGCTCTGGAGGGGCCGACCCGGGGAGCACCAAATAATCTTCCCCCTCGGTTTGGTCGGCGTCCACAACGCAGATGGCAGGCCTCGGTAGCTTGTCCTTGGCTGCGATCGGACCCAGCGCCATCACCGTTGAGGCGGGACCTACCCCTGTGATTCGAACTCGCTGCATTGACTCGGGGAGGCCCGCGGCTATGAGCCGTTCGATCAGGTAGGTGGCTGAGTCGTCTTCGCAGTAGATATCGAGTTCGGCGTGGGCTTCGTCATCCATGAGACTCAATGCGAAATCTGGCGTGACTCCGTACAGGATCTGACGCTTCATCTGCCGATCAACGGAGACGAATACTCGCGCGAGTGCAGGCAAACGCTCGAGGATGTACGGGGAGTGCGTCGACAAAACAATCTGTAGCCGCTTCGCCTCCGCGACTCGAAGGAGCTCCGCCATGAGACTGCGTTGCGCCTGTGGGTGCAGTGACGCCTCGACTTCGTCGATTAGTACCAGCGAGTGCTTCGGGGCCTTGGAGATCAGCGCGACCAAGTCCAAGACCGAATCCTCCCCCGCACCTTGGTGGAAGTTTGAGTAGCGAACTCCAGATTGAGTGAGCACCCCCACCTGCTTGTCTTCGGCGCGATCGAAGCTCGCATCTTCATACGTACGCCCGAGCGTCCGGTTAAGTTGCGAGATCTCCGCTTCATCCAGCGATTCAGAGGTTCCCCGGCTAATGACGTCCTGCGCGGTCCTCCCGTACCCGATCTGGGTGTTTGCGGGCTGAATTCTTGACACATCCAGGAAGTACGACGACCGATGCTTGCGTTCGGGTGCCCCGCGCCAGCGAGACGTCGGCTTCCGCACTGTCACAAGTTCGGTGGTCTCGCCTTGCCGCACGGTGTACTTCAAGACGACACCACTCACCTCTTCCCAGGGCGTATTCGGGAAGAAGTCGTCAGGGGAGTACGCGACCGAAGTCGCGGTGCCAGTTGGCGCACGATACGCCGCGGCAGCGGCCTTCAGCACGGTGCTCTTTCCGGCCCCATTTACTCCGGCGATCGCAACGACTGGATACCGGAATTCGACTACTTCGCCGCGCCATCCTCGAAGGCCCGAAATCGCCACCGCGGACAGAAACAATGGCCACCCTCTGCTGTCATGCCGTAGCGCGTCCCACGCACTCGTGAGTTTGGACTCGGTTGGAGCTAGCACGCTGTCAGTTCCCCTGCCTGGTCGGACTTCGTTCACTTCACGTGTGGGACGCGAAGCTAAGCCTGCACGCATGCCACAAGACGCGCCGCGCGCTTCGTAAGTAAGAATAACTCAACTAATGCGGATCTGGCTCTCAGCGCAACGAACGCGGGTGCCCTCGGAGTTCACCAGCCATGTGGCGCGTCAACTATGGCGACTTGACCGCGCCCCTACGGCACCAGCCCCGGCGCATCCGCGTCGCCCGCGGAGTAGCGCAGCGCCACGTCGAGCACCGCCGCGTGCATCGCGTCGATCGAGGCGGCCACGTCGTCGAGTCGCACCGACTCGTCCTTGTGGTGGCTGATGCCCCCGGCGCAGCGCACGAACAGCATCGCCACGTCGGTCAGCTCGCCGACCGCCATCGCGTCGTGGCCGGCCACGCTGAACAGATCCAGCGGCGTCTCGTCGCCGGTCGCACGGATGCCCGCTGCGATCGACTCGCGCAGCGCGGGCGCGCACACCATCTCGGGTGCGGCGTGTGTCGTCTCAATGTCCAGCGCCAGGCTACGGTCCAGCGCGATCTCGCGGATGCGGCGGCGGATCGCCTCCCACGTCGCGTCGCGACCGGCGGCGGTCGCATCGCGCAGGTCGAGACTGAACTCGGCAAGCCCCGGGATGACGTTCACCGCATCCGGTTCGACCGTGATGTGGCCGATCGTCGCCGGGCTGTTGCGATCGCGCGCGATCTGGTCGATCGCGAGAATCATCTCGCTCGCGCCCTGCAGCGCGTCGCGGCGGAGCTCCCACGGGGTGGCGCAGTGCCGCGACTCCCCCACCACGCGGATCAGGCGCCGTTCGGCCGCCGCGATCGAGGTGACGACGCCGAGCGCACGGTCGAGCCGCTCGAGGCTCGGGCCCTGCTCGATGTGCGCCTCCAGGTACGCGACGACATCCTCCGGCTTCCGCGCGGCGCGCGGGATGCGTTCCGGGTCCAGCCCGAAGGCGAGCGCCGCCTCCCCGAGGGTCGTGCCGTTCGCATCCTCGAGTTCGTTCCACTCCGACTTCCAGCCGCCCGCGAAGGCGCGCGAGCCGAGCAGGGTCGCGCCGAAACGCGTGCCCTCCTCATCGGCGAAGGCGACCACCTCGAGCGCGAAGGGCAGGTCGACGTGTTCGAGCCGCTCGGCAACCTCGATCGCGACCAGCACCCCGAGGATGCCGTCGTAGCGCCCCGCCCCCGGCACCGTGTCCAGGTGGGAGCCGAGCACGAGCGCGGGCGTGCCCTCCGGGTCGTCGGATCGGCGACCGCACTGGTTGCCCGCGGAGTCCTGCCAGGAGTGCATGCCGGCCTCGCGCATCCACGAGGCGGCGATCGCGTTGACGCGCGCGTGCTCGGGGCTCAGGTAGACGCGCTCGATGCCGTCCTCCATCGAGGAGTGGCGCGCGAGCTCGTCGGCGCGGTCCAGGACGCGTTGCGCCGCGGGCAGCGAATCGATCGCGGGGGTGCCGTCGAGTCCGAGGGTCACGCGACACCGTCCGTAGAAGACGCGGCGTAGGACTCGAGGGCCGCATCCACGCCGCCACCGACCGGCACCGTGACGCCGCCGCGCCGCAGCAGCTGCTCGAGCGCCGCCAGGGTTGTCAGCACCGTGTCGCGGCGGGCGTTGTAGCCCATCACGCCGATGCGCCACACCTTGCCGTGCAGCGGGCCGAAGCTCGTGCCAATCTCGATGCCGTAGTCGGTGAGCATCGCCGCGCGGCCCGCGTCGCCATCGATCCCCTCGGGGATGTGCACGCCGATCACGTTGTTCATGCGCACGCTCTGGTCGCCGAAGATCTCGAAGCCGAGCCCCGCGAGTCCGTCGGCCATCGCATTGCCGTGCACGCGGTGACGTTCGATCGTCTCGTCGAGTCCCTCCTCCAACAGGATGCGGGCGCACTCGCGCGCGCCGTACAGCATCGAGGTGGCCTCGGTGTGGTGGTTCAGGCGCTTCGGACCCCAGTAATCCAAGATCTGAGCGAGGTCGAGGTAGTTGGAGCGGATCGGGTTCGCCAGCACCGGGTCGCCCTCGGTGCGGATGCCCGCCTCGATCGACTTGCGGGACTCGATGATGGCGCGCGCCGCATCCGAGATCGTGATGGGGGCCGAACCCGAGGGCCCGGCGAGGCACTTCTGCAGACCGGTGCTGACCACATCCACGCCCCACTCGTCGGTGAGGAAGGTGTTGCCGCCGAGGCTTGCGGTGGTGTCGCTGTAGAGCAGCGCGCCGTGCTTGTGGGCGAGCGCGCCGAGCTCGTCGAAGGGCTGCGCGACCGTCGTGGAGGTGTCGCCGTGCACGACCGCGAGTAGCTTCGGCTTCACCTCGATGAGCGCCTTCTCGATCTCGGCGGTGGTGAACACGGTGCCCCACTCGCGCTCGAGCACGTGCACCTCGGCGCCGCAGCGTTCGGCGATCTCACGGAGCAGGTGGCCGAAGCGTCCGAAGATCGGCACGAGCACCTTGTCGCCCGGCTCCAGCAGCGACACCATCGCGGCCTCGATGCCGGCACGGCTCGTGCCGTCGACCAGCAGGGTGGCGTCGTTGGCGGTCGCGAACACGCCGCGAAAGAACTCCTGCGTCTCGGCCATGTAGGCCGTCATCGCCGGGTCGTACTGCCCCACCAGCTGGGCGCTCATCGCGCGCAGCACGCGCGGATCGGCCGTGATGGGGCCGGGGCCCATGAGCAGACGGGCGGGCGGGTTGATCGGCAGGGCAGTGGTCACTGCCCCATCTTAGAAAAGGATTGTTTCGGGGATGTTGATCAGAGCAACATTCGAATCATCCGAACAGGTCGGCGGCCAGCTCGACAAGCGCCAGGTCGCTGCCTCGGGGCCCCACCAGGCACAGACCGAGCGGCGCCGGTCGTCCGGTCGGGCCGGTCGCGCTCAGCACGGGCACGCTGAGCGCGGGGCGCCCCGCGACTCCGGCAACGCTGCACAACCGCAGCGTCGCCCCGCGCACCGTCTCCAGCTCCTCCGGACTCGCCGCCGCAGTCGGGGCGGCCGAGGACGCCGAGGGGAGCAGCAGGATGCGGTCGCCCAGAATCGAATCCAGGCGCTCGCGCGCCACCGCCATCGCCTCGCGCGCCGCGGCCTCGCTCGCCGCACTCATGCTCTCGGCGATCTCGAACCGTTCGCGCACGCCCGGCCCGAGCGCGCCCGGGTTCGCCGCGACCCATTCGCCGTCGCTCTTCCACGCCTCCGCCGGTTGGATCGTGCGGAAGATGGTGAGCAACTCGTCGGGCTCGGGGATCTCGATCTCGGCGGGCGAGAAGCGGGCGACGCTCGCGTCGAAGGCTTCCAGCACCTCGGCGTCGAGGTCGCGCCGCAACGACGGGGCCACCACGAACTCGGGGGCAAGCCGTAGCTCAGTCGCCCCGAGGGTCGCCTCGACCGCGTTGTGCAGGGTGGCCGGGTCGCGGGTGAGCCAACCGACGGTGTCGAAGGTGGGGGCGAGCGGCCAGACGCCATCGAGCGAGACAACGTCGTGAGTGGGGCGCAGGCCCCAGAGCCCCTGGTACGAGGCCGGAACGCGAACCGAGCCGGCGGTGTCGGTGCCAAGGCCGAGGTCGGCCTGGCCGCTCGCGACCGCCGAGGCGGGGCCGCTCGACGAGCCGCCCGGCAGACCGCCCGGCACGGCCGCATTCGGCGGGGTGCCGTAGTGCGCGTTGGCGCCCGCGATCGAGTACGCGAACTCGTCGGTCTGCGCGATGCCGGTCACGTGCGCCCCAGCATTCAGCAACGCCTCCAGCGCG
Source organism: uncultured Schumannella sp. (assembly GCF_905479755.1). Lineage (GTDB taxonomy): Bacteria > Actinomycetota > Actinomycetes > Actinomycetales > Microbacteriaceae > DCRR01. Next base: position 15,019 of record NZ_CAJQNT010000039.1, on the reverse strand, counting down.
GGAGCGGTGCGCGTGGCCGGTGTCGACGTTTCCAGAAACCGCGGATTCCCGACCCCGACCGCGAAGCCCGTCACCTCGAACATGTCCTTCACGGCAATCCCGACCCCGTCGAGAGCGCCCGCGCCCTGCGGTGCGACGAGCGGCGTGCCGACCGTGCGCCAGATGCGCGCATCGACCGCGGGAGTGGGGGCGCTCACGTGCGCCGCCGACACCACCCAGCCGACCTCGGCATCCCGGCGCCAGAGTTGCGTCTGCAGGCCCCGACCACCGCGCTGTGCGGCCACCTCGGCCACCACGAGCGCGTTGTCGGCATCGACCGGCCGCACGTGCAGGGCCAGCAGCTGGCGTTGCGGCGCCCCGCCGCGGCCACGCCGGAAGCTCGCGATCGCCTCGTGCCCAACGAGCAGCCCGGTGGCGTCGCCGCGCAGCGTGCTCGCCCCGGGCGCGAACGCGGCATCGAGGGCCTCGACGTCGTCCGACATGAGGGCCGTCTCGTAGGCGAGGACGGCATCCACGAGGCCTTCCGGCTCATCAGCGCCCTGCGGGAGGCTCACCGACACAGTCATAGGAAGTCCGCCTTTCGAATGCGGGCGTGCACGCCGGTGACCCGATCCACCACCTGCGAGATGTTGAAGTCGGTCGCCGCGCTGAGGTACGCGAAGGCGTGCTCGGGGTCCATCCCGTGCACCTCGCCGAGCAGATCGATCGCGGCGCGCACCGCCGCGCGGTTCGCCTCGCCGAGGTCGGCATCCATGCCGGTCGGCACCAGGAACTCGGGCGTCTCGATGATCGGGCCGTGACGGCGGGCGACGCGCGCGAACGGATGATCGGCCTGCACCCGGCGGAAGCGCAGCCGCACGCGCAGCGAGGCCTCCATCGCGGTGAGCGCCACCTCGCCGTCACCCTGGGCGAAGTGCGGGTCGCCGACGAAGGCGAGCGCGCCCGCGACCTGCACCGGCAGGTAGAGCGTGCTGCCGACGGTCAGCAGTTTGACGTCGATGTTGCCGCCGTGGCGGCCGGGCGGAACCGAGTGCGGACGGGTGCTTCCGGCGACGGCGACCCCCATGATGCCGAGGAACGGGTCGAGCGGGAAGTGCACGTCGGCCTCGCCGCCCGCAACGCGCGGAACCCAACCCTGGCCGTCGCGTGCGGCGGCGAACACGCTGACGTTCTTGTCGCCGCGGGGGAACTCCCCCGGCAGCGCGCCGCGGCCGTGCCGGTTCGAGATGACGCCGTACGGTACGCGCGGGATCGTCTCGAGCACCTGGATCGCGAGCAGTTCGCCCACCTCCGCGCCGCGCACCTCGATCGGGCCAGTGACGACGTGCGGCCCGTCCTCGGGGCCGCGCTCGCGCGTCGCCACCACGGCGACGGCGTCGTCGAGCACCTGCTCGCGCGGCACCCCGTGGCTGGCGAAGAACGCCGCCGGGTCGGAGCCCTGGTCGTCGAGCAGCCCCTCGTGACTGAGGGTGTCGATCGTCACCTCGTCACCGGAGGCGATCGACAGCACCGGCGCATCCGCCTCACACGGCAGCACACCCCAGAACACCTGCCGCGGATCGGCGGGCAGATACGCCCCGTCCCCGCGCGGCCCGACCCCCGGCTGCAGAATCTCAAACATCAGCCCAGACTACTGCCCGCACTGTGCCGCTTTTCCGGAGTTCTCCACGGCCGCATCCGTGTTTTCGGGATGCGGGGCGGCCCGGGCAACGAAACCTCCGGAGAAACGACACACTGCGAGGCGCTCGGGCGGGGCCTACTCGGGCGGGGTGGCGAACAGCCGGGTCACGTACGGGGTCGCCGGATGCGCGCGCAGCTCCGCGACCGACCCGCGCTGCGTCGCCTCCCCCGCTTCGACCACGATCACCTCGTCGCCGAGCGCCTCCACGTCGGCGCGGGAGTGGGTGACGATGACGGTCGGAATCGGGAGGCCCCGCAGCAGCTCCCCCAGCTCGGTGCGCACCTCGGCGCGCACCTCCACATCAAGCGCCGCCATCGGCTCGTCGAGCAGCAGCAGCCTGGGCTCGGCGGCGAGCGCCCGCGCCAGCGCGACGCGTTGCGCCTGCCCGCCCGAGAGCTCCGCCGGAAGCCGGTCGGCAAGCGCCGTCAGTCCGAAACGCTCCAGCCACGGTTCGGCGGCGGCGCGCCCCGCCGGCCTCCCGCGCTTCACTCGTTCGGCAAAGCCGATGTTGTCGCGCACGGTCAGGTGCCCAAACAGCACGTAGTCCTGAAACACGAGTCCGATGCCGCGACGCTCGGGCGGCAGATCGACCCCGTCGCCCGCGAGCACGCGACCGCCCAGCGCGATGCGCCCGGCGTCGAGCGGATGCGCCCCCGCCAGTACCGCGAGCGTCGTCGACTTGCCGGCGCCGTTCGGTCCGACGAGCGCCACCGGGAGCCCCGGGGTCGCGGTGATTTCCAGACGCAGGTCGACGTCGCCGCGATGCGCCTCGATCCGCGCGACGAGGCCGGGGTCCAGTCCCCCGGCGGGATTGGGCGCGCCGCCGCGTCCGGTGGTGCGGTCGCTCACGCGCGTACCCCCGGCATCCACCGGTCGCGCAGCGCCAGGATCACGGCGAGCGCCACCGCGAGCAGCACGAGCGCGAGCACGATCGCCGCATCCGGGTCGGACTGCAGCGCCAGGTAGCTCGCGATCGGCAGCGTGCGGGTGACGCCCGGCAGGCTGCCGGCGAAGGTGATCGTGGCGCCGAATTCCCCGAGCGCCCGCGCGAAGCACAGGACGGCGCCCGCCGCGACCCCGGGACCGACGAGCGGCAGCGTGACCAGGCGAAACACCTGCGCACGGCTCGCGCCGAGCGTCGCGGCGGCGAGCTCGGTGCGGCGGTCGGCCGAGAGCAGCGCCCCCTCGACCGCGAACACCAAAAACGGCATCGCCACGAAGACCTGCGCGATCACGACGGCGCCCGTCGTGTACGGGATGCCGATGCCCACCTCGGCCAACCACGCCCCGATCACGCCGCGCCGACCGAGCAACAACAGCAGCGCGATGCCGCCGACCACCGGCGGGAGCACCAGCGGGATCGTCACCGCCGCGCGCAGCAGGCGCCGGGGCACCACCGGCCAGGCGTGCGAGCGCGCCAGGACGACGGCGAGCGGTACCCCCAGCGCGAGCGAGACCACCGTCGAGAGCGCCGCGGTGCCAAGCGAAAGTGCGAGGGCCGGGCCGACCACGTCGCCGCCGACGATCTCGGCGACGCGATCCCACGGGGCACGCACGACGAGCGCGACAAGCGGGAGGATCAGCAGCGCCAGCGCGAGCCCGGCGCCCGCGAGGACGACGGCCGGGAGGGCGCGGCGGGCACGCTGCTGCGAGGCGCGGTTACGGGACACCGAAGCCCGCTTCCGCGAGAGCAGCCCGGCCTGCCGCCGAGAGGACGAATGCGACGAAGGCCTGGGCGGCATCCGGATTCGGCGCCTCGGCGAGCGCCGCGATCGGGTAACGGTTGACCACCTGGGATGCCTCCGCGATTTCGATGCCGACGACTGCGGCGTCGGCGGCCCGCACGTCGGTGCGGTAGACGAGTCCGGCATCCGCTTCGCCGAGGAGGACCTTGGTGAGCACCGCCTTCACGTCGGTCTCGAGCGTGTCGGGCGCGGCGGTGACACCCGCGAGGGCGAGCAGTTCGACGCTCGCGGCGCCGCACGGCACCGTCTCGTCGCACAGGGCGATCGCGAGCTCGGGGCGGCCCAGGTCGGCAAGGCCCGCGACCCCACCCGGGTTTCCGGCCGGCACCACGAGTTCGAGCGTATTGGTGGCGAAGACCGTCGCCTCGGGTGCCAGCCCTGCCTCGGCGACGGTCGCCATCGCGGTTTCGTTGGCGGCGGCGAACACGTCGGCTGGGGCCCCCGCGAGGATCTGCTCGGCCAGGGCACCGCTGCCACCGACGCTGACGACCACGTCGACGCCCGGGTGCTCCGCCTCGAACGAGGCCGCCAGGTCGTCGAAGACCTCGGTGAGGGAGGCGGCGGCGAGCACGGTCACGGAGCCGGCGAGCTCTCCGTCGGCGGGGTCGCTCGGGTCGCTCGGCGCGGGCACGGCACAGCCTGACAGCAGCACGCTGCTCGACGCGCACAGTGCCAGGGCGCGGCCGAGTTGGGCCTTGCCGAGTCGCGCACTGGTGAGTCGGGCAGCACCGGATCGGGCACTGCCGGATCGGACAGCACCGGATCGGGCAGCGCCAGATCGGACTGCGCCGCCCCCGGTGCCGCCGACGCCGGCGCCCGGCGCTCGCCTCACGCACGCTCCTCGGGCCGCTCCACCGTCACGACGGTCGCCTTCGCGCTCGCGACCGCGAGCACGCCGACCTCGAGTCCGAGCTCATCGGCGGCCTCGCGGCTCATCAGCGACACGACGCGGAACGGTCCCGCTTGGATGTCGACCTGCGCCATCACGCCGTCGCGCGTCACCGCGGTGACGATGCCGGTGAAGCGGTTGCGGGCCGAGACGCGCGCGGTCGGGAAGGCATCCGCGAGGGGGGACTCGGCGGCGAGTTCGGTCATCAGCGGCGCGAGGTCGACGCCGTCGATCACCTGGCGACCGTTGTCGGCTCGGCGGATCGGCAGTCGGCCGCTCTCGCCCCAGCGGCGCACCGTGTCGTCGCTCACACCGAGCAGTGCTGCCGCCTCGCTCACCCGGAACTCGCTCATCGAACCCCTCGGTGCGGCAGTATCCGCGTTTGCGTCTCCATATCGTGATTCTAGCCGCAGATGCCGTTCATGCCGCGGGTCGCCGGGCGCCCGCGGCCTCGCCCTCCCTCTCCTTCTCGCGCAAAGTCGGAGATTTGGCCGGGCAGGCCACGCCTCGTGGACGAGGCAGCCATTTCTCCGAGGTTGCGCGCCGGGGGCGGGCGCGCCGGGGGCGGGCACGTTGAGGGCGGGCACGCTGAGGGCGGGCACGTCGAAGGCGGGCACGCCGGGCGCGGGCGCGCCGTTCCCCCTCGCCGACCCGGTGCGCTCCCGCGCAACCTGGAAGAATCACCCCATGCCCCTCGACCCCGGCGCGCCGCGCTTCGCCCGCCAACGAGTCCTCGACGGATTCGGCCCGAGCGCGCAGGAACGTCTCGCCGCCGCGCACGTCGTGGTGGTCGGCGCGGGCGGACTCGGCTCGGCCGTGCTGCCCGCGATCGTCGGCGCCGGCGTCGGCACGATCACGATCGTCGACGACGACACCGTCGACGTCAGCAACCTGCACCGCCAGACCCTGCACCGCGCCGCCGATGTGGGGCGGTTGAAGGTCGAGTCGGCGGCCGAGGCGCTGCGGGCGCTGTCGCCCGACACCGTCATCCACCCGGTGGCCGAGCGCTTCACCGGCCGCAACGCGCTCGACCTGCTGCTCGATGCCGACCTGCTCATCGACGGCAGCGACAACGCGCCCACCCGCTACCTCTGCAATGACATCGCGGCGGTGCGCGGCATCCCGCTGGTCTGGGGCTCGGCCGTGCGCTACACCGGCCAGGCCGGGGTCGCCTGGGACGAGCGCGGCGTCGACTACCGCGACCTCTTTCCCGAAGCTCCGGATGCCGAGGATCTCAGCTGCGAACTGGTCGGCGTGCTCCCCCCGGTCTGCACCGTCATCGGCGGAGTGATGGCCGCCGAGGCCATCAAGGTGCTGACCGGCATCGGCGAGCCGCTGCTGGGCCGCGTCGCGATCTTCGACGCCCGCACCGGCGGCATGCGCGAGGTGCGCTACGAGCGGGAGCCGGGCGTCGTGCGTCCCGGCTCGATCGAGGAGCGCACCGCCGAACGCGAGCTCGACGGCTCCACCTCGATCGTCTCGGCCGAGCTGGCCGCCGAACTCGCGAGCGACGCGCCACCGATGCTGATCGACGTGCGTGAACCGCACGAGCACTCCTTCGTCGCGCTGCCGAATTCGACGCTCATCCCGCTGCGCGACATCCTCGCCGGGGTCGACCCGCTCGATCGCGACGCCAACATCGTGCTCTACTGCCACCACGGGGTGCGCTCCGGGCAGGCGCTCGCCTCGATGCAGACACTCGGCTTCACTCGCGTGCGCCACCTCACCGGCGGCATCGACGCCTTCGCCCGCGCCGTCGACCCCGCGATGCCGAGGTACTGAGATGCCGAGGTACTGAGATGGCAGGTCGCTGAGATGGCCGGCACCGCCGCCTTCCGCCGCAGCGTCGAGGAGCACTCCGCCGCGGTGGACGCCCTGCTCGCCGCGCTGCGCGAGCGCACGCGCGAGACCGTTCCGCTCGATGACGCCCTGGATCGCGTGACCGCCCGCGCCGTGACCTCGCCCGTCGCGCTTCCGCTGTTTCGCAACTCGCAGATGGACGGCATCGCCGTCCGCGCCGCCGACCTCGCCGGCGCCAGTGTCGACTCCCCCGTGCTGCTCCCGCTGGTCGGCGAGATCGCGGCCGCCCCCGGCGAGCCCGCTCCGCTCGCCCCCGGCACGGCCGTGCGCATCATGACCGGCGCGCCCGTGCCCGCCGGAGCGGATGCCGTGGTGCGCATCGAAGACACCGACGACCGCGGTGCCGTGCTCGCGGCCCCCACCCCCGGGCTGTATGTGCGGGAGGCCGGCTCCGACCTCGCCGCGGGGGCCGAACTGGTGCCCGCGGGCCGCCTGCTGCGCTCGCGCCACCTCGCCGCACTCGCCGCCGCGGGCCTCACCCACGTCGAGGTGACGACGCCCGTGCGCGTGGCGATCGTTTCGACCGGCAGCGAACTCGTCGCCCCCGGCACTGCGGCGGGGCCCGGCGAACTGTTCGACGCCAACGGGCCGGCGCTCCTCGCCGCCGCCCGCAGCGCCGGAGCCCAGGTCGTCTTCACGGGGCGGGTGCAAGACGACGCCGAAAGCTTCGCGGCCCTGCTCGACGCAGCCGTCGAGGCGGGCGCCGAGCTGATCGTCACCAGCGGCGGCGTCTCGATGGGCGAGCACGAGGTCGTGCGCGAGGTGCTCGAGCCGCGCGGTGCCCTCGTCGGGAGTGTGGCGATGCAGCCCGGCGGGCCGCAGGGTACGGGCGCGTGGGTGGGCATCCCGGTGCTGTGTTTCCCGGGGAACCCGGTCAGCTCGCAGCTGTCGTTCGAGCTGTTCGCGGCGCCCGTCCTGCGCGAGATCGCCGCTCTGCCGCGCGCCGTCCGCCGCCGCGAACCGCTCGCCCACACGCTCGACTCGGTCGCCGGCAAGCGCCAGTTCCTGCGCGGGGTGCGCGGCGAGTCCGGGGTGGCGACGATCGCCGGACCCGGCTCGCACCTGGTCGCGGCCCTCGCGGCCGCCGAGTTGCTCATCGTCGTGCCGGAGGGCGTCACCCACCTGGATGCGGGCGAGATCGTGGAGACTGTCGAACTATGACCAAGCCGAAGCTGACCCACCTCGACGCCGCCGGGCAGGCGCACATGGTCGACGTCGGCGCCAAGCCGATCACCCGCCGCGTCGCGCTCGCGGGGGGACGGCTGCTGACGACGCCCGAGGTGATCGGCCTGATTCAGGGCGAGGGGATGCCGAAGGGCGACGTGCTCGCCACCGCCCGGCTGGCCGGTATCCAGGGCGCCAAGCGCGTGGATGAGCTCATTCCGCTCGCCCACTCGCTCGGACTCGACTCGGTCGATGTCGACTTCGAGCTCGGCGAGAGCGAGATTCAGATTCGCGCCACCGCGGCCGTCACCGGCCGCACCGGCGTCGAGATGGAGGCGCTCACCGCGGTCGCCGTCGCGGGCCTCACCCTGCACGACATGATCAAGGCCGTCGACCCGCTCGCCGAGCTCGGCGAGATCCGTCTGCTCGAGAAGACCGGCGGCAAGCACGGCCACTGGACCCGCGACGCCGCCCACGCCCTCAGCCGGTTGAGTAGCCCGGAGGGCGTATCGAAACCGCTCGGCGCCTCCGCGGGTCTCGATACGCCGACTGCGTCGGCTACTCGACCGACGGCCCTCACCCTCGTCTCCTCCACCCGCGCCGCCGCCGGCACCCGCGACGACACCACCGGCCCCATCATCACCGCCTGGCTCGAGACCCACGGCTTCGCGGCCGTCGCCCCGCGCATCGTCGCTGACGCCGAGCTGCCGACCGCCCTCGCCGAGGCCGTCGCGGAACACCCGGCACTGATCCTCACCACGGGCGGCACCGGCATCTCGCCCACCGACCGCACGCCGGAGGCGACCGCCGCCGTGCTCGACCGCGAACTTCCCGGCATTGCCGAGGCCGTGCGCGCCGCCGGCCGCGCCGCCACCCCGACCGCCGCGCTCAGCCGCGCGCTCGCGGGCGTCGCCGGCTCGACCGTCATCGTGAACCTTCCGGGATCCACGGGCGGCGTGCGCGACGGCCTCGCCGTGCTCGAACCTCTGCTGCCGCACCTGCTCGACCAGCTCGCCGGCGGCGACCATGACTGAGGGCACGCCGGGCTTCGTCGCGCTCGCCCAGGTGACCGAAGAACCCCTCGACCGCGCCCGCATCGAGGATTCGGTGGTGACCGCCGCGGACGGTGCCGTCGTCTGTTTCGCCGGAGTGATCCGCAACCACGACCACGGCGACGGCGTGCGCGCGCTCGACTACCGTGCGCACCCGGAGGCGGAACGCTTCCTGCGCGAGACCTGCGCCGAGATCGCCGCCGAGACGGGCCTGCGGGTCGCGGCCGTGCACCGCATCGGACGGCTCGAAATCGGGGATGCCGCCCTGATCGCCGCGGTCGCCGCACCGCACCGCGCCGAGGCCTTCGAGGCCTGCTCGCGCCTCGTCGACCTGATCAAGCAACGCGTGCCGATCTGGAAGCGTCAGCACCTGGTCGACGGCGTCTCGGAGTGGGTCGGGCTGTAGCGAACCGGCGCGGCGCCCCGAGCACCCGCGCGGCAGAATGGGCGCATGGATCTCGGACTTCAGAATCGTGTCGCCCTCGTCGTCGGCGGAACCGGCCGCATCGGCTCGGCCACCGCGCGCCAGCTCGTCGCCGAAGGGGCGACCGTGGTGCTCGCGGCCCGCGACGCGGGGAAGCTCTCCGCTCTCGCCACCGAGCTCGGCGTCGACTCGGTCGTGCTCGACGCGGGCGACGACGCCTCCGTCGCGAACGCGATCGACGAGGTGCTCGCCCGCCACGGCCGCATCGACGTCGCCGTGCTGACGGCCGCGCCACCCGCCGCCACCCTCGACGCCGCGCGCGACCTGGAGGCCGCCCACCTGCTGGACGCCATCAGCGGCAAGTCGATCGGATTCCTCCGCGTCGCCACCGCGCTCCTGCCCCACATGACGGCCGCGGGCTACGGCCGGATCGTGGGGGTAAGCGGCCAGATCGCGCGCATGACGACGACGCTCGCGGGCGCGGTGCGCAACCGCACCCTGAACACCATCGCCAAGACGCTCGCGGATTCGGCGGCCGGCACCGGCGTGACCGTCAACGTCGTGAACCCCGGCCCGGTGCTCGACGAGACCGCGCATCCGGCGCCCGAGCGCGGACGCCCCGGCGAGTCCAGCTACGCCGACGTCGCCGCCCTGATCGTCTTTCTCACCTCACAGGCCGCCGGCAGCATCTCGGGCGAAGAGATCGCCGCCGGGCACAAGCTGCTCGGCGTGGAGAGTTAGGCGCGCCTACCCGCCCGCGAACGGCGGCAACACGTCGACCGCGTCGCCGAGCGCACGGGCGTCGTCACGTGACACGACCCCGTCGACGAGGAACGACCCGGCCGTCATGACCCGATCCATTTCGGCGCCGTAGCGCTCGCGCAGTGCGGCGCGCAGGTGCCCGACGGTGGCCGCGACCGGCAACCTCAGCGTCTCGTCTTCGCGACCGGCGACGTCAGCGGCCGCCGCGAAATAGCGCACGGCAATCGAACGCACGGCAGTCATCCGCCGATCGCCCCCATGGATCGCACCGGGCGCGCGAAGTCCGCCGCATCAATGCCGTGCCCGGCCTGCTTGCCCCACATCGCAGCGCGCCAGCGGTCGGCGAGTTCGGCGTCGCTCGCGCCTCCGCGCAGCAGCCCGCGCAGGTCGGTCTCGTCGTCGCCGAACAGGCACGAGCGCACCGTGCCCTCCGCGGTCAGCCGGGTGCGGTCGCACGCGGCGCAGAAGGGCCGCGTGACCGAGGCGATGATGCCGACGGTGGCGGGGCCGTCATCCACCTGCCACTCTTCGGCGGGGGCGGACGGGTCCTCGCGGCCGATCTCGGTGAGCCGGAACCGGGCGCCGAGTACCTCCAGCAGTTCGGCGGCGGGCACCATGTTGGCCCGCTGCCAGGCCTCGTCGGCGTCGAGCGGCATCTGCTCGATGAAGCGCAGGCGGGCGCCGTGGTCGATCGCCCAGGCCAGCAACTCGGGGGCGTCGCCGAGCGTCTCGCGCATGAGCACCGCATTGACCTTGATCGGGCCGAGCCCCGCCTCGTGAGCGGCGGCGATGCCGCGCAACACGGCCGGCAGCCGGTCGCGGCGGGTCAGCCGTTCGAAGTGGGCGCGGTCGATCGTATCGAGCGAGACGTTCAGCCGGTCGAGGCCGGCGTCACGCAGCGCGATCGCGCGTTTGTCGAGCCCGATCGCGTTCGTCGTCATCGCGAGCGACGCCTCGGGGGCAGCCTCGCGAGAGAGCGCGATGATCTCGACCAGGTCGGCGCGGGTCAACGGCTCGCCGCCGGTGAACCGCACGTCGCGCACGCCCAGATCGCGCGCCGCGATGCCCACCAGCCGGGCGATCTCGGGGGCGCTCAGCAACTCGTCCTTCGGGATCACCGGCAGCCCCTCGGCGGGCATGCAGTAGGTGCAGCGCAGCGAGCACGCCGACGTGATCGAAACCCGCAGATCGTGGGCGACGCGTCCGAAGCGGTCGATCAGGGCATCCGTCTGGGGGCGGCCGTCGGTGGCGGGCGCGCCGCTCGGATCGCGGCGCACCGCCGGCATCCCGAGGCCCAGAGAAGTCATGCCACCAGCCTAGGGTCGCCACTCGTGACGCCGCTCGCCACGCGGTCTACTCTGAACCCAGGTTCGCTCATGTTCGGGAGGATGCGCATGTCGTTCATCACACGAGGCTTCACCGGTCGCGGCGGCGACCGCGACCCCCGACTCCCACCCGGGCAGACGCTCGTCGAAGACTGGCCGGTCCTGTCGGCGGGCGCCACCCCGCAGCTCGAAACCGAGGACTGGACGTTCACGATCGCCGACGAGACCGGCGCGAAGCACGTCTGGAACTGGGATGAGATGCTCGCGCTCGGCGTCGAAGACATCCAGACCGACATCCACTGCGTCACGCACTGGACGAAGCTCGACATGGCGTGGCGGGGTGTGAGTCTCGACAAGTTCTTCGAGAACGTCGAGTCGAGCTACGACTACGTGATGGCCCACAGCTACGGCGGCTACACCACCAACATCCCGCTCGATGAGCTGCTCGACGGGCAGGCCTGGATCGCGACCGAGGCCGAAGGCGAGCCGTTGAGCCCCGAGCACGGCGGCCCCGCGCGCCTGCTCGTGCCCGCCCTGTACTTCTGGAAGAGCGCCAAGTGGATCCGCGGGCTCGTGATGATGTCGCGCGACGATCCCGGCTTCTGGGAACAGAACGGATACCACCTGCACGGCGACCCGTGGCAGGAAGAGCGCTACTGGTGACCCGCCGATGAAGGTCGTCGACCGGATCGCCGTGCACCGTGCGGCCTGGCACCTGGCGACGGTGGCCGAGACGTCGCCCGAGACGCCCAACTCGCGCCGGCTGGTGCTCGACGTGCCCACCTGGCCGGGCAACGACGCGGGAGCCCACCTCGACATCCGGCTGACGGCGCCCGACGGGTATCAGGCCTCGCGGGCGTACTCGATCGCCTCGGCGGGCGAGTCGACACGGCTCACGCTCGTCGTCGATCGGCTCGAGTACGGCGAGGTGTCGCCGTTCCTGGTCGACGAGCTGCGGGTCGGCGACCAGCTCGAAGTGCACGGGCCCTTGGGGCGGTTCTTCCTCTGGCATCCGCCCACCGAGGGCGACGGCGCGCAGCTGCCCCCGGTGCAGCTGATCGGCGCGGGTTCGGGCATCGTGCCGCTGTATGCGATGGCGGCCGCACACGCCGAGGCGGGCGACATGACTCGGTTCCGACTGCTGTACTCGGTGCGCGACCCCGAGCACGTGTTCTTCCGTCACGAGCTGGCGGAGGCCGCCCGCCGCTGCCCCGGACCGCTCGAGGTCGACTACCTGTACACGCGTGAGGCGCCTTCGGGCTGGCCGGTCGCCCCCGCGCGGATCACGCGTGAGACGCTCGCTGAGCACAGCATCCCGCCGGATGAGAAGCCGCGCATCTACCTCTGCGGCCCCACGCCCTTCGTCGAAATGATCTCCATGTGGCTGGTCGAGGCGGGCCACGACCCCGCCCAGATCCGCGCCGAGCGCTTCGGCGGCGCCTAAGTCATTGTGTGCGCGCGGGATGCATCCCGGGCGGCGGCGCGTGCCGCGCGCGGCACGCGCTTGCGGCGCGCGGTACGCGGTACGCGCGTTCGTATGCACCAGCCCTCGCCGAGGACCCCGGGTGCCGCGGGTCGGAGCTGGTTGCGTTGCGGCGCACCGTCTGCCGCCGCCTCGCCCGCGGAGGCATCCGCCACGTTCTCGCCTGCTGCGATGTCGTCCGCCTCAGGTCAGGCGGGAAACGCCCCAACGGACGCCCAAAAGACGGAAGGGAGTGCCGCGCGCGGCACTCCCTTACGTCAGGGATGCATCCCTGGCGCCAAAAACTAGCGGGCGGCGGAGCCGTCGGTGTAGTCGGCGTCCTGCTGCTTCCAGGCGAAGAGGGCGCGGAGGTCCTTGCCGGTCTTCTCGATCGGGTGCTGGGCACCCTTCTCACGGAGCGCCATGAACTCGGGGCCACCGGCGTCCTGGTCGTCGATGAAGCGCTTCGCGAAGGCACCCGACTGGATGTCGGCGAGAACGGCCTGCATGTTCTCCTTGACGCTCGGGTCGATGACGCGCGGGCCCGAAACGTAGTCACCGTACTCGGCCGTGTCGGAGACCGACCAGCGCTGCTTGGCGATGCCGCCCTCCCACATCAGGTCGACGATGAGCTTCAGCTCGTGAAGCACCTCGAAGTACGCGATCTCGGGCTGGTAGCCCGCCTCGACGAGGGTCTCGAAGCCGTACATGACCAGCTGCGAGGTGCCACCGCAGAGCACGGCCTGCTCGCCGAACAGGTCCGACTCGGTCTCTTCGGTGAAGGTCGTCTTGATGACGCCGGCACGAGTGCCGCCGATCGCCTTCGCGTACGACTTGGCCAGGTCCCAGGCCGAACCCGAGGCGTCGTTCTCGACGGCGATGATGTCCGGGATGCCACGGCCGGCAACGTACTCGCGACGCACCGTGTGACCTGGGGCCTTCGGGGCGACGAGGATGACGTCGACGTCGGAGGGCGCCTCGATGTAGCCGAAACGGATGTTGAAGCCGTGCGCGAAGGCGAGGGTCTTGCCGGCGGTCAGCTTGTCCTTGATGCTGTCGTTGTAGATCGTGCGCTGGTGCTGGTCCGGCGCGAGGATCATGATGACGTCGGCCCACTCGGCGGCGTCGGCGACGCTCAGCACCTCGAAGCCCTCTTCGGTGGCCTTGGGGGCCGACTTGGAGCCGTCCTTCAGACCGATCTTGACCTCGACGCCCGAGTCGCGGAGGTTCATCGCGTGCGCGTGACCCTGCGATCCGTAGCCGACGATCGCAACCTTCTTGCCCTGGATGAGGGAGAGGTCGGCATCCTTGTCGTAGTAGAGCTCTGCCATGAGTGAGTTTCTCTTTCTTCTTCTGGAGGGTTGGGGCCCGCACTGCCGGCCAATCACAACCCGACTGCTGCGGATGCTGGTTTCGATACGCGGCTCGCGCCGCTACTCAACCAGCGGGGTTTTCAGTTTTTGAGGACGCGTTCGCTGATGCTCTTCGCACCGCGACCGATCGCCAGGAGGCCCGACTGCGCGAGTTCCTTGATCCCGTAAGGCTCGAGCACGCGCAGGAAGGCCTGCACCTTGCCCGAGTCACCCGTGACCTCGATAACGAGCGCATCCGGCGCCACGTCGACGACGCGCGCGCGGAACAGGTTCACCGCCTCGAGGATCTGCGAGCGGGTGGTGTTGTCGACGCGCACCTTGATCAGCAGGTGCTCGCGCTCGACCGCCTGGGTCGGGTCGAGTTCGACGATCTTCACCACATTGATGAGCTTGTTCAGCTGCTTGGTGACCTGCTCCAGCGGGAGGGCGTCCACATCCACCACGACGGTGATGCGACTGAGACCTTCGAGCTCGGAGTGGCCGACCGCGAGCGACTCGATGTTGAAGCCGCGGCGGGCGAACAGCCCCGCGACGCGGGTCAGGAGTCCGGGCTTGTCTTCGACAAGCAGGGAGAGCACGTGTCTCGACATGGCCTACTCCTCCTCCCACTCGGGGGCGTGATCTCGGGCGTACTGCACTTGCGAGTTGCCGACGCCTTGCGGCACCATCGGCCACACCATCGCGTCGCGGCTGACCACGAAGTCGATGACGACGGGCCGGTCGTTGGTCTCGATCGCGAGCTTGATCGCCGCATCCACCTCTTCGGGCTTCGTCACGCGGATGCCCAGGGCACCATACGCTTCCGCCAGCTTCACGAAGTCGGGCACCATGCGCGTCTGCTCGGTGGCCGAGGTGGAGCCCGTGTTGAGGTCGGTGAACGAGTGGCGGCCGTCGTAGAACAGCGTCTGCCACTGGCGCACCATGCCGAGGCTCGAGTTGTTGATGATCGCGACCTTGATCGGGATGTCGTTGATGGTGCAGGTGGCGAGCTCCTGATTGGTCATCTGGAAGCATCCGTCGCCGTCGATCGCCCACACCAGACGGTCGGGCTGGGCCACCTTGGCGCCCATCGCGGCCGGCACCGAGTAGCCCATCGTTCCGGCGCCGCCGGAGTTCAGCCACGACATGGGGCGCTCGTATTTGATGAACTGCGCGGCCCACATCTGGTGCTGGCCGACGCCCGCGGCGTAGACCGCTTCGGGGCCGGAGAGTTCGCCGATGCGCTGGATGATGGCCTGCGGGGCGAGCAGCCCGTCGTCGGGGTCGTCGACGAAACCGAGCG
>NZ_CAJQNT010000038.1 GCF_905479755.1 uncultured Schumannella sp. | reverse complement strand
CGGACTCGAGATCCTCGCCAAGAGCCGCTTGAGCCTCGTCCCCCAGACAGGAAACGAGGTGACCGACCAACCCGCCCTCGAACTCAGCGCCTAAGCCAACACAACGAAGGATCGCGCTACACCACTACCCGGGACTTGACCAGGCGGCAACGGCTCCTCGCCGCGGGTAGCCAGCCACATTGTGTGCTCCCGACTGATCGCTTCCTCAGCATCCGCCACCGCCTGCGGCCAGTCCTCAGCACTCACTCCACGGAGAACATCTGCTTGAACGGCCAGTTCACCTGCTGCCACCCGGTACGCGGAGGTCAGTTGGGAGTGTTGCTTGATCGCCAGCCAGGCGGCTCCTCCTGCAACGAACGCAGCGACGATACCGGCGAAGTCGAACGGCTCATCGCGACCTAGAGAAAGAGCCGCAGCTACGATTGCCAGCAACTCACCAAGCAGAAGCGCATAACGCCACGCCGTAGCACGGACCTCGTTTTTCCGGGCGTTGGACGAGTACCAGGCGCGCTGTTCTTCTGTCCTTTGTTCGAGGTAAGCGTCCCTGCGCTCGGAGAATGGAGACCGACGGAGATCAAGCATGCTCTCTGTGAGCACCGCATCGCCGGGACCAACGTTGATTCGGTCCTTACCACGCTGCAAGACCTCGCTGACTCGGGTTCGAAGCAGTGCCTCAGCTTCTTGTTCAGTGAGAGTCGGGCCGAAAGGCTCTCCCTGGACGGCGAACCGCCATGCGAGTGTCTTGGTGGACTCGGCGACCGCGCGTCCTGCGTACCAGTCGCGTTCTGGCTGAAATCGGATCAAAGCTAACTCGGCTAGTGCGGCTGCCACGAACGCGAGAAGTACTACGAGGCCAGAAAAGTCGAAACTTCCGATGGCGATGCCCAGTGCCGCGGCGAGCGTTGCGACTAGAAGCGCAACTAGCCGGGAGGCGCTTAGCCGGACGTACGCTGTTTGTCCGCGCCCTGACGCTTCGCTTGCCGCATCGTGGATAACGGGCAACTTGATTTTCGCTGGCCTGCGGGAGTTGCTGTGACTGCTCATCGCGTGCACGTGCTCATCGTGTTAGTGGGCATCGACCTGCCGCGGCTCGTCGCTGCGATCGCTCGCTCTATGGCATCGTCAAACTGATTGACATCTGCTGGAGTGTTCCAGTCGAGAATCTCAGCGCCGTACTCTGTCAACCCTTCGGGGACTGGGGCGTCGGGATCGATACGGATGCCAATGATGCCCTTTCCCTGTTCCTTACTCCACTGGATCTCTTTCTCGACCCACTCACTTTGGGAGGTCTCCTTCCCGATGAGCACGATTGTCGCCGATGACCCTTTGATCCGTTCCTTGATCTTTCGGCTGATGTAGTCCGCGTCCTGGCTCTTCACCGGGTCGAGAAGGTGCCGCCCCGTGAAGTCAACGTTGACGTTCTTGTTGTATGTCATCAGGTTCAAGCCACGGGCTTTCATCTGATCGGCATGCTGGTAACTGATAAAAACTCGACGGGTCATGCGCCCTCCTCGGCGGGAGCGAGCGTCGCCATCTGCTTGCACAACGGACACTTCTTAAGCAGTGCGCCGCTCTCAATGACATATCCGCACTCTCGGCATCGCCACTTGCGGTTCCTGGAACTGTTGGGCACCTTCGAGAGCTCAGCGTCTGTCTGGTAGTACTCGGGAGCGTCTGCCCAGCTGAATCCAGCCTCCCGCCCCCACGACGGATACGCGTAGCCCGATCGAGCACGCGCGAACGCTTCGACTCGTTCGACTTCTCCTAAGTACTCGGCCGTGCGGTCAGGGCGCTCGTCGCATATCCGGCGAAGAGCCGCCACAGTCTCAACGTCGATCGGTTTCATCGTACGGAACTGCGTAGAACAGATCGCTGCCAACGGCTCTGCCAGATCGCTCGCGAGGATGGGGTCTATGAAGTGCATCTTTTCGGCAGCGAGGGCATAGTCACGGTTGACCGCACCCTGGGTGCCTTCCGTGTACCAGCCAACGTTGTAGTACCCGGAGATCACTCTCCCCTGGTGCGGCTTGCGTGTCGTGAGGAAGAAGATGGTGGCCGCGCCATCGAGAACGATCCGGTTTCGCATGGACGGCTCGCAGGTGGAGAACAGGCCGTACGTTCCGGTCTCGATGTTTGGGTCGCTCTTGTTATCCGCACGTCGGGTGATCTCGCGAACTGGCCATCGTGCGAGGGGCTCGGAGAAGTAGACGGACAGGTAGCCGCGGCCACTATCGGGGAGCTCGCGCCACGGGTCGCCAAGGCGACGCGCCGCTGCGCCTCCCTCGTGATCCCGGTTCTGTCGCATAGCTTGATGTTAGGGGTGACCTCTGACACATCCCGGGAGCCACGCTGGGCGGAGCGAAGGAGCTGGTGATGGTCACGACTGATCTCATCATCCGCCGCGGGGCGGTCATCGTGTTCGAGGGCCTCGATCAGACTGGTAAGTCGACACAGTTGAACCGCCTCCGTGGTTCGCTCGACGCGGAGTCCACAGTGTTCGCTCACATGCCAAGCGGCTTCACTACGTTCACCGAGCGTGTGTACAGAGCGCTGGAGGGCAAGACCCCTGACGAGAAACCCACGTCAGGCCTCGCCCAGCAACTAGCGCACCTCGCGTGCCATGCGGAGTCGGTGCCCGATCTCAAGCGAGCTGCGGAGACGCGATCTTTGATCCTGGATCGTTGGTGGTGGTCCACCCTCGCTTACGGCTGGTACGGCGGGTCAGTGAAGCAGTCAGGACTCCCTGAGTCGAGCTTCAAGGAACTCATCGACACGATCTGGTCACCAATCAAGCCGTCTATCGTGTTCGTTTTCCTCGAACCCCACCACCTCGACCCGAACAACGCTCCAGGCGTGCAGGACGGCTATCGAGCGCTCTTGGAAGAACATGCTGAGTCCGCGGTTGTCGTCCCGATAGCGAACGAAGAAGAGACACACTCGTTTGTGACTGAGACGCTTCTGAATCGCGGACTTGCTGCCCGAGTTGAGAATCGATGAAGCGCGGTGGCTGCATATCGAGATGTGGAGCAGGCGTTCTTCGCCGAGTTGCATGCCGTTGTCGACTCTGGAGACGCTGTTGAGGTCCGCGGAGAGCGGACCAGGGAGCTGCGGGCGCGACTCATCGAGGTGTCTGACATTCGGTCTCGCTACGTTGTGCTCCCCCACCGAAACAACAATGTTTTTGCCTCGATAGCGGAGAGCATGTGGGTGTTGGCGGGCCGAAACGACTTGAGCTTTCTCAGCGCCTATCTAGAGCGCGCGGTCGACTTCTCGGATGACGGCCTGACATGGCGCGCTGGATACGGTCCGCGGCTCCGAAATTGGAACGGCGTGGATCAACTCGCGGAGATCGTGAAGATTCTCCGGAAAGACCCACTCTCCCGTCGTGCCGTCGCCAGTATTTACGATCCGGGTCGCGACTTCGTCGAGAGCCGAGATATCCCATGCAACAACTGGCTTCACTTCATCATGAGGGATGGGCGTCTCGACCTCCACGTGGCCGCCCGCAGCACTGACATATGGTGGGGATTCTCAGGCATCAACGCCTTCGAGTGGACACTACTGCTTGAAGTGATGTCGCGGTGGCTCCAATGTATGCCTGGGCGACTGGTCTTCTTTAGCTCTTCCCTACATCTCTACGAGCGCCACTTCGACCGGGCTTCACGACTTCTGGCCAGTCAACCGAGCCGGGCGGCATCCGGCGCGACAGAGCAGTTGCAGTTCGACACAGACTGGGAGGACGCGCCCGCGGCGTGGGCCGAGTGGATGCGACTGGAGGCCGGCATTCGCTCCGGCCAAGACCTCTCGGCGCTCGACTGCAACCTCACCGACCCGCTCCTGCTTGCCTACATTCGAATGATCGATCTATATTGGTCCGCGCAAAGTGGAGTCGAATCCGTGGCCCTAGACGAGAAGCTAGCTGTACTTGGGGATGGCAGACTTGCTACCGCCGCGCGCGAGTATCTTCAACGACCTCAACAGTTGCGGCACTGAGCCCGACGGCCTAAATAGCTGATGCGAGCGTGCTTGAACGGCCCGACACCCGCTGGTTGATGCCCCATTTTGGCGGAAAGTATGGCGTTGCCGGAGGGCCTTGTGGTGCGAACTGCTGCTTGATTCTGTTACGGCTTCCGACTCCGCGCACATTGGGGTGCATCACGCGCGCGTACTTGTCGGTTTCGCAGAACAGGTTCTGGCAGTCGATGAGCGTCAAAGCCCTACCGAACAGATCGTCAAACTCGATGCCTTGTTCTTCGAACTGTGCCTCTTGCGTGTCGACCATCCAGCGGATGACGTCTTCCGGAGAAACGCCATTGAGTTGCGGGAAACACTTCGCGATACCACTGCGTGCGCCCGGCCCAGGCACGACAAAGTCGTTCTCATCAAAGTCGATCACCGAGGTGTAGTTGAGGTCGATCGCCAGTTGATAAGAGAGGAAGGGACCGAGTGAAGGAAAAGTCGAAATCGTCTCAAAGACCTGGCTCAGAGACCTAGCATGCTCGATTTGCGCGGCAACCCCGGAGCGCATCATATGCTCGGCCAATAGCAGATGGTTGCGGTGCTTCCGAACCGCGCCGAACGGCGGGGGTGGAACGATATACGCCGCAGAATAAACTCTGTCGCCGCTAGCAATCTTTGCGTCCAGAACCTTGCTGTAGGCGTTGACGTCGAAAGTCGATGTCGTGATCTGACCGAATCTAGATTCCAGCGCGTCCCAGGTCGACGGCTTGTTAAAGAAGCGAAATAGCAGAACGCGCAAGACGAGGTTCTCGGGGTCCTGAGGACCCTCGTATGAGATACGTATCAAATCTTGTGACACGCGGTCAGCGGCACGGTAGGCGTTAGTGAAGCGATACTTCGAGAGGACTGCGTCATCGGTCCACGGACCAGGTTCGCCACGTAACCTCGCGTGATACACGTGCTGCCGTTCAGCCGCGAAGTGCCAATAAGACGAAAGCACCTCTGAAACGCCGACATCGCGCCGACCAACTCTCACGCGCCGCATCAGGTCCTCCTGTCGGTGCTTACCTCCGGCTCCTGCCTCTGTCTAGGTTGTCACGAAGAGGCCCGCCATGCCCGGAGACGCGCCAGCGTCGCTCGTGGTTCAGGCATGCGCTCTCCGCGCCTAAGTGGTTCGACCTGACCATGAGTAGGAAGCTGACTGGTCCGATCCAGAGGAACTTGAAGGCGTTCCAGACGAACAGCAGGACCAGCAGGTACAGCCAGCCGGGACCGCCGTCGTTGACGATCGTGGTGCAGATCGCGGCGGCATAGAAGTAGACCGCGGCCAGCACCATGGCGGGGATGCCCCACTTGAGGCCACGGCGGGTGCGGATGGCGTTGATGAGCAGGTTGGTGGGTGCGTAGCGGAGTACGCCGTAGCCTCGTGCGCTGAGCGCCACGGATGTGCGGAGCATTGCGGGTCTCTCTTCCTCGTCATAGCGCGACGGTGTTCCGTCGTGAAGGCGGCTATGAACCGAGTGCCCTCAGAGGGGCTGTCCCGTAGGACCCGCGTAGCTAGAGAACCTGCCTCGTCGTCCACTTTACGGCTGTCCCCTGACAGAGGGAACCCGTCGTCGGTGCGCGGGCGTGTACCTCGTCGGTGACCTTGGAGCGAGAGGACACCGATCATGGCGACACTGGCCGAGCAGATGCAGGGTGAGCGGGCGGCGCGGGCGGCGTTGTCGATGATCGCCGAGCCGAACGACGCTGCCACCGGGCGCGTCCTCGCACATCTCGGCGGGATCGAGACGCTGCGGCTGATCGAGTCCGACGACCCGGCACCCGGCCTCGCCCGCGCCGACGCGCTGATTTGGCGCGAACGCCTCGCCGCTCGGATCACACCCGACTTCCCCGGCCGAGTGGCCGAGACGCAAGGCGGAGAGTTCGGCACTCTCATCCCGGCGGACAAGGAATGGCCCGCCGGTCTGGACGACCTGGGTGACCGCGCTCCGTACCTGTTGTGGACGCGCGGGGCGACCTCGTTCCTGACGACGGCGCTGAGCGATCGCGTCACGATCACCGGCTCTCGCGCCTCAACGCCATACGGGGACCATGTCACCGGCGATCTGGCCATGGGGATGGCCGACGAAGAACGCATCGTCGTCGCCGGCGGCGCCTACGGGATCGAGGGAGCCGCGCACCGCGCCGTACTCGCGGCCGGTGGGCAGACGATCGCGGTCCTCGCGGGCGGTCTGGACCGTCCCTACCCGGCCGGTCACAGCGACCTGCTGCGTCAGATCGGGGATATCGGGCTGCTGGTCAGTGAGCTGCCGCCGGGAACTGCGCCGACCAGGCACAGATTCATCGCGCGAAACCGGCTGATGGCGGCCCTGTCGGGCGCGACCGTGATCCCCGAGGCGGGCGCGCGGTCCGGGTCGATGACCACCGTGTTCACCGCACGCGAGCTGGGTAGAGGCGTAGGAGCGGTCCCCGGCCCGGCGACCAGCGCCGCCAGCACCGGGCCGAACGAACTCATCAAGCAGCGCTTCGCATCTCTTGTCACCCAGCCCAGCGACGTGATCGCTCTGCTCGATACCGAAGGTACATCCAAGCGCAGGGCGGTTCGGGCCGAGCTGGGACAGGAGTTCGGTCGCCACCGCTCCGAACCAGGCGCGCCGGGACGATCGATCTGACCGCGACGCAACCGACGCCGCGACGACATGGCGAACTCGCTCAGGCGACGGGGCCGTCCGACGGGTCGGGGTCAGTAATGGGTTCTGTCCTCTCGACCCCGGTGTCAAACGCTGAGACCGCACCCTCGCTGGCCACCGATTCTTGAGTCGAGACCAAGTGCGTAACGATCGTTTCAGGCTTCAAGAAGTGGGAGGGGCCGTACATCGAAAGCACCCACCGGCCAGGCTCCCATTCGGTTGCGGTACTTCCCGCATCATCAACGCGAACCCAACGTAGGTCGGTTCGATAGGTGCTGCCATCCACGACGAGTTCTACGTCGGTGTGGGCGACGGCGGCTGCGACGTGGCGCACGCGAAGGATCGTCCACGTCGCGAGGCTGAGCCCTTGGTAAAGGTCCTTGGCCTCGACCGCGAGCCTGCCGACTGAGGATCGTGTGCTGCCGAGTTCCATGAAGTGGGCGCCTGCGGGTCCCCACTGCCTCCTTTGCCATCTTTCAAGGAAGTCCGCGCATGTCGCGGCGACTTCGGACGCCTGGTCGGTCGATGCACCCGGTTCGTATTGGTAGGGCTGCCATTCTTCGATCTTGACCTTCTGGTCTTGGATGTCTCTCCAACGGCCGATCGATGCACGCAACGTAGGCGTCGGCTCGACCGGTTTTGCCTGGCGTTCACGTGCGTCTGCCCAATCGGCCACCGCGAAGAGGCGGTTCCAGGCCTTTGTGGCGACGACATCGTTGTCAAAGTTGACAAGTGTGCCGTGCATGATGCCATTACGGAAGAGTTCGGTCACTTCCCTCGTGTCGGTCTTGTAGAAGCCTTTGGTGAAGGACTGATGCGCGTGGCTTAGGCCCAGATGGTGCCCGGCCACACTGTCCCACGCCACCATGTCTTCTTCTGGGCGGGCATGCAGACCCTGCCGAGTCGCGGTGTCGAGATCGTTCACGAAGCCGTCCATCACGGACAGCAGCACAAGAATCGTGCTGTAGTAGCGTCCGGCTTCGTAGTCGTGCAGCGCGTTTTGTAGCAGCGGGATGCGTGAGCGCATCGCGTCGAAGCGGTGCAGGCGGCGGAGCGGAAACTCGATCCATTCGGTGGTCTTGTAGTACTCGATAAGGCGCTTTTCAGCCGTCATCGGGTCTTCGGCGCTGACAACGTACTCCACCGCGGGCAGGTTGAGGTCACCAGTGAAGACCCAGTTCCTCTCGCCAAGAAGCCCGTAGAAGGCGTCGACGATCCCCGTAATTCGCTTGTGCTCACGTTCCAAGTCTTTCAACTGCTGCCGCTGATCTTTGGGAAGCAAGAAGCCGAGCACCCTGAACGCAGCCATCTGCTGCTCCATCTCTTTGACAGATGGAAGGTCACGCGCCGAGCCATACGGGCGCACCCTGTGCGTGTCGGTCATGTCTTGACCGTATCGGCCGCCACCGACAGCGTGGGGCGCGCCAGCGACGCCCGTGCTCATAGACGCAGCTCCGGACCAGACCGGACAGTCGTCGGTACTCCGTGCATCACACTTTCGCCTGTAGTGATGGATTGCGCGCGGTTGAGAGCGGCGCGCGCTCGTACGGCGTCGATCTTCTGGCTGGTGCTCCGCGGCGCCGGGCCGAACGGGCTGCGGTCGTCGGTGATCTGGTAGCGGTCACGGTAGGCCGCGACCGTGCGCGCGGCACGTCTCCACGCCTCCTGCCGCGTCGCGTCCTTGGGTTCGCCGCCGAGTTTCGCGGTCCAAGGCTGGTTGTCGGTAAGGTCGCTGTGGAGTACGGCGTCGGCGCGTTGCTCGATGAGGTCGCGGCGTTCGTCCAGGGCGTGGCGCATCTCGGCAGCCATCGGACCGGCGGCTTCGGGGATCAGTCCGGCGATCAGCCGTGGTGTTTTGCGGGTGCGGCCGGACCCGGCCGGCCGCGCTGTGGCGCGTGCGAGGCGGGAGTGGATGACGGAGGCGATGTCGTCGGCGTCGTCCAGACTGCGGGCGCCGACGAGTCTCGGGAGCAGGGCGTCGAGGTCGTGGTGGTTGGCTTCGGCGTGCCGCAACTCGGCAGAGAGCGCACCGTAGGCGTCGGAGTCGAGCACGTCGCCGACTTGCTCGGGCGTGAGCCCGGACGCGGCAAGCAGTGTGGCCCAGCGGTCGTGCTGGGCGGCTTGGGCGGTCGTCTCGTACTCGGCCGCAAGCTGAGTGATCGAGCCCCAGTGTGCTTCCTCGGCAGTGATCGTCTCGTGCGCCGACATCTCGGCGCCGATGTGTTGGAGCACGCCGTACAGGACGCTGCGGGCGGTGACGTTGGGGTTGTCGCCGGGGTGCGGCTCAGTGTGCTCCTGATCCTCGCGGTCGACGGCGACATAGGCGTAGTTGCCTTCCGCGCCGCGAGTCATCGAGACATAGAAGTTCTCCCGCGTGGTCGAAGGGGTGACGACAACGTGCGAGGTCTCGGTGGTCACGCCCTGCGCCCTGTGCGCCGTGATCGCGTAACCGAGGTCCAGGTGCTTGGTCACATAGTCGGCGGGCAGGACGATCCCGCCGCCGAACCGGCGCGCGGCGGGGCGGATGCTCACCGATCCGTCGTCACGGACGTTGGTGACGATCCAGCGGGCGCCGTTGCGGACCCATGTCTGACCGTTACGAAGCCGGCGATCGTTGTGTCGGGTGATGACCAGATCGCCTTCGGACGCGGCCGTGCCATCATGCAGACCGACCTCGCGGGTCGGGTTCACGGCACCGTCGATGATCCGGTCGGCCCGTGCTCGGGCGTTGAGCGTGGTGACGGACTCGTGGGTCTCGGCGACGAGGATCGACGCACGCCCGGTGGCGAGGTCACGCTGCCAGGCGGTGTAGGCGGCGTCGATCATCGCCTCTGCCTCGCCGCCGGTGATTCGCCCGTGGTCGATGAGCGTGTCGACCGCTTCGGCGCGGCCGTGGCGGAGCTGGAGCGAGGTGGTCTTCTCCCAGGCGTGGCTGAAGCGGTGCAAATCGTGAAGCTCCGGGGCGTCGTCGCGGGAGTGGACGAGCAGTTCGAACGCTCCGCCGGCATCGACCGATTGGAGTTGGCCCCAGTCTCCGACCAGCAGGGCCTTTGCACCGGCGTTCTCGACCTCGCGCGTGATCCGGTCCAGCGACGCGGTGCCGGCGAGGGAGGCTTCGTCGATGATGACGAGCTGACCCGGTTCGAACGTGGTGCCGTGCATGAGGTGGTTCTGCCACCACTTCGCCGTGTTCTCGCATCTGATCCCCAGATCGTCGGCGAGGACCTGGGCGGCGACCGCCGAGGGAGCCAGGCCGACCACGGACCCGGTGCCGTATTCCTTCTCCCAGGCACGGCGCAATGCCGACATGGCGGTGGTCTTCCCGGCTCCGGCCGGGCCGACCAGCACGTCCACGACCCGGCCGGAGACGGCAATCGCGGCCACGGCTGCGGCTTGATCCTCGCCGAGCACTCGGCCGCGCGTGTCGGGCTTGCGGGCGATCCGTTCCACCGTCTCCAAGGGCACCATGGGCGCGGTCGTCGCCTGCGCGCGGGTAAGGAGGCGGTCTTCGGCGGCCAGCAGCGCCTCGGATGAGAACAGTGTCGAGTGCCGGGGGCGGAACCGGGTGGTGCCGTCCGGGCGGCGGAACTCGAGCGGGCTGGTCGCCAGCTCCGGTGGAGTGAGGCGCAGCGAGGAACGCTCGGCCGCGTCCACGACGAGGCCGGTGATCGCTTCGCGGTCCTCGATGCTGGCGAACCGCCAGCCCATCAACTGCCTGCTGGCCTCGGCGTGCAGGTTCCACCGGGTCCAGGTCGAACGCTTCTCGCCAACCGTCTCCATCACGGTCTGCCCGACTTCCTGCACTACGTCTAGCGGTACGTCGTCGGCGCGCAGTACCCGGCGGGGAGTTGCATCGCTGGTGAAGGTGCGTGCCCATCTGGTTGCATCTCGACCGAGGATGCGGTTGGCGCGCTGCCGCCATTCATGGGTGAGGTCGGCCAGCGACTTGACCTGTTTCTCCGGCCTCGTGATCAGGGTTGCCTGCGCACGGAGTTTCAGCACCGTCCGCGCCGAGGGTTGCCTGCCGTGCTTGACGACGTACTCCGCAATGAGGCGGTCCTTCTCGGCCTCGATGTGCCGGGAGCGAGTAGAGAACTCGGTCACCACCTCGTCGGGCACGCCCTCAATTTCCCATGCTGGGTTCCGGTCCCGTCCCCGCTCCCGTGCCTCCCACCCCAGCCCGAGCGTGCGAGTCACCTGGTCGGCCAGGGCCGCGTTGTAGAGCTCGGAGACGGCGACGACCGCGGAGTGCATCGGCCGGCCGGCCAGGGTCCGCCAGCGGCCGTCCTGAACCGTCTGCACCTTGTTGCTGATCACGACATGCGTGTGGAGCTGGGGGTCACCGGAGCGGCTGTCGTAGTGATCAAATGCGGCCGCGGTGACGCCTGCGACATCGACGTGCGCAACCGCTCCGTCCGGTCCGGTTGCACCCACGCGGGTTGCTGCAACCTCGCGTTCCAGGAACGCAACCAGCTCTGCAACCGCCGCGTGATGGGCCTCCGCGATCAATGCTTGCGTGCCTGCATCCGCAACCGCCCAGATCGCGGAGACCGACTTCGGAACGCTGAACGTGAAGTCGAACCCGGCCACCGCGCGGCGAGTGCCTCGCTCGGCTTCCTCGGCCTCGATCATGGCGACCTCGCGCGCCCGCGTCACCGGCCCCAGGTCGGGATCGAGCGCGTCGACGCGCTGCTTGACCCGTTCGGTAGCCGAGGTGAACTGCTGGTAGGCGCGACCCAGCGGTTCGCCGGTGATCGGGTCGTGGCCCATCCCGATCAAGAGCTGTAGCTGGGCCTCTGAGACCTGGGCGCCTTCGACCAGCTCACCGTTGCCGAGACGGCCCAGCCCCGAGCCCATCCAGAACCCCGGAGGCGTGCCCGCTGCGGTGTAGTAGCGGGTCAACGGCGTGCTGAGACTCCGGTCAGCGTCGCCTGCGGCGACGGATTTCAACAGGTACTTGTAGCCATCGCCGGCCGACATCACGCGCATCGAAACCGTCACCGTCGCGCCTCCTTCTCTGACGCCAGGTGGGCGGCGCCCGACCGGGCGGCGCCCCGCCATCACGCCGCCCTCGGGGCGGCGTGGGCCTCGTCTGAAAGACGTGTGGCAGCTCTGTCAGCCGAAGGACGGGGCTCCGCCTGGTCGGGGCGGCAGAGCGGTGCTCAGCGGTATGGCGCGCAGCGGCGGCAGGCACGTCCGCTGCGAATCGGGTGATCGAGCACCTGGTCGCTGACCAGCCCGGCAGCGACTTCTTCCGAGGAAACCGACCGGGGAGCACTCGTCAGCCGGAGTCCCCATGCTCGACCCCAACAACCACGACCACCCGCTCCGCGTCGGCTCCCTGTTCAGCGGCTATGGCGGGCTCGACCTCGCCGTCGAACACGCCCTCGGCGCCGAGACGGTCTGGTTCTCCGAGAACAACGAACACGTGGCCCGCGTCTTCGCCCATCACTGGCCCGACATCCCCAATCTGGGAGACATCACCAGCATCGACTGGCGCGACGTTCCTCCGGTCGATGTGCTCTGCGGCGGATTCCCTTGCCAGGACGTCTCCACGGCCGGCAAACGAACCGGTCTCGCACCCGGCACCCGCTCCGGTCTCTGGTCGCACATGGCCGAAGCGATCGACGCGCTACAACCCCAACTCGTCGTCATCGAGAACGTACGCGGCTTGCTGTCCTCCCCCGCCGTCCGCACGCCCCTGGAAGGAAACGACGATGCGCAACGCAACCCCGACCCCGCAACCCTCGGCGATGCAACCCTTCGCGACCTGGAATCCGACCCGTAGGGTCTGGGAGACGGCACAACTCGACCTCTCCGGGCAGCCGGCGCCGTACTCGGCGATCTGGCCGACCTCGGGATGGATGCACAATGGATCGGCCTACCAGCGTCCCTGGTCGGCGCTCCTCACTCCAGGCTGCGCATCTTCATCATCGCCCACCGCAAAGGTGCTGTTCAGACCCCCCCTCGCCACGGACTCAACCCGAGGCCGGGAATCTCTGGAGCAGGTGCGGGCAAGACGAGGGACCATCGCGCTCTCGCACCAGATCATCGATCTGGCACTCAACGGACCGAGTGGCTCGTGGAGCAAGAGCGGCGAAGCGGAGACGTTGTGGTCCCTGATCGAGGACATCTTCACCACTGGGGACGCTATGCCCAGGCCATCGCCCAATGGGAACACGTCACCGGACGACCAGCACCAGCGCCCGCCCTCTTGACAGCGGATGGTGGGCCGCGCCCGTCGCCTGCGTTTATCGAATGGCTCATGGGCCTTCCTGCCGACTGGGTGATCGAACCGTCCCTCGGTCTCACAAGAAATCAGCAGACCAACGCGCTTGGCAATGGGTGTGCTGCCACTACAAGCGGGCCGGGCAGTCCATCTGGCGATGAAGGCGACAACCTCGACACTCATAGCGGCCACGCCGTGAAGAAGTAGCACAACCAATGGTTGTGAGCGACCGTCAGCCTTGTTGTTTGACGCCGAACTATCACCTCTGGTGAGATCGAACGACAACGATTAGTTGTATCAGTTTTCGGCGCGGAGGAAGTTGGGGAACTGCTCTCGGGTAGCAGCCGAGCAATCCGGACAAAGGAGTTCTGATGAGTAACGCACGCCCACCGTTCGATCCCGAGCTGGGAACCGTTGCAGCGGCGATCGCAGACTCGGTACCGGCGACCTTGACTGCCGACATGATTCCCGAGTTTCGAAGAATTGAGACGCCTGGCGCATCCCGCAGCGCCGTCGAAGACATGGGGCTTGTTGCGCGCGACGTAGCAGCGACGGGCCACGACGGAACCGAGATTGTTCTCAGCGTGATCCATCGCCCTGAGCGCACCGGCATCGGCCCCGGCATCTACTACGTGCACGGCGGCGGGATGGTCATGGGCGACCGATGGAACGGAGTGCTGGGCTTGGCCGAATGGGCGCAACGCCTCAACGCGGTGATCGTCACGGTCGAGTATCGGCTTGCGCCAGAGCATCCAGATCCAACGCCCGTCGAAGACTGCTACACCGGCCTCGTCTGGACAGCCGCCCACTCCAAAGAACTGGGCATCGACCCAAAACGCCTCATGGTCGCAGGAGTGAGCGCCGGCGGAGGCCTTGCGGCCGGGACTGCTCTTCTTGCACGGGACCGTCAAGGCCCTGTTTTGTGTGCTCAACTCTTGATGTGCCCGATGCTCGATGATAGGGACAGCACTGTTTCAACGGGCCAATTCGATGGAGTCGGAACGTGGAGCCGAGGAAGCAATGTCACCGGCTGGTCCGCACTGCTCGGCGATCGCCGAGGCTCGGAGAACGTATCCATCTACGCCGCTCCAGCGCGAGCTGTCGACCTATCAGGGCTTCCCCCGACATACATTGACTGTGGGAGTGCCGAGGTCTTCCGCGATGAGGATGTTGCCTACGCCACATCTATCTGGAGCGCTGGGGGTCAAGCCGAGTTGCATGTGTGGGCGGGGGGCTTCCACGGGTTCGATGTGTTCGCACCCGACTCAGAGGTCTCAGCCCAGGCGGTCGCGACCAGGAAGAACTGGATTACCCGAGTCCTGAGCGCGTAGGGCCGTCAGACCGTTGCCCCTGGGGGCAACCAGACATCCTCGCTGTTCGTTTCGGGTTGGACCATCGCGTCCAGGTAGGACCGCAACGCGACGAGGCCGGGATGCGGGTTCGAGCTGAGCCACAGAAACGAGTAGGGATACATCGGCGTGGGCGCTCGTAGCGGGATGCGGCGAAGGTCGTACTGCGCGGGCCAGAGGTAGCGGTCTCGGTCCCCCACGATTGTCGCGAGGTTCGCAGATTCAGCGAGCTGATCCATCAGCGCTTCGTCACCGAAATGAGGGCCGAGCGCGTCGATCGTGAGGTCGAAGGCGCCCGCGAAATCTTCGTAGTAGGCGGCCCATTCGGTTCCTTCCACGATTCCCGGAATCCAGACCCTGTGGTCAGCGAGCTGTTTCGGGGACAAGTGTTTCCGGTTCGCGAGTGGGTGGTGCGGCCCGACGAGCACTTCCAGCTTTGAGTTGAGCGCCGCGGTAGCCATGACTCCTTTGGGAAGCCGATTCCACGGGACCGTCAGCGCCCGAAACGATGCGTCGATCACACCGTCGCCTATCGCTTTGATCGCGGCATCGACGCTGCTGCCATTGGCGAGCGTGACCACATCAAGGCCGACCTCAGGGTGGGCCCTGTGGAAGTCCTGGAGTACGACGGCCGGCGCTATTCGGCGGTGGATGACATCGACTCTCAGTGCTCTCTTCTCGGGCTGTACTGACTCTGCCGCGCGAACCGCGACCCGTAGCAGCTCGCGAGCGTGGGGTAGGAACGCTTGGCCATCAACGGTGAGTTGAGTGCCGCGCGGGGTGCGAGTGAAAAGGGCGACACCGAGCTGACGCTCCAACGCGGCGATGCGCTTGGAGACTGCCTGCTGGGTGACCCCAAGGTCGACCGCTGCCTCCTGGAACTGTCCCAGGTCGGCAGCTGCGACGAACGTTCGCACTCCCTCAACATCCACGATGCCAGCCTATCAACACAACTATTGGTTGTGGCTCGCCGGCGGCGCAGTTGTTTGTCAGCACAGGGGGCTGCTTGGTTCGATCGAGAGAGTCAACATCTTGTTGTGGATCGGAGTTTGAGATGCATGTGGTCATCGCCCAGGCGAAGCGAGGGCGGGGCCTGTGACATCGCCCAAGTCATTCGTCCACCTGCATGTGCACAGCGAGTATTCGATGCTCGACGGCGCCGCGCGGCTCAGCCCGTTGATCGCGGCTGCGGTAGAGCAGGAGATGCCAGCCATCGCGATGACCGATCATGGAAACGTCTTCGGTGCCTTCGAGTTCTGGCGCGCGGCGACGGACGCCGGCATCAAACCGATCATCGGCACGGAAGCGTATCTGACTCCGGGAACCGCGAGGCAGGATCGCTCTCGTGTCCGTTGGGGGAACGGCGGGGACTCCCGCGACGATGTGTCCGGTAGCGGTGCTTACACGCACATGACGTTGCTCGCCGAGAGCACCCCGGGGATGCACAATCTGTTCCGGTTGTCATCTCTCGCTTCGATTGAGGGCTACTACTTCAAGCCTCGGATGGACCGTGAGCTGCTGAGCCAGTACGGAACGGGACTGATCGCCACCACCGGATGTCCCAGCGGTGAAGTACAGACGCGACTTCGCCTAGGACAGTACGAGGAAGCCCGGCAGGCGGCGTCCGACTTCCGCGACATCTTCGGGGCGGACAACTACTTCTGCGAGGTCATGGATCACGGCCTCGGCATCGAGCGTCGCATCATGACCGACCTGATCCGGCTCTCCAAGGAGCTCTCACTGCCGCTCGTGGCGACGAACGATCTGCACTACGTCGGCGCTGGGGATTCGACCAGTCATGCCGCATTGCTCTGCGTCCAGTCCGGCAGCACTCTGGACGATCCGAAGCGGTTCAAGTTCGACGCGGACGAGTTCTATCTCAAATCCGCTGCGCAGATGCGCGACCTGTTCCGTGACTACCCGGAGGCCTGCGACAACACGCTGCTCATCGCCGAGCGATGCAACGTCGAGTTCGACACGACGGCGAACTACATGCCTCACTTCCCGGTTCCACACGGGGAGACCGAGGAAAGCTGGCTGGTCAAGGAAATCAATCGAGGGCTGGCCGAACGGTACCCGGATGGAGTGAGTGCCGAGGTCCGCGACCGAACCGAGTATGAGACGCGGATCATCCTGCAGATGGGGTTCGCGGGCTACTTCCTCGTCGTTGCCGACTTCATCAACTGGGCCAACGATCACGGTATCCGCGTCGGCCCAGGACGCGGCTCCGGTGCGGGCTCGATGGTCGCCTACGCGTTGAGGATCACCGGCCTCGACCCGCTCGTCCATGACCTGATCTTCGAGCGTTTCCTAAACCCCGATCGCGTGTCCATGCCCGACTTCGACGTGGACTTCGATGACCGCCGACGGGGCGAGGTCATCCGCTACGTCACCGACAAGTACGGCGACGACCGGGTAGCGCAGATCGTCACCTACGGCACCATCAAGTCGAAACAAGCACTGAAAGACAGCTCCCGAGTCCTGGGGTACCCGTTCAGCACGGGCGAGAAGCTGACCAAAGCCATGCCTCCAACCGTGTCGGGCAAGGACATCCCTTTGGCCGGAATCTTCGACTCCGATCATCCACGCTACGCGGAAGCGGCCGAAATCCGCACGCTGATCGAAACCGATGCGGAGGCGAAGTCCGTCTACGGCACCGCCGTCGGCTTAGAGGGACTGAAACGACAGTGGGGCGTCCACGCCGCCGGTGTCATCATGTCCAGCACACCCCTACTGGACGTGATCCCGCTGATGAAGCGGGAACAGGACGGACAGATCGTCACCCAGTTTGACTATCCCGCCTGCGAGTCGCTGGGACTCATCAAGATGGACTTCCTGGGGCTGCGCAACCTCACCATCCTCAGCGATGCGGTGGACAACATCCGCAGCAACCGAGGCGAGGACCTCTCCCTCGACGACCTCCCGCTTGATGATCCCGCCGTGTTCGAGCTGTTCAGGCGCGGCGACACGCTGGGCGTCATCCAGTTCGACGGCGACGCCATGCGATCTCTCTTGAGACTCGCCCAGCCGGATCACTTCGAGGACATCACCGCGGTCGGCGCGCTGTACCGGCCAGGGCCGATGGGCGCGAACTCGCACATCAACTACGCGCTGCGCAAGACGGGGCAACAGGAGATTACGCCGATTCACCCCGAGTTGGCCGAGCCGCTGTCGGACGTTCTCGGCAAGACCTACGGCCTGATCGTCTATCAGGAGCAGGTGATGACCATCGCCCAGGTCCTCGCTGGCTTCTCCCTTGGGCAAGCGGACTTACTACGGCGCGCGATGGGCAAGAAGAAGAAAGCCGAGCTCGACAAGCAGTTCGAGACCTTCTCTGCCGGCATGAAGGACAACGGGTACAGCCAGGACGCGGTGCAGACGCTGTGGGACATCCTGTTGCCCTTCTCTGACTATGCCTTCAACAAAGCGCACTCCGCCGCATACGGGTTGCTCAGCTACTGGACCGCGTACCTCAAGGCGCGTTATCCGGCCGAATACATGGCTGCGCTACTGACGAGTGTCGGCGAGTCCAAGGACAAGATGGCGTTGTACCTGAACGAGACGCGGCGCATGGGCATCAAGGTGCTGCCCCCCGATGTGAACGAGTCAGGCCGATACTTCGCCGCAGCCGGCGACGACATCCGGTTCGGACTCGAAGCCATCCGCAACGTCGGCGCCAACGTGGTCGACCAGGTCATCACGGCTCGCGGTGAGCGCGGTCGGTTCGAGAGCTTCCACGACTTTCTGCGCAAGGTCCCCCTGGAGGTCGCAAACAAGCGGACCGTCGAGTCCCTCATCAAAGCGGGCGCGTTCGACTCCTTCGACCACACGCGCCGCGCGCTAGTCACCATCCACCCAGAGGCTGTCGACGTATCGGCCGGCTTGAAGCGCCAAGAGGCTCGGGGCCAGCTCGACCTGTTCGCCGGCCTCGGTGATGACGCGGAGTTCTCATTCGACACAGAGGTACCGGCTCTCCCCGAATACGAAAGGAAGGACAAACTGGCACTCGAACGCGAGATGCTCGGCCTCTACGTCTCCGACCATCCCCTGCGCGGGCTGGAACATGTCCTGGCTCAGCGCGCTGACACGCAGATCGCCAGCCTGGTCGGGGATGCCACTCCACGCGACGGTAAGTCGGTGAACATCGCCGGACTGATCACGAGTGTCCAACATCGCGTCGCCAAGGCGTCAGGCAATCCCTATGCGATCGTCCGCGTCGAAGACCTCGGCGGAGAAGTCGCCGTGATGTTCACGGGAAAGACGTACCAAGCCTATTCATCATCGCTTCAAACAGATTCCGTCATGCGCATCAGCGGACGAGTGGGAGTCCGCGACGATGGTGTAACGATCCACGCCGACGGCGCGGAGGAAATCGAGTCGGCCGACAACATGGCGAACAAGCCATTCGTGATCGTCATGCAGGAGACGACTGCAACCGAGCCGGTCATCAAAGAGCTTCGCGACATACTGAGCCGCCACAGAGGCGACACCGAAGCGCGAATCCGACTACTCAAGGAGAAGAGCGCGACACTCCTTACCCTCCCGCCATATCCGGTCAACGTGACGGCCGATCTGCACTCCGAAGTCAAGGCACTGCTCGGGGTGAACTGTGTCGAGGCGTGAGGCGACCCGCCGTGATGAGACCATCGCCCGCTGCGGACAGTGGTGCCGCTGAGTTCGCTCCACTGCACGCGGCCACATCGACACTGCATCGGCCGCTCGATCCGGTCGCCTTTGACTGGATCAGACTCATTTTTGTGCGCGACGGGTCCGCGATCGTCCTGAGTGAGTTTGGCGAGCGGCCAGTCCGCATCGGTGATGTGGTGCTCCTCGGCGCGAACGTGCTGTGCGGTGTCGAGCCAGAGGAGCATTTCACCATCACGACGATCTATGTCGATACGGATTATGTGATCGACCAGATATTCTGGCGACACGTCGGCCTCTTGCAAGACCGCCTCGACGCCCACGATTTCGCTGCGACGATCTTCACCGATCCGGCGCAGATTCTCCGCCTCGGAGAGAGCCACGCGGGCATGCTCATGCCGTGGCTTGATGAATTGGTCGGACTGGCCGTTCAAGACCAACCGATTCCGAACTTCTACAGAATGCAGGCCCTTTGGTTCTCGATCGCACACGTGATCGTGCCCTTCGTCAGGATCTCCAACGTCCGAGTGTCCTCGACACAGCGCGCGACAACATGGCCGACAGCTCCGCGTATTCGCGGGTCTCGACCACTTCGCACCGAGGCCCGAAGCGTGGCCAGTCTGCTACGCGAGAAGCCGTCTCGTCGGTGGTCCGTGGCGGAGCTCGCTGATGAAGTGCATTTATCGAAGTCGCAAGTCAACCGCTTGTTTGTCGATGCCTTCGGCAAGTCGCCCATCGCCTATTTGACGATGATACGAACAGAACAAATGGCGGCGCTTCTACGCACGACGGACGCGCCGATCACGGTGATCGCCCGAGAAGTAGGGTGGAGCGACGCCGACTTCGCGACCCGTCAGTTTCGCCGCAGCATCGGCGTCACACCCACTGATTACAGGAGATTGAGCCGCGCACACGCTCACTCAACCTCCGGGTGAAACACGCGTCCTCCCCGCTGATACACGCAGGTTCGACGGATCTCAGGCTCGTGGCATCTTCCAGCCAGGTAGTCCAGGAGAAACTCGTCGGGTTCATCGCGGAGCCTGACGGCCACTGTCTCGCTCTTGGCCCGTCTGTCTCCTGATCCGCCCGGCGTACCTCAAGGTCGCACGGCTGCTCCATCCCTGGGGCGGCCCTGGCGGAGGGAGGTCAGGTGATGGCTACGAGGAACGAGACGCGGGAGGCGAAACTCGAAGCGCTCGAAGAGCGCATCGTGCGTTCGGTTGAGGAACTGGTGTCGGGTGAGGATTGGCGGCGAGCCATGGAGTTCGCCGCTAGGTTCCGCTCCCGTTCGTTCAACAACACGCTATTGATCTGGACCCAACATTTGGAGGCCTACGAGCAGGGCCGGGTGCCGACTCCGACGCCGACGTGGGTGGCGGGGTTTCAGGACTGGAAGAAGATGGGCCGTTGGGCTGAGGCCGGCGGAGGCTATGAGATTCGTGCTCCGGTTCGGGTGAGGTTCGCAACGGCGACCCCGAAGGACCCGGCCTCGTGGCGACGAGTGCCGAAGGGCGAGAAGCCGCGCCCGGGTGAGGTGGTGCAGCGTCGGATCGTCAGTGTTGTCCCGGCTCATGTGTGGGATGTGTCGCGGACTCACGGCGCCGAGCTGCCGGAGCTGCCGCGTCCGAAGCTGCTGGACGGCGAGGCGCCAGCTGGTTTGTGGGAGGGGCTGGCTGCGCAGGTTGAGTCGCTGGGATTCGAGGTGCTGCGGATGCCGGACGGCGACGCGATGCGCGGCGCGAACGGCATGACCGATTACGAGACCCGGCAGGTGCTGGTGCGCACGGATATGGACCCGGCCGCGCAGGTGAAGACTCTCGCGCATGAGCTGGGTCATGTCCGTCTGCACGGGCCGGACCAGCAGGAGGCGCGCCAGCATCGCGGGATCGGTGAGGTCGAGGCCGAGTCGGTGGCGTTGATGATCGCGGCCGCGCATGGCATGGACACCAGTGACTACACGATTCCCTATGTGGCCGGGTGGGCGGCGAGCGTGGATGGTAAGGACCCGGTGCAGGTTATTCGGGACACAGGCGAGAAGGTGCGGCGCACGGCTACCGAGGTTCTGGGACAACTCGATACGATCCAGGTCGGCAATGGCAACCCGGTGTCGCTGCGTATTGACGGCCCCGAACGCCCTGCGCCCGAGCAGGCGCCGGAGCTGGCACCTCGGGTCGAGCCGCTGCCCGAGCGCGAGCCGCGGAGCGTGCAGGCGGTGCCGGAGCGGGGGCTGTGATGGTCGCCCCGGATGCTGTCGCCGCCGTGTTCGACTGGCTCGACGGTCTGCCCTTGCCTGATGCCGCGCACGTACTGGCGCGGTCCGGTGTGCCGGTGTTTCCGTGCGTGCCCGGCGAGAAGGCACCCATCGTTGCATCCGGTTTCCAGCGCGCAACCACCGATCTGCGCCGGGTGCAGGGGTGGTGGCGCTGGCAGCCGGACGCGAACATCGGCATCCCGACCGGCTCCGCTTCTGGTCTGGTCGTGATCGACGTGGACGTGCACGGCGTCGACGGGTATGCGGCTTACGCTCGCGCGGCTCGCGCCGGTCTGATTCCGGCGCCGTTGGCGACCGTGACCACTCCCTCCGGCGGTCAGCATGCCTACTTCCCGGCCGACCCTGCCCGTGGGCAACGGTCGTGGGCGGTCGGCAAGGCCGGGGTTGACTGTCGCGGGGACGGCGGCTATGTCATCGCCCCGCCATCCGTGGTCCGGCTGGACGGCGCACGCATCCCGTATCGAGTCGAGCAGGTTGCCGTCGGTGCGGTGGAGCCGGTGGATGCCGTGCGACTTCGTGACTTCCTCGATCCGCCACCGCCACGTCGCCCGGTGCGGGAGGGGCGGCTGGTAAAGGGGCGGGAGGACGTGGACCGGCTGGCCGCGTGGTTGTCCCGGCAGGTCAAGGGCGATCGGAACTACAGGCTGTTCTGGGCCGCGTGCCGTCTGGCCGAGGGCAACGTGCCGGTGGCCGATGCCCTGGATGCGCTGGCGCGAGCCAAGCAGCCCGATTTCGGGGAGCGGGAGATCACTCGCACTGTCTACAGCGCCTATCGCAGCGTCGGCGCCAGAGCCGTCCGCCGGGAACGCTCCGCCGCCTCTGCGAGTCCGCCAGCTGGCGGACTCGCTCGGCGTGATCCAGCAGCGCGGGCGGGCGCGGCGAGGGGTCTGGGATGAACAGAGTACGAGGGCGGCGCTGGGCGGTGGTCACGTCGGTTGCCGGGACAGTGTTCATCGCAGCCGGCGCGTTCTGGCTGTCCTTTACTGCGTTGGCCGACCTCGCCCACCGCGCCGGGATCGGGGCCGGGCAGGCGTGGGCGTGGCCGCTGATCGTCGATGGTGTGATCGTCGTGTCTACCGTCGCGGTGGTTGCTCTCGCCGGCGAGAAGGCAGCTTGGTATCCGTGGACGTTGCTGATCGGCGGTGCAGCGGTGTCGGTGACGGCGAACTCCTTACACGCGGTCGTCGCCGCTGACGCCGACGTGCCCGGTCCGCTCGCTGCGGCGGTCGCCG
Organism: uncultured Schumannella sp.; assembly: GCF_905479755.1. Classification (GTDB taxonomy): domain Bacteria; phylum Actinomycetota; class Actinomycetes; order Actinomycetales; family Microbacteriaceae; genus DCRR01. The sequence goes on along the minus strand of NZ_CAJQNT010000038.1, from coordinate 12,868 downwards.
CGGTGCCGCCGGTGGTGCTGCTGGCGATCACCCATCTGACCGTCGTCTTGACCCGAGCCGCTGCGCGTCGTGCGGATGCGCCAGAGACCTCGGGCGGGATTGAGCCTGTCCCGGTCGTGGCGGCACAGGTCGAGACCGCACCGGCCGTGTCGTCGTCTGCCGGGTCTGGCACGGCCGAGGCGGATGAGGACGGTGAGCCGGATCGTCGGGCGCGGGCGGCGGAGTTGCGCGAGCAGGAGTGGTCGAACAAGGCCATCGCGCGGCACCTGGGGGTGCATCCCTCGACGGTCGGCCGTTGGCTGCCCCGAACCGAGCATCCCGACGCGCACCAGAGCAATGAGGCCGACCCGTCCGGGTCTGAGCCCGTGAGGGAAGGAGCCACGCCATGAGCGACCAGGACCAGACGAACCCGGCGGAGCAGTACCGCCGGCATCGCGAGCCGGAACAGGCTCCGCAGGGACGGACGACGCCGAACCCTACCGAGGAGGCGGAGGCGGCGGGAACGCCAGACGCAATCAAGGACGCCGCGTCCCGCACGGCCGTGAAGGAGAAGCTGGCGCAGGTGCGGGGCCGGGGCGTGGACTGGGTGCGCCCGAGCGACCTGTTCGCCCGCGGCGGTGGGGCTTTGTCCCGGCGTGGCATCGACCTCACCGCCGTCGGGAGTCACCGGCTGCGGACTCCGCTTGTGGCCGGTGCCCGGTGGGCGGGCGAGCGTGCCCGGCAACTGCCGCCGCTGTCGGCCTTCGGGCGTCGTGGCGTAACCGATCAGGGCCAGATCCGGTCCGGGGTCGGGATCAGGTAGCCGAGGGTGGTGATGAGTCGTGGACACCCGGTTGGTGAAGGCCGACCCCGCAGTCGCCTGCGGGTGCACCTGCCCGCCAGGAGGTGCCTCGACCATGACCAACGACACCACGACGACCGGCATCAGCAACGACCGGGCGACTGAGGACTACCGCGGCAGTGAGGGACTGCGCGCCCTGCTGAATAGGCTCCACGAGGCCGGTCGCGGCGCGTGGGAGCACGACCCGGTGGCGGCGGAACTGATGGCGTTCGCGGCCCAGAAGTACGCGGCTCTCGCGCACAAGCATCACCTCGATCCGTGGGAGGCCGCGTCAGCGGCGTTCGATGTGATGCGCACCAAGGCCGCCCGCACCGCTGATGATCCGTGGGCGGTCGTCACGCACGCGGTGCGGATCACCTGCATAGCCGAGGAACGCGGCCAAGGCCTGCTGTGCTCGACGCACCAGGCGCGCCGCCCCCGCTACTCGGTGTTCCACAACCCCGAACGACTCTCTGACCGTGAGAACCCGCTGGACGACTACCACTCCGCCTTCCACGTCACCGATCCTCACCACGGTGATGATGACGACAGTGCTGAGCCGGGACGCGACGGCTCAGGGGTGACGAGCGCGAGCGCGGCAGTGGAGGAAGCGATCACGCTGCTGGTACTGCTGGGCTGGCCGCTGGGCACCGCGCGGGCAGCAGTGGAGCACGTCGGCGTGGCACTGACCCGTGTCGGGAACCGGCACACCGCCTATGAGACGCTGCGGCGCGACAAGCACGCCCGCGCCTTGCTCGACCTGCCCAGCCGGTCCTGGGCGGTGCTGCTGCGTGCGCTACTGGGCAGCCCGTTGTCCGAACTCACCGCGACCGGCGCGGGTCGGGGCGTGCTGCTGCGACTGCTGATCGGCGAGACACTGCCGGTTCTGCTGCGCGACGACGACCTCGTGCTCACCCTCTCCCTGGCTGTACCGGGCACCAACAAGTGGACCGCAAGGAAGTCGCAGGGTGCGGGATGAGCGCACCTGCTGGACACATCGAGCTGGAGCGGGCGGTGGACTCCATCACTGTCGGGCACCGGCACCGCACGGACTTGGGCGACACCGACGCGCTGGCCGCGTCAATCGACCGAGACGGCCTGTTGCAGCCCCCAACGATCACCCCGGACGGGACGCTGGTGTGCGGGGCACGCCGGCTTGCGGCGATCAAGCAGCTCGGCTGGCGGCGAGTCAGCGTCTGGGTGCGATCGGGCATCTCGGACCGGCTCGGATACCTGCTGGCCGAGCAGGACGACAATCAGCTCCACAAGCCGCTGACACCCATCGAGGCCGCCGGGCTGTACCGCGAGATCAAGAACCTCATTGCCGAGGACGCCGCCCGACGAAAAGCCGCGACCCAGTTCCGAGATGGTCACGAGCCTAGGAAACATGGTCCCGCCGATTCGGCGGGACCATCACCATCTCACCCTGTCGGAGACAGTCGTGCGCAAGCAGCACGGATGGTGACCGGCTCGTCCTCCTACACGCGGCTGGAGCAGATCGGATTCCTGCAACGTCTGGCCGAGGACCCGGCCGCCGCCGACGCGCTGCGAACGCAAGCGCGGGAGGGGCTGGCGCAGATCGAGATTGGCGCGCCGGTCAACCCGGTCTTCCAGCGCATCCGCGACGCGCATGCAGAGGACGACGCGGAACGGGACCGCAGGTTGCACGAGTTGGCCGATGAAGCCCTGGCCCGCGTCCACGCGGCCAAGGCCACCAAGACCAAGAAGCCACCGACACCGCCTCGTCACCGGATCACCGAGGACGATCAGCCGGCGCGGTTCCCGGTGCGCGCGTTCGCGCTGACCTGGGGCGAACTGGAAGCGTGGTGGACCCACTACGACGTGGACGAGCTGGCCGCCGAACTTGCCGATGAGCAGGCCGAAGCGTTCTTCGCTACGGTCGCGGGCACCGTCGAGTTCGCAGAGCGGCTCCGGGCCGCCCGCACCACAACACAGTCGGACCGGCCGTTGCTGCGCGCTCTCTGACGCTCCCCGTGCCGCCCGGTCGCAAGCGGGCTCACCTGGCGGGCATGAAGACGAATCTCGCCTCCTGGTCCCGTGGCCGCCTGATCGCCGTGATCGCCGTCGGCCTTGTCCTGCTGCTCCTGGTCGGGGTCGGCGTGTACGGGCTCGTCACTGGCCCGCGACAGCCCAGCATCCCTCGCCCTGACGCCGCCCCTACGGTGCCCGTGTCGGGTGAGCCCGAGCCGAGTAGGTCGGGGCCGCCGCGGGTTGCGCCCTCGAACGACCCGGATGAGTTCGCCCGCAACGTCGCTGAGGCGCTGTTCGCCTGGGACACCGGCTCCGGGCTGATGCCGCTGGACTACTCCGCCGCGATCCTGGAAGTCGGGGACCCTTCCGGCCATGAGCAGGCTGGCCTCGCCGCTGACGTCGCCGGCTACCTGCCGACCCGTGATGCGTGGATGGAGCTGCGCAAGTACGCCACGATCCAGCACCTCACCATCGAGTCGTCGTTCGTGCCCGAGGCCTGGGATCAGGCGGTCGAGCAAGCACAGCCGGGCCAGCTCCCGCCCGGTGCCACCGCGGTCACCATCGAGGGCACCCGTCACCGCGAGGGCGTCTGGAACGGCGACCCGGTGACCTCGGAGCATCCGGTGTCGTTCACCGTCTTCCTGGCCTGCCCGCCGCCAGCACCGGAGTTCAGCTCTGGCCTGTGTCATGTGCTGCGTTTGTCGCAGCTCGACAATCCGCTTCGGTGAGGGGCCAATCGTGGTCAAGAAGCTTCTCATCCTCGGGCTCGCACTCGTCATGTTCGGGCCGGCCAGCGTCCTGCTCGCCATCGGCGTACTGATGAACCCTGCCGCCGCGAACTGCGTCGTTCCCGGTGGCAGCGTCACGGTCGGCAACGTGCCCGACTCGCTCAGCGTTACCACTGCAGACGGCACCACGTTCACCCTGAACAAGACCCAGCTCACGCACGCGGCCACGATCATCATGATCGGAGGCGGGATCGAGGGCATCGGTCGCCCCGGAGTCGAGATCGCGCTGATGGCGGCGCTCTCCGAGAGCACCCTGCGGATGCTGGCGAACACTGGCGCCTACCCCGAGAGCGGCAACTACCCGAACGACGGCAACGGGTCGGATCACGACAGCCTGGGCCTGTTCCAGATGAGACCGCAGTCGGGCTGGGGCACCGTCGCGGAGCTGATGGACCCGCAGTACCAGGCGCGGGCGTTCTTCGGCGGCCCGACCGGCCCGAACTACCCGAGTCCGCGTGGTCTGCTGGACATTCCGGGCTGGCAGCAGATGGACCCCGGCGAAGCCGCCCAAGCCGTCGAGGTGTCGGCTTACCCGGATCGATACCGCAACTTCGAGCCGGTCGCCGAAGCCATCCTCAGCGCCCTTGCCGGCGCATCCGGCGGCAGGGGCGAGGCCGGCCCAGCCGGTGTCGTGGTCGCTGCGGGTCCGGTGGCCCAGTCCGCTCGCGTCGTGTTCCCTCTGCCCGAGGGAACGTGGGTGCTCACGTCCTCGTTCGGGCCGCGCATCCACCCGATCACAGGGGAAGCCTCGTTCCACACCGGCACGGACTTCGCCGCACCTGATGGGACACCGATCCTTGCCGCCGCGGACGGCACCGTGACCGTGGCCGAGTTCTCCGGCGGCTACGGCGGGCTGATCGTCATCGAACATCAGATCAACGGTGTGACAGTGGCGACCGCGTACGCGCACATGTGGCAGCACAGCATCCATGTCTCGCGCGGTGACCGGGTGGTCGCCGGGCAGCACATCGGCGATGTCGGCAGCTCAGGCAACTCCACGGGGCCGCATCTGCATTTCGAGGTCCGTCCCGGCGGCACCAACGGCGAGGCCATTGATGCCGCAGCGTGGCTCAACGACCACAACGCAGCCGACCTATCCGAAGCCACGGCAGGCAGCCCGAACGGGTGCACCTCCGGCGGCACGGCTGGCGAGCCCATGCCGCCGGACGGCGACCCCGATCAGATGGTCGATGACCCCACCAGCGACGGGCAGATCACCAGGCGGATGGCGCACCTCATGGCCCAGGCCCGCACCGCGTTCCCCGACACGTCCTGGGCCTGCTACTCGCCCCGCCCCGGCACCACATCAGAGCATCCGCTGGGCCGGGCGTGTGACATCACGTTCGGAAACCGGATCGGCACTTATCCGACACCCGTGCAACTCGAGGACGGATGGCGGGCCACGAACTGGATGAAAGACCACGCCGGGACCCTGGGCGTGGAGTACCTGATCTGGCAAGGCAAGATCTGGTCCCTCGCACGCGCCGCCGAAGGCTGGCGACCATATAACGGCGGCGGGACGCACGACCCCGGCAACGTGACCGGAGGCCACTACGACCACCTGCACGTCACCGTCAAGGCGGGTGCGTGATGGGCGTCTTCCCCGACTTCGACGGACTCGGAGGCATCGGCGATCTGAAACAGGTCATCGGAGCCCTGCTGACAATCGTGCTCATCGTTGCGGTGCTCATGACCATCGTCTCGGCGATCTGCTGGGCACTGGGAGCCTCGCACGGCAATCACTCCCTTGCTTCCAAGGGCCGGGTCGGGGTGCTCGTCGGCGTCGGTGCCGCCGCGCTCGCCGGTGCCGGTGTCGCGTGGGTGAACTGGCTCATCGCTCTCGGCAACCAGCTCTGACCTTCTGGCCGGCCACAGGCCCGCTCCCTGCTGGGGCGGGCCTTTCCCATGCCTGCTCACGCCAGGCGCTTCCTGGTTCACCTCGCCGCCATAAGCCATCTGTATCTGCGAGGGAGTAACCGCCGTGATCGATATTGACCCCAACAGTTCCGGACTGCCCGGCATCGAACAGCTCCGCACCGTCGTCGGCGCCGTGATGACGGTCGGCCTGATCCTCAGCGTCCTGGCGCTGATCGTCTCCGCGATCGTCTGGGCCTACGGCGCCAACAGCTCGAACCCCCACCTGTCCGGCAGGGGCAAGCTGGGCGTCCTCATCTCCTGCGGCGCCGCGGTGATCTGCGGTGCGGCGGTGACGCTCGTGAACTTCTTCTGGGACGTGGGCCAGGCCGTATAGGGCCGGCCCACACAACAGGAGATTCGTGATGGGTGTCTGCGATGTGCCGATCATCTCGACCGTCTGCGACGTGGCCGGCGAGGCCGCCGCGACGGTAGTGGCGGCCCCGTTCGACTGGCTCGCCCAAGCGATGGGCGGGGCGGCCGGGTGGCTGATCGAAGCGATGTGGTCGGTGTTCGACACGACCACGCTGGTCGATGTCCAGACGGACGGGTTCACCAGCGTCTACAACCTGATCTTCGGGATCGGGGTCTTCCTCGTCCTGATCTTCTTCTGTCTCCAGCTCATCACCGGGCTGATCCGCCGAGACCCGACCGCGTTGGCCAGAGCCGCACTCGGCGCGGGCAAATCGGTGCTCGGAGCGTTCGTCGTGGTGACGCTGACTGCGCTCGCGCTGGAGATCGTGGATCAGCTCTGCATCGGCATCATCCAGGCGTCTGGTGAGACCACCGGGACGATGGGCGACAAGATCATCTTGCTCGCGGCGGGACTGAGCGGCATCAACATCGCTGCACCCGGAGTCGGTGCGATCGTGACCATCTTCCTCGCCGGACTGATGATCGCCGCAGTCGCGATCGTCTGGTTCAGCCTGTTGATCCGCAAGGCGCTGCTGCTGGTCGGCGTGGTCCTGGCACCCATCGCTTTCGCCGGAGCGTCCTGGGACGCCACCAAGGGGTGGATCGCCAAGTGGGCCGCGTTCGTGATCGCTCTCATCGTGTCCAAGCTCGTGCTCGTCGTCATCTTCTTGCTGGCGATCACGCAGATCGCCACCCCGATCGAACTGGACATCGCCGCCGTCACCGAGCCCATCACCGGCATCGTCCTCATGGGCATCGCCGCGTTCGCGCCGTACATGGTCTACCGCTTCGTGTCCTTCCTCGGCTTCGATGTCTACCAGCAGATGGGCACCGAGCAGGAGGCGAAGAACGCGCTCAACCGTCCGCTCCCGATCCCGTCCAAGCCGCAGGGCGGCAGCGAGCCCAAGAAGGTCCTCGATGACCCGAGCGGCGGTCCCGGCGGCGGATTAGGCGGGACTCCACCGCCCAAGACCCCTCCGCCAGCCGCGGGCGCCGCCAACGGCGGTGCCGGAGCGGGGGCCGGTGCGGGCGCCGGAGCCGGCGGTGCCGGTGCAGGAGCGGGAGCCGGTGCTGCTGCGGGACCGGCTGCTGCGGTCGTCGTCGGCGCACAGGTCATCAAGGGCGCAGCCGAAGCGGGGCCGAAGGCAGGTCAGGCGGTCGCGAGTCAAGCAGAGACCGCCGCAAGCGGCGCTGACGGACAGGGCAGCGGGACCGCGCCGTCGAACACGCCCCCGCCACCCTCGGCACCGCAACCGCGAACCCCCGCACCGCCCAAGTCCGGCCCGCCGCCGACAGGAAAGGAGTGACGGATCATGCCAAGCACGACGGAACGGAAGGCGCCTGGGGGCGAGTTGACTCCGATGAAGTTCAGCCGCCTCACCCGCCGGGGCGTGCTGCTGGGGCTTTCGGTCGCGCAGCTCATCACCCTCGGTATCGGCGGGCTGACGCTGCTGGCGGCGTTCTACGGCGGGGCCGGAGTGCTGCTGGCCTACACCGCACCGGTGTGGCTGCTCGCCGCGGTGCTGACCTGGCTGCCCATCGCCGGGCGGCCGATGGTCGAATGGCTTCCGGTCGCCTGCTGGTGGCTGTGGCGTACCACCGGCGGCCAACTGCTGTATCGCCGGCGGATCGTCAAGCCGCGCCCTGTGGGGAATCTTGCGCTGCCCGGTGACATGGCCCGGCTCCGGGAGCATCTGGACCCCGAGACCGGGGCGTGCATGGTCCACGATCCTCACCGGGCCACGCTCACCGTGGTTTGCGAGGTCACCCATCCCGCCTTTGTGCTGCTGGACCCCGGCGAGCAGGAACGGCGGGTCACCGCGTGGGGACGGGTGCTCGCCACGGTGTGCCGGTCCGGACGGATCGCAACCTTGCAAGTGCTCGAACGCACCTTGCCCGACTCCGGCAGCGGGCTGGCCGAGTGGTGGGCCGAGCACGGCACCGCCGACGACACCTGGGCGTCCCAGACCTACGCCGAACTGATCGAACGAGCCGGCCCCGCCGGGGAACGTCACGCCACCACGATCAGTCTCTCGCTGGACATGAAGGCCGCGGCCCGGCAGATCAGGACTGCCGGCGGTGGCATTCGTGGCGCAGCTGCGATGCTCCGGCAGGAGATGGCGACGCTCACTGCGGCGCTGCGGTCGGCGGACCTGACCCCTGTCGGGTGGCTCGGACCCGGCCAGGTCGCTGTGATCCTGCGCTCGGCCTATGACCCAGCCGTGGCCGCGACGCTGGAACGGCACGGCAGGCTCGGCCAAGAGCTGGCCGCCGCCGGCCCGGTTGCGGTCACCGAGACCTGGGGCAACCTGCGCACCGACTCCGCCTGGCACACCGTCATGTGGGTATCGGAGTGGCCTCGTTCGATGGTCTATCCCGGTTTCCTCGCCCCTGTGCTGCTCTCGACCGGCATCCAACGCGCGGTGTCACTGATCTACACACCGATGCGCTCCGACCAAGCCGCGCGTGACATCCGCAAGAAGAAGGTCGAGCACATCAGCGACGCGGCCCAGCGCGCACGGATGGGACAGATCGAAGACGCCGCGCAGACCGCCGAGTACCAAGACGTGCTCCAACAGGAAGCAGACCTGACGGCGGGACACGGAGTGCTCCGCGTCTCCGGCCTCATCAGCATCTCTGCGCCCACGCTCGACGAACTCGAAGCAGCAACCGCCGCGATCGAGCAATCCGCGATCCAAGCGTCCTGCGAGACCAGAAGACTCGTCGGCCAGCAAGCTGCGGCGTTCACCGCCGCAGCGCTCCCGTTGTGCCGAATCGTGTGACCACGGGGCGCACCTTGCAGGCATCCAACCCACCGCCGAGGGAGACCAGCGATGCCCACGTTCACCGATCCCGCCCGCGATGCCAGCGAAGCCTACGAGGCGTTGCGAGCGCTCGCGCACGCCAGCCGCACCTTCGAGGACCCATCCGACACCTACGCGGTGATCGGCGAGCTGCTGGGCGGGATACGCGCCATGCGGCAAGTGTTCGACCAGCTCGCAGGCGCCCACCTGAGCCGACAGGATCACGTCACCGACGACGCCCACGACCACACCGCCGGCGGTGCGGCCGCGTTGGCGGCGGCCGATGAGCTGCACCAGGCCGCCACGCTGTTGGACCAGGCCGATGACCACCTCAACGCCGCGTTCACGCACTCGGGGCGGATCGTCTGGAACCCGCAGGATCGCCTCGTGCAGCGATGGATCGGTGTCGTGTTCCTCCAAGGAGAGGAAGCCGACCGAGTGCTCGACCTCATCGACACCCAAGGGGTCGAGGCGGGGATCGAGCATTTGTCGCAGTGGGACTACGGCGCTGAAAGCACCGACGCGGCAATGGAGGGCGGAGATGTCCACGACTCCGCACCCGCCTACGCGGGCGATCGGCAGGCCGAGACCGGCGATTACGCGATGTCCTACAACCCGCAGGCCGGACACGTCGCCCTCTACCGGCGGCACATGATCCGCGCCGAAGACGCTATCGGCCCCGCTGGCGAGCCGCACGTTCCCGCGCGGCGCCCGGCTCCCACTCGTGAGACGACCGGGCGGCGCAGCGCCGTCCGGGACGGCGACTGGTTCGAACATCCCGGCGTCGCCGCGGTCAAACAGGCCCGCGGCCTCTCGCTCTAGGTTCCACGCCCGGAGACGACAGGCGAGCACCTGCCGGGCATGAACACGACAGAGCCCATCCCTTCCATGACTTCGCAAGCCGGGACGCTTACCTTGACGGTTTGGCCCGATACTCCGCTGGGCCAGCACCAGAGATACGCCTACCGGATCGACGACAACACGACCGGGCAGATACTCGAAGGCCGGGACTTGTTCACCGGCGCAGGTGCCCCGGTCGCCCCGGACCGAGCGATGCGGGACCTCGCCGTGTTCCTGAGCGCCGCCGGCGTCGCCCACCAGCACGCCATCGACAACCCCGGCAGCACACCCGAGCACCAGAGACTGTTCCCCGAATGGGCCGCCGAAGCCGCCCGTCAGAACACCGATGCGCTGACCCTTCTGGTCGAAGAAGATCACTTCTCCGCCCCTCCAACCTCACGATCCCAGGCAGTGCCGGACCCGTCATGGTTCGAGCGTTCTGACCGCGGCGCGTTTCGACCGACTCGGGGGCGGTCGCTGTGAGCAGGGACGAGAAGCTGCACACCGCTGTCCTCGTCGCTCCGGCATCGGAGCGGCGGCGGCTGCGCAAGGCACGGAAAGAAGCAGCCACTCGGCTTGTCGCCGAGCAGCGTCAGGTGGAGAAGGAGACGGCCCGCGCCAAAGCGGAGGCCGAACGCGCCGAGCGTCGCGCCGCCGTCTACCTGCCGCCAGCGGGTGAACTCGGCCCGGCAATGCTCCGCTCCCCGGGCCGGTTCAGGCTGCCACGGCATCAGGACACCAGTGCCGTCCTCGCTGGCCAGTACCCGTTTCTCGCCGAGGCCGGACTCGGGTCAGCCGGAATGTTCGTCGGCCAGGACCTCTATTCGGGCTCGTCGTTCGTCTACGACCCGTGGGTGCTCTATCAGCGGGGCATCATCACCGCCCCGAACCTGATCCTGGCGGGCATCGTCGGCTCCGGGAAGTCCTCGCTCGCCAAGAGCCTCTACACCCGCAGCCTGCCCTTCGGCTACCGCGTCTACGTCCCAGGTGACCCCAAAGGGGAGCACAGCGGCGTCGCCGAGGCCGTGGGAGGGAAGGCCATCATCCTCGGGCACGGGATGGGCAACCGGCTCAATCCGCTCGATGAGGGCTACCGACCCGGCGGCCTCTCGGATCAAGAGTGGGCCACGACTCTCGCCGCGAGGCGCCGTGACCTGCTCGGCGCGCTCACCGAGACCGTGCTGGACCGGGCTCTCGCGCCTCTCGAACACACCGCGATCGACACCGCCCTCATTGGAGCGGTGCGTGACGCGGACGTGCCGATCCTGCCGATGGTGGTCGACCGGCTCCTGCGCCCTGATCCTGCCGACGACCCGGATGGGCGGCTCACTGAAGACGGCAGGCTCGTCGGCCATGCCCTGCGTCGTCTGGTTCGCGGTGACCTCAGTGGCTTGTTCGACGGCCCTTCGACGGTGAGGTTCGATCCCACGCTGCCGATGGTCAGCCTCGATCTGTCACGAGTCACCGAGAACAGCACCCTGATATCGGTGCTGATGACGTGCTCATCGGCATGGATGGAAGCCGCGCTGCTCGATCCCAACGGCGGGCGCAGATGGGTGATCTACGACGAGGCTTGGCGGCTCATGTCACACCCGGCGCTGCTGCGCAGAATGGACGCACACTGGCGCCTGGCCCGGCATTACGGGCTGGCAAATCTGCTCGTGTTCCACAAGCTGACCGACCTGGAGAACGTCGGCGACATGGGTTCGGCGAACCGGGCGCTGGCCAACAGCCTGCTCGCGAACGCCGAGACCCGGATCGTGTACCGGCAAGAGACCGACCAGCTCGGCCCCACCGCCGCTGCGCTTGGACTGACTGGCACCGAACGACGCCTCCTGCCCGGACTCGGCACTGGACAAGGACTCTGGCGGATCAAGGACCGCAGCTTCGTCGTGCAGCACCAGCTCCACCCCGCCGAGCTGGCCGCCTTCGACACCACCGCACGTATGACCGGCGGTTCCCCGCACGTTCACGAATCCTGAACCGCCGACTACAGGAGGATTCTGGCTCACCTCGTGGCCATGAGGAAACCCGAGCCGGAGTCTGTCCCAGTATCCATCCCTCTGGTCGTTCTCGACGTGTACGCGGACGGCACGGTGGCCGCGACCGTCGATGGGAAGCCACTGAACCCGGACCCGTTCGCCCCACCGTGGCGGCGATCCTCGTTCGGGCAGATCATCGACCGCGCCACCAACAACCGAACGACCCCGGCGCGCGTCGAGGTCCGCGAGAGCGACGGTACGAGCTTCACCGACATCATCGCGCCCCGCCTTCGCCGCACACCCCAGCCGAGACCCGAACCTGACAAGCCCGCACCGCTCCCGGTGTTCCACACGGTCACCGGCGACGGGTTCGTTCCCGGCGAGGACGTGGCGGTCGCCGTCATCACCGGGCACACCGACGCCTCCGGAACCGGCACCGCCCGCGCCCTCATCGACTCTGCCCCGACCACCACTGACGCTTCGGATGAAGTCGTGGAGGTGCTGCTGTTCGGGCGCATCTCCGGCAAAATGATCGTGCGGCGGCTGCCGTGACCGGCGAGGGTCGGCAGGCCGGCTCCTTCGGCGACGAACTGACCAACGCCGCGATGATCGGGCTCGTCGTCCTGTTCGGTGTTGCCCTCGTGCTGCGCGGCGCCGGATCGGTCGCGGCGTTCCTCACCGGGATCGGCCAGCCCGCCGGCGATCCCGCCTCCGGGGTTGGCGTGTTGTTCAATCTCGGCGACCCTGCCGCCGCGCTCGACGCGCCCGGACTTAACCCGGTCGTCTATTGGGTCGTCGCCAGCCTGCTGTTTGCCACGCTCGTCTCCGGCGGTGTCTGGGCGTGGTTGCGGTTGCGGCGCCACACGCACCGAGTCGAGCAGGACCCGCGCCGCTTGGCCGGTATCGCCACCCGGCACGAGATCACCGCTGCCGCATCGGAGAAGGCGTTGTTGCGTCGCGCCAGAAGCCTCCGCCCCGGCCTGATCAGTCCGCGCCCGCAGGACCTGGGCTATCGGCTCGGTGTCTCCAAGGGAGCCAGCGTATGGGCGTCCGTCGAAGACTCGCTCATGGTCATCGGCCCGCCCCGCTCCGGCAAGGGCCTGCATCTGGTGATCCCGGCCATTCTCGACGCTCCCGGCGCTGTCGTGGTGACCTCGACCCGGCCCGACAACCTGACCGCGACCATGCGCGCCCGCCGCCGGGTCGGGCCGGTCGCGATCTTCGACCCGCAACACCTCGCCGAGGGCTTGCCCGCGGGGATGCGGTGGTCGCCGATCCGGGGCTGCGAGTCCCCGCAGACCGCGATGATTCGCG
>NZ_CAJQNT010000037.1 GCF_905479755.1 uncultured Schumannella sp. | reverse complement strand
TCGACCTGGACTTGGGCGCCGAGGACCTCGCCGGCGGAGCCGTCGGGGCGGGCCCCGAAGACGTTGTTGCGGATGACGCTGCCGTCGCCACTGGAGCGCAGGATCACGCCGTTCAGACCGCAGAAGTAGTTGCGGGCGCCGGCCGCGCTGCCGCCGATGGTGTTGGCACCCACGTCGTCGAGGCAGACGACCCCGGTGCCCGCGTCGCGGTCCTGCGCCCCGGCGATCAGCTGGAACGGGATCTTCGCGGTCGTCGCGTTGCGGATCTTCTTCTGCATGCGATCGTCGCTCGCGTCGAGCTCGGCGCGCACGCCGTCAACGCGAAGGCGATCGATGATGTCGCCGAGGTAGTCAGCGAACTCCTCCGCCACCGGAATGCCGATGACCTGCACGGGAGCCAGCCACGCCGGGAACACGCCGGCGTAGTGCTCAAGCAGGATCGCGAAGAACCGCTCGATCGAGCCGAAGAGAGCGCGGTGGATCATGATCGGGCGCTTCTTCTGCCCGTCGCGGTCGGTGAACTCCAGCTCGAAGCGCTCGGGCAGGTTCGGGTCGACCTGCACGGTCGACAGCTGCCAGGTGCGCCCGATCGCGTCGCGCGTCTTGAGGTCGATCTTCGGCCCGTAGAACGCCGCCTCGCCGGGAACCTCAGTGAGCTTCAGACCACTGGCCTGGGCGACGCTGCGCAGCGCCTGCGTCGACGACTCCCAGAACTCGTCCGAGCCGATCCACTTCGACTTCTCGTCGTCGCGCATCGACAGTTCCAGCTCGAAGTCGGTGAGTCCGAAGTCCCGCAGCATCGAGATGACGAAGTCGAGAACCTTGCTGACCTCACCCTCGAGCTGGTCGGGGGTGACGAAGAGGTGCGAGTCGTCCTGAGTGAACCCGCGCACGCGCGTGAGACCGTGCAGCGCGCCCGAGAGCTCGTTGCGGTAGACGGTGCCGTTCTCGGCGAGCCGCATCGGCAGATCCCGATAGCTGCGCGCGCGCTCCTTGTAGATCAGGATGTGCATCGGGCAGTTCATCGGCTTCAGGTAGTAGTCCGAGCCCTGCTTGATGATGTGGCCCTCGGCGTCGCGCTCCTCATCCATGTGGATCGGCGGGAACATGCCGTCCTTGTAGGTGACCAGGTGGTTCGACTGGAGGAACAGGTCGGCCTTGGAGATGTGCGGGGTGTAGACGTAGGTGTAGCCCGCCTCTCGGTGGCGGCGCAGGGCGTGCTGTTCGATCGTCTGGCGGATGATGCCGCCCTTCGGGTGCCAGACGCTCAGGCCGGAGCCGATCTCCTCCGGGAACGAGAACAGGTCGAGCTCTTTGCCGAGCTTGCGGTGGTCGCGCTTCGCCGCCTCCTCGAGTCGCTCGAGGTACGCCCGGAGCTCCTCCTTGCTCGGCCACGCGGTGCCATAGATGCGTTGCAGCTGCGGATTCTTCTCCGAGCCGCGCCAATACGCGGCGGCGATCCGCATGAGGGAAAAGCCGGTTCCGATCGCGCCGACGTTCGGCACGTGCGGTCCGCGGCACAGGTCCTTCCAGGCAACCGTGCCGTCCTTGGCGACGTTGTCGTAGATCGTGAGTTCCGCGCCGCCGACCTCGACCGATTCGCCGTCGTTTCCCGATGCGGCGGCCCCCTTGAGGCCGATCAGCTCGAGCTTGTAGGGCTCGTCAGCGAGTTCCGCGCGCGCCTCGTCTTCCGTGACGACGCGACGCACGAAGCGCTGGCCCTCGCGGATGATCGACGCCATCTGCTTCTCGATCGCCTTCATGTCCTCCGGGGTGAAGGGGGCGGCGACGTCGAAGTCGTAGTAGAAGCCGTCGGTGACCGGCGGGCCGATGCCGAGCTTCGCTTCGGGGTTGATCCGCTGGACCGCCTGAGCGAGCACGTGCGCCGCCGAGTGACGCAGGATGTTCAGGCCGTCGTCCGAGCCGATCTCGACCGGCTCGACCACGTCCTCCGGGGTGACCGTCGTCGCCTTGTCCCGCAGTTCGCCGTTGACGCGCAGCGCCACGACGGATCGGTCAGGAAACAGGTCAAAACCGGACTGAGTGCTCACCCGTCGATCTTAGTTCCGCGTGCGTCGCACTCGGTTCACCGCTGCCCCGCCCGGCTCCTCAGAGGATGAGGCTGAGGAGGGGAGTTCCGAGCGAGGTCCACCATTCGAGCACGATCTCGCGGTTGAAGGCCGCCGCCCAGGCGATTCCGATCTGCCCGAGCGCGACGAGATCCACCAGGCGTGCGGTCACCGGTCCCCGCGCCATCGGAATAAAGGCGATCGCCATCAGGGTCATGATGATGAAGGTGTTGCCGGCCGAGCCGTCCGGCAGCAGACCCCACACGTATGCGGCATTGATCGCGACGAACACCATGGTGGACACGAGGATCGATGCCGGGCGCCAGACAATGATCGCGACGAGCCAGGCACTTGCCACCGGGGCGAACAACAGCCAGCCGTTGAGCTCGCTGTAGACGGCTGGTAGCGAGGCGAGACGCTCGAGCGAGCCGGTCGTGATTCTTGTCGCGAGCTCGCCGAGCGGATTGCCGACGAACATCACATTCACCAGCAGCAGCGCGGTGATCGCCGCCACGGTCGGATAGACGATCACCAGCAGGTTCGCCGCGCGCGCACCGGGTTGCTCTGATCGTCCCAGTCGCAGGAACGCCGCCACCACCACCACCACCAGAACGTAGAGCACACCGCTCAGGTCGGACAGGGTGGCGAGCATCAGGAAGAGACCCGCGCGGAATCCCGACTGCGTGTTGCGCCAGGCGACGAATCGCACGATCTCCGCAATTCCGAAGGAGAAGAACGCCAGACCGAGGAACGCCGGGAGATTCTCGGTCACGGTGTACGTGAACAGCGGATTCCCCGCGAGCGCGATCGTGAGAATGATCGCGGTCGACTTCGGGAATCCGCGCTGAAGCATGATCTCCAGCACCTTCTGCACCATGACGCCGGCGAGCAGTGAGCCCACGATGGCCAGGCCCAGACGTCCGCCGGGGATCGCGGCGATGAGCAGCGTCGACAGCGGCGGGAAGATGTCGCCGACCCATGCCACGTCGGTGCCGCTCCAGTCGAGCGTCGCGACATGGTCGAGTACCTGTTGATTCGGAGTGTCGAGCACGTCGACAGCGCCCGCCGAGGCGCGCCACGTGACGAACAGCCCCGGCAGGGCGAACAGAAAGCGCATCCCCCACCGCATCAGCCCGTCGCGCGGGAACGGGTCGAGACGCCCCAGCGGGGCGCGCCGGCGATGGGCTTGACGCGCCGGCGCGGTCGCGGCGGTCACAGTCCCCCCACCTCGTAGGTGCGGACGCTCGTCACATCGGGCGCGACGCGACTGACTCCGCGTTGGGTCTTCTCCCAGTAGTGCGGCTTCGTGAACAGCTGTGCAAGCGCGCGGTAGGCGGCCAGGGACAACACGAGCACGTAGAACGGATACAGCAGCGACGTGAAGATGACATCGAACTGCCCGCGCTTGTAGGGCCCCATCATCGCGAGATAGACGAGTGCCGAATTGCCGATGACGAAGTTGAGGAAGGACATCCAGAGCAGACCCACCGGGAACAGCTCCGCCAATTCGGCCGAGGGGGTGAGCAGCGTCGCCACCGATGCGATCCACAAGGGGATGACCGCCAGAAACGTCAGCGGCGTTCCCCCGATCAAGACGGCGAACGCGGCGAATCGACGGAGCCCGATCTTCGCGATGAGCTCCCGCGGGCGACGCGCGTGCAGAAGCGCCGTTTGCATATAGCCCTTGAGCCAGCGCGTGCGTTGCCGCACGAAGACCGCGACCGACGTGATGGCCTCGTCTTCGGTGGCCGAGTTGATGAGCCCCACCTGGTGTCCCAGCGCCTTGGCGCGGATTCCCAGGTCGGCGTCTTCCGTCATGTTGTGCGGATCCCAGCCCCCGAGTTCGACCAACGCGGCAGTGCGGAAGTGATTCGAGGTGCCCCCGAGCGGCATCGGCAGATCGAGGGCGTCAAGACCCGCGAGCACGTAGTCGAACCAGGAGCTGCTTTCGAGCGTGGACAGCCGAGTCAGGGTGTTCTCGCTCGAGTTGAAATTCGTGAGCGAGGCCTGGACGCACACCAGACGCGCGTCGCCGCGCCGGAACGCGATCACCGCCTTCTTGAGTTGGTCGCGGTCCGGTGAATCCTGGGCATCGAAAATGACCAGGTACTCCCCCGTCGCGAAGAACAAACCCACGTTGAGGGCGCGGGGTTTCGTCTGGGGTTCGCCGGGCGGGATCGTGATCACTCGGAAGTTCGCCGGGGGGCGGGCCGCCCGAATCGCGTCAGCGGTCGCGGTGTCGGCTTCCTCGACCAAGAACAAGACCTCGAGCTTCTCCGGCGGGTAGTCAAGGCGCGACAGGTTCGAGACCAGTCGATCGACGAGGTGGCCGTCGGCGTAAAGCGGCACCAACACGGTGTATCGCGGCAGGGCGCGCTCGCGGAGTTCTGCGACATCGGCGTCGGTCACGCGCTCCACCATGTCGAAGCGAGCTCCTCGCACGGCCACCACGTAGCGAAACACGGTCCCGACGAGGAAGACCAGGCTCATCGCCGTGACGAGCGCGCCCGCGGTCTGCACCGGCCAGAACACCGCGGCGGCGGCCACCGCGAGCCCCAGCAGCACGAACCCGGCCGTCTGACCGCGCGAGAACACCGTCTTGGCCGAAAGCAGCGGGGAACGTCGAAACAACCCGTTGGCGGCCTCATCGGCGATCTCGGCGCGGTAGACGTTGAGGGCGAACTGCCGCAGGTCCCACTGGCTGACCGCCCCGAACTCGACCGCAGCTCCCACTTCGGCCGCGATCAGGGCGCGTCGCGCCGGCGTCACGCGTCGCGAGGTGGCGACCACGACGGTGCCGTCGTCGTTGCGTCGGACGGGCATCCAATGCTGGGCGAGGAACTTCTGCCCCGACCACTGGCGGATGTAGTCCTCGTCTCGCCGGGTGACGGCGAGATCGAGCACGGGAAGCCCCCAATCGCGCGCGAGCACGCTCCGCAGGACGCGGTCCGAGACCAGTCCGAGACTCACCAGGACCTCGTCGAACGGAGCCCCGGTTCGCGCCGTCGCGGCACGCGCGATTCCCACCTGCTGTTTCGTGATCAGTCCCGCATCCAGCAGCAGCTGCTCGAGGGCAACAGCGTCGGCGTCGGGGACCGCGCCATATGCCATGGGGTCATCATTTTGTACGCGAGGGGTGAACAGCAAGTTCTGCCCCGGCGCGCCCTCATGCTGAGCGCCGCTCAGTCGGCTAGAAGAGGCCGAGCAGCGGGTTTCCCAGGGAATTCATCCACTCCAGCACCGAGGTGCGGTTGAACGCGGCGAGCCAGGCGATCACGATCTGAAGCACCGCAACCGCGTCGATCAGAATGACCGTCAGCGGCGATCGCGCGGTCGGGACGAGCGAGATCGCCAGCAGCGTCATCACGATGAAGGTGTTCCCCGCGGAGCCCGTCGGCAGCAGCCCGCCCACGTAGGCGATGTTGATCGCGACGAAGACCAGAGTCGCCACGATGATGGATCCCGGACGTCGCACGATGAGCGCGACAAGCCAGGCGCTCAGCACCGGGGCGATGAGGAGCCAGCCGTTGAGCGTCGAGTACAGCTCGGGGAGGGACTCCCAACGCTCGAGTGAACCCGCCAGTGTCCGCGTGCCCACCGTGCCGAGGGTGTTGCCGGTGAAGACCCAGTTCAAAAAGAGCAGGGAACCGACGGCGGCGAGAGTGGGAAACACGACGACCGTGACGTTGGCGCGCCGTGCGCCGGGCGAATGCCCCCGCCCGAGGCGCAGGAACGGGGCCGCCATCGCTGCCGTGAGCACGTAGAGCAGCCCGCTGAGATCGGACAGCGTGGCGAGCATCAGGAGCATTCCGGCGCGGAACCCCGCCTGAGTGTTGCCCCACACCACGAACCTGAGCACATCGGCGATCCCCAGCCCGAAGAAGGCGAGTCCGAGGAACGCGGCAATGTTCTGCGTCGCCGTGTAGGCGAACAGGGGGTTGACCGAGAGCGCCATCAATAGGATCACGGTCGTCGAGACCGGAACGCGACGCTGCACCATGATCTCGAGCACCTTCTGCAAGAAGATGCCCGCGATGAGCGCGCCGACGATCGCGAGACCGGTTCGGCCGCCGGGCACGACGGCAGCGATCAGGGTCGACACCGGGGGGAAGATCTCGCCGACCCACGCGATGTCGGCGCGCGTCCAGTCGATCCCGGCCAGGTGATCGATCAGCTGCTGATTCGGCGTGTTGAGCTCGTCGGTCGAACCGGTTTCGGCTCGCCACCCCACCCAGAGCGTCGGAATCGCCAGCGCCAATCGGGTTCCCCAGCGCACGAGACGATCGCCCGGGAATGGGTCGAGCCGGCGACGCGGGACGCGCTGCTCGGCGTGACTCGACGCCGGCGCTTCGATGACGCTCATGCGGTCTGTCCTGTCACGGGGCGCTCGCTCGGCGCATGAGTCGAGGTCTGGGCGGTGAGACCGTGCTCCGTCTTCTCCCAGTAGTGCGGGCGCGTCACCAACTGCCACAGCCCCTTGTAGGCGGCGATCGAGTGCAACACCCAGTACAGCGGGTTCACGATCGCCCACAACAGGAGGTCGTAGGTTCCGCGCTTGAACGGCCCCATCATCGAGAGGTAGATCATGACGGAGTTGCCGATCACAAAGTTGACAAGGGCGAGCCACAGCAGCCAGACCGGGAAGTATTGGCCGAGCTCGGGCGCGGGCACCACGATCGTGAAGAACGTCACGATGTAGAGCGGGATGACTCCGAGGAACGTCGCGGGCGTGCCCCCGATCAGCAGCGCGAACGCCAGGAAGCGGCGAAGACCGATCTCGCGGATGAGTGCGACCGGCCGACGGGCGTGGACGAGCGTCGTCTGCATGTAGCCCTTGATCCAGCGGCTGCGCTGACGGATGAAGTTCGGAATCGAGGTGTTCGCCTCTTCCATCGTCGTGGAGTTCACGACGCCCACCCGGTATCCGAGCGCGCTCGCGCGGATGCCGAGATCCGCATCCTCCGTGACGTTGTATGGGTCCCACCCCCCGACCTCCTGCAGCGCGGAGGTGCGGAAGTGGTTCGATGTCCCGCCGAGCGGAATGGGCAGGTCGAGCGCGTCGAGCCCCGCGAGCATGTAGTCGAACCAATAGCTGTACTCGAGCGTGAACATGCGCGTCAGCGCGTTCTCGTTGGCGTTGAAGTAGTTCAGTGAGGCTTGAATGCAGACCAGTCGTTCGCCGCCGCGCTGGAAGCCGACGACGGCCTTCTTGAGCTGATCGGGATCCGGGGTGTCCTCCGCGTCGTAGATGACGAGGTACTCGCCGGTCGCGAAGTAGAGCCCCACGTTGCAGGCACGCGGCTTGGTCTGCGGTGTCCCGCGCGGCACCGTGATCACCCGGAAGTTCGCCGGCGGCGACGCCGACTGCAGCGCATCCCGCGTGAGGGTGTCCTCCTCTTCGATGAGGATCAGCACCTCCAGCTTTTCGGCGGGGTAGTCGATCGCCCCGAGGTTCTCGACCAATTGACCGACGATGTTGGCCTCGCGGAACACGGGCACGAGCACGGTGTAGCGCGGGAGTTCGTCATCCGCCAACGCCTCGACCTGACTGCGCGTCACGCGTTCGACGACGTCGTACTTGGCCCCACGCATCGCGACACGGAACTTGAAAACCGTGCCGGCCAGGAAGACGAGGCTGATGATCGTGATGGCGGTGATCACCAGCGCAACCGGCCACAGAATGAGCGCCACAATCGAGACGATCGCCAAGGCGACGAATCCGATTTTCTGGCCGCGGGAGAAGACAACGCGAGCGGAGAGCACCGGATTCTGGCGGAACAGGTCGTTGGCTGCTTCGTCAGCGATCTCGTGACGGTACACCTCGAGCGCCAGGTGTCGCAGGTCCCATTGGGTCGCGGCCCCGAATTCGACCGGGGCACCGACGACGTTGGAGATGTACGCGCGGCGGGCGTCGTCGACCGGGCGCGACGTCGCGACGACGACGCTGCCGTCGACGTTGCGCCGCAACGGCATCCAGTGCTCGGCGAGCATCTGTTGACCCGACCACTGCCGAATGAACTCCTCGTCGCGCGTCGTGGTGCGCACGTCGATGACGGGCAACACCCATTCGCGCGCGAGCACGCTGCGCAACACGGCGTCCGTCACGAATCCGAGACTGACGAGAACTTCGTCCAGTTCGGTGCCCGTGCGCGCCGAGGCGCGCTGCGCCTCCGCCAGCTGCTCATCCGTCAAAAGTCCGGAATCACGCAGCACCCGCTCGTAGTCAGGCACCACATCCCCCGGCACCGCTCCCCGTGCCATAGAACCCATCGTCTGCCCTCAGCGCCCAAAGGACAAGTGCCCCAAGTGCGGGGCGCGCACGTGGGGGTCACGGCCGAAAGGAAAAACCCCCGGAATTCCAGGGGTTTCTGTGGTGGGCGATACTGGGATCGAACCAGTGACCTCTTCCGTGTCAGGGAAGCGCGCTACCGCTGCGCCAATCGCCCGTTGGTCTCCCGAAGGATTCCGTGCGGTTGAGTGAGGTGGCGACGGGATTCGAACCCGTGTGGACGGCTTTGCAGGCCGCTGCCTCGCCTCTCGGCCACGCCACCAGGTGTGCGGCTCCCCAGACCTCGGGGACCCGGCGAACCGTGAGACTTCACTCGAGCGGATGACGAGATTCGAACTCGCGACCCTCACCTTGGCAAGGTGATGCGCTACCACTGCGCCACATCCGCATGCACGATTGCTCGTGCTCACATGACTGTAGTCGATTCTGGGTCGAGTCTCCAAACCGGTGACAACATCCGCGTGTCTGGCCAGAATGGCGGGTCAAACCCGTCTCCACCGTGCGCTAAACTCATGGCTCTGGGCGATTGGCGCAGTTGGTAGCGCGCTTCCTTCACACGGAAGAGGTCATCGGTTCGAGTCCGGTATCGCCCACTCACACTGCACCGCACACGCGCCGGGGAGACCATGGTGAGTCCGCAGCTTGGGCACGTCCACGACCCGGAATTGCGGCTTGCGATCAACCAGGCGTTGGGGCGAGAAGATTCCACCCCCGTGAGCTCCGACGACGCTCGGTCGGTCACGCGACTCGACCTGTCGGGCACCGGCATTCTTGATCTCACACCGTTGGCCGGGATGACCGGGCTCGACACCCTCGACCTGAGTGATACCCGCGTCTCAGACCTGTCGCCGCTCGCGGGATTGACCCACTTGAGGACGCTACTTCTCGTGGACACCCTGGTCACCGACCTCGCCCCTCTGACGGGGCTGACAAACATGAGGGTGCTGTACCTCTCCGAGAACCGTGTCTCCGACCTCGCTCCGCTCTCGGGGATGACGGCGCTCCACACCCTCTCCGTCTGGAAGACCAACGTCTTCGACGTCAGCGTGCTGTCCGGGCTGTCGAGCATCAAGAAGCTCGACTTGACCAACACCAGCGTCTCCGACCTCACCCCGCTCGCCGGGATGACGAATCTGGTCGACCTCAAGTTGGACTACACGAACGTGAGAGACCTCACACCGCTGGCAGCATGCACGCAGTTGGCAACGCTCAGCCTGTACAACACCCTTGTCAACGATCTCGCCCCGCTGGCAGCGATCGCGAGCCTGCGGTCACTCCGACTGGCCAGGTCAGGGACTCCCGACCTCGCCCCTCTGGCGGGGCTGACCAACCTGGACGTGCAGTACTTGGGTCGCGCCTGAGCGCTCGGCGGTAGCTGCGCCCGCGCGCCGATCACGCGACGCGGCGTGGGCTCCCGAATCGCGTCGTCACGCCGGGCGACCACAGCACCGAGTCGGGCGGAGTGTCCGCCAGCCCCGGGAATCCGGCCGCCGCCAGCAGTCCGTCGTCGAGATCGAGCAGTTCCGCGCGGTGGAGGGCCCACGGCTCGTGCTCGTTGGGAACGAACAGCGTGCGCCCGAACCGGCGCACGAACATGCCCCAGCGGGCCGTGAGAAAGACCTCGAGCTCCCGCGGTTCGATCCGCTCGCCCACCCGCAGGCGCATGCGGTGCGACGTACCCGAACCATGCCGCCGCGACGACGCCGCTCGTTCATCACCCTCGACGCGCAACTCGGTGCGCGCCCAGAAGTACGGCAGCGAGAAACTCGCCCGAGCGGCCAGCACGGCGAGCAGCCGCGAGGCCTCCAGCGACCGGAAGACGACCCCGCGACGGCCTTCGGCGTCGACGGCATACAGTCGCACATTGATCTCGGCGAAGGCGCCGACGTACGGAATCGGTGGACTCCCCCACAGCGTCGCGCGGTCGAGGAAGAACGGGATCACCCCCACCCACGAGCTCCCCTCGCACTCGTCCGGTCGAAGTCCCGGCGGCAGCAGCGGCGCGACGAGGTCCGCGTCGACGCGCCAGTGCAGGAAACACAGTTCACTCCACCGTTGCGAGGCGAGCACCCGCCCGAGAAGCGGCGGTGCCGAGACCGACAGCGGCTCCGCCTCGCTCACGGCGTGGTGGCGCGTGCCATCGCGTGCCGCCGCAGCAGCAACCACGCGGGTGTCGAGGCGACGATCGCGAACACCGTCACCGCCAAAAAGGACAGCACCGGCATCGTCAGCCCCGCGATCCGCGCCGAGAACACGATGCCGACGGCGTCGCCCGAGATCGGCGGGGCGAGAAAACCGATCGCGGCGGCGCCGAGCAGGGCGAGCGCCCAGCGCGCGACCTCGCCAGCCTCGGCCAGCGCCTTCGAGGAGTGGATGACCGCGGCCGTCACCCCGGCGAGCAGGCCGACGATGACGGTCCACGGGAAGTGCACGCTGACCGCTCCCGGCGAAATCGCGACCATTCCCGCGGCGACGCCGCCCGCGAGAATGCGGACGGCCGTCATCCGGCTACCGCGAAGGCGGTCCACGATGACCCAGCCGGCGATCGAGGCGACCGGAGCGAGAACGCCCGCGGCGAGAATGCGCCAGACGTACGCATCGAGTGCACCTTCGAGGTGCACGAGCCACAGCAGAAAACCGCCGCTGGCCAGGGCGAGCGCCGCCGCGAGACGCGCGGGGCTCTCGGCGCGAAGCGCCTCCGGCAGCACCGGTGAGATCCAGGTCAGCACGAGGAACGCCGACGCCGACACGAACAACGGCAGGGAGCCGCCGAAGTCCTCGACGACGCACTCGGGCGCCGCGCACGCGGCGACCACGCCGAGGGGCACCAGAGCCGCGACGGGAAACACCACCAGCCCCCACGTGACGACGAGCACCCAGCGAGCGAGCCGATCCGCCCCCGCGGCGATGGCCGCGAGTTCGATCAGCAGCGCGACGGGAACGGCGAACATGACGACGCCGAGCAGATAGCCGAGGTCGCTGAGACCGAAGCTGAGGCCGAGAGACACCGTGATCACGCCGCCGCCCGCTGCGGCAAGCAGCGCGCCGCGAAACGCGCGGATGCCCCGCTCTCGCCCCGCGAGCACCACGATCGAAATCGAGGCGCCGAGCGCGCCGAGCGCGCCCAACAAGGTGATCCCACTCATGTCGTGCCAGACTCCTCGGTCCCAGTCCGAATCCGTCGGATGCAGTCTTGCGCATACGGCGCGCTCCCGTCAGCGGCGCGCTCCGCAACGAGTGTGGGGCGCCACCCCCGAAGGAATGACGCCCCACCAGAAGGAGCCGGAATTACTCGGCGATCGCGTAGCCCTCTTCACCGTGAACCACGGTGTCGACGCCAGCGATCTCGTCCTCGTTCTTGATGCGGAAGCCGATGGTCTTCTCGATCGCGAAGCCCACGATGTAGGCGACGACGAAGGAGAACACCAGGACGCCCACAGCAGCGATGAACTGAACCAGGAGCTGGCTCGCGTCACCACCGAGGAAGAGGCCGGTGCCCTGAGCGAAGAAGCCCAGGTACAGCGTTCCGATGAGGCCACCGACGAGGTGGATGCCGACGACGTCGAGCGAGTCGTCGAAGCCGAGCTTCCACTTGAGCTCAACGGCCAGGGCGCAGACCGCACCAGCGACCACACCGAGCACGAGGGCCCAGATCGGGTCGAGGTTGGCGCACGCGGGGGTGATGGCAACGAGGCCAGCAACCGCACCCGAGGCAGCGCCGACCGAGGTCGCCTTGCCGTCCTTGATCTTCTCGACGATGGCCCATCCGAGGATGGCCGCCGCGGTCGCACCGAGCGTGTTGATCACGATCAGGCCGACAACGGTCTCGCCACCGAGAGCACCCAGGCCCTCAGCGCCGGCGTTGAAGCCGAACCAGCCGAACCACAGGATCGACGCGCCGAGGAGCGTCAGCGGCACGTTGTGCGGCTTGTGAGCACCCTTCTGGAAGTTCACGCGCTTGCCCAGGACGAGGGCGAGGGCCAGAGCCGCCGCACCCGCGTTGATGTGCACCGCAGTACCACCGGCGTAGTCGATGACGCCGACGTCGAGGCCCAGGTCAGAACCGAGGTTCATGATCCAGCCGCCGCCCCACACCCAGGCCGCAACCGGGAAGTAGACGAGGGTGGCCCAGATGCCCGCGAAGATCATCCACGAACCGAACTTCGCACGGTCCGCAATGGCACCCGAGATGAGCGCCACGGTGATGATCGCGAAGGTCGCACCGAAGGTCGCGCCGAGCAGCGTGTCGCTGTCCGCGCTACCCAGACCGAAGTCCGCGAACGGGTTGCCCGCGAGGAACGGCGAGTCGCCCTCGCCGATGGCCGACATGTTCGCTCCGTAGAGAATCCACAGAACGGCGATGAGGCCCATGGCACCGAAGCTCATCATCATCATGCTGACAACGCTCTTGGCCTTAACGAGTCCGCCGTAGAAGAACGCGACACCGGGCGTCATGAAAAGCACGAGTGCTGTGGCTGCAATCAGCCAGGCTGTATTACCGCTATCCATATTTGTCGTTACCTCTCAATTTGCAATGGATGCACCCTTGGATCAGTCGCTCAGGGAGTCGGGGGCACTCCGCAGGTACGTCGTCAGTTTGTCGGCGCGAGGTTTCACCGGCGCTGTCTCAATGTTTCGGGAGCGTTACGCGCGTGCGGTGGATGTAAACATCACATTTCGGGGCACCCCGGATTCGCCCCAAAAAACCACCAAGGAGAGCTTCTAGACTCGACCTGAACGGTTTTCGTCCGTCTTTGACTACTTTCGAGGTTCTCTGTGTCGTTGTTGCGTTCCGAACGCGTTGCCGCTTTTCTGCTCGTCATTGCCGCCTTCGTCGGTCTCGTGGTCGCGAATTCCGTCTTCGGGGATGCCGCCGTCGCGATTCGCGACTTCCATCTGGCCATCCCGTTCCTTGGCCTCGATCTCTCGGTCAGCCACTGGGTGAAAGACGGACTGCTCGCCGTCTTCTTCTTCGTGGCGGCGATCGAACTGCGCCACGAGCTGACGCACGGTGAACTCGACTCGCGCCGCAAGGCCCTCATTCCGATGGTCGCGGCGGTCGGCGGCGTGCTGGTTCCCTCGCTCGTCTTCCTCCTGATCGTCACCGACCCGGTCTACGCCGTGGGCTGGCCGATCCCCACCGCCACCGACATCGCCTTTGCCCTCGGCGTGCTCGCGCTCGTCGGCCGCGGGTTGCCGTCGCGCGTGCGCGCGATGCTCTTGGCCCTCGCGGTCATCGACGACCTGATTGCGATCCTGATCATCGCGTTCTTCTTCACGACGGATCTTCAGCCGCTCGCCCTCATCGGCGCCGTCCCCCTGGTCCTGCTCTTCGGCTGGCTGAGTTTCCGCGTGCGCAGCAAGCGCGCCCCCCTCGTCATCGCCGCGATGATCCTGATCGGGCTCGTCACCTGGGTGCTCGTGTACCACTCGGGTATTCACCCCACGGTCGCCGGCGTCGCGCTCGGACTCGTGATGACACCCGGCGCCGCCGAACCGACGCGCCGTGGTCTCGAGCCGTGGACGAACGCCCTCGTGCTGCCGCTGTTCGCGCTCGTCGCCTCGATCGTGCTGATCCCCGATGTCGGCGTCGACGAACTCAACCCGGTGTTCTGGGGCATCCTGATCGCCCTTCCGGTCGGAAAGCTCGTCGGCATCACGGCGGGGGCTTTGATCGCACGCCAACTCGCTCCCAAGCGCGAACGCGCGAACGCGCTGTCGATCGGCGATGTGCTCGTCGTCGCATCTCTCGGCGGGATCGGCTTCACCGTCTCGCTCTTGATGAACGAACTCGCGTTCGAGTCGGTTCCCGAGGTCGCGGCCGAGGGCACCCTCGCCGTGCTCGGCGGCTCGCTCTTCTCGATCATCATCGGCGTGATCATCACGGTCGTGCGCGTGCGTCAGCACCGGGCGAGCCACACGCTCGTCGAGGAGGAAGCCGAAGAGAACCCGGTCGCCTGAGCCGGGGTGACGCCGGCCGTCAGTCGGTGCCGGTGGTGAGCGCGATCAACCGCGAGACGGCCCGCAGGTACTTCTTGCGATAGCCGCCGCCGAGCATCTCATCGCCGAAGACCTGATCGAGCGGAACTCCGGTCGACACGATCGGAACTTGCGCGTCGTAGATCCGGTCGACGAGCGCGACGAAGCGCAGGGCATCCGACTGGTCGTGCAGCGTGCGCACGTCGCGCAGCCCGATGGCCTCCAGCCCTTCGACGAGCCGGACGTACCGCGACGGGTGCACCCGCGAGAGATGCCGCAGCACGGCGTCGAACTCGTCATCGGTGACGGTGCCGCTCTTCGCATCCAACGCGGCGGCGTAGTCTTCAGGATCAACCGTGCGCGCGTGGCCTTCGATGTCACGACGGCGGTAGTCGTGGCCGTCGATCCGCACAATGTCGAAGCGCGCCGACAGCGCGTGGATCTCGCGCAAGAAGTCCGCGGCGGCGAACCGCCCTTCGCCGAGTGCGTTCGGCGGCGTGTTCGAGGTCGCCGCGATCCGCGTGCCGCCCTCCGCCAACTCACCCAGGAGGCGGGTCATCACCATGGTGTCGCCCGGGTCATCCAACTCGAACTCATCGATCGCGACGAGGCTGGCGCCCTTGAGCAACGCGGCGGCACCCGCGAAGCCGAGCGCACCGACGAGCGCGGTGTATTCGATGAAGGTGCCGAAGTACTTGCGACCGGGCGCGACCTTCCAGAGCGACGCGAGCAGGTGGGTCTTGCCGACGCCGAACCCGCCGTCGAGGTACAGCCCGGGCTTCGGTGCGGGAGCCTTCTTGCGGGAGAACAGCCCGGCGCTCGGTCGCGGGGCGACGAACGAACGCGCCGCCTCGAGCGCCTCGGCCTGAGAGGGGAAGTCCGGGTCGGGACGGTAGTTGTCCAAGGTGGCGGCCTCGAACTGCCGCGGCGGCACGAGCGATGACGCCAGCTCCTCACCGCTCATCTGCGGGGCGCGATCAGTCAACGACGAAATGCTCGGCGGCATCGAGAGGGCCTCACTCACGAAGGAAGGTGTCGAACTCTTACCTGCCCTCGGCACGTTTCCGAGCGACTGCATAGAGTTGATGATGCGGTTCGCGTCCAGCCTAGCGCCGCCCCGCACCAGGAGAACCCATGACGATTCAGCCCGATTCCTCCCCCGCCTTCGCCGATTTCGCCCACCCCGAACGACTCGTGTCCACCGACTGGCTCGCCGGGCAGCTCGGCACGCCGGGGCTCGTCGTGGTCGAATCCGATGAGGATGTGCTGCTCTACGAGACCGGACACATTGAGGGTGCGGTCAAGGTGGACTGGCACACCGAACTCAACGACCCCGTCACGCGCGACTACGTCGACGGGGAGGCGTTCGCGGCGCTGCTCAGCGAGAAGGGAATCGCCCGCGACGACACCGTCGTCATCTACGGCGACAAGAACAACTGGTGGGCCGCCTACGCCCTGTGGGTCTTCACCCTGTTCGGGCACGCCGACGTGCGTCTGCTCGACGGCGGCCGCGCCCGATGGGAGGCCGAAGGCCGCCCCTACACCACCGCGCTCCCCGCGCGTCCGCGCACCGAATACCCGGTGATCGACCGCGACGACCGCACGGTCCGCGCCTTCAAAGACGAGGTGCTGGCGCACCTCGGCAAGTCGATGATCGATGTGCGCTCCCCGGAGGAGTACTCGGGCGAGCGGACCCACATGCCGAACTACCCGGAGGAGGGCGCCCTGCGCGGCGGCCACATTCCCGGGGCGAAAAGCGTGCCGTGGGCCCGTGCGGTCGCGGAGGACGGCACCTTTAAGCCGCGTGCCGAACTCGAGAAGATCTACCTCGACGACGCGGGGCTCGGCGCGAACGACGAGGTGATCGCCTACTGCCGGATCGGCGAACGCTCCGCGCACACCTGGTTCGTGTTGACCCACCTGCTGGGTTTCGACAACGTGCGCAACTACGACGGATCCTGGACCGAGTGGGGCAGCGCCGTGCGCGTCCCGATCGTCCGCGGCACCGAGCCGGGACTGGTCCCCGCATTGTGAGCGGCGCTCTCGACGAGATCCGCGAAGAGTTCCTCGCGATCGAGCAGCGCGAGCGGCTTCAGCTGTTGCTCGAATTCTCGAACGAACTGCCGGCGCTCCCGGAGCGATACGTCGACCATCCGGACCTCCTCGAGCGCGTCGAGGAGTGCCAGTCACCCGTCTTCATCTTCACCGAAGTGGATGACGACTCTCGCGTGCACCTGCACGTCACCGCGCCGCGTGAGGCCCCCACCACGCGCGGGTTCGCCTCGATCCTCGCGCAGGGACTCGACGGCCTCCGCGTTGACGAGGTGCTCGCCGTCCCGGACGACTACCCGCTGACGATCGGACTCACCGACGCCGTCAGCCCGCTTCGACTCCGCGGGATGACCGCGATGCTCGGCCGAATCAAGCGTCAGGTTCGCGAGAAGACTGCGGCCTGAGCGCGGCGAGCCAGTCACCGACCACGCGTTCCCAGCGCTCGCGGTCGTAGTTCCAGAGTTTGGTGTGCCGCGCCACCTGGAACACCTCCAACTGCACGACATCCGGTCGTGCCGCCGCCAGCGCCCGCGAGGCATCCGACGGCACGAAGCCGTCATCGTCGCTGTGCAGCAGGAGCACCGGCACCTCGATCTCGCGGGCGCGCGCGACGAAATCGAGGCGCTCGAAGTCGAGTGGTTCCGCGAGCCCGGTGAAGAAGCGACCCCACCGCTCCCGGAACAGCGTGAAGACGCCGAACCGCACGATCCGCGGGAGGCGTCTCGACGCCGCCTGGAAGTCGAGGGTGACCAGCCAGTCCACGACCGGCGAGTCGAGCACGACGCCGCGAATGTACGTGCGGTACGCCGAGCGGGTCAGTGTTTGCAGCACGGTCGCACCGCCCATCGACCAGCCCATCAGCACGATCTCCCGCGCGCCGTGCGCCACCGCGAAACGCAGCGCTGCCTCGACATCGCGCCACTCACGATCGCCCAGGGCGTAGCGATGGTCGGGGCTGCGCGGAGCATCGCCGTCGTTGCGATAGGAGATCAGCAGCGAGTCATACCCGTGGTCGGCGAAGACCGGGACGGCCCGAATCGTCTCGGCACGGCGTACGGCGCGGCCGTGCACCTGAATCACCCAGCGCGGATTGTCGGCGGGCCGATCGGTCTCGTCCCACGCGGCCGGAACATGCCATGCGGGCGCATCACCGAGCGGCGTGGCGATCGACACCTCGCGGGAGCGCACCCCGAGCTCCTCCGGCGCGAGGTAGACCCAGCCGCTGAACCGGCCATGCCGGGCCCGCTCGAGTGCACCGAAGTTGACCCGGAGGAGCCGCCGCGTGACGGTGCGCTCATCCGAGTCGATAATGTCACCGAGCACCGCGTGCCCGGTGTCGCCCGCGAACCACAGGCTGTACTCGCCCGGCAGCCGGGAATCGAGCGTCGCGCCGAGCACGATGATCCTGGCCGCGAGATCGACGCGGAGAATGGGAATGTCATCCGGTCGGCGCGACGGCGGGGTGATGACCGTCCGAGCGGCGTAGACGCTCAGGGCGCCCGCCGTCAGGGCGGCGGTCCCCACCGCGGCGAGAGCGCCGACGCCCAGAACCACGGCCACACGAGCGGCCGTCGATCCACGCGATTCTGTACGCATCCGTACCCCCAGGGGCTTCGAGAGTCGGCGTGGCATGTGACACCACGTCCTGATAAACCCTAGTCTGCGGGGGTGGCTGCTCCAGTGTCTGACCTCACGGAACCCGCGGCATTCCAGGCCGCCGTGGCCGCCGTTCGCAGCGCCACGGTGCGGTCAGAGCTCGTCCTCACGGAGATCCCGGCGCCGTCGGGCCTCGCCCCGTCGGCGATCGCCTTCGCGGCCGATGTGCGGCCCTCCGCGCACGGTGTCGATTCGGTGCTCGGGACGGGACGCTTCATCCTGCTGCACGATCCCGAGGAGCCCGAAGCCTGGGACGGCGCGTTTCGCATCGTCTGCTTCGCGCAGGCCCCCCTCGAGACCGACATCGGACTCGACCCATTCGTCGCCGACGTAGCATGGTCGTGGCTCGTGGATGCGCTGTCGGCGCGCCTCGCCGAGCATGACGTGGAGTCCGGCACCGCGACGAAGATCCTCTCGACCGGGTTCGGCGAACTCGCCGGGCACGGCGACGGCGCACAGATCGAAATCCGGGCCTCGTGGACCCCGCGCGGAACCGGTTTCGGCGCCCACCTCGAGGCGTGGGGGGATCTGTTGTGTCTTCTGGCGGGCCTCCCCCCGTCGGCAGACGTCGTCGGACTCCTTCCTCGACACCGGATGGCTCGTGACTGATCAACAAACTCCCGTCCCCCTGACTCCTCCCGCCACGTCGCACGCCGTCATCGAGACCCGCGAGGACTACCTCGCGGCCGTGGAATCGCTCGCCCTGGGAACGGGCCCGTTCGGGGTGGACGCCGAACGCGCCTCCGGATTCCGTTACTCGCAGCGCGCGTACCTGGTGCAGGTGTTCCGCACCGGGGCGGGGACGTTCCTCTTCGACCCGCCCGCGATCGGTGACTTCTCGGAACTCGCCGCGGTGATGGCCGACGACGAATGGATCCTGCACGCGGCCAGCCAGGATCTGCCCTGTCTTCGCGAAATCGGACTCGATCCCACCGTCATCTTCGACACCGAATTGGGCGCCCGCCTCGCGGGACTGCCGCGCGTCGGCCTTGGCGCCGTCGTCGAGAGCCTGCTCGGAATCCATCTGGCCAAAGAGCATTCGGCAGCGGACTGGTCGACGAGGCCGCTCCCGCAGAGCTGGCTCGTCTACGCCGCGCTCGACGTCGAGCTGCTCCCCCGGCTCCGCACCGAGATCGCGGCGATCCTCGACGCGAACGGTAAGACCGAGATCGCGCGCCAGGAGTTCCAGGCGGTGCTCGATCGCCCGGTCGTCGAGCGCGTCGAACCCTGGCGTCGACTGTCGGGAGTGCAGTCGCTGCGGAACGCCCGCTTGCTCGCCATCGCCCGCGAACTGTGGATCGCGCGCGACAGCTACGCCCAGGAGATTGACACGGCGCCCGGTCGACTCGTTCCCGACGCCTCACTTGTCGCTGCCGCGCGCCGCGCCCCCGCGACGAAGAAGGAACTGGCCGGGATCAAGGAGTTCACCGGACGTGCGAGCCGCAGTCAGCTCGACCGCTGGTTCGCCGCGATCGAGGCCGGCCGCGCGACCGAGGACCTGCCGGCGGTTCGCCCGCCCTCCGACCAGTTGCCGCCACCGCGCATCTGGGCCGATCGGAATCCCGAAGCGAATGCACGCCTGAAGGCCGTGCGTCCCGCCCTCGACGAGCTCGCTCAGTCGATGGAGCTGCCGCTGGAGAACCTTCTAACGCCGGACTACCTGCGCCGCGTGGCCTGGAGTCCGCCCGAGCCGCTCAGCGCGGAGACGGTCGACGAGGCGCTCGCCGCGCTCGGCGCTCGCCCGTGGCAGCGCGCCGCAACTGCACAACTCATCTGCGACATCTTTGTCGATCCGCCCCAAGAGCCCACACCCAGCGCCGAGAGCGATTCGTAGGAAGAATCAAAGGACGCGACGGAGTCGTCTCGCCTTCGTAGGATCGGGACTATTCCCGTCTGCGCCGCCGCGGAAATCCCGCGGTCGCTCGAGAACGCTCAGGAGGCATCGTGGCCCACGGAAAAGAAGTCGTCTTTGTGGATGGAGTTCGCACTCCCTTCGGACGAGCCGGCGAGAAGGGTCAGTACTGGAACACCCGTGCCGACGACCTGATCGTCAAGGCGATGATCGGACTCCTCGAGCGCAACCCCAATGTGCCCCAGGACCGCATCGACGACGTCGCGATCGCCGCGACCACTCAGACCGGCGACCAGGGGCTCACCCTCGGTCGCACCGCCGCCATTCTTGCGGGCCTGCCGATCACGGTTCCCGGCTACGCCCTCGATCGGATGTGCGCCGGCGCCATGACCACCGTCACGACCGTGGCGGGCGCGATCGCCTTCGGCGCCTATGACCTCGCCATCGCCGGCGGCGTCGAGCACATGGGCCGCCACCCGATGGGCTTCGACGCCGACCCGAACCCGCGCTTCCTCTCCGAGAAGCTCGTGTCGCCGGATGCGCTCAACATGGGCATCACGGCCGAACGCCTGCACGACCGCTTCCCCGCCCTCACCAAGGAGCGCGCGGACCGCTTCGGAATGCTGAGCCAGCAGAAGGTCGCCGCCGCCTACGAGGCGGGCAAGATCCAGCCCGACCTAATCCCCGTCGCCATCAAGAGCGACGAGGGGTGGGGACTCGCCACGAAGGACGAGGGACTGCGCCCCGAGACCACGATGGAAGGTCTCGCCGGTCTCAAGACGCCGTTCCGACCGCACGGTCGCGTCACCGCTGGCAACGCCTCCCCGCTCACCGACGGCGCCACCGTGTCGCTCATCGCGAGCGCGGATGCCGCCGCCGAGTTCAACCTTCCCGTCAAGATGAAGCTCGTGAGCTTCGCCTTCGCGGGCGTGGAGCCCGAAGTAATGGGCATCGGGCCGATCCCGAGCACCGAGAAGGCCCTGCGCAAGGCAGGCCTGACGATCGATGACATCGGGCTGTTCGAGCTCAACGAAGCCTTCGCCGTGCAGGTGCTCTCGCTGCTCGACCACTTCGGCATCGACGACGACGACCCGCGCGTCAACCCGTGGGGCGGCGCGATCGCCGTCGGGCATCCGCTCGCCTCCTCGGGTGTCCGTCTGATGATCCAGCTCGCCCGCCAGTTCGAGGAGCGCCCCGACGTTCGCTTCGGTCTCACCGCCATGTGCGTCGGTCTCGGCCAGGGCGGAAGCGTCATCTGGGAAAACCCGCACTACACCGGAAAGAAGTAAGACGGATGGCCACGACGAAGACGACCGAAATCCCCGACTTCTCGAAGCTGCTGGGGCTCGACCCCGACGAGGTCGTCGCGCACTCGTACGTGCGCGACATCCCCCTGCCGAGCGGCAAGACCCTCGCTCTCATCACGCTCGACAACGATCGCGACTACACGCGTCCCAACACGCTCGGGCCGCAAACGCTCGTCGAGCTGGGCGAGCGTCTCGACGAGCTGACCGCCCGGGCCGCCGCGGGAGAGATCGACGGCGTTGCCGTCACCGGAAAGCAGTTCATCTTCGCGGCCGGCGCCGACCTGTCGCGGGTCGGAGACATCCCCGACTTCGAGACGGGTCTGCTGATGGCGCAGCTCGGCCACCACGTGCTCGGCAAGCTGGACGAGCTCGGCGTGCCGTCATTCGTGTTCTACAACGGACTCGCCCTCGGTGGCGGCGTCGAGATCGGTCTCAACGCGACCTACCGCACCGTCGATTCCTCGGTTCCGGCGTTCGCGCTCCCCGAGGTGTTTCTCGGGCTGATCCCGGGCTGGGGCGGGGCGTGGCTGCTTCCGAACCTGATCGGCATCGAGAACGCTCTCGAGGTGATCATCTCCAACCCGCTGAAGAACAACCGGATGCTCAAGGGCCCGCAGGTGTTCGAGCTCGGCATCGCGGACGCGATGTTCGGTCCCGCGACCTTCTTGGAGGATTCGCTGCGCTGGGCCGACGGGGTGCTGAGTGGCACGGTCAAGGTGAAGCGCAAGAACGAGCCCGGCAAGCTGGAGCGCGCCGTCAAGTGGGACGTCGCCATCGGCATCGCCGAGAAGACGCTCGCGAGCCGGATCGGTCGGGTCGCCAAGAGCCCCTACACGGCACTCGAGCTGCTCAAGGCGGCCAAGAACACCGACAAGGCCACCGGGTTCGCCGCCGAGGACGCCGCGCTCGCGGAACTCATCGCCGGCGACCAGTTCCGCGCCTCGATCTACGCCTTCAACCTGGTGCAGAAGCGCGCCAAGAAGCCCGCCGGCGCACCGCCCAAGGAGCTTGCGCGCCGCGTCACCAAGGTGGGCGTGCTCGGCGCCGGGCTCATGGCTTCGCAGTTCGCGCTCCTGTTCGTGCGACGCCTCCAGGTTCCGGTGGTCATCACCGATCTGGACCAGGCTCGCGTCGACAAGGGACTCGACTACATCCGCGGTGAGATCGACGCCCTGCACGAAAAGGGTCGCATCGGCTCAGACGAGAAGAACCAGTTGAAGGCTCTCGTCACGGGAACGACCGACAAGGCCGATTTCGCCGGGTGCGACTGGGTCATCGAGGCCGTCTTCGAGGAGGTCGGGGTCAAGCAGGAGGTGTTCGCCCAGGTCGAGCCGTTCCTCTCCGAGGAGGCGATTCTCGCAACCAACACGTCGTCGCTGTCCGTCGACGAGATCGGTGCGAAGCTCGCTCATCCCGAACGTCTCGTCGGCTTCCACTTCTTCAACCCGGTGGCGGTCATGCCGCTCATCGAGGTGGTCAACGCCTCGAAGACCGACGAGGAGGCACTCGCGACCGCGATGTCGATCGCCGCGAAGCTCCGCAAGACCGCGATCATCACCACCGACTCCCCCGGCTTCATCGTCAACCGCGTGCTGGCCAAGGTGCTCGGCGAGGCGATGCACGCGGTCGAGCAAGGAATGCCGTTCGACGACGTCGTGGAGGCGGTGCGCCCGTTCGGGATGCCGATGGATCCGTTCGTGCTGCTCGAGCTGGTCGGCCTCAAGGTCGGCGCGCACGTGCTCGACACCCACCACGCCGCCTTCCCGGATCGCTTCTTCGAGAGCGCCGCGCTTCACGAACTCGCGGAGTACGGACACATCTTCGAGAAGGATTCCAAGGGCAAGACGAAGGGCTACGACAAGAAGGCGCTCGCGATCGTGGCGAAGCACCGTCCCGCCGACGCCCAGCCCCTCACGCCGGAGCAACTGCGCGTGCAGCTGGAGGATGGCCTCGCCGACGAGATCAAGCGGATGCTGGACGACGGCGTCGTCGCGGCCGCGGAGGACATCGACCTGGCCATGATTCTCGGCGCCGGGTGGCCGTTCCAGATGGGAGGCGCGACCCCCTACCTCGACCGCGCGGGAGCGAGCGAGCGAGCCTTCGGTGCCGCGTTCCACGAACCGCGGATCGCGGGGGTCAGCTGAGCTCAGCACCAACGTTCGCGGGCCGTCTCCCTTTCGGAGGCGGCCCGCCGTCGTTGGCGATCAGTGCCCGACGGGCGCGGCCGCTTCAAGCTCCTCATCGCTGAGCTCCGGCTTCGCCGGGCGCTGGACGAGGAACGCCGCCGGAATCAGCACGACCGACACGATCGCGCCGGTGAGGAACGCCAGTCGAACCCCGACCGCCAGCTGCTCGGGCGTCGCGAGGTTCGGGTCGGCGGCGCCGGTCGCGATCGTCCCGATGGTCAAGAAAGCGATGAACAACGCGGCGCCCGCCGCTCCCGCCACCTGCTGGATGGTCATCACCGTGGCGCTGCCGTGCGAGTACAGGTGCGGCGGGAGCGCCCCGAGCCCCGAGGTGAACAGCGGCGTGAACAGGAGCGCGAGACCGACGCTGAGCGCCACATGGGCGGCAATGAGCATTCCGACCGGGGTCTCGGTCGAGATCAGGGTGAGCCCCCAGAACACCACGCTGACGATCACCGCACCGGGGATCACGAGCGGTCGCGGGCCCAGACGGTCGTAGAGGCGTCCAACGAGCGGCCCCATGAGCCCCATCAGCAGACCTCCTGGCAGCAGAATCAGTCCCGTCTGCACCGCCTCGAGCCCAAGAGCGCGAGCCGTGTAGATCGGCAGCACGATCACCATGCCGAACAGCGCAACCATGGCAATCGAGAGCATGGAGACCGAGATGGTGAAGGTGCGCGACCGGAACGTCCGCAGGTCGAGGAGTGCGCCATCCGTGCGCTGAAGCACGAGCTGGCGGGCGATGAAGGCCACCAGGAACACCAGGCCGATCGTGAGCGGGATCCACGGGGCGACGAGCACCTCGCCCTCCGCGGCTTCACCGAAGCTCGACAGGCCGTAGACGATGGCGCTGAAGGCGAATGCCGACAGAATGACCGACATCACGTCCAGCGGAACACGACGCGGCTCAGAGACATTCGGCACGCGAGCGATTCCGATCGCGAGCATGACGAGGGCGATCGGCAGCATCACCCAGAAGATGCCGCGCCAGGCGGTGACCGCGAGAATGAGTCCGGCCACCATCGGGCCGACTGCGGGCGCCATCGACATCACGATCGAGACGCGCCCCATAATGCGCCCGCGCGAGTGCATCGGCACGAGGCTCAGCACGGTCGTCATCATCAGCGGCATCATGACCGCGGTGCCGGTGGCTTGCACCACGCGTGCCGCGACGAGCAGTCCGAAGGTCGGGGCGAGCGCCGCCAGGAGGGTGCCGGCGCTGAACAGCGCCATCGCGACGATGAACACCGGTCGCGTGTTGAGACGCTGCAGCAACCAGCCCGTGATCGGAATCACGACCGCCATCGTGAGAGCGAACGCCGTGGTGAGCCATTGGCCGAGCGCGGGGGTCACCGCCAGGTCGTCCATGATCTCGGGGATCGCGACACTCATCGTCGTCTCGTTGAGGAAGACGACGAAGGTCGCCGCGAGCAGCAGCACCAGCGCGAGGCGCGTCTGCGCCGACAAAGGCTCGACGCGCTGCAGCGCCGCAGCGGCAGCAGAATGGTGGGACACGTGAACTCCGAGCAGATGATGTCGAGAAAGGGCCGAAACGGCGGCAGGCGTCGTCGACGACGCGCCTTTCACGATAACCCGAGGAGCCGACAAATATTCCCCGAGTTACGTTCGGATTACTCGTGCTCGGCGTCGATCCGGTCCGAACCGAGGGAGAGCTCCTCCGGGAGGGGCCTCGCGACGGGAATCCTCGTTCCGAGCACCTGCGCCACGATGTCGCGCGCGATCCGCTGGTCGGTCAACCCGACCTGCTCGAGGATCTCGTCGCGGGAGGCATGGTCGAGGAACTCGTCGGGAAGGCCCAACTCGTCGACGGCGGTGTCGACGCCGGCGGCGCGCAGGTCTTGGCGGATCCGCGTACCGACCCCGCCCACGCGGATGCCGTCCTCGATCGAGACGACGAGGCGGTAGGTGGCGGCCATCTCGATGATGCTGGCGGGCACCGGCACCACCCAACGCGGGTCCACGACGGTTGCGCCGATTCCCTGCGCGGCCAGACGCTCGGCCACCTGCAGGCCGAGCTTCGCCATCGGGCCGACGGTGACGATCAGCACGTCGCGGTGCCCCGCCTCCCGCAACACATCGACGCCGTCATCCGTGCGGCGCACCGCATCGAACTCGGTGCCGACGCTGCCCTTGGAAAAGCGCACGACGGTGGGGGCATCCTGCACCGCGACGGCCTCGCCGAGTTCTTCGCGCAACCGGGTCGCGTCGCGCGGCGCGGCGATCCGGATGTTCGGAACGACCTGGAGAATGGCCAGGTCCCACATTCCGTGGTGGCTCGCGCCGTCGGGACCGGTGACGCCGGCCCGGTCGAGCACGAAGGTCACGCCCGCCTTGTGCAGGGCGACGTCCATGAGCACCTGGTCGAAGGCACGATTCACGAACGTCGCGTAGAGCGCCACGACGGGGTGCAGACCGCCGAAGGCGAGTCCGGCGGCGCTCGCCACGGCGTGCTGCTCGGCGATGCCGACATCGAGCACGCGATCGGGGTACTTCTCCGCCAGGCGGTGCAGCCCGGTCGGCCGGAGCATCGCGGCGGTGATGCCGATGATGCGCTCGTCGCCATCGGCGAGATCGACGATCTCGTCAGCGAAGACGCTCGTCCAGGAGGGCCGGCTTGCCGAATCCACGGGTTCGCCGGTCTCGGGGTCGATCTGTCCCACGGCGTGGAACTGGTCGGCAACATCGGCGAGTGCGGGCTCGTACCCCCAGCCCTTCTGCGTGATCGCGTGCACAATCACGGGGGCGTCGTACTCCTTGGCCTGGCGGAAGGCCTGCTCGAGCGCGCGCTGGTCGTGGCCGTTGACCGGCCCGACGTATTTGATGTCGAGGTTCGAATAGAGCGCCTCGTTGTTGCTGAAGCGCGCCAGGAATCCGCGAACGGCACCTCGCGTGCCGCGGTAGACCGCCCGGCCGACCGGACCGAGCCGGTTGAACAGCTCTCGGCTCGTGAAGTACAGCCGACGATACGCGCGACGGGTGCGCACGCTACTGAGGAAGCGCGCCATGCCGCCGATCGTCGGAGCGTAGGAACGCCCGTTGTCATTGACGACGATGATCAGTCGACGCGAGTTGTCGTCGCTGATGTTGTTGAGCGCCTCCCACGTCATGCCGCCGGTCAGGGCGCCGTCGCCGACGACCGCCACCACGTAGCGGTCATTCTGACCGGTCATCGCGAAGGCGCGGGAGATCCCGTCGGCCCAACTGAGCGAACTCGAGGCGTGCGAGCTCTCGACGATGTCGTGCTCGGACTCGGCGCGCTGCGGGTAGCCGGCCAGGCCGCCGCGCTGGCGCAGCAGAGAGAAGTCCTGCCGCCCGGTCAGCAGCTTGTGCACGTAGCTCTGGTGTCCGGTGTCGAAGATCACCGCGTCCCGCGGGGAGTCGAAAACACGATGGATCGCCATCGTCAGCTCGACCACGCCGAGGTTCGGCCCGAGGTGTCCGCCGGTCTTGGACACCTCGGTGACCAAGAAGCGGCGGATCTCGTCTGAGAGCTGAGTGAGCTCTTCCGGCGACAGGCCATCCAGGTCGCGAGGCGACCGGATGGACTCGAGAATCGACATGAGTCGAGCCTAGACGAGCGACCTCAGCACGTACTGCAGAATGCCGCCGTTGCGGTAGTAGTCGGCTTCACCCGGGGTGTCGATGCGCACCACGGCGTCGAATTCGACGACCGACTTGCCCGCGGGCGACTGCTCGCTCGGGGTGGCGGTCACGCGAACCGTCTTCGGGGTGGTTCCCGCGTTGAGCTCCTCGAGACCCGAGATGCTGACTACCTCGGTGCCGTCGAGGCCCAGGCTGTCGGCGGTCTCCCCCGCCGGGAACTGCAGCGGCACGACGCCCATTCCGATCAGGTTGGAACGGTGGATGCGCTCGAAGCTCTCGGCGATCACGGCCCGAACGCCGAGCAGCGAGGTTCCCTTCGCGGCCCAGTCGCGGCTCGAACCCGAGCCGTACTCCTTGCCGGCGAAGATCACGAGCGGCGTGCCCGCGGCCTGGTAGTTCGTGCTCGCGTCGTAGATGAACGACTGCGGGCCGTCGGCCTGCGTGAAGTCGCGGGTGTAGCCGCCCTCGACGCCATCGAGGAGCTGGTTGCGCAGCCGGATGTTCGCGAAGGTGCCGCGAATCATCACCTCGTGGTTTCCGCGGCGCGAGCCATAGGAGTTGAAGTCCTTGCGGTCGACGCCGTGCGCCTGGAGGTACTGGCCCGCGGGGCTGTCGGCCTTGATCGAGCCGGCCGGCGAGATGTGGTCGGTCGTCACCGAGTCACCGAGCTTCGCGAGCACCCGGGCGCCGGCGATGTCGGCGACGGGCGTGGTCTCCAGCGTCATGCCCTCGAAGTACGGGGGCTTCCGCACGTAGGTCGACTGGGCATCCCACTCGAACACCTCGCTGTCGGGCGTCGGCAGCGAACGCCAGCGCTCGTCACCCTCGAAGACGCTCGCGTACTCGTGCGTGAACATCTCGGTGTCGATGGACGAGTCGATCGTCTGCTGCACCTCGGCGGCGTCGGGCCAGATGTCCTTCAAGAAGACGTCGTTGCCGTCCTGGTCGGTGCCGAGCGGGTCGGTCTCGAAGTCGAAGTTCATCGAACCGGCGAGGGCATACGCGATCACGAGCGGCGGGCTCGCGAGGTAGTTCATCTTCACATCGGGGCTGATGCGGCCCTCGAAGTTGCGGTTGCCCGAGAGCACCGCGGTGACGGCGAGGTCGTTGTTGTTGATCGCCGCCGAGATCTCGTCGAGCAGCGGACCGGAGTTTCCGATGCAGGTCGTGCATCCGTATCCGACGGTGTAGAAGCCGAGCGCCTCGAGGTCGTCGGTGAGTCCCGCCTTGGCGTAGTAGTCGGTGACGACCTTGGAGCCCGGGGCCAGCGTGGTCTTGACCCACGGCTTGGCCTTGAGCCCCTTCTGGTTCGCGTTGCGAG
This sequence comes from uncultured Schumannella sp., assembly GCF_905479755.1. GTDB lineage: Bacteria > Actinomycetota > Actinomycetes > Actinomycetales > Microbacteriaceae > DCRR01. Next base: position 22,230 of record NZ_CAJQNT010000037.1, on the reverse strand, counting down.
CAAGGAGCCCGGCCGCGAGCATGACGCTCGGGTTCGACGTGTTGGTGCACGAGGTGATCGCGGCGATCGCAACCGCACCGTGGTCGAGGGTGAAGTCGCGACCGTCGGGGAGCGACACCGCCGTCGGCTTGGAGGCCGAGCTCGGCGCGTGGCTGACGTGCACGTGCGAGAACTCGTGCGCCGAGTCCTCGTCCTGCGCGGTGAACCCGATCGGGTCGGATGCGGGGAAGGTGCCCTCGACGGCATCGTCGACGCGCGAGTGGGCGTCTCCCGCGTAGGAGAGCAGGTCGTCGCCGAACTGCGCCTTGGCGTGGCTCAGCTCGACCCGGTCCTGCGGACGCTTGGGCCCGGCGATCGACGGCACGACGGTCGACAGGTCGAGCTCGAGGTATTCGCTGAACTCGGGCTCGACCGCGGGGTCGTGCCACAGCTTCTGCAGCTTGGAGTAGGCCTCGACGAGCTTGACCTGCTCCTCGCTGCGACCGGTCAGGCGCAGGTAGTCGAGCGTGACGTCGTCGATCGGGAACATGGCGGCCGTCGAGCCGAACTCGGGGCTCATGTTGCCGATGGTGGCGCGGTTCGCGAGGGGGACGGCGCCGACGCCGTCTCCGTAGAACTCGACGAACTTGCCGACCACGCCGTGCTTGCGCAGCATCTGGGTGATCGTGAGCACGACGTCGGTCGCGGTGACGCCGGTCGGGATCGATCCGGAGAGCTTGAAGCCGACGACCTTGGGGATCAGCATGGAGACGGGCTGGCCGAGCATGGCCGCCTCGGCCTCGATGCCGCCGACGCCCCAGCCGAGAACGCCGAGGCCGTTGACCATCGTGGTGTGCGAGTCGGTGCCGACGAGCGTGTCGGGATAGGCGCGCAGCACTCCGCCGACCTCGCGCGTGAAGGTGACGCGGGCCAGGTATTCGATGTTGACCTGGTGCACGATCCCGGTTCCCGGCGGAACGACCTTGAAGTCGTCGAAGGCCGTCTGGCCCCAGCGCAGGAACTGGTAACGCTCGCCGTTGCGCTCGTACTCGATCTCGACGTTGCGCTCGAGGGCGTTCTCGGTGCCGAACAGGTCGGCGATGACCGAGTGGTCGATCACGAGTTCGGCCGGGGCGAGCGGGTTGATCTTGTTCGGGTCTCCCCCGAGCTGCGCGACCGCTTCGCGCATCGTGGCCAGGTCGACGATGCAGGGAACCCCGGTGAAGTCCTGCATGACGACGCGCGCGGGCGTGAACTGGATCTCGGTGTCGGGCTCGGCCGAGGGCTGCCAGCCCCCGAGCGCCTCGATCTGCGCCTTCGTGACGTTGGCGCCGTCTTCGGTGCGCAGCAGGTTCTCGAGCAGCACCTTGAGGCTGAACGGGAGCTTCTCGTGACCCGGAACGGTGTCGATCCGGAACACTTCGTAGTCGGTCTCACCGACGCTCAACGTAGTGCGGGCGTTGAAACTGTTGACCGTCGACACTGTGGGTCTCCCTCTACCGTCCGCAGCGATCTCCTCGCCGCACACTCATCCTGTTCGCGACGCTCGGCGTCGTCCAGCAAGGCAAGCCTAAGCCCCGCGGGATGGTGTTCAACCGGAGTCGCGTTCGTCGATTTATCTCGACGTCAAGATATATTAGCGCGTCTGCTCGGCAGAATCCGACTCCGACATGCCGAAAGTCCAGGCGCTGCGCACCAGCAGCCAGGTCACCCACAACACGATCGCATACAGCGGCACGCCGAGCAGGAGCTTGGCCGTGGCGAGCGCCGAGGTCTGCTCGGTGACATACAGCGGGAGTTCGACCGCGAGGCGAACAAGCGGGAACGCCGCCCAGAGCAGCGTGGCGACCACCGCAACGCGGAACTTCGCCTTGTCGGCGCGCCATCCGCGATCTCCCGCGACGATTCCGACGATCGCCCCGATGAACGGCCACCGCGCCACCAGACTGACCACCATCGCGAGGGTGATGCCCGCGTTGATGACAAAGCCGACGAGGAAGTTGTCGCGCGCATCGCCCGTGAACAAGGCGATGCCAGCCGACAACGCGATGCCGAAGGCTCCCGCGATCGCCGAACCGAGCGGTTCGCGACGAATCAGTCGCACCGCGATGAACGTGACCGCGACCACGACGGGAGCCAGCACCGACAGCACGACCTCGCCGGTCGCGGTAAACAGCACCAAGAAGAGCACGCCCGGCAGGATCGACTCGATGATCCCGCGGACGCCACCGACAGCAGCCCAGAGCGCCGCGCCCGTCGGCTCTTGGCCCGGCACAACACGCGCGACCGCGGAGCGACGCGCCGCCTCGGCGAAGGCGTCGCTGACCGCGTCGCGCGCATCCCCCGCCTCGGCCGCGGGGCCATCGGAGCGAGGTTCGCTCATGACGCGGCGTCGCCGGACCGCGGATCCTGAGCCGACGCGGGCACGTGCAGCGGAATCAGGTCACGCGGCGGCATCGGCGTCGCGCCGCGCACCACGACGACGCTGCGGAACAGCTCCTCGATCTTGGCCGCGGCCTCCGCATCGACCGCCGCCTTGCCGCTGATCACGCCGCGGAGGAACCATCGCGGACCGTCGACGCCGACGAAACGCGCGAGACGCGACCCGCCCTGCTGACCGGTTGCCGGGATCTGGGCGTGCAGCTCCGGCCCGAGCGATCCGTTCGCCTCCGCCACCGAACCGCCCTGCTTGCGGATCTGATCAGCGATCTGAGCGCGGATCTCATGCCACAGGCCGCTCGAGCGCGGCGCGGCGAACGGCTGCACCTGAAGCGTCGACTCCGCGAAGTCGAGCGCGACCGCGACGACGCGCTTGCTTCCCTCTTCCACCTCGAGGCGCAGCGCCAATTCGGGTCGAGGCAGGATCTTCACGCCCCCCAGATCGACGTAAGGGCGGACGGCATTCGCTTCGCTCTCATCGAGAGGGCCGGCCGTTTCGCGGTCGGCCGGGGCCGACTTCGGGTGTTCGGTCGGCCCGGACGTCGCGTCCGTGCTGGTATCGCTCACGCAGAATCTCCCGTGTGTGTCGTGGACTCGCCGGAACCGTATCCGGTCGAACCGAATCCTCCCTGACCGCGATCGCTTCCCGGAAGGATGTTGACCGGAACGAAGCGCGCACGCACGACCGGCATCACGATCAACTGCGCGATGCGATCCCCCGCCGCGACCGCGTAGGCGTCGCGAGCGTCCGTATTGAGGAGCGTGACGCGAATCTCGCCGCGGTACCCCGCATCGACGGTTCCGGGGCTGTTGACGACCGTGATGCCGTGCTTGGCCGCGAGACCGCTGCGCGGAACAACGAACGCCACGAAACCATCGGGGAGCGCGATCGAGACGCCGGTTCCCAGCGTGACGCGTTCGCCCGCCGGAATGGTGACGCTCTCGGTCGAGGTCAGATCGGCACCGGCATCGCCGGGGTGAGCATAGGTCGGCTCCGCGGCGGCACGCAGCAGAACTTCGATCGACTCGGTCACGCATTGAGGCTAGTCCATGGTCGAATAAGGACATGACGAGCACCCCGCAACCCGTACTCTTCCGCGAACGACTCTGGCCGTCGGCATGGGTGTTCATCGCAGCCGCGCTCGTCATCCCCGCGAGCCTGCTCGTCTTTCTCCCGATCTCGGTCCTCGCGGGCGTCCTCACGGCGATCGTGTTTTACGGGGCGATCGTGGTCGCGCTGATCCTCACCACGGCGACCATCGAAGTGGATGACGCACTTCTGCGCGCCGGTAACGCCGCGATCGGGCGCGACCTGGTCTCCACCGCGCACGCGCACCGTGACGCCGACGCCGTCGCCGAACGCGGCCAGCGACTCGACGCGCGCGCGTGGTTGCTGCTGCGGGGCTGGATCAGCCCCGTCGTCCGCATCGAACTCAACGACCCGAACGATCCCACGCCCTACTGGCTGGTGTCGAGCCGTCGACCCGAGGAACTCGCCGCCGCGCTCACGCGCTCGCGGTAGTGCCGCACCGACACGCGGTGCGGACGGCGTCCTAGGAGGCGCACTCCAGGCAGACCGGGCCGAGCTTGGACTCGTGGTCGACCTGGGAGCGGTGCTTCACGAGGAAGCAGCTGACGCAGGTGAACTCGTCCGCCTGGGGCGGAAGCACCACGACATCGAGGTCGATGTCGGCCAGATCCTGTCCGCTGAGCTCGTAGCCCGGGTTGTCGGAATCGTCGACATCCACGACTCCCGACATCTTGTCGGGGACACGCTCCTGGAGGGCCTGGATGGACTCGGTTTCCTCGTCCGTCTTCCTCGGGGCGTCGTAGTCGGTTGCCATGCTCGTTCCATTTCTCGGGTGCCGTCGGTGCAAATCGGCGGGCACAGTCTGCATCATTCCCTCGCGATTCGCAAACCTCAGTTTTTCGCGCTCGCGGCGCTTCCCGTGCAACTCGCGGCGCGCCCGGGATATTCCCGGGATTACCGGGCTTCCCGTGGCATCCTGTCCGTTAATCGTGACGGCTGGAGGTCGTTCGACATGCACGAGTTGAAGGTCACCGGAGTCGAGAGCGGAGCGCTCCTTCTCACGGATGATGACGGTGGACGCTACCGCGTCCCCGTCGATGAGGTGTTGCACGCGCGGCTTCGTCAGGCCTCCCACGATGCCGGCTCCGCGCGGAAGGTTTCCCCGCGCGAGATCCAAGCCCAGATCCGAGCGGGAATGTCCGCCGAAGACGTCGCCTCGGTGACCGGGGCCTCGCTCGAGGACATCCGCCGTTTCGAAGGGCCGGTCCTCGCGGAGCGCGAGTATGTCATCCAGTCGGCGCTCGCCGTCGCGGTCCGCGGTTCGGGCGAATCCGATCTCGCCGACTCGGCACAGTTCGGTGACATCATCCGCGGTCGACTCGTCGACGCGGGCGCCGTCAACGAGCGCTGGGCGAGCTGGAAAGAGCAAGGCGGCGGCTGGGTCGTGAAGTTGACCTTCAGCGCCGACGACGTCGACCACGACGCCCGGTGGGGCTTCGACGCGAAGCGCGGCGCGCTCTCCCCGCTGAATCGCGAGGCCGAGTCGCTCTCGCAGCAGGGTGACGCCCCCGCACCACTCATCCCCCGACTTCGCGCCGTCGCCGCCGACGACGCCGAATCCAGCGAACCGGGCTCCCGCTTCGACAGCGGCGCCTTCACCATCGAGGACGCCTCCGACGGCTCCGGTCCGCGGCTTGAAGCGATCCCGCCCGCCTCCCTCGCGCGGCCGAAAGCCGAACGCCCCGCGCCGGCATCCCCGCCCGCAGCGCCCCCGACGGCAGCGCCCCCGCGCGAACGCGCGAGTCGGAACCACGGTCAGACAGCGGATCTCCTGGAGGCCTTGCGTCGACGGCGCGGAGAACGCGACCCGATGGACCCGGATCCGGAAGAGCAGCTCGCCGACCGCCCCGGCACCGGAACCGTCCGGGTGATCGACGTCCCGATGGAGACCGCGCCCATCGAGACGCCGGTCCCCGCGAAAAAGGCAGCACACGCCCCCAGCGCGCCGGCGCCCGCTGCCAAGAGCGGCCGCAAGGGGCGCGCCTCCATGCCGAGTTGGGATGACATCGTCTTCGGGGCACGACCGGACGACGAGTAGGCCTCCGGGGGCCCACAGCGACTCAGCGTGCGAAGGCCCCGAAACGCAACAGCGGAATCGACCGTTCGGTCGACGTCAACGACCCGTGCTGACCGACCATGCCGCGTCCGCCGTCCTCGGGGTCGACGTAATACGCGATCGGACGCCGCGCGAAGACGAACACGTCGCCGAATCGAGGCTCGACCTCGGCATCGACGGGGCCGAACCATCCCGCCGCGATCGCCTCCGCTCGCGTCGCCACCCAGGCGCGGGGTCCCTCGTGGGTGCGCCACGCCTCCGCGACCGTGTCCGCGTCGACCCCGGGCTCGAGGTGCAACTGGAGCCCACGGGGCTCCCCCGCGACGTGCCGCACGCCGGTCAGTAGCTCCGGCGCGACGATCCGATGGGCTTCGGAGGGAATGTCGAGCATCCCGTGGTCCGCCGTCACGAGCACCCCCTGCGAGGAGCTCAGGCCGGCCACCAGCGGGGCGAGCGCGGCGTCGAGCGTCTCCAGCGCCGAGGTCCACTCCGCCGAGGCCATGCCCTTCGCGTGTCCCGCGGCGTCAAGCTCGGGCACATAGAGGTAGATCAGGCGCGGCCCGGGGCGACGGAGTTCCCGCATCGCCACGTCGACGCGGTCCTCGATCGTGGCGCCCGCCCGGAACTCGGCCCCGCGTAGCACCGCGGCGGAGAAGCCCGAGTCGCGATAGCGCTCGCGGCCGATCGCCACCGACTCGATCCCGAACTCGTGCGCGCGCTCGAAGACGGTGCGGGATCGCTGCCAGCTCTCGGGATCGAGGGCGCCCGGACCCCATCCGGTGAGTTGGTTCACGACCCGGTCGCTCGTCGGATCGAGCACCGAGTACCCGACCATCCCGTGCTCACCCGGACGCGTTCCCGTCATCAGGGAGGCGAGCGCGGCGGCCGTCGTCGACGGAATGCCGCTGTCGATCGGCGGGTCACGGTCGAGATGTGCCGCGAGCGTGCGGGCGTGGCCCCGATGCGCGGTGAGCCCTTCGGCACCGAGGCCGTCCACGAGAACCACAATCGCGTGGGTCACCGCCGGAAGGCCCAGCGATCCGCGCTGCCCCCGCAAAGCCAGAAGGCAATTCGGAAGAACGTCGGCAAGGCTGAACCGGTGTGATTTCGCCGCCGGTAACATTGCCCCGATCCTATGACTCCGCGCGCATCTTCTCCCGTCACCCCTGCCCAGCCCACTGGCGAGCGCATCGAAGATATCGACGTCTCCGCCGAGATGCAGGGCTCGTTCCTCGAGTACGCCTACTCGGTCATTTACGCCCGGGCTCTGCCCGACGCGCGCGACGGGCTCAAGCCGGTTCAACGACGCATCCTGTACCAGATGAGCGAGATGGGGCTGCGCCCCGATCGCGGCCACGTCAAGAGCGCGCGGGTGGTGGGCGACGTGATGGGCCGGCTCCACCCGCACGGTGACAGCGCGATTTACGACGCACTCGTCCGGCTCGCCCAGGACTTCACGATGCGCGTGCCGTTGATCGACGGACACGGCAACTTCGGTTCGCTCGACGATGGTCCGGCCGCCGCGCGGTACACCGAGGCCCGGCTCCGCCCGACCGCCATCGCGATGACCGAGGGGCTCGACGAAGACGTCGTCGACTTCGTTCCGAACTACGACAACCAGCTCACGCAGCCCGACGTCCTTCCCGCGGCCTACCCGAATCTTCTCGTCAACGGGGCGAGCGGCATCGCCGTCGGCATGGCGACCAACATGGCGCCGCACAATCTGGTCGAGGTCGTCGCGGCGGCGCGCCACCTGCTCGACAACCCCGGCGCAACCCTCGACGAACTCATGGCCTTCGTGCCCGGGCCTGACCTTCCCACCGGCGGGACCATCGTCGGCCTCGACGGTGTCAAGGATGCCTACGCGACCGGCCGCGGCTCGTTCAAGACGCGTGCGAAGGTGTCGATCGAGCCCATCACGGCGCGCAAGACCGGCCTCGTCGTCACCGAACTGCCGTACCTCGTTGGCCCCGAAAAGGTGATCGAGAAGATCAAGGACGGCGTCACGTCGAAGAAGATCACCGGAATCTCGGACGTGACCGACCTGACCGATCGTAAGAACGGCCTCCGTCTGGTGATCGGCATCAAGACCGGCTTCAGCCCCGAGGCGGTGCTGGAGCAGCTGTACCGGTTGACCCCGCTCGAAGACGGCTTCTCGATCAATAACGTGGCACTCGTCGAGGGGCGACCGCTCACGCTCGGCCTCAAGGACCTCCTGCAGGTCTATCTGACCCACCGGCTCGAGGTCGTGACCCGGCGTTCGCGCTACCGGCTGACGCGCCGCCAAGAGCGCCTGCACCTGGTCCTCGGTCTACTCATCGCGATCTTGGACATCGACGAAGTCATCCAGGTCGTGCGCACCTCGGACGACACCGCGCAGGCCCGCGCGCGACTGATCGAAGTCTTCGACCTGTCCACGCTGCAGGCCGACTACATCCTCGAGCTGCAATTGCGCCGTCTGACGAAATTCAGCCGGATCGAGCTGGAGACCGAGCGCGACAAGCTCGAGAAGGAGATCGCTCAACTCGAGAAGATCCTCGGCTCCCCCACCCGTCTTCGCGCCCTCGTGTCGAGCGAACTGGCGGAGGCGGCCGAGAAGTTCGGAACGCCGCGGCGCACCCTCCTCACCGAGGCGCGTCCCGCGCCTCCGCGAAGCGCCTCCGCCGCCGCCAAGCAAGCTGCCGCGGCGCTCGAGATCGCCGACGTCCCCACCCTTGTCGTTTTCTCGACTACGGGGCGTGCGGTGCGCATCGATCTGCCCGAAGGTGTCGACGCACCCGCGGCTCCGGCGCGACGGAGCCGGCATGACGCGATCCGTTCGACGGTCACCGCCACCTCGCGCAGCGAACTCGGCGCCATCACCAACCGCGGACGCCTGATCCGCTTCACCCCGGTCGATCTGCCCGTCGTGCCGCCGAACTCGGTTCAACTGGCCGCCGGCGCGAAGCTCCGCGACTACCTGGGCCTCAGCGATAAGAAGGAACACGTCGTCGCACTCGTCTCCCTGACGAGCGAGCAGCCGATCGCCCTCGGCACGGCACAGGGCATCGTCAAGCGCGTGACACCCGGGAACTGGCCGAGCCGACCCGACTTCGAGGTGATCTCCCTCAAGCCGGGTGACGAGGTCGTCGGCGTCGGGCACACCTCCGACACCAGCGAGCTAGTGTTCGTCACGAGCGACGCGCAGCTGCTCCACTTCGCGGCGACGAGCGTGCGGCCGCAGGGCCCGTCGGCCGGAGGCATGGCGGGCGTCAAGGTCTCGCCGAAGGCCCGCGCCCTGTTCTTCGGCGTCGTCGACCAGCCCGAGACGGCGGTCGTCGTCACCATCTCCACCCCGGACGGGGTTCTCGCGGGAACCGACGCGGGCCGAGGCAAGGTGAGCTCGTTCGCGGACTTCCCCGGCAAGGGCCGCGCCACCGGCGGGGTGCGAGCTCAGAGCTTCCTGAAGGGCGAAAGCAGCCTCGAACTCGCCTGGGTCGGCCCGGCACCGGCGGTACCTGTCGGGCCCGACGGATCGCTGCGCTCGCTCCCCGAGGCGGGATCCAAGCGCGACGCCTCGGGCATCCCGCTCGATGCGGTCATCGGCTCGATCGGCACGACCCTGTAGACGCGCTCACGGCCCGCCGAGAGCGCACCCGACCGAGCTCGCCGTCCGAGAGCTCGCCGGCCTAGACGTCGACGCGGGCGTGGTCGAGGCCCTGACCCGCAATGATGAACTCCTTGCGCGGGGCGACCTCATTGCCCATCAGCAGTTCGAAGACCCGCGCGGCGTTCTCGGCGTCATCGATGCGGACCCGCCGCAGCGTGCGATGCGCCCGGCTCATCGTCGTCTCAGCCAATTGGTCGGCGTCCATCTCACCGAGGCCCTTGTAGCGCTGAATCGGGTCCTGATACTTCTTACCGCGCTTCTCCAGGCTCTTCAGAACGCCCTGGAGTTCGGCCTCGGAGTAGGTGTAGATCACATCGTTCGGCTTCGAACCGGGATTCATCACGACGACGCGGTGCAGCGGCGGAACGGCCGAGTAGACGCGACCTGCCTCGATCATCGGCCGCATGTAGCGGAAGAACAGCGTGAGCAGGAGCGTCCGGATGTGCGCGCCGTCCACATCCGCGTCGGCCATGATGATCACCTTGCCGTAGCGAGCCTGATCGATTTCGAAACTGCGACCGGATCCTGCCCCGATGACCTGAATGATCGAGGCGCACTCGGTGTTGCTCAACATGTCCGACACGGATGCCTTCTGAACGTTGAGGATCTTGCCGCGAATCGGCAACAGCGCCTGGTGCTCGCTGTCGCGACCGAGTTTCGCCGTGCCGAGCGCCGAGTCGCCCTCGACGATGAACAATTCCGTGTCGGCGACGTCGGTCGAACGGCAGTCGACGAGCTTCGCCGGCAGGCTCGAGCTCTCCAGCGCGTTCTTGCGACGCTGCGTTTCCTTGTGCGCCCGCGCGGAGATGCGGCTCTTCATCTCGGCAACGACCTTGTCGAGCACGAGCGCCCCTTGCGCCTTGTCGGCGCGGGCGGTCGAGGCGTACTTCTCGGTCATCGCCTTCGCCACCGCGTTCGACACGATGTTGCGCACCGCGGGCGTGCCGAGGATCTCCTTGGTCTGCCCCTCGAACTGCGGTTCGGGCAGCCGGACGGTCAACACCGCGGTGAGCCCGGCGAGCACATCGTCCTTCTCGAGTTTGTCGTTGCCGACCTTGAGCCGACGCGCGTTCTTCTCGACCTCGGCGCGCAGGAACTTCAACAGCCCCTGCTCGAAGCCGGCCTGGTGTGTTCCGCCCTTCGGCGTCGCGATGATGTTGACGAAGCTGCGGAACACCGTCTCGTAGCCGCTGCCCCAGCGCAGCGCGATGTCGACCTCGCATTCGCGGGAGAGCTCGGTCGACACCATGTGGCCGTTCTCCTGCAGCACCGGAACCGTCTCGGTGTAGCCACCCGAACCCTGAATGCGCCAGGTGTCGGTGAGCGCGGCGTCGGGCGCCAGGAATTCCACGAACTCCGCGATCCCGCCGTCGAACCGGAAGCTCTCGCGCACGGGCTCCGCGGAGACCTCCCGCGCATCCACGATCTCGATGCCGAGGCCCGGCACCAGGAACGCGGTTTGACGAGCACGAGCAACGAGTTCGTCCATGACGAATCCGGCGCCCCGCGCGAAGATCTGCTGATCGGCCCAGTAGCGCACGCGCGTGCCGGTGACTCCCTTGGCGACCTTGCCGACGACGCGCAGTTCGCTTCCGGAGATGAACGGCGTGAAGGGCGCATCGGGCCTCGGGGTGCCCGCGTCGTCGAAGACGCCCGGCTCGCCACGGTGGAAGGACATCGCCCAGGTCTTGCCGTCGCGATCCACCTCGACATCGAGTCGCTCCGACAGTGCGTTGACGACCGAGGCGCCGACGCCGTGCAGACCGCCGGAGGCGGCATACGAGCCGGACCCGAACTTGCCGCCGGCGTGCAGCTTCGTGAACACGACTTCGACGCCCGAGAGACCCGTCTTGGGCTCGATGTCGACGGGGATGCCGCGGGCGCGGTCGCGCACCTCGACGCTGCCGTCGGGGTGCAGCTCGATCTCGATCCGCGAGCCGTGGCCGCCGAGCGCCTCATCGACCGAATTGTCGATGATCTCCCATAGGCAGTGCATCAGCCCGCGCGAGTCGTTGGACCCGATGTACATGCCGGGCCGTTTGCGCACGGCCTCGAGACCCTCGAGAACGGAGAGATGCCGGGCGGAATAGTCGCTACTCATACGGGGTTAAGACTATTGATCCCGACACCACCGAGAGGGCGCCCCGCCGCGAATGGGGCTGGATACGCCCAAAGCGAAATGTAACGTCGGCGACACACGTCGCAGAGAGTGACGTGTTTGACTGGATACGTCAGAATCGCACGCAACACACACCCCACGGTTCATGACGGAGAGGGAGCAGACCATGTCGCAGATCACGAGCGAAGTCGACGAGCTGGATGCCCCCGAGCTGACCGCGTTCGACCGGTGCGACAGCTGTGGAGCGCAGGCCTACGTCCGCGTCACCCTGGCGTCCGGTGAGTTGCTCTTCTGCGCCCACCACGGTGCGAAGTTCAAGGAGAAGCTGGCGGCGACCGCGCTCGAGTGGCACGACGAGAGCGCTCGACTGAGCGCCGTCCCCGCCACCGACGAGCGGTAGGTGTCCGCAGCCCGCGGGCTCGGCCTTGGACGGCGGGTTCGGTATCTTCTGACGCGCGCCCGAGCCATCAATCTCGGGAACGTCACGCGCATTGCGCGCGAGGCCGCGAAACTGGCGCGCAAGCCCGTGGCGCTCGTGGTCATCGACATGCTGTGGTCGTCGGTGCGCTACGAGACGGGCTTTCAGGACTACCTCGACTGGGACTTCGTGCTGTTGACCCGGCGCGAACGCCGGACGTACATCACGCATCCGAAGTCGAACCACCTCGCCAAGAAGCTCAACGACCCGGAGTTGCGGAAGATCTTCGCCGATAAGGCGCAGTTCAATCCTCGCTTCGACCGGTGGCTCGGTCGCGAGTGGCTGGACGTTCGGTCGGTTGACGCGGATGCGGTGCGCGACTTCGTGACCCGCCACGGCGTCGTCATGGTGAAGGTCCCGGACAGCCTGTCGGGCTACGGCATCGAACGGGTCGAAGCGACGGAGATCACCGACTGGGAGTCGTTCCGCGCGCGCCTGCTGGAGCGTCGCCAGTTCCTCGTCGAGGACTTCATCGCGCAGCACGACGAGATGGCCTCGCTCAACCCGTCGAGCGTCAATTCGCTGCGCGTGATCACCTATTTCGACGGCGACCGCACTCACGTGCTGGCGAGCGTGCTGAAGATGGGCAACGGCGGTCCGATCGACAACTTCTCCGGCGGCGGCATGTACACGATGCTCGACGACGACGGCGTCGCGAACTCCCCCGCATTCGACGAGAGCGGCGCGACCTACGCGACGCATCCGCTGTCGGGAACGCCGATCGTCGGCTTCCGCGTGCCGTATTTCGACCGCGTGCTCGCCTTCGTCGACAACCTGTCCCGCGAGATCCCCGAAGTCCCGTACGTCGGCTGGGATGTGGCCATCGCTCCGGACGGACCGGTCGTGATCGAAGGCAACCCCAATTCGGGCGTTTACCAGTCGAAGCCGAGCGTGTCGGGGATCCGCACCGGGCTCCTCCCCCGCTACCGCGCGGCGATCGGTTTCTAGCGCCTCACCGACGCGGCGGGGCCACCCGTTCGACGGGGTGCCAGCGTTTCGGATCACGGAAGTCGCGCAGGCGTGCCTCGTAGGCGGCCATCGCGAGCGCCTCGTGGGCGAGTGCCGGCTCGGTGTGCGGATCGAGCGTCGCCAGGACCCAGCGTGCGAGGTGCGGGTTCGTGATGAGCAGCGGGCCGAGCAGGGAGGTGCCGAGGAAGTTGTGGCGACGCACCCCCTCAACGGCGGTCGCCGGGTTGCGGCCGATGCCGCGCTCGGCGAGCAGGAAGCCCGGAGTCGAATCCGGCCCGGTCACGGTGGAGAATTGCGACTTGTAGCCGACGATCGGGAACTCGTCACCGACCTCGGTGAGCGTTCCCATGACCTTGCCGTTGTACCGGCCGAACATCGACAGGGTCGACTCCAGCTCGAAGACTCCGAGACCGGGCACGTCGTAGCCCATCTCATCGTTGCGAATCCGCGTCCCCAGCACCTCGAGCGCGTTGTGCGTGAACAGGAACATCGTGCCGGCTTCGATGAGTTCGACGAGACGCTGACGGTGCGGTCGCAGCCGTTCGATCGCCTTGAGCTGCCCGTGCTCGGTGAGCGGCCCCAGGTAGACCAGGTCGACGTCGCCGGTGGCGAACGCGGGCGTCTCCGTCAGCGACGTGCGGATCACGCGAGCGTCGGGGCGACTTTGCGCCAAGAACTCGATGTTGGCGTTGTCGCCGTGGAGGTTCGCCACCTCCGGAAAGAGCACCTCGATGGTGAGCGCACGCGTCATCGTCCCGCGGCCTCTCGTTCGGCGAGACGGGCTCGCAACCGGGACTGCACCGGCGTTCCGGTGACTTCGGCATTGTGCACGCTGTGCAAGTTGAACACCTGGTCGATGCCGTCAAGCGCGACGATGTCGGCCGTGTCGGTCTCGGATTCGACGGTGACGATCCGCGCCGGATCGACCCCGGCGATCGCGAGCCGTAGCGCCTGATCATGACGTCGGATGCCGCCGACGACGACCTGGGTGACGCTGTCATCGGCGAGGTACTCGTAGTCGGCGTCGTAGGTCCACGCCGTGTTCTCCACGTCGGTGGTGCGTTCGCTGACCTCGTCGATCGACAGCACGATCGACTTCCGGCCCGCGAAGGAGCGAACGTAGTCGAAGGCGCGGGAACACGCGACGCCGACCAGTCCCTTGGTCAGGATGCGGACGACCGTGGCATCGCCCACGACATCGGCCATGAAGCGCGTCTCCGGTGGGGCGAGGCGATCGAAGGCGGCGGCGATCGTGTCGCGGTCGTAGCCGAGGACGCCGAGCGCCGCGGCCACCGCCACCTGGTTGTAGACGTTCACGATGTTCTCGTTCACAAGCGCGGCAGTGCGGGCCTCACCGTCGAGCTCGAGCGTGAGGCGCCGGGCCGCCGCGTCCACGTCGCGAGCGCGGTAGGCCGCCTCGGGCGACCGGAACCCGCAGGCCGGGCAGTGCGCGGCCCCGATGTGGTTGTAACGCCAGTAGTCCCAGGTGAGCCGGTGGTCGCACACCGGGCAGATGGCCGCGTCGACCGCGGCTCCCTCGGGGCGATCGCCGTCACCGGGCAGTTGGTCGACCGCGAAGAAGACGCGCCGGTTCTCGTCGGAGCCGAGCCCGGCGACGATCAGGTCGTCGGCGTTCAGCACGAGGGTCGTCGTCGTCGGCACCGCCGACGACAGAATCCAGGCGATGTACGCCGGATGCGCGTTGCGCTTGATCGAGTCACGCGTCAGGTTCAGCCCCACGAGCACGTCGGGGCGGAGCCCGGGAAGGACGAGCTTCGCCGAACGCTCGTCAACTTCGAAGACGCCGACGTCCGCACGAGACCGGCCCCGCCAGTCGACCGCAGAGATGAGCGTCGCGGCAACACCGGCCGCCAGATTCGACCCGTTGCGATTGCTGGCGACACGAAGCCCCTGCGCGGTCAACGCCGCAGCGAGCAGGTTCGACGCGGTCGTCTTGCCGTTGGTTCCGGTCACCGCGATGACGCGCGCCGGATGCGCGACGGCGCCGATGATCCCCGGGTGCACCCGGCGCGCGATGATGCCCGGCACGTGCGTCCCGGCGCGGCCCAGCGCGCGCAACGTCGCACTCGCGAGCTTCCCTGCCCAGATCGCGAGCAGGACGCGCAACACTGCCGGCCTACTCGAGGTAGTCGCGCAGCGACTGCGACCGCGACGGGTGGCGGAGCTTCGCCATCGTCTTCGACTCGATCTGTCGGATGCGCTCGCGCGTGACGCCGAACGTGTCGCCGATCTGGTCGAGGGTCTTCGGCATGCCGTCGCCGAGGCCGAAACGCATGCGGATGACGCCCGCCTCGCGCTCGGAAAGCGAGTCGAGCAGCGACTCGAGCTGCTTCTGCAGCATCGTGAAGCCGACCGCGTCGGCCGGAACGACCGCCTCGGTGTCCTCGATCAGGTCACCGAACTCGCTGTCGCCGTCCTCGCCGAGAGGCGTGTGCAGCGAGATCGGTTCGCGACCGTACTTCTGCACCTCGACGACCTTCTCGGGCGTCATGTCGAGTTCGCGACTGAGCTCTTCGGGCGTGGGTTCGCGGCCCAGGTCCTGCAGCATCTGTCGCTGCACTCGGGCGAGCTTGTTGATGACCTCAACCATGTGGACGGGAATGCGGATGGTGCGCGCCTGGTCGGCCATGGCGCGCGTGATCGCCTGACGGATCCACCAGGTGGCATAGGTCGAGAACTTGAAGCCCTTGGTGTAGTCAAACTTCTCGACCGCACGAATAAGACCCAGGTTTCCCTCCTGGATGAGGTCGAGGAACTGCATCCCGCGACCGGTGTAACGCTTCGCGAGCGACACCACGAGACGCAGGTTCGCGCCCAGCAGGTGGCTCTTCGCCCGCTGACCGTCGCGGGCGACCCAGCCGAGTTCCCGGCCCAGGGTCGAGCGCTTCTCGGCCTCGGTCATCGATCCGAGCTTCTCTTCGGCGAAAAGTCCCGCCTCGATGCGCATCGCCAACTCGACCTCTTCGGCCGCGTTCAACAGCGCGACCTTGCCGATCTGCTTCAGGTAGTCCTTGACCGGGTCGGCCGTGGCACCGGTGATCGCCGCGGAGTAGACCGGGATCTCATCCTCGTCGTCGCGAGACGAGAGCCGAATCGCGCCCGAGGGCAGCGGCTCATCGAGCGACGTCGACTTCTCATCGTCATCGTCGTCGTCGGAGTCGTCTCCGTCGCCCGCCTTCGCCGACTTGATCGTCGCCGCGTCGTCGTCGCTGTCGTCCTTGGCGTCGACCTCGACGCTCTCGTCGTCGACGTCGGCTTCGTCGAGATCCTCGTCGTTCTCGGTGGCCTTGCTGGCCTTCGCCTTGCTCGCCTTTGCGGGGCTCGCCTTGCGCGCCGCGGGCTTCTTGGCGGGCGCCTTGGCGTCAACCGCCTCCGCCTTCGCGGCGCTGGCCTTCGTGGCGCGCGCCCGCGTCGTGGTCTTCGCTTCGCCGGATTCGGCGGCGTCCTTCGCTGTGGTTCGGGTTGCCATTCTGACCCCTCCCGGGTGGATCTGGGCAGTACAAGGACCCATGTCAAGTCCCCTGGGCGGTGCTCACACCGCCCGATCGGGAACCAGACCGGGTCCAGAAATTCGATTATCTCACAGTCATCAGCTGACCGTTGACACCGACCACGGTTTCACGCTAGCGGCGGTCGGTCCGGCCGATTCCGCCGGCTCCTGAAGAGTGCAACCCACAACGGGGTGATCTCTATTCCCTCGTCGCGCGCCATCACCGTGCGGGCGCGCCGCCGCGTCACGATGACACCGATCACCCCGACCAGCGCGATCGCGAACGGCGCGAGCAGGGCCAACCGGAAGGCGTCGAAGGCGTACAGGTCGGAGGCGAGTCCCGACGACACTCGCACCGAGTCGACGACGTCGAGAACCACACCGATCAAGAACATCGACACGAAGCCGCCGAGGAATCCGCCGACGTTGACGAATCCGCTCGCGGTGCCGACCGAATGCGAGGGGTTGAAGGTGCGCGCGTAGTCCATCCCGATGAGCGAGCTCGGCCCGCCTGCGCCGATCAGGAAGAACACCACGCAGACGACCGCGAGCGGAGGCTGGCCCGGCCAGAGGAGCACCACCGCCCACGCCGCGTAGACCAGCGCCGCCATCCCGAGCACCAGATCTCCGCGACGGAACGGATAGCTCGCGATGGCGTAGCCGATCAGCGGAGCAGGCAGGACGGCCCCGACCACCAGCAGCGAGAACACGCCCGCCGCGGTCGGAACGTCGTAGCCGAGTCCCGCGGTGAGGAAGGGATAGCCCCACAGCACGCCCATCGTCTGGGGCGCCGTCCCGCCGAGAAGGTGCGACCAGAACCCGAGCTGCGTTCCCGGACGCGCGATGCTCGTCCGCAGTCGCGACCAGGTGGATGCGGTGGTGATCTCCTCCGTGAACGGCGGTCGGGTGCCGGTGCGAATGACCGTCACCCCGAGCAGGACAGCGAAGACCGATGCCCCGGCGGCGATCACAAAAGCGCTGTTCCAACCGACCGCGTGCAGCAGGAAGGCGAAGGGGATCGCGGACACGAGTTGACCGGTCCCGCCGATCATTCCCACCCACTGTGCGAGTTGCGGAAGGATCCGCCCACTGAACCAGTTCGGAAGCAGGCGGATCACCGAGACGAAGGTGAACGCATCCCCCGCTCCCACCAGCATGCGGGCCGCGATCGCGAGCCCGATGTCGTCGGCGAACGCGAGGAGGAGCTGGCCGAGCCCCATCACGCCGGCCCCCGCGATCAAGAGGATGCGCGGCCCGAGCCGGTCCACCAGCACCCCCACCGGGATCTGGAGTGACGCGTAGGTGGCGATCTGGACCACCGCGACCATCGAGAGTGTGGCCGCGCTGACGCCGAAGCGCTCGGTCGCTTCGACCCCGACGATGCCGAAGGTCGTGCGCTGCGTCACCGCGATCAGATAGACGGTGACCGCCCCGGTGAACACCACCCACGAACGCCAGGAGTTCATGCCGGGCTCCCGGCGGCTGTAGGCAGATCCACGGCAGTGAGGCTAGCGCGCCAATCGCGCCCGCGGTGGCACCCTAGGACGGTTCGTCGTCGCGTCGGTTGGCGAGGAACTTCTCCAACTCGGCCGCGATCGTGTCGGCCGAGGGCACCTCACCGTGACGATCGACGAAGGGCGACGGAAGCGGGTTCTCTTCCATGTAGCTGTCGTGGCGCTCCTCGAGCGTGCTGATCAGCCGCTGGAGCTCCGGGTTACCCCCCACCTGCTCTTCGACCTTGACGATGAACTCGCGACCACGCTCTCGGAGTTCATCGGTCGGGAAGATCAGCCCCGTCGCGGCGCTGATGCTCTCGAACGCGATCACGGCGGCGTTCGGGAACTCGGTGTCGGCGAGGTAGTGCGGCACCAGCAGGACGAAACCGGTGGTCGGGTGTTCGATCTCCTCCAGCCGGTACTGGACGAGGTGCAGGGCGTTCGCCGGCAGTTCGGTCTGCGGTCGCCACACCGACATGGCGTCGATCAACTCGCGACGGTTGCCACTCACGGTCACCCCGAGCGGGCGGGTGTGCGGCGTCGGCATCGGGATCGCGTGGACCCACGTGGTGGCCTTGACGTCGTAGCGCTCGATCAGCTCCAGCACCGCGGCCGTGAAGCGCTCCCACTGGAAGTCCGGCTCGTAGCCGGTCAACAGCAGGAACGGCTGGTGCAGCTCGTCCTCCACCAGGTAGAGCGAGAGCTTCGCCGGCCGGTACTCGGTCAGGTGATCGTGATCAAAGTACATCGTCGGCCGGCGGGCGCGGTAGTCGAGGAGCGCGTCACTGTCGAAGCTGACGATTTCGCGCACCTCGAGGTTCTCCAGCATGAACTCGCTGAACTGCGTGACGGCGGATCCCGCATCCGTGAAACCGGTGAGGCCGGCGACGAGGTGCAGGCCGCGCGGGACGTCGACAAGCCCGGAAGAGATGTCGTAGAGCCCCTGAGGATCGCGCATGCGTCGATTCTATTCGGGGCCGCGCGGGGGCACCGGCGTGAGCGCAAGCCGAGAGCGAACACCGCGGCGAACACGCGCACCGGACGCGATTAGGCTGAGCCAATGCCGATCCCTTCGCTCGAACTCCGTTCCGAACCGGTCCTTCACTCGACCGCCGATGTGGTCGTGGTGGGTGTTGCCAAGAGCCCGGATGGGCCGCGCTTGTTGTCGGCTGCGGACGAGCTCTCCGGCCTCGCGGATTCCCTCACGTCGATCGGAGTGACGGGCGGAAGCGATGAGCTCCGCCGGGTTCCCGCGCTGCGCGCCGGAGGCCCGTCCCTCGCCCTGATCGGCCTCGGCACGCTGCCCGAGGGCTCCGAGGCGCCGACGCCGGATGCGCTGCGCAACGCCGCAGGTGCCGCGATCCGGCAGTTGGCCGGCACCACCTCGGTCGCGTTCGCGCTCCCCGGCACGACGAACGATGCGATCGGCGCGGTGCTCGAGGGTGCCGCCCTCGCCAGCTACAGCTTCGCCGGTTACCGTTCGTCCGCTCTCGACAACTCGAAGCGTCCCGTCGCCGAGATCACCGTCCACGTCGACGCGCTTCCCGCCGAGGCCGACGCACTCGTGGCGCGGGCACGCGCCGTCGCGGGCGGGGTTCACACCGTGCGCGACCTGGTGAACACCCCGCCGAACGACCTCTACCCGGCGAGCTTCGTGACGCGCGCGCGCGAACTCGCCGAGGGGCTCCCGCTCGAGATCGAAGAACTCGACGAGCACGCGCTCGCCGAGGGAGGCTTCGGGGGCATCCTCGGCGTCGGACAGGGCTCGAGCCGCCCGCCGCGTCTGGCCATCGTGCGCTACTCCCCCGCCGGCGCCACCAAGCACCTGTCGCTCGTCGGCAAGGGGATCACCTTCGACTCGGGCGGGCTCTCGCTCAAGCCGCCGGGATCCATGGTCGGCATGAAGTACGACATGACGGGCGCGGCGACGGCCCTCGCCGCCACGATCGCCGTGGCTCGACTCGGCCTTCCCGTGCGCGTCACCGCCTGGCTGTGCCTGGCCGAGAACATGCCGTCCGGGACGGCGACGCGCCCGAACGACGTGCTGCGGATTCGCGGCGGACGCACCGTCGAGGTGCTCAACACGGATGCCGAAGGCCGCCTCGTGCTCGCCGACGGACTCGTCGCCGCGAGTGAGGAGCAGCCGGACGCCATCATCGACATCGCCACCCTGACCGGCGCGGCGCGCGTCGCCATGGGCGAGCGCACCGTCCCCGTGATGGGCGACACCGACCTGTCGCGCGCCCTCGTCGACGCCGGCACGCGCGCCGGGGAGACGCTGTGGCCGATGCCACTCCCCGCCGAGCTCGCCACCTTGCTCGAGACTGACGTCGCCGACATCGCGAACGCCAAGCCGGGCAACACCGCGGGGGGCATGCTGCTCGCGGGTCTCTTCCTGAAGTCGTTCGTCGGCACGCGCGACGGCGCACCGATTCCGTGGGCGCATCTCGACATCGCGGGCGCCGCGAGCAACGCGGGCGCGCCGTACGGCGTGATCGCGAAGGGGCCGACCGGCGTCACCGTCCGAACCTTGATCGCGATGACGGAAGACTTTTCCCGACCGTAGTAGTGTCGTTTTGGCACGCAACCACGTGTCGTCAGATCGCGCCGCTCGCCACCCTGATTGCGGTGCCGCAACTGCATCTCGAGGGAGTCGCCGGGTGTCCGAGCAGAACTTTGACCTTGTCGTTCTAGGCGCAGGAAGTGGTGGCTACGCGGCCGCTCTTCGTGCGAGCCAGTTGGGGATGAGCGTTGCGCTCATCGAGAAGGGCAAGGTGGGGGGCACCTGCCTGCACGTGGGCTGCATCCCGACCAAGGCGCTGCTGCACTCGGCGGAGGTCGCCGACGTCACACGTGAGTCGGCCAAGTACGGCGTGACCAGCACTTTCAGCGGCATCGATGTCGCCGCGGTCACCAGCTACCGCGAAGAAGTCGTCGCCAGCAAGTGGAAGGGCCTGCAGGGCCTCATCAAGGCTCGCGGCATCACCACGATCGAAGGCGCCGGGCGTCTCGTCTCCCCCACCAGCGTTCAGGTCGGCGATCAGACGATCACCGGGAAGAACGTGATCCTGGCGACCGGGTCGTACTCGCGCTCGCTCCCCGGCCTCGAAATCGGCGGACGCGTTCTCACGTCGGAGCAGGCACTCGAACTGAACTTCGTCCCGAAGAAGGTCGCCGTCCTCGGCGGCGGCGTCATCGGGGTCGAGTTCTCGAGCGTCTGGAAGTCCTGGGGCGCCGATGTGACCATCATCGAGGCTCTCCCCCACCTCGTCCCGAACGAGGACGAGGCGATCTCCAAGCAGTTCGAGCGCGCATTCCGCAAGCGCGGCATCGAGTTCAAGCTCGGCGTCCGGTTCTCCGGCGTCACGCAGGACGACAACGGTGTGGTCATCACGCTTGAGAACGGCGAGACCATCGAGGCCGACATTCTGCTCGTGGCCGTCGGCCGCGGACCGCAGACCGCGAACCTCGGCTTCGAAGAGGTCGGCGTCGCGATGGATCGCGGATTCGTCCTCACGAACGAGCGCCTCCAGACCAACGTTCCCGGCGTCTGGGCCGTCGGCGACATCGTGCCCGGGCTCCAGCTCGCGCACCGCGGTTTCCAGCACGGCATCTTCGTCGCCGAGGAGATCGCGGGCTTGAACCCCGTCGTCGTCTCCGACGTGAACATCCCCAAGGTCACTTACTCGGACCCGGAGGTCGCCTCCATCGGTCTGAGCCAGGCGAAGGCCATCGAGGAATACGGCGCCGAGGCCGTGACCGCGTACGACTACAACCTGGCCGGCAACGGCAAGAGCCACATCATCGGCACCTCGGGGTCGATCAAGGTCGTGCGCCTCAACGACGGCCCCGTCGTGGGGGTGCACATGATCGGCGCGCGCGTCGGCGAACTGATCGGCGAGGCTCAGCTGGCCGTCAACTGGGAGGCATATCCGGAGGACATCGCCCCGTTCCTGCACGCGCACCCCACCCAGAACGAGGCGCTCGGCGAGGCGTTCCTCGCCATTGCTGGCAAGCCGCTTCACGCCATCTGATCCCCCTGACCACTGCGCGATGCGCGAACTAAGCTAGAACCGACCAGGTTTCCAAAAGGAGTTTTCCCGTGAGTGAATCCGTCACCCTTCCGGCGCTAGGCGAGAGCGTCACCGAAGGAACCGTGACCCGTTGGCTGAAGCAGGTCGGTGACCGCGTCGAGGTCGACGAGCCCCTGCTCGAGGTCTCGACCGACAAGGTCGACACCGAGATCCCGTCCCCCGTCGCCGGCGTGATCGAGCAGATCCTGGTCGCCGAGGACGAGACCGTCGAGGTGGGCACCGCGCTCGTCACGATCGGTGACGGTTCGGGCGCCGCCGAGGCCGCGCCCGAGGCACCCGCCGCCGAGCCTGCCGCGGCCGAGCCTGCCGCTGCGGAGCCCGCCGCCGCCGAGCCCGAGGCGCCCGCCGCG
>NZ_CAJQNT010000036.1 GCF_905479755.1 uncultured Schumannella sp. | reverse complement strand
GTGCGGTCGTCGGTGGTCGCAGCGCGCCGGTCGGGGTGCTGAACGAGATTGGACAGCAGCTGGTCGTCGTCCACGGCCAGTCGGATCAGATCCGGCTCCGTTCCGCCGTCGCCCAGCGCGAGGCGCTTGATCGCTTCGCGGGGCCCGGCTTCAGCGCCGTGCTGGCTGACTATCAGGATGTGTTCCGCCGCTGGCAGACCGCGCAGTCCGAACTCGATGTGCTGGTCGCCGAGCGCGACCGCCGTGAGCGCGAGGCCGAAGAGCTGCGCAACGCCATGGACGAGATCGAGGCGGCCGCGCCGCGACGCGGCGAAGATGCCGAACTCGCCGAGCGCGCCGAGCGGCTGAGCAATCTCGAAGACCTGCGGCTCGCCGCGGTGGAAGCGCAGGAGGCGATCTCGGCGCAGCTGAGCGACGACGCGCGCGACGCGACGGTGCTCGTCGAGTCGGCGCGGCGCTCGCTCGAGCGCGTCGCCGGTCACGACGCCGAACTGGCCCCCGTGATCGAGTCGCTCGCGGCGGCGCGGTTCGCACTCGAAGACAGCTCGGCCAAAATTTCGAGCTACCTCGGTGCGCTCGACACCGACGGCGGTCGTGAGCTCGAGACGATCCAGGAGCGCCGCGCGGCCCTGGCGGCGCTCGCCCGCCGGTTCGGCCCGAGCATCGACGAGATGATCGACTTCTACGAGTCCGGCAGCACACGCCTGCTGGAGCTCGACGGCGACTCGGACCGCATCGATTCGTTGCGTGCGGCGGTGGCGCAGGACTTCGCCCGGGTCGAGCAGCTCGCCGATCAGCTGAGCGTGCGCCGACGCGAGGCCGCCGAGCGACTCTCGGCCGCGGTCACGCACGAGCTCGCCGCGCTCGCGATGCCGGACGCGCGGCTGTCGATCGAGGTCGCGCCGCGCGAGCTGGGGCTCACCGGCCGCGATCAGGTCGCGATCCGCCTACAACCGCACTCCGGCGCCGAGCCGCGTCCGCTCAGCCGCGGCGCCTCCGGCGGCGAGCTCTCGCGCGTCATGCTCGCGATCGAGGTCGTGCTGGCCGGCAGCGATCCGGTTCCCACCTTCGTCTTCGACGAGGTCGATGCGGGGGTCGGCGGCGCGAGTGCGATTGAGGTCGGTCGTCGACTGGCGAAACTCGCCGAAACCGCGCAGGTGATCGTCGTGACCCACCTGGCCCAGGTTGCGGCCTTCGCCACCAACCACCTGACCGTGGTGAAGGGCAGCGACGGATCGATCACCGCCTCGAGCGTGCATCGCCTGGAGGGCGAGGAGCGGGCCGCCGAGATGGCGCGCCTGCTGAGCGGGCTCCCCGACTCCGAGACGGGCCTGGAGCACGCGCGCGAGTTGCTCGGGATGGCCCGCGCGAGCTGATCGCGAGAACTCTCTCGGCGCGTTCTGGCCGACCTCGGCCCGCTCACGGAGATGTGAGATACGCTGAAACCCCGTGGCGGACATCTCGGGCAAGGTAATCACCAAACACATCTTCGTGACCGGAGGTGTTGTCTCCTCCCTCGGGAAGGGCCTGACCGCCGCGAGTCTCGGAAACCTTCTCACCGCACGCGGCTTGCGTGTCGTGATGCAGAAGCTGGATCCGTATCTCAACGTCGATCCCGGAACGATGAACCCGTTCCAGCACGGCGAGGTCTTCGTCACCGATGACGGCGCCGAGACCGACCTCGACATCGGCCACTACGAACGCTTCCTCGACATCAACCTCGACCAGGCCGCCAACGTCACGACCGGGCAGATCTACTCGAATGTGATCGCCAAGGAGCGCCGCGGTGAGTATCTCGGCGACACGGTGCAGGTCATTCCGCACATCACCGACGAGATCAAGCGCCGGATGCGGCTGCAGGCTCAGGGCCCCTTCGATGCCGAGAACCCGCAGCCCGACGTCATCATCACCGAGATCGGTGGCACCGTCGGCGACATCGAGTCGCAGCCGTTCATCGAGTCGGCGCGCCAGGTGCGCCATGAGCTGGGCCGGCGCAACGTGTTCTTCGTCCATGTCTCGCTGGTGCCGTTCATGGGCGCCTCGGGCGAGCAGAAGACCAAGCCCACTCAGCACTCGGTCGCCACGTTGCGCTCGATCGGCATTCAGCCGGATGCGCTGGTGCTGCGCAGCGACCGCATCGTGTCGGAGGCGAACAAGCGCAAGATCGCGCTCATGTGCGACGTCGCCGAGGACGCCGTCGTCAACGCGGTCGACGTGCCCTCGATCTACGACATCCCCACGATGCTGCACGAGCAGGGCCTCGACGCGTACATCATGAGCGAACTCGACCTCGACGCGGGACCGGTCGTCTGGGACGGCTGGCGCAACGTCTTGAAGGCCGTGCACGAGCCCAAGCACGAGGTGACGATCGGGCTGGTCGGCAAGTACATCGACCTGCCGGACGCCTACCTCTCGGTCACCGAGGCGCTGCGCGCCGGTGGTTTCGCGCACGAGAGCAAGGTCAAGCTGCGGTGGATTCCCTCGGATGAGTGCGAGACCCACGACGGCGCCGCGAAGGCGCTCGGAGACCTGGATGGCATCTGCGTGCCCGGCGGATTCGGCATCCGCGGGATCGAAGGCAAGCTGGGGGCGTTGAAGTTCGCGCGCGAGAACGGCATCCCGACCCTGGGGCTGTGCCTGGGGCTGCAGTGCATGGTCATCGAGTACGCCCGCGACGTCGTCGGCTTGGCGGGCGCCTCCAGTTCGGAGTTCGACCCCGACACCGAGTTCCCGGTGATCGCGACGATGGCCGAGCAGGTCGACATCCTCGCCGGGGGCGACCTGGGCGGCACGATGCGCCTGGGCCTCTACGAGGCGGCGCTTCAGCCCGGCTCGATCGTCGAAGAGCTCTACGGCGCCCCGGTCGCGCACGAACGCCACCGCCACCGCTACGAGGTCAACAATCACTTCACCGACCAGATCGCGGCGGCCGGCCTGAACTTCTCGGGCACCAACCCCGAGCACGGTCTGGTCGAGTTCGTCGAGCTGCCGCGCGAGGTGCACCCGTTCTACGTGGGCACGCAGGCGCACCCGGAGCTGCGGTCGCGCCCGAACCGCGCACACCCGTTGTTCCGCGGCCTGATCGGCGCGGCGATCGAACGTCAGAAGGCGTCGCGGTTGTTCGAAACGGACGAGGCCGATGAGGCCGAGGAACCGCGCGGCGAGCGGGTCGAGGCCTAGGTGACCGTGGACCGCGCGCGTTTCGAGTCCGGTCCGATCCTCGACGTGTCCGATCCCGCCGAGGTGGTGGCATCGCAGACCGTCTTCGATGGGCACATCTGGGATGTGCGGCGCGAGTCGTTCCGCTTCGGTGACACCGAACTGACGCGCGATTTCCTCGACCACCCGGGCGCCGTCGCGGTGCTCGCGATCGACGACGAGGATCGCGTGCTGCTGATCAACCAGTACCGGCATCCGGTGCGCGAGCGCGAATGGGAGTTGCCGGCCGGGCTCTTGGATGTCGCGGGCGAGCCCCCGCGGGAGGCGGCGCAGCGCGAGCTGGCTGAGGAGGCTGACCTTCAGGCCGCCGAGTGGAGCGAGCTGGTCACCTTCCACACCAGCCCCGGGGGCAGCAACGAAGTGCTGCACGTCTTCGAGGCGCGCGGGCTCAGTGATTCGCCCGAGCCGTTCGCCCGGATGGATGAGGAGGCGGAACTCGTTCCGCGCTGGGTTCCGTTCCCGGAGCTCGTGACCGCCGTGCTCGAGGGGCGTGTCCGCAACTCGATCCTGATCGTCGCGGTGCTGACCGCCCATGCCCGCCGCACCGTCTGACGCGCGCGCGCAACTGGAGCGCTTCCTGCGCCACCTCACGATCGAGCGCGGGCGCTCGGCGCACACCGTCGCGGCCTACCGGCGCGATCTGGAGGCGCTGCTCGCGGACGTCGCGGCGGGCGAGGGTCCGCTGAGCGTCGACGCGTTGACGCCCGAGTCGCTCGCCGCCCATACGACCGCTCTGCGCGAGCGGGCCGAGCCGGTGGCCGCGGCGACCCTCGCGCGCAAGATCTCGGCGATCCGCGGCTTCACCGGCTTCCTGCTGGAGGAGGGGGTGCTCGAGGTCGATCCCGCGACGAAGCTGGTGGCACCGAAGCTGCCGATGCGACTCCCCAAGGCGTTGACGATCGACCAGGTGGAGCGGCTGTTGGCGGCCTGCGCCGGCGAGGAACTGAGCCGGGTGCGCGACGCGGCGCTGCTCGAACTGCTCTACGCCACCGGCGCGCGGGTTTCCGAGGTCGTCGACCTCAATGTCGATGATCTGGTGGGCGAGGACGGCGCCGCCGATCACGTGCGGGTGCTCGGCAAGGGCGGCAAGCAGCGCATCGTGCCGGTGGGCAGCTTCGCGCGGGCGGCGCTCGACACCTACCTCGTGCGCGTGCGGCCCGAGCTCTCGAAACGCGGCCGCTCGACCCCGGCACTGTTTCTCGGGATGCGCGGCGCGCGCCTCTCGCGGCAGAGCGTCTGGCTGGTGATCCGGGCCGCCGCCGAACGCGCCGAACTGGGCGTCGAGGTGTCGCCGCACAGCCTGCGGCACTCCTTCGCGACCCACCTGTTGGAGGGCGGCGCCGACGTGCGCGTCGTGCAGGAGCTGCTCGGCCACGCGAGCGTCGCGACGACGCAGCTCTACACCCGGGTGACGGCGGATGCGCTCCGCGAGGTGTATCTGACCTCGCATCCGCGCGCGCGTTAACCTTCAACCTCCGCTTCAGGTGAACCGCGGGCATCGGGCGCGTGGCGACCGGCTCGTGGGGGACACCGACTTAGACTCGACTCCATGCCAGCGCCACGCGAGGATGTCACCGAATTGCCCGGCTTCGCCGGCGATTTCGGCAACGCCACGCTCGGCCCCACGGGTCGACCGGTGACGGAGTTCGCCACGCCGAAGAAACTCGGCTCCCACGGCCCCGCGCGCATCATCGCGCTCTGCAATCAGAAGGGCGGCGTCGGCAAGACGACGACGACCATCAACCTGGGCGCGGCGCTCGCCGAGTACGGCCGCCGCGTGCTCGCGATCGACTTCGACCCGCAGGGCGCGCTGAGCGCGGGCCTCGGCGTGCCGACCCACGACGTCACGACGATTTACGACCTGCTGCTCGGTCGGTCGAAAGACACCCGCGCGGCGATCATCGAGACCTCGACCCCGGATCTGCACGTGATCCCGGCGAACATCGACCTCTCGGCCGCGGAGGTCCACCTCGTCAACGAGGTGGCGCGCGAGCAGATTCTGGCGCGCGTGCTGCGGCAGGTGGCCGACGATTACGACATCATCCTGATCGACTGCCAGCCGTCGCTCGGCCTGCTGACGGTGAACGCGCTCACCGCGGCGCACGGCGTGCTGATTCCGCTGGAGTGCGAGTACTTCGCGCTGCGCGGGGTGGCGCTGCTGATCGAGACGATCGACAAGATCCGCGACCGGCTGAACCCGGCGATCCGGCTCGATGGGATCGTCGCCACGATGTACGACCCGCGCACGCTGCACAGCCGCGAGGTGCTGGAGCGCGTCGTCGAGACCTTCGGCGATGCGGCACTGGAGACCGTGATCGGCCGCACCGTGAAGTTCCCGGATGCCACGGTCGCCGCCGAGCCGATCACCACCTTTGCGCCCACGCACGCGGCCTCCGAGGCGTACCGCCAACTCGCGAGAGAACTGGTTGCGCGTGGCGCCGTCGCCTGAGGCGATGCCGACCACGGATCTGCTGTCGCCCGCGGGTGAAGGCGCCGAGTCGACTGGCTTTCGCCTGACGCTGTCGAATTTCGACGGCCCCTTCGATCTGCTCGTGCAGCTCATCAGCAAGCACGAGCTCGACATCACCGAGATCGCGCTGAGCGCGGTCACGGACGAGTTCCTCTCCTACCTGCGCGCTCTCGACTCCGAGGATGATCTCGACCAGGCGAGTGAGTTCCTGGTCGTCGCCGCCACCCTGCTCGATCTGAAGATCGCGGGCCTGTTGCCGCAGGGCGAACTCGTCGACGCCGAGGATGTGGCGCTGCTCGAGGCGCGCGACCTGCTGTTCGCTCGCCTGCTGCAGTACCGCGCCTTCAAGGAGGCGGCGGCCTGGTTCGGGCGCCACCTCGACGCGGAGTCGACCCGGCACGTGCGGAATGTCCGGTTGGAGGACCGGTTCCGCCGCCAGACGCCCGAGCTCGTCTGGAACCTGACGGCCGACGATTTCGCTGCTCTCGCGCTCCTCGCCTTCACGCCGCGCGAGATCCCGATTGTCGGTCTCGACCATTTGCACGCGCCGCTGATCAGCATCCGCGAGCAGGCCGCGCACGTCGTGGCGATGCTGCGCCAGGGCGAGCCGATGAACTTCCGCCAGTTGGTGGCCGGCGCCGAAGTGAAGGGCGTCATCGTGGCGCGTTTCCTCGCGGTGCTCGAGCTCTACCGGCACGCCGCGATCTCGTTTGAACAACTCGAACCGTTGGGCGAGCTGACGCTGCGCTGGACGGCGCAGCACTGGTCGGATGACCAACTCGCCCACCTGGGAGCCGACTATGACAACTGACCCGAGTCAAGACCTCGACCGCCGTCTCGAGGCGATCCTGATGGTGCTCGACGAGCCGCAACCGGTGATCGCGCTCGCGACGGCGCTCGGCGCCCCGGTGCCCGCGGTGCGGCAGACGATCGAGCGACTGGTGGCCGATTTCGACGGCACGGCGCCCGGCTCGGTGCGGCGCGGCTTCGAACTGCGCGAGGTCGGCGGCGGCTGGCGCATCTATGTGCGCGCCGAACACGATGAGGTGGTGCGTGACTTCGTACTCACCCAGAGCCCGACCAAGCTCTCGCAGGCGGCGCTTGAGACCCTCGCCGTGATCGCCTACAAGCAGCCCATCTCGCGCGGCTCGATCGCGTCGATTCGCGCCGTGAACGTCGACTCGGTGGTGCGCACGTTGCTCGGCCGTGGCCTGATCACGGAGGCGTTCACCGACTCGGAGACCGGCGCAATCCACTACGAGACGACGCCGCTGCTGCTGACGCAGCTCGGCATCAACTCGATCGAGGAGCTGCCGGCGATCTCGCCGCTGCTGCCCGACGGCGCCGACGGCTTCGACGATGCGGCGGCCCTGCGATGAGTGAGCCGGGTTCGCCAAGCAGCGAGGGCGAGCGCCTGCAGAAGGTGCTCGCCGCCGCCGGGGTCGCCTCGCGCCGCGTGAGCGAACAGCTCATCGTCGCCGGCCGGGTGTCGGTGAATGGCCAGGTCGTCACCGAGCTGGGTCGCCGGGTCGACCCGCTCGTCGACGAGGTCGCCGTCGACGGCAGCGCGGTGCAGCTCGACACCTCGCGCCGCTACTTGATCCTCAACAAGCCCACCGGCGTCGTCAGCACAATGAACGACGAGCACGGGCGCCCCGATTTGCGGCAGTTCCTGCCCGACGACGGCGAACGCCTGTTCAACGTGGGCCGACTCGACGCCGAGACAAGCGGACTGCTGGTGCTCACCAACGATGGGGCGATCGCGCACGTGCTCGCGCATCCGTCATTCGGGGTGACGAAGACCTACATCGCAACCGTCCGCGGCGAGGTGACGCCCGCGACGATGCGGAAGCTCGAGAAGGGCATCGAGCTCGACGACGGGCCGATCCAAGCCGATCGTGCCCGCCTGGTGGGGGAGGCCTCGCGCGGCAAGTCGATCGTCGAGATCACGCTGCACTCGGGCCGCAATCGCATCGTTCGGCGGATGCTCGCCGCCGTCGGGCATCCGGTGCTGGAGCTCGTGCGACGCCAGTTCGGCCCGCTGCACCTCGGCACCCTGCCGATGGGCCGCACCCGCGAGATCACTAGGGTGGAACTCGGCGAACTGCTCACGATCGCGCGCAAGAGCGACGTGAACGCCGAGAGCCCGAGTGAGGATTCCGGAGAATGAACGACCGTCGCGTGACCGACCAGGTCCGCATCGTCGGCAGCGGGTTGTTGGGCGCGAGCATCGGCCTCGCGCTGCGCGCCAAGGGCGTCGACGTCATCGTCGATGACGCCTCACCCGCCGCGCGCCGCCTCGCGGTCGACTACGGCGCCGGCCGGGCGCCGGCCGAGGGCGATGCGCCGGGCGTGATCGTCGTCGCGGTGCCGCCGGATGTCACCGCCGAGGTTGTGGCCGCCGAACTGGAACGCTTTCCGAACGCGCTGGTGACCGACGTCGCAAGCGTCAAACTGGCGCCGCTTGCCGAACTGCGCGAGCGCGGAGCCGACCTGTCGCGCTACCTCGGTTCGCACCCGATGGCCGGCCGCGAACGCGGCGGCACCATCTCGGCGCGCGCGGACCTGTTCGAGGGCCGCCCGTGGATCCTCGCCGGGCACGAGGCGATCAGCTACGGCCGCGCCCGCCCGCTCGAAGACCTGGTGCTCGACCTCGGCGCCGTGCTGATCGAGATGGATGCGGTGGAGCACGACCGCGCCGTCGCGCTCATCTCGCACGCCCCGCAACTCGTGGCCTCGATGCTCGCCGCGCGGCTGGACGCCGGCAGTGACCCGGCCTTGCGGCTCGCGGGCCAGGGCGTGCGCGACACCACGCGCATCGCCGCGAGCGACCCGGCGCTCTGGGTGCAGATCCTCGGCGCGAACGCGGCGGCGGTCGCCGAGGTGCTGCGGCCGTTGCGCGACGACCTCGATGCGGTGTTGGCGGCGCTGGAGAGCCCGGAGGCATCCGGTTCTCGGCGCACGATCGCCGAGGTGATGGCCGCCGGCAACGCGGGTGTCGCGCGGCTTCCCGGCAAGCACGGGCAGGCCAAGCGCTTCGCCACCCTCGTCGTCAAGATCGACGACAAGCCGGGTGAACTGGCGCGCCTCCTCACCGAGATCGGGGAAGAGGGCGTCAACATGGAGGACCTGCGCCTGGAGCATTCGCCCGGCGCGCAGCTGGGTTTTGCCGAGATCTCGGTCGTGCCGGAGGCGGCGCACCAGCTCGCGGCGGCACTGGAGAAGCGCGGTTGGGCGCTGGGGGAGGACGAACGATGAGCACGCCGATCGTCGTCGCCGTGGACGGACCGGCGGGCAGCGGCAAGTCGAGCGTGAGCCGCGCGGCCGCGACGCGGCTGGGCTACGACTTTCTCGACACCGGCGCCGCCTACCGCGCCCTCACCTGGCTGTCGCTCGAGCGCGGGATCGACCTCGACGACTCGGCCGCGGTCGTCGCCGAACTCGCCGACTTCCCCTATCGCACCGAGGCGCGCCCCGAGGGCTCGCACGTGCGTGTGGGGGAGACGGACGTGACGAGCGCGATCCGCGAGCCCCGCATCAGCGCCGTTGTGAGCCAGATCGCGCGCGTTCCCGAGGTGCGGGTGGCGCTCAACGAGGCCTTCCGGCGCATCATCGCGGGCACCACCGCCCCCGGCATCGTGATCGAAGGTCGGGACATCACGACCGTGGTCGCACCGGATGCCCAGGTGCGAATCCTCTTAACGGCCGATGAGACGGTTAGAATTGCGCGACGGTCCGCTGAACTCGCCTCCGCCGACGCCGACACGGCACGGCAGCTGCGCGAGCGGGACCGCAAAGACGCCCAGGTGGTCGATTTTCTGACTGCCGCCGAGGGCGTGACCACGATCGATTCGACGGAACTCGACTTCGAGCAGACCGTCGCTGCGGTGATCGAGCATGTGCGGCGAACAGCCGAGGCCAGCACCGCCCACAAGAACTGAGGAACCATGTCCGAGCGTGACCCGGAGCTCGCATCGTCGACGCCCCCCGAGGCTGACAGCGAGTTCGACGAACTCGGAACCGAGGAGGGCGCGGTCGAGGCGCTCGCCGAACGCCTCGCCGACCTGGACGACGAGGCGGCCGAACACCGCGCCGCGAGCCTGCGTGCGGGCCTGTCGGACTACGACCTCGACGACGAAGACCTCGAACTGCTGGGCGCGTCCGAGGCCGGCGTCGACGGCATCACCTACCTGCCGGCGCTTCCCGTGCTGGCGATCGTGGGCCGCCCGAACGTCGGCAAGAGCGCGCTCGTCAACCGCATCCTGGGCCGCCGCGAAGCGGTCGTCGAGGATGTGCCGGGCGTCACGCGCGACCGTGTCAGCTACAAGGCCGAGTGGCTCGGTCGTCGTTTCACGCTCGTCGACACCGGCGGCTGGGAGCCCGACGCGCAGGGCATCAACGCCTCCGTCGCCGCCCAGGCCGAGGTGGCCGTCGACCTGGCGGATGCGGTGCTGTTCGTCGTCGACATCAACGTCGGCGCCACGGCGACCGACGAGCACGTGGTGCGGATGCTGCGCGCTTCGCACAAGCCGGTGATCCTGGTCGCCAACAAGTCGGATGACACCGTCAAAGACCCGCTGGCCGCGGAGCTCTGGAGCCTGGGGCTCGGCGAGCCGTGGCCGCTCTCGGCGCTGCACGGCCGCGGCGTGGCCGACCTCCTCGACCACGTCATGGAGGTGCTGCCGGAGGTCTCGACGGTCGCCAAGCAGGAGATCGGCGGCCCGCGCCGGGTCGCGATCCTCGGCCGGCCGAACGTCGGCAAGTCGAGCCTGCTCAACAAGGCGGCGGGCGAAGAGCGCGTCGTCGTCAACGAGATGGCGGGCACCACCCGCGACCCGGTCGACGAGCAGGTCGAACTCGGGGGCAAGATCTGGACCTTCGTCGACACCGCCGGAATCCGCAAGCGCGTGCACCTGCAGCAGGGTGCCGACTTCTACGCAAGCCTGCGCACCAGCGCGGCCCTCGAAAAGGCCGAGGTCGCGGTCGTCGTGCTCGACGTCACCCAGCCGGTGTCGGTGCAGGACCTGCGCATCATCGACCTGGTGCTCGAGTCGGGCCGTGCGCTCGTGCTCGCCTACAACAAGTGGGATCTGCTGGACGACGAGCGCCGCCGCTACCTGGAGCGCGAGATCGAGCAGGACCTCGCGCACGTGACCTGGGCGCCGCGCGTCAACATTTCGGCGCGCACCGGGCGTCACCTGGAGAAGCTCGTGCCGGCGCTCGAGGTCGCGCTCGACAGCTGGGACACGCGCATCCCGACCGGCAAGCTCAACGCGTTGATCGCGGAGCTGACGGCGGAGCACCCGCACCCGGTTCGCGGCGGAAAGCAGCCGCGCATCCTGTTCGGCACGCAGGTGTCGACGCGCCCGCCGACCTTCGTGCTGTTCACGACCGGATTCCTCGACCCCGGCTACCGCCGCTTCATCACGCGTCGTCTGCGCGAGATCTACGGCTTCGAGGGCACCCCGATCAACGTCAATATGCGCGTTCGAGAAAAGAGGAAGCGCTAGCTTCCTGCGGAGTCCATTTCTGGGCTCCGCCTCGAACGCGCCGAGCCCCGTCCCGGGGCTCGGGCGAGAAAAGCGCAAGCGCACGTAGGACCTTCGGCCCTGGGGCGCTGAAGAAGTCTCCGAGAAGCTGTCGGTATACCAGCCGAACCAGCAACATCGAAGGGGACATCATGACTTCCACCACCACGCCCACGAACGACACGCCGAACCCCGCCGGGCCGGACCGCGTCGTCGTCGAGTTCACCCGCGGCACCGCCCGCTTCATTCGCTTGTTCGGAGTGCTCGCGCTCGTCGCCGGCATCGGCATGGTGCTCGCGGGCGGCGTCGTCTGGGGCCTGGTGAGCAGTGAGCTCGCCGCCGAGAAGATCGTCGTCGCCGAGGACTCGACCCTGCTGCCGGGCGTCCCGGTGACTGGTCCGCTGTCGGCGTATGCGGAGGCGGAGATCATCAGCCAACACGCGCTGGAGGCGAGCGGCGGCCAGACCTACGCCGAGCTCGACCGCGACGACCCGGTGCGCGCGACCATGATGAACGCCTCGTTCCTGCGGGCCTCGCTCTTCACCTCGGTCGTGTCGTTCGGTGTCGCCGCCTTCGCGATGGGCATGGGTCTCTTCGTGGCCGCGACCGGCTGGGTGCTGACGCGCATCGCGCCGAAGCAGGCCACCCGCTAACGACCACCACACGGCGCGGGTCACGCATCCCCGAGTAGGCTCGGGAGGCGTGACCCGCTCCGTTTTTAACCCGGTCGTGGCGCGCGCCGATTTTCCGATTCTCGACCGCACCGTCAATGGCCGGCCGCTCAACTATCTCGACGCCGCCGCGACGAGCCAGAAGCCGCGCGCCGTGCTCGACGCCGAGCGCGACTACTACGAGAACGCGAACGCCGCCGTCAACCGCGGCGCTCACACGCTCGCCGGGGAGGCGACCGACCTCTTCGAGGATGCCCGGGCCCGCGTTGCCCGGTATCTCGGGGCGGGGGAGCGTGAACTGGTGTGGACGGCGAACGCGACCGAAGCCATCAACCTGGTCGCCTACGCGATCGGCAATGCGACGCTGGGGCGCGGCGGGGCTGCCGCCGAGCGCTTCCGGATCGCGGAGGGTGACGAGATCGTCGTCACCGAGGCTGAGCACCACGCGAACCTGATCCCGTGGCAGGAGCTTGCAGTGCGCACCGGCGCCGTGCTGCGCCCGATCCGCGTGCACGATGACGGCCGCATCGATCTCGACCACGCCGCCGAGCTGATCGGCGCACGCACCCGCGTCGTCGCCTTCGCGCACGTGTCGAACGTGCTCGGCATCGTCAACCCGGTCGAACACCTCACGCGCCTCGCCCACGAGGCGGGCGCCCTCGTGGTGCTGGATGCCTGCCAGTCGGCGCCCAATCTCCCGGTCGACCTGGGCGCGCTCGGCGTCGACTTCGCCGCGGTCTCGGGACACAAGATGCTTGCCCCGACCGGCATCGGTGCGCTCTATGGACGCGCTGAACTGCTGGATGCGTTGCCGCCGTTTTTGACCGGCGGGTCGATGATCACGCGCGTCACCCTCGAGTCGGCCGAGTACCTGCCCGCGCCGCAGCGCTTCGAGCCGGGCACGCAGCGCATCGCGCAGGCGATCGGCTGGGCGGCCGCGTGCGACTGGATGGATGAGCACGGGCGCGCCGAGATCGCCGACTGGGAACGCGGCCTGGGGCAGCGGATGCTGCGGGGGCTGGGTGAGATTCCGGGCATCCGGGTGCTGGGTCTCGGTGATGACGCCAGCGAACGGATCGGCCTCGCCGCCTTCGACGTCGAGGGGGTGCACGCGCACGACTCGGGGCAGTTTCTGGATGACCGCGGCATCGCCGTGCGGGTCGGGCACCACTGCGCGCAGCCGCTGCACCGCCGCTTCGGGCTCACCGCGACGACGCGCGCGAGCGTGTCGCCCTTCACCACGGCGGGCGAGATCGACGACCTGCTGGAAGCCGTCGCCGGCATCCGGCCGTTCTTTGGAGTGAGTGCATGAGTGGGCTGGAGGCGCTGTACCAGCAGCTGATTCTGGATCACTCGAAGACCCCGCACGGGCGCGGCTTCGCAGGTGAGAAGGCGGCGAGCGAGGGCGAGTCGCACCAGTACAACCCGGTGTGCGGCGACGAGGTGACGGTGCGCGTCACGCTCGACGCCGACGGCACGCACCTGGCGGGCCTGCGCTGGGAGGGCCACGGCTGCACCATCTCGCAGGCCTCGGCGTCGATGTTTGCGGCGCTCATCGACGAGGACGCACCGGTGGAGCTCGGCGACCTGCAGTCGAGGATCGACAGATTTCGTGAGGTGCTGCGCTCGCGCGGCACGCTCACCCTCGACGAGGAGGAGTTCGGTGACATCGCCGCGCTCTCCGGCGTCTCGAAGTATTCGCAGCGCGTGAAGTGCGCGATGCTCGCCTGGGTCGCGACCGAGGCGGCGGTGGCCGAGGCCTCCGGCACGGCGACGGCCCACGAGTCGCACTGAGCCATGACCGCATCCTCGGCCGCCACGCCGGCCTCGGCGCGCGCGCAACTGGAGGAGCTGGTCGCCCGCGCCCCGCAGTGGTCGATTGATGACCGGTTCCGGTTCCCTGATCCTGACCGGGCGCGCCGCGCGGCCGTGCTGATCCTGTTCGGGGTGCTCGACGCGACCCCGGCGACCGCGGCCGACGGCGTCGCCCCGGAACTCGATGTGCTGCTGCAGCGGCGCGCGGGGCGGATGCGCCACCACGCCGGGCAGGTCGCGTTTCCGGGCGGCGGCATCGACGCGGGCGATGCGAGCCCGGCGGCGGCGGCACTGCGCGAGGCGGTGGAAGAGACCGGGCTCGATCCGGCGGGTGTTGACCTCTTGGGGGAGCTGCCCGAGGTGCCGCTCGTGGTGAGCAACAACCTGGTGACCCCGGTGCTCGGCTGGTGGACGCGCCCCTCGCGCGTGGCGGCGGTCGACGAACGCGAGGCGGTGGAGGTGTTCCGGGTGCCGGTGGCCGACCTGCTGGCGCCCGAGAACCGGGCAAGCGTCGCCTCGATCCGTGGCCAGCGGCGTCCGCGCACCCCCGCCTTCACGGTCGGGGAGGTGTTTGTCTGGGGTTTCACCGCAATCGTGCTCGACCGACTCTTTGACGAACTCGGCTGGACCCGCTCCTGGGACCCCTCGCGCGAGGTGCCGGTTGAGTAGGCCGAAGGCCGTATCGAAACCGCAAGGTTCTGCGGGTTGAGTAGTCGCCTTCGGCGACGTATCGAAACCCAGTCGTCCACCACGCATACCCCCTGGGGTATAGTGAGCCCATGCCTGTCACCGAGTCGACCCGCGCGAGCGAAGTGCGACAGCTCGTCGTTCCGCTCCTGCGTCCGGCCCGGGTTGCCGTCGCGGTGCTCGCCTCGTTCCTGACGCTCGCCGTCCTGGTGAGCGCGACCGGGCAGATCGTGTTCGTCGCAGGTGTGTCGACGCTCGACGTCACCGTCCCCACAGCCATCGCGCTCGTGATCGGTAGCCTGCTCGCCGGAGCCACGTTCGCGACTTTTCTGCGTCCGCCGGTGGGAGCCGAGGCGACCGTCTGCGACCTGCGCGGGCCGCTCATCGGCAGCGTGCTGCTGGGGCTCGGCACCGACGCGGGCGAGGCGAGCCTCGTGACCGGCGTCGCCCAACCGGTGCTCGCCGTCGCAAGTCTCATCGTGCTCGGTGTGGGGCTCTACGACCGGCTGCGCCGCGAGCGCGCCGCCCTCCGCCACGCCGAACGCCGCCAGGCCGCGGTGCTCGCCGGACTCGTCGACGCCGGCGACCCCGGCGAGGTGTGCCTCGACTGCCGACCCCTGTTCCCCAACCTGCTCTCCACCCCGAAAGAGACCCCATGAAGAAGTTCCTCGCCCTGATCACGCTCGGCCTCGCCTTGACTCTCACCGGTTGCACGCCCGCGGAGCCGATCGAAGTTGCCGCCGACACCGTGATCATCGACGTGCGCACCCCCGAAGAGTTCGCGACCGGCCACCTGGAGGGCGCGCTGCTGCTCGACGTGCAGTCGGCCGAATTCGACGCGCTCGCCGCGGAACTCGACCCGGATGCCTCCTACGTCGTCTACTGCCGCTCCGGCAACCGCGCGGGCACCGCGATCGAACGCCTCGCCGCCCTCGGCATCACGGATGCGGTGAACGCCGGATCGGTGCAGGACGCCTCCGACGCCACCGGCATCCCGATCGTCACCGAGTAGCGCTCGCCGGGCGGGCTCCGGCTCCCGTACTCTCGTGGCATGGGACGCCTCCTCGCCGCCTGCGTTGTTTCGTCGCTGCACCCGGATGCGGGAACGGTCGGCACGACCACGATCGACAAGCGCGCGGTCGACGGTCCGGTGAAGGTGGGCGCGCGCGGCCTGTACGCCGACCTGCAGGCCGACCGCAAACACCACGGCGGCGATGAGAGAGCGGTCTACGCCTACGCAGTGGAAGACGCCGAGTGGTGGGAGGAGCAGCTCGGGCGCGAGATCCCTCCCGGGCTGTTCGGTGAGAACCTGCGCGTCGAGGGGCTCGAGGTCTCGAACGCCGTCGTCGGCACCCGCTGGCGCATCGGCGCGGGGGAGGGTGCCGTCGAGCTGGAGGTGACCGGCCCGCGCACGCCGTGCATGACCTTCGCCCGCTGGATGGGCGAGGAAGACCGCGGATGGGTGAAGCGCTTCTCCGACGCCCGTCGCCTCGGCGCCTACTTCAAGGTGGTCCGCCCGGGCCGCGTGCAGTCCGGCGACGAGATCGCGGTAGTCCACGTCCCCGAGGATGCCCCCACGGTGCTGGATATCTACCGCGGCCCGTAGCTCCTCGCCGCTTGAGTAGCCGCCCCTGGCGGCGTATCGGAACCCACCCGAAGCCCGCACCCGCCAAACTGTCGTCATGACCACACCCCCACGCATCCGTCCCCTCACCCTCGGCGAGGTCCGCGTCCGCCCGAAGAACATCGCCGGCACCGGCACCCCGATGCTGTGGTGGACGCTCACCTCCCGCACCTGGGCCCCGTGGATGCCGGTGTACGGCTTCCTGGTCGAGCACGAACGCGGCACGCTGCTCTTCGACACCGGCCAGTCGGCGACCTCGTTGGCCGACCCGGACTACTACCCGGGGGGCCTCGTGGGGCTGGTGTTCCGGCGTCAGGCGGAGTTCCGGGTGAGCGCCGAGCAGAGCCTTCCTGCGCAGCTCAACGCTGCGGGCACCTCGGTCGACAAGATCGACGTGGTGGCGATTTCGCACGTGCATCAGGACCACGCGGGCAACGTCGCCGAGCTCGCGGGCAAGAAAATTCTGGTGAGCGCCGACGAGTTGGCGCTGCTCGACGAGAAGGCGCCCGAGATGCACGGAGTGCTCGCCGAACACATCAAGGTCGACGGCGTCGACTTCACCCCGGTCGTGTTCGAGCCGAACGACGAGCCGGCGCTCGCCGCATTCGGTGCGAGCTTCGACGTCTTCGGCGACGGATCCCTGCTGTTGTTGCCGACCCCCGGGCACTCGGCGGGGTCGATGAGTCTGCTGGTGCGCGGCGAGGGCGCGGCGCCGATGCTGCTCGTGGGCGACGTGACCTACAACCCGGATCTGCTGGCGAAGGGCGTGGTGCCCGACACGGGTGCGCGCGACGTTCAGCTGGCGACGGCTCGCAAGATTGTGGCGCTCGAGGCGGCGCTTCCGGGGCTGGTCGTGCTGGCGGCCCACGACGCGCGCGTGCCGGAGCGTCTCGCGGCGGTGTCGTGAGCGCATCCGAGTCGGGGCTGTGCCCCTGCGGCTCGGGGCGCGAGTACGGGTCGTGCTGCGGCCCACTGCACGCGGGCGCGGCGGCCGAGACGGCCGAGCAGCTGATGCGGTCGCGGTTCAGCGCCTTCGCGCGCGGGCGCGCCGACTACCTGTAGGCGAGCTGGCATCCGTCGACCCGTCCCGCCGAACTCGACCTGGATGACGGCGTCACCTGGCGCCGCCTCCAGATCGTGGATGCGCTGGCCGGCACCGCCGACGATGCCGACGGCATCGTCGAGTTCCGGGCCTCGTACCGCGACCCGGACGGCACCGCGGGACTGCTCCACGAGCGCAGCCGTTTCGCCCGCGACGAGCGTGGTCGCTGGTCGTATCTGGACGGCGAGACACGGTAGAGTTGTCCACCGTGCCTTCCGCATCGCGGAGCGCGCAAGCCACGGGCTGTGGCGCAGCTTGGTAGCGCACTTGACTGGGGGTTAAGTGGGTGAGCGGCTGTTTCAGCCTGAAAAGTGAACAACGGGATGTGGCGCAGCTTGGTAGCGCACCTGACTGGGGGTCAGGGGGTCGCAGGTTCAAATCCTGTCATCCCGACGCAAAAGCCCTGGTGAGAGCAGGTTTCTCACCGGGGCTTCGTCGTGTCGGAGAGTCGTTTCCGTGGTCCCCCTCTGGTCCCCCACGCCGGGGTGCCGACAGCCCGGTTGGAGACGGGTGACCGCCTCGAACCCCTTCCTTGTGGATAAGGGGACCAAAAGGGGACCAGAACGTCTGCGGGGCACACCAGCGCGCTCCGCAGCGCATCACAGGCTCCTGGTCGCCGGGCTGCTGCGGTGCGAATGTTTGCGCTGTCCGGCGTCGGAGAGGAAGGCGTTGGCCTGCTCGGCGGCGGAAGCAAGGTGGCGGTCGTCGGGGTGGAGGTAGCCGCGGGTGGTTTCCATTGAAGCGTGTCCAAGGATGTCCTGGAGGACGTGCAGCGGGACGCCGGCGTCGGCCATCCAGGTTGCTCCGGTGTGGCGGAGTCCGTGCCGGGTGAGGTCGGGCAGTCCGAGCCTCGCGACGATGCCGTCCCAGTTCGTGGCGTCGCGGACGGTCGCGGTGGTGAGGATGCCGCCCTTCGGACCGACGAGCAGTTGATCCTCGGGCTCCTTGTCTTCGGTGAGGCGTTCCAGGACGGGACGGAGCGGTTCGAGGATCGGCACTCGGCGCTCCTTGCGGCTCTTGGTCGGCTTGGTGACCAGACCTCCCTTGCCGGGGAAGACCTGTCTGCGGATCACGACGAGGTTCTTGCCGAACTCGATGTCCCCGACCTGCAACCCGGATACCTCCGAGGACCGTGCGGCCAGTAGCGCGGCGATCATCACGAAGTCGCTGTAGGACTGGTGGACCTTGCCGCAGGCCGTGGCGAGCCGGTTGAGCGTCTTCATATCCGGGATCGCATGGGATCGCGGGGAGGATTGCTCGGCTGGTTGTCCGCGGAAGGCGTTGCGGTTCAGGCTCCGCTTGGCACGGTTCTTGGCGGGGTTGATGGTCAGCAGCCCGTCGCGCACTGCCTCGTCCAGCACTCGCACCAGCGGCGCGATGGTGTTCTTGATCGTGGACGCGCCGTGCCGCTTCTCCCACTCGTCGATGGTGCGGTCGATGATCCCGGCGGTGATCTGGGTGACGGGCAGGTGTCCGAGCGCGGGCAGCACACGCAGTCTCAGCCCGTGTCCGTAGGTGTCGGCCGTGGAGGTCGGGTCCAGGCCCCGCGCCCACCTGTCGCCGATGGAGGTGACGAACTCCAGCAGCGTCAGGGACACGTCCATGCCCTTGGTCGAGGAACTGCGGAGCTGGTCGAAGAACTCGTGTGCCGCCGCCTCGTCCCGCACGATCTCGGAGCGGATCACACGTCGTTTGGTGGTCGGGTCCGTCCACCGGGCACGTGCGCGGATGCCGTAGGAGCGGCGCTCCATATCGGTGGAGACCTTCACCCCGATCGGTGGCACCGGCTTGGGCTCAGCGGTCGGCTGGGGCTCAGCCCTGCGGGGCATGGTTATGTTCCAGCTCACCCAGCCAGCGGTCCACGGCATCGAGCCGATACCGGGCGATCCCGCCCAGGCGCAGGAACGGCGGGCCCGATCCGGCTGACCGCCACCGCGAGAGCGTGGATTCGGACACCTTCAGATACGCGGCGACCTCCCGGCTGTGCATCAGCGGCGACACCACCAGCATCTCGTCGCGGCTCACGACACTTCTCCGGTTTCGGGGTCGAAGTCGCGGTAGAAGGCGTCCTCGGCTTCGCGGCGGGCCTGGACGTCGGCCATGACGAACTCCACGAACTCGGCGTCGCGGTCGATGATCGGGATGTCCTCGATCGGGGCGGCGGGTTCCTCGCCGGGCCAGACGGTTTGTCTCGTGGGCCGGTCGTGGTCGAGCTTGGTGCCCGACGCTGCCACCCACTCGCGGAGCCGCTGGCGGGCATCTGCGAAGTCGCGGTGCCAGCCGATCGGGGCGGACCCGTTCTGCTCGGGGTCGTAAGCGCAGAGCCAGTGCAGGTGCAGCGCGGATAGTTCCCACATCAGCTCGGGGTGCTTGTGCCAAGCCGGCGGGATCACGGCCGCAGGGAGGCCGTAGGTGTGCCGGAGCCAGTCCACCCATCTGTTGAGTTCCAGCCACTCGATCTCGGCGTCGTCGGCGTTCAGCAGGTTCCAGTTGATCGGGTGCGGAGGTTCCGCGATCAGCGGGTCGCCGTACCCGTCGTCCATATCGTCCAGCTCCGGGTCGGAAACCTCGCTCGCGCTCGCGTCGTCGGGTGCATGGGACATGCTGTGCTCCTGTCTGCTCACACGCCCACGGCCATGCCGGGGGCTCGCTATGGCAGCGAGGTGAACCACGGGACGACTGGCGGTGCTCACGCGTGGGGACGGCGCAGCAGGGCCTCTATCTCGGCGCGGTCGGCGGTGAGCTGCGATGCGTCGGGTCGTTTCG
This sequence comes from uncultured Schumannella sp., assembly GCF_905479755.1. Taxonomy (GTDB): domain Bacteria; phylum Actinomycetota; class Actinomycetes; order Actinomycetales; family Microbacteriaceae; genus DCRR01. The sequence continues at coordinate 951 of NZ_CAJQNT010000036.1, read as the reverse complement.
GCCAGGGGTACAGGTCGGTGACGATCGGCGGTGCGGAGCGCAGCAGCACGATCCCGGTGCCGAACGGGAGCCGGCGGATGCGGTCGGGCGGGAAGACCGGGACGCGGCGGACGGAGCGCTGGTTGGAGCGGGTGCCGTGGTCGCCGAGGGTCACCGAGTCGGTGTACTCGTCGCGTTCGCCGACGAGCGCGCTCAGGTCTTGCAGCTCGCGGCTGTTGGACGCGCCACCGAGGATCACCTTGACTATCGAGGCGTCCCAGATCGCGCCAGCCTGGTGCTCGTTCCACTTGTCCCGTGCTTGCGCGAGCGACTGGAGCACCGGCATGGTGGTGATGCCTGAGCCGCCGCCTTCGGCCATGAGGGTCGGCAACGACGGCAGCGGCGACAGGTTGGCTATCTCGTCCAGGGCCAGCAACATCGGCGGGTCGAGCCGGGCACCGGGTGAGCGCGCCGCCAGACGGCGGGCGGTCTCGATCAGGTCTTCCACGAGCGCGGCCACGAGGGTGGCGCTGGCTCCCGCGCCGGACCCGGTAGCCAGCAGGAACAGAGTGCCCTTGTTCTGGATGAAGTGCTCGGGATCGAAGCCTTCACCGGGACCCGGCGATACGGTATCGAGCACCCTGGGGTCGGCCAGCGATCCTAGGGCGAGGGACACGCCTTGCCAGATGGAGTCGCGGGTGCGGGGGTCGGAGTCGATCATCGCTTCCAGGGACTCGGCCCAGCCGGTCGCCGCCAGCGGTGAGCCGGTCAGAATCGCCACGGCATCGGCGGCCGCGGTGGGGTCGAGGGTCCAGCGGAACAACTCGGCCGGTGGCCGGTGGTCGATCGCTGCGGCGTGCAGGAGCGCTTGCAAAGCGGCTCTGGTCTTGCCCTCCCAGAACCCGCCGCCATCGACACCGCCGGCAGACAGGCCGGTGCCGGCGGCGAGCCCCGTGGCGCGAATCATCGCGG
>NZ_CAJQNT010000035.1 GCF_905479755.1 uncultured Schumannella sp. | reverse complement strand
GCGCCGCGCTGCGCCGCCGCCCGCTGCGCCGCGCCGCGCTGCGCCGCGCTGCCGCGCGCGCACCCCCGCGAGCGGTGCGAAAAGTGCGATCTTGGGCACGCGCATCCAACGTTTGGCACCGCTCGCCGGGCGTGGGATGCGCGTACGGCGTGCGGGGTGGCGCGCGGGGGGTGCGGGGGTGCACGGGTGCGGCGTGGCGCTTGCGTGACCCGCGCGAGCGGTGCGAATAATGCGATCTTGGGCCTGCGCATCCGACGTTTGGCACCGCTCGCGGGATGTGGGAGGCGCGGGCGGGGTGGTGCGCGGCCGGTGCGTGGTGCGCGGGGGTGGGGCGCGGGGGCGCGCGCGGGGTGTGGCGCGCGGGGGCGCGGGGTGGTGCGTGCGCGACCCGCGCGAGCGGTGCGAATAGTGCGGTCTTGGGCCTGCGGATCCGACGTTTGGCACCGCTCGCGGGATGTGGTGGTGGTGCGGGGGTGCGCGGGTGCGGGGGTGCGCGGGGGTGCGCGGGGGTGTGGGTGCGCGGGGCTAGGCGTCGAGGGCGGCGCGGGCGGCCGCGAGGGCGGCGGAGGGGTCGGCGCCGAGGGTGCGGGCGCGGGCCGCGTAGTCGGCGGCCGCCTGCTGGAGGGCGCGTTCGGCGGCATCCGCGGAGAAAGCGACGAACGAGCCGCTGCGTCCGCGGGTCTCGATGATGCCGTCGGACTCGAGTTCGCGGTAGGCGCGGGCGACCGTGTTGACCGCCAGTCCGAGCTGTTCGGCGAGGGCGCGCACCGTGGGGAGCTTGGATCCGGCGGCCAGCGCGCCGTCGCGTGCCGCATCCCGTATCTGGCGTCGCACCTGCTCGAAGGGAGCCTCGGCCGCCTCGGCGTCGATGGTGATGTTCACGCGCGACCCCCGGAGTGCTTCTCGAGGAACTCGTACACCGCGGTGGTGTCGACGCCGGTGAAGGTTCCGGTCGGCATGGCCGCGAGCAGTGAGGCGTTCAGCCGCGCGCTCGGCCACGCTTTCTCGGCCCAGCGCTGCGACAGCTGGGCGGGCGGCCGCCGGCAGCAGGACGGGTCGGGGCAGGTCGAGCGCAGGCGGCGTTGCGTGTCGCGCCCGCGGAACCACTTGACGTGCGCGAACGGGGTGCCCACGCTCACCGAGAAGTCGCCGGCAGCGGTCGATTGGATGCTCGAACTGCACCAATAGGTCCCGGCGGGCTTGTCGGTGTACTGGTGGAAGGGGCTCAGCCGGTCGGCGACCTCGAACACCTGGCGCGCACTCCACCAGCGGCAGACGATCTGCCCGTCGATCGCGCCGAGCGCATCCGTCGGGAACGCGGCGCCGTCGTTCTCGTAGGCCTTCGAGATGGTGCCGCTGGAGTGCACTTTGAGGAAGTGCACCGGCAGTCCCAGGTGCTCGGTGGCGAGGTTGGTGAAGCGGTGGGCGGCGGTCTCGTAGCTGACGGCGAAGGCATCCCGCAGGTCTTCGATGCTCAGTTCGCGCGCCTGTTTGGCGGTCGTGAGGAACGCGACGGCGCTCGCCTCGGGGATCAGCAGCGCGCCCGCGAGGTAGTTGGTCTCGACCCGCTGGCGCAGCAGCTCGGCGTAGTCGTGCGGCTCCTTCTTGTCGAGCACGTGCGCCGCGAGTGCCTGCAGCAGGGTCGTGCGCGGATCGGTGTCGCCGTGGCGCACCGGCAGGTAGATGCGCCCGTTCTCCTTATCGGTGACGCTGCGGGTGGAGGCGGGAAGGTCGGGCACGTAGTGCAGCGAGAACCCGAGGTGCGCGGCGAGTTCGGAGGCGACGCGCTGTGAGAGCGGACCGCCGGTGTGCCCGACGGCGGCCAGCAGCTCGCGCGCGGTCTGCTCCAACTCGGGGAAGTGGTTGCCGCGACGGCGCTGTTCGGCGCGGAGCTCGGCGTTCGCCCGTCGCGCCTCCTCGGGGGTGGCGGCGCGCTGCCGGTGCAGGCGCTCGAGCTCGTCGTGCAGCCGCAGGATGGTGGCGATCGCCTCGTCGCTGAGCCCTTTGCGCACGGGAACGGGCGGTAGCTCGAGCGAGGAGAAGATGGGGCCGCGCCCCGCCCGTTCGAGCGCGATCTCGAGGGCGTCTCGCGAGGTGGGCGGCTCGGGGGAGAGCAGGTCGTCGAGGCCGACCTCGAGGATGCGCGCGAAACGCTGCAGTTCGCCCACCTTGAGTTCGCGTTTGCCGTTTTCGATGACGGAGACCTGTGACGGCGCGCGGCCGATCGCCTGCGCGAGGACTTCCAGCGTCATCCCGCGGTCGGTGCGCAGCTGTCGGATGCGGCGGCCGATGGTGAGCGGATCGAGCATGTCTTCATCGTCGAGGGCGGTGGCGTCGAGTGGGGCCATTCCGACAGCATCCCAGGTCCGATTGTTCTTTGCATCAGAAATATTCGGGTATTTCTGGCTGCCAGAGCGAGAAGTTCGCGTTGCGGCGGGCGCACAGTCGAGACACGACTTCAGCAAAGGAGCAGTCCATGACCACCAACCCCGCGCGTCCCGGCGACCAGACACAGACCGCCGCCGAACTGCAGCACGACTGGGACACCAACCCGCGGTGGGCGAACATCCGCCGCGACTACACCGCCGACGACGTCATCGCCCTGCGCGGTCCGGTCCGAGAAGAGCGCACCCTCGCGCGGCGCGGAGCCGAGAACCTGTGGGAGCTCATCGAGGCCAACAGCGAGAACCCCGACGAGTGGGTGGCCGCGCTGGGAGCCCTCACCGGCAACCAGGCCGTGCAGCAGGTGCGTGCCGGGCTCAAGGCGATTTACCTCTCGGGCTGGCAGGTGGCGGGCGACGCCAACCTCTCGGGCCAGACCTACCCCGACCAGAGCCTCTACCCCGCCAACTCGGTGCCCGCGGTCGTGCGGCGCATCAACAACGCCCTGCAGCGCTCGGCGCAAATCGAGTTCTCGGAGGGCGACGCCTCTCGCGACTGGATGGTGCCGATCGTCGCCGACGCCGAGGCCGGCTTCGGCGGCCCGCTCAACGCCTACGAACTCATGCACTCGATGATCGAGGCCGGGGCGGCGGGCGTGCACTGGGAGGACCAGCTCGCGAGCGAGAAGAAGTGCGGGCACATGGGCGGCAAGGTGCTGATCCCGACCGGGCAGCACATCCGCACCCTCAACGCCGCGCGTCTCGCCGCCGACGTGGCCGACGTGCCGACGATCGTCATCGCGCGCACCGACTCGCTCGCGGCGACGCTCCTCACGAGCGACGTGGATGAGCGGGACCGCCCGTTCCTCTCCGGCGGCCGCACGAGCGAAGGCTTCTACGAGGTCGAGAACGGCATCGGTCCGGTGCTCGCTCGCGGTCACGCCTACGCCCCGTACGCCGACCTGTTGTGGGTGGAGTCGAGCGAGCCCGACCTGGAGCTGGCGCGCACCTTTGCCGAGAGCATCCACGCCGAGTTCCCCGGCCAGAAGCTCGCCTACAACTGCTCGCCGAGCTTCAACTGGAAGCGCCACCTCGACGACGACACCATCGCGAAGTTCCAGCGCGAGCTGTCGGCCATGGGATACGCCTTCCAATTCATCACGCTTGCCGGTTTCCACTCCCTGAACCACGGGATGTTCGAACTGGCCCAGGGCTACTCGACGCGGCACATGAGCGCCTACGTCGAGTTGCAGGAGGCGGAATTCGCCGCCGAATCCCGCGGATACACCGCGACCAAGCACCAGCGCGAGGTGGGAACCGGGTACTTCGACCGGATCTCCACTGCCCTCAACCCGGACAGTGCCACTCTCGCGCTCGTCGGCTCCACCGAGTCTGCGCAATTCCACTAGGACACGAGACACCAGGCACGACAAGGAGACGATCATGACTCACCCGATCCGGATGGAGGTGCTCGGTCCTCAGGACGAGAGCACCGCACGCATCCTCACGCCGGAAGCGCTGCGCTTCCTCACCCGACTGCACGACATCTTCGCCGGACGCCGCCAGGAGCGGCTCTCGGGGCGGATGCTGTTCCGTCACGCAATCGACAATGGACGCAACCTGCGCTTCCTCGACGAGACCAAGTCGGTCCGCGAGAACAGCGAGTGGCGCGTCGCCGGCGCCGGTCCCGGCCTTGAGGACCGTCGCGTTGAGATCACTGGCCCGACCGACCGCAAGATGACCATCAACGCGATGAATTCGGGCGCCAAGGTGTGGCTCGCCGACCACGAGGATGCGCTGAGCCCCACCTGGGCGAACGTCATCGGCGGTCAGCAGAATCTGTTCGACGCGATCCGTCGCCAGATCGACTTCACCTCGCCCGAGGGCAAGAGCTACACGCTCGGGGAGGAGACGCCGACGATCGTGTTCCGCCCGCGCGGCTGGCACCTGGTGGAGAAGCATCTGCGCTACACCGATCAGGCGGGGATCGCCTCGCCCGCGAGCGCCTCGCTCGTCGACTTCGGGCTGTACTTCTTCCACAACGCGCAGGAGCTGATCGCGCGCGGCGCCGGGCCGTACTTCTACCTGCCGAAGCTCGAGAACCACCTCGAGGCGCGGCTGTGGGATGACGTCTTCACGTTCAGCGAGAACGCGATCGGCATCCCGCACGGCACGATCCGTGCCACGGTGCTGATCGAGACCATCACGGCCGCCTTCGAGATGGACGAGATTCTGTACGAGCTGCGCGAGCACTGCGCGGGACTCAACGCGGGGCGCTGGGACTACATTTTCAGCATCATCAAGAACTTCCGCGGACGCGGGGCGCGCTTCACGCTCCCCGACCGCAAGGAGATCACGATGACGGTCCCGTTCATGCGCGCCTACACCGAGTTGCTCGTGCAGACCTGCCACAAGCGGGGCGCGCACGCGATCGGCGGCATGAGCGCGTTCATCCCGAACCGTCGCGATCCGGAGGTGACCGAGCGCGCGCTCGCGGCCGTGCAGGCCGATAAGCGCCGCGAGGCCGGCGACGGCTTCGACGGCACGTGGGTGGCGCATCCGGACCTGATTCCGACGGCGCGCGCCGAGTTCGACGCGGTGCTCGGCGAACGGCCGAACCAGCTGGACCGCCTGCGCGAAGAGGTGCATGTGACGGCGGCGCAGCTGACCGATCTCGACATCGACGGCCAAGTGACGGATGCGGGACTCGCCGCCAACGTGTCGATCGCGCTGCGCTATCTGGACAGCTGGCTGCGCGGGATCGGCGCGGCCGCGATCGACGACCTGATGGAGGATGCCGCCACCGCGGAGATCAGCCGATCGCAGCTCTGGCAGTGGATTCGCCAGGGCGTCGTGACGGCGGAGGGCACGCGCGTGACGGCGGAGCTGGTCGAGAACCTGCTCGCGCGTGAGGTCGCCGAGCGCGGCGGCGAGGGTTCGCGCATCGATGATGCGGCGGAGCTGTTCCGCGAGGTGACGCTGGGGGAGGAGTTCCCGACCTTCCTCACGATTGCGGCGTACTCGCGCTACCTGGTCGACCCGATCGCCGCGACTCCCCGCGCACGGGGGATGGTGGCGGCCTAGTCAGCCGCGACCGACCATGCCGCGGTCCCGCTCAGCGTTGAGCGGGACCGCGGCTCTCGCGTTCAGTCGTAGTTGCGGTGGATGAGCCGGCTGAGCACGATCGCGCTGCGCGTGTGGTCGACGCTGGGGGCGACGCGCACCTTTTCGAGGGCATCCTCGAGCGAGGGGATGTCGCGCGAGCGCAGCAGCACCACCGCATCCGCTTCGCCGGTGACGGTGCTGGCGTCGACGACCTCGGGTACCCCTTGCAGGATGCGTTTCAGCTCGTCGGGGGCGACGGTGCCGCGGCAGAACAGCTCGACCCAGGCTTCGGTCGCGAGGCCATCGACCTTCGGGTCGACCTGGATTGTGAAGGCGCGGATGACGCCGTCGGCGACGAGGCGATCGACGCGCCGTTTCACCGCGGAGGCGGAGAGGCCGATTCGGTCGCCGATTTCGCCGTATCCGGCGCGCGAGTTGTGACGTAGCAGGTCGAGAATTCCGTAGTCGAGGTTGTCCACGCCCCGATCGTACGCGGAAAACGTGCGTCAAAGCCACCAATCACGGCGAAAACATGCGCACGCTGGCCGATTACATCGGAAGTGTGCGTGCAACACTGGAGAGCATGACCATGACTGACGCCGCCTCACGTGCCCCGGAACGCGTTGCGACGCGTCGCACCGTGCTCATGTGCCGACCCGAGTTCTTCACGGTCAGCTACCGGATCAACCCGTGGATGCATCCGGAGCAGCCCACCGACACGAGCCTCGCCGTGCGGCAGTGGGAGGAGCTCTCCCGGATCTACCGCGAGCTCGGCTTCGACGTGCACCTGATCGACCCCGTCGAGGGCCTGCCGGACATGGTCTACGCGGCCAACGGCGGGTTCACCCTCGACGGCATCGCCTACGGGGCACGGTTCCAGTACGCCGAGCGCGGACCCGAAGGCCCCGCCTACCTGGACTGGTTCGCCGCCAACGGCTTCGAACCGCGGGAGCCGGTGTCGACCAATGAGGGCGAAGGCGACTTCCTGTTGGTCGGTGACACCATCTTCGCCGGCACCGGATTCCGCAGCGATACCGCGAGCCACGATGAGCTCCGCCGCATCTTCGATCGTGAGGTCGTCACGCTGCGCCTGGTCGACCCGAGTTTCTACCACCTGGACACAGCGTTCGCGGTGCTCGACTCGAACGGAGGACCGGGAAGCGTCGCTTACCTTCCGACCGCGTTCGACGCCGAGAGCCGGGCGATCCTCGAGGAGCGTTTCCCCGACGCCATCCACGTCACCGACGAGGATGCCGCGGTGCTCGGGCTGAACAGCTTCAGCGATGGGCGCAACGTGGTGATCGCCGCGCGGGCCGAGGACTTCGGGCGGCAACTGCGGGAGCGCGGGTTCGTCCCGCATCCGGTCGACCTGTCGGAGTTGCTGCTCGGCGGCGGCGGCGTCAAGTGCTGCACCTTGGAACTGCGCCGATGACCGCGCTCGACTCGCGCGGTCTCCTCGACCAGGTGGAGGAGTTCGGGGCGCACAACTACCACCCGCTTCCGGTCGTGATCGCGAAGGGGGAGGGGGCGTGGCTGACCGATGTCGAGGGGCGCCGCTACCTCGACTGTCTCGCCGCCTATTCGGCCGTCAACTTCGGGCACTCGCATCCGGGGCTCGTCGCGGTGGCGAAGGAGCAGCTGGACCGGATCACGCTGACCAGCCGCGCCTTCCACAACGACCGGCTGGGGCCGTTCCTCGAGGCGCTGGCACGGCTGGCGCACAAAGACATGGTGCTGCCGATGAACACCGGCGCCGAGGCGGTGGAGAGCGCCATCAAGGTGGCACGCGCCTGGGGGTATCGCGTGAAGGGTGTGCCGCACGACCGGGCGACGATCATCGTGGCAGACGGCAACTTCCATGGCCGCACCACCACGATCATCAGCTTCTCCAACGACGCGGAGGCGCGGGCCGACTTCGGTCCGTACACGCCAGGCTTCGTGAGCGTGCCCTATGGGGATGCGGAGGCGCTCGCCGCGGCGATCGACGAGACCACCGTGGCGGTGTTGGTGGAGCCGATCCAGGGTGAGGCGGGGATCGTGATCCCACCCGCCGAGTACCTGCCCGAGGTGCGGCGGGTGACGCGGGAGCGCAACGTGCTGTTCATCGCCGACGAGATCCAGTCGGGCCTGGGCCGCACGGGGGCGACGTTCCAGTGCGACAATGTCGGCGTCGTGCCGGACATGTATCTGCTCGGCAAGGCGCTCGGTGCGGGGATCGTCCCGGTGAGCGCGGTGGTCGCGGATCGTGACGTGCTCGGGGTGCTGCGCCCCGGCGAGCACGGGTCGACCTTCGGCGGCAACCCTCTGGCCGCCGCCGTGGGGCATGCCGTGGTCGAACTGCTGGAGTCGGGCGAGATGCAGTTGCGCGCGCGCGAGCTCGGTGCGGTGCTCGAGGCGCGGCTTCGCGCGCTGATCGGGCACGGCGTTGTCGCCGTGCGTGCCGCGGGGCTGTGGGCCGGGGTCGATATCGATCCGACGCTGGCGACCGGCCGACGGGTGTGCGAGCTGCTTCTCGACCGCGGAGTGCTGGCGAAGGACACCCACGGCTCGACGATTCGGTTCGCGCCGCCGATCGTGATCGAGAGCGCCGATCTGGAGTGGGCGGTCGATCAACTCGAGGCGGTGCTGGGCGAGCTCTCTCGTCCGTGAGCAAGGCACGACTGGCGTCAGAAGTGAAGTTAGCCTAACCTAACCTCTGTCAATGGCGACGGTTCCGCTTCCCTGCTCTCTCCTGGAGTCCACATCCCCATGCGATCTTCGCGTTTCCTTCCCCTGCTCGCCCTCACCGCCAGCGCGGCGCTCCTCGCCGGGTGCTCGGCATCGCCCAGCACCGACCCGACCGACGAGCTCACCGCGGACGGTGCTTTCACGCTGTACTCCGGGCGCGACGAAGAACTGATCCAGCCGCTCATCGACCTGTTCGAGGAGCAGTCCGGCATCGAGGTCGACGTGCGTTACGGCAACACCGCCGAACTCGGCGCGCTGCTGCTCGAAGAGGGGGAGGCGAGCCCCGCGCAGGTCTTCCTGTCACAGGATGCCGGCGCGCTCGGCGCCCTCAGCCAGGTCGGCCTGTTCGCCACGCTGCCCGACGACATCACCGACGCGGTTCCGGCGGGATTCACCTCGACCGATGACAGCTGGGTCGGCATCACGGGACGCGCGCGCGTCGTCGTCTACGACGGCGAGGAGCTCACCGCGGAGGAGCTGCCCGACACCGTCCTCGACTACGTCGAGCCCGAGTGGGCGGGCCGCCTGGGTCTGCCGCCGGGGAACGCGAGCTTCCAGTCCTTCGTCACCGCCCTGCGCGTCCTGGAGGGCGAGCAGGCCGCCGAGGAGTGGGTCGAAGCTCTCGCCGATAACGACCTCCAGATCTTCGAGAACAACACCGCGACCCTCACCGCGGTTAACGAAGGTGCGCTCGACGTCGGGCTGATCAACCACTACTACTGGTTCCGTCAGGCCGCCGAGGTCGGCGCCGACAACATGCGCGCGCAGCTGAAGTTCCTCGAGGCCGGCGATGCCGGTTCGGTCGTCAACGTCACCGGCGCGGGCATCCTCAGCGGGGCGGCCGGCGACGCCGACGCGCTCGAGTTCGTGCGGTTCCTGGTCGCCGAGGAGGCGCAGGCCTACTTCGTCGAGCAGACCTTCGAGTACCCCTTGCTGCCCGGCGTTGCCGCCCCCGAGGGGCTTCCGGCCCTCGACTCGCTCGTCAACCCCGAGCTCGATCTGAGCGACCTCGACGACCTGTCGACGACGCAGGAGCTGCTCGCGCGCTACGGCCTCATCTAGCGACACGGTCGCGCGAGCGGCGAGGCGGCGGGGCGTCCCGCATCCTCGCCGCCGCGCGCCACACTCGGGAATGGTGCAATAGAGCGATGATCATCGCGCCGGAAGCCGTCGAGCCGCCCCCGCGGACGGCTCTCGCGACCGCGCCCGCAGGTCCGGCCCGGCCGCCGGTGCCGCTCGTACTCGCGGCAGGCATCGCCGCGGCGGCCGCCGCCATTCCGCTCGTCTACCTCGTGGTGCGAGCCGCAGGCGGCGGCATCGAGACGATGCTCGACATTCTGGCCCGCCCGCGCGTCCTTGAGTATGCGGCCAACTCGGTGGGGCTCGCCGCGGCCGTCACGGTGACCGCACTCGTCCTCGGCACCGCGACCGCGGTCGTGCTGAGTCGACTGCGCGTCCCCTTCCCCCGCACCTGGCTGCTCGTCTCCTCCCTGCCGCTCGCGGTGCCCTCCTACCTCGCGGGCTACGGCTGGCTTGTGACGCTCCCAGCGATCAATGGATTCCTGCCGAGCTGGATCCTGCTGACCGCCGTCACCGTGCCGTACGTGACGTTGCCGGTCGCGGCAGCCCTGCGCGGGGCATCCGGCGATCTGGAGGGCGTCGCCCGCACGCTCGGCCGAGGGCCCCTCAGGGCGTTCTTCGTGGCGACCTGGCCGCAGGTGCGCCCTGCCGCGATCGCCGGTTCGCTGCTCGTCGCGCTGTACTCGTTGAGCGACTTCGGACTGGTCGCGATGATGCGATTCCCGACGCTCACCTGGGGCATCAACCAGGCGTATTCGGCGAGTTTCGATCGGGCGCAGGCCGCGGTGCTGGCGCTGCTGCTGGTGGTGCTCGCCCTGCTCGTGGTCGTCGGGGAGCGTGGCGCGCGCGGGCAGCTGCCGCGGCAGGCGGCCCGGGCGGTCGCGCCCCGCAGCGTGCGGCGCGGGGTGCTCGTCGCCCTGCTGCCGGTCGTCGCCGCGGCCCCGGTCGTTGGCGTCGCGGTGCCGATGCTCGGGCTGCTGTCACGCCTGCTCGAAGCGCAGACCCTGCGCGAGCTCGACCTGGCGCGACTGCTCGCCGCGGTCGGTGCGACCGTGGGAGTCGCGGTGGGGGCGGCGCTGCTTGCGGTGCTGCTCGCGCTCCCCGTCGCGGCACTCGCGAGCCGCTACCGCGGTCGCCTCGTCACGGTGCTCGAGTCGGTGAGCTACCTCGGCCACGCCCTGCCCGGCATCGTCGTCGGTCTTTCGCTCGTGTTCTTCGCGCTCGCGGTCGTTCCGACGCTCTATCAGAGCGTCGTCGTGCTGGTGTTCGCCTACGCCGTGCTGTTCGCACCCAAGGCGATCAGCACCATGCGGGCGGGTCTCGGGGATGTGCCCCCGCGACTGGTCGCCGTCGCCCGGACCCTCGGTGATTCGCCGATCCGCGCCTGGTGGCGCGTGACGGTGCCGATGGCGCTGCCGAGCGTCGGCATCGGCGCCCTGCTCGTGGCCATCGCGACCATGAAAGAATTGCCCGCGACGCTGCTGCTGCGCCCCACCGGGGTGTCGACGCTCGCCACCGAACTGTGGAACCGCACCGTGATCGTCGAGTACGGCGCCGCCGCACCGTATGCCGCGATGCTCGTGCTGCTGGCCGCCGTCCCCGCGGTCGTGCTCTCCGGGGTCCGCACCGTCGCCAAGGAGGAGCTGTGAGCGATCTCGTCATCGACGGGGTGAGCGTGACCCATGGGTCGACGCTCGCCGTCGACGACGTGTCGCTGCGCATCGACCGCGGCGATCTCGTGGCCGTGCTCGGCCCGAGCGGATGCGGTAAGACGACCCTGCTGCTTGCCATCGCCGGGCTGCTGCCGATCGGGGCCGGTTCGATCCGCATCGGGTCGCGCGAGCTCTCCCGACCCGGTCGCACGGTTCCGCCCGAGAAGCGCGGCATCGGCTGGGTGCCGCAGGAGGCCTCCCTGTTTCCGCATCTCACGGTCGGCGACAACATCGGGTTCGCGGTGCCGCGCGGGCGCGGGGCGGCGTCGAGTCGAGAGCGGCGGATCGCCGAGCTTGCGGAGCTCGTCGGCCTGGGCGGTCTCACGGGGCGCGCCCCCAACCAGCTCTCCGGCGGGCAGGGGCAGCGCGTGTCACTCGCGCGGGCGCTCGCGCCGCGCCCGGAGCTCCTGCTCCTCGACGAGCCCTTCGCCGCCCTCGATACCCAGTTGCGCGTGGGGCTCCGCCGCGAGGTCGCCGAGCTGCTGCGCGCGCAGGGCACGACCTCGCTTCTGGTCACCCATGACCAGGAGGAGGCGCTCACGCTCGCCGACAAGGTGGCGGTGCTGCGCGAGGGCCGCCTGGAACAGTTCGGCACGCCCGCCGAGATCTATCAGCACCCGGCCTCGGATTGGGTCGCCTCCTTCGTCGGCGATGTCGTCGAGCTCGAGGGGCGGTGGCGCGGCGGACGCGTGATGTGCGCGCTTGGCGCGGTCGAGGCCTCCGCGGTGGGGTTCGCTCCCGCCGACGGCGATCCGGTGCGTCTGATGCTCCGACCGGAGTGGATCATGCCGCGGCCGGAACTGCTCGCGCACGCCGCCGCCGGTGCGGATGCCCGGGTGACCGCGATCTCGTACGCGGGTCACGACGCCATGGTCTCGTGCGAGGTGGTGGGAGGCCCGAGCGTGCGGATGCGCATGGCAACGGTGGAGCTGCCCGCCGTCGGGGATGAGGTGCGTCTGGCCGTGCAGCGGCCCGGCCTCGCCTTTCCGCCGGCGACGCCCTGGGGCGACACTGCGGACTGACACCCGCTGGTAGCGTCGGCGGGGTGACTTCGCTCCCCTCGACACTGCCGTCGTCCCGCCATACTCCGTTGCGTGGGGGTCCGACACTGCGCTGGGGTGTCCTCGCTCCCGGCCGCATCGCGAACGCCTGGGTCTCGACGGTGCACGCCAACACCGACCAACGGGTCGTCGCCGTGGCTTCGCGGTCCGCCGAGCGCGCGGCGGCCTTTGCCTCGCAGCACGGGATTGCCCGCTCATACGGAGATTACGCGGCGCTCGTCGGCGATCCGGAGGTGGACATCGTCTACATCGCGGCGCCGCACAGCGAGCACCGCGCGCTCGCCGAAATGGCGACCGCGGCCGGCAAGCACGTCTTGATCGAGAAGCCGATCGCGACGAACGCGGAGGATGCCGAAGCCATCGCCGCCGCCGCCCGGAGCGCGGGCGTCTTCGCGATGGAGGCGATGTGGTCGAGGTTCCTGCCGCAAACGACGGTGCTTCGCCAACTGCTCGACGACGGAGCTCTGGGCGCACCGCGTCAGGTGGCTGCCGACTTCGGTGCCCGGTTCCCGTTCGATCCGCACAGCCGCGCGTTCGATCCCGCGCTCGGCGGGGGAAGCCTGCTCGACCTCGGCGTGTACACCGTGTGGTTTTCGGGATTCGTTCTCGGGCTCGAGCCGGCCCGCGTGACGGCGCACGGCAGCCTTGCGGTGACCGGCGTCGATGAACAGGCCGTCGTCACGCTCGACTATGGAACGGCGACCGCGGTGGCCAGCTCGAGCATGGTCGCCCACACGCCGATCGGCGCCACCATCGGCGCGGAGGGTGCGGTGGTGTCCTTCCAGTCTCCGTTCTGCGGCGTCGGCGGGTTCACCGTCACCGCCGGGGAGGAGCGGCTCGACTGGCGCGATCCGGCGCCGTTGATTTGGAATGACGGGCTCTGCTACCAGGTGACCGCCGCGGCCGCGCATGTCGCGGCAGGCCGCACCGAGGCGCCGGAGCACCCGCTCGAGCAGAGCATCCAACAACTGCGCATCATCGACGAGGCCCGGCGCCAGCTCGGCGCCGCCTGAGCCGCGCGGATAGCCTGGTCGGGTGACCGCGTTGACTCCGGAACTCCTGGCCCGCATCCGTTCGCGCGCGGCCGGGTACGACCGCGACAACACGTTCTTCGCCGAGGACCTCGACGAGTTGCGCGCGGCGGGGTATCTCGCGCCGCGGTCGCTGCTCGAGACGGCGCGCGACCAGCGCCTCCTGGCGGCTCACGCCCCCGCGACGGCGCTCGGCATCAACATGCACCTCGTCTGGGTGGGGGTCGCGCGGGTGCTGCACGAGCGCGGTGACGCGAGCCTCGACTGGGTGCTGCGGGATGCCGAGGCGGGCGAGCTGTTCGCCTTCGGCAACAGCGAACCCGGCAACGATCTCGTGCTCTGGGACTCGCTGACGACCGTCGACACCGTCGACGGCGGTTACGCCTTCACGGGCACCAAGATCTTCACATCGCTCGCCCCGGCCTGGACCCGCCTCGGGGTGTTCGGCAAGCAGCTCGATGGCCCCGACGGGCCGCGCCTCGTGCACGGGTTTCTCACGCGCGACGACGCCGGCGTGACGACGCTCGACGACTGGGACACCCTCGGGATGCGCGCCACCCAGAGCCGCACCACGAAGCTCGACGGCGCCGTCGTGCCCCAGGAGCGCATTTCGCGCTTCCTGCCCGTGGGCCCGAACGCGGATCCGTTCGTGTTCGCGATCTTCGCCAACTTCCTGCTGCTGATCGGCTCCGTCTATGCGGGCATCGCCGACCGTGCGCTCGAGCTCGGGGTCGAGGCCGTGCGGCGCCGCACGAGCGTGAAGACGGGCCAGACCTACGACCGCGACCCCGACTTCCGGTGGCGCCTCGCCGAGGCGGCGCTCGCCCTCGACGCGCTCGCCCCGGACCTCGACACGTTGGCCGCCGACGTCGACAACCTGGTCGACCACGGCGCCCTGTGGTTCCGCAAACTCACGGGGGCCAAGCACCGCGCGACGGAGACGGCGCGCGTGGTCGTCGATCACGCGATGCGCTCCGCGGGCGGCGGCGGCTATCGCTCGTCGAGTGAGTTGGCGCGGCTGCAGCGCGATGTGCTCGCGGGCATCTATCACCCGAGCGACACCGAAAGCGTGCACGCGACGGTCGCGAGCCACCTGCTCGGCCCGCTGCCCTAGTTCGAGCGATCAGCGCCCCTGGAGCCTGCTCCACCACGAGCGCCGGGGCGGCGTGATCCACCCCGCCGCGGCGAGCCAGGCTGCGCACTGGCGGGTCCAGCCCGAGGGGAGTGCGAACTCCTCGGCGAGGCCGAGTCCGTGGCGACCGTCACCACTCGGGTAGACGTGCAGACTGTGGCGAACTCCGGCTGCGGCGAGCGACTGCGCAAGCAGGTAACTGTGCTCGACCGGCACCGCCGGGTCGTCGGAGGTGTGCCAGACGAAGAACGGCGGCGCCTCCGGGGTGACGAGGCGCTCGAGGGACGTCTCGGCTCGGAGCTCCGGCGACGGGTCCGGGCCGAGCAGGTTGGCGCGCGAGCCTGCGTGCGTGTCGAGCAGCATCGACACGACCGGGTAGCCGAGGATCGCGAAATCGACCCGCTCCTCCTCGCGGGCGCCAGGGGCGAGAGCGGCGTGGCCGGCGGCGTGGCCGCCCGCGGAGAAGCCGAGCAGGCCGACGCGGGTCGCCCCTGTGTTTCGAGTGCGTCGGATCTCGTCGCGAATCGCTTCGAGCACCGCGGGGTGCCGTGTGTGGACCGGGTAGCGGAAGACGTGCGCCGTCACGCCCACGCCACGGAGCCACGTCGCGACCGGCTCGGCCTCGTGATCGGCGTGCATGCCGTACCCGCCTCCGGGGAGAACAATCACGTGCGTGTTCATGGCTCCAGTCTGCCGCCTCGAATCCCGAAGCCGTGCGAGTCTGCGCCGCAGCTTAGGTTTGCCTAAGCTGGTGGTGTGTGCGCTGCGCGCCGCACAGAAAGGCTGTCATGCTCCGCACACGTCTGGTCGCCGCTGGCCTCGCCGTTGGCGCGCTCGTGGCGTGCGGCGCGGCGGCTCCGGCCGCCGCCGAGAGCACGGCCGGCGCCTCCACGGCCGCGGGGGCGGACTGCGCGATCGTCGACGCGAGTCTCGTCT
Source organism: uncultured Schumannella sp. (assembly GCF_905479755.1). Classification (GTDB taxonomy): domain Bacteria; phylum Actinomycetota; class Actinomycetes; order Actinomycetales; family Microbacteriaceae; genus DCRR01. Next base: position 44,108 of record NZ_CAJQNT010000035.1, on the reverse strand, counting down.
GGGGCTTCAAAGAAACGTTCCGCGCGTACATCGATGGTGCGATCGCCAACGGAGAGTGGACGACCGACGGCGCCGTCAGCTACGCGACGCCCGACTTCACCTGGGCGCCGGGTGCCGGCTTCCTGGATGCCGAGGCCGACACGGCCGACATTCACTTCAGCGGCGGGGTCCGTTTCACCGGCCACGGGGGGATCCTCGACACGACCTTCGCCGATCCGATCGTGCGCGTCGATGCCGACGGCACGGCGCACGTCGTGCTCGATGTGTCGGGGGCCACGCGCGACGGCGAGCAGATCACCGCGGCGAGCGTGGACTTCGTGACCGGCGCGGCCGAGTCGAGCGTGGAGAACGGCGGGTGGACTCTGGTCGTTGCGGCGCCGACCCTCACCGAGGCGGGAACCGCGGCCTTCCCCGACTATCAGGCGGGTGCCGACTTCGACCCGATGACGATCACGGCGAGCATCGACGTGACGTGCGTCGAGGCGTTGGCGGCTGCGGCGGACGCGCGGGCGCTGCCGACCCGGGTCGGGCTGATCGCGGGCGGCACGATCGCTGCCGCCGCGCTCGCCGTGCTGGCGGTGCGGCTGACGCGGCGCCGAGGCGTCGCGGGATGATCCGGCTCTCCGGTTCGCGCACCACGTTGGGCGCGATCGTCACGGTGCTGGCCACGAGCGTGGTGCTCGCCGGCTGCACGTCGACGGCCGGCTCGGGCGTTGATCCGAGCCCCGTCGTGACGGATGACCGCCCACTTTCCGAGGTGGCACTGCATCCCGATCCGAGCGATGTCGAGGGGCCGACTACGGCGATTCTGCCGAACGAGGCAATCGAACCGGTTGCCTCCGACCCCGCCGTGGCGCTGCCGGTCACCGTCACCTCGCACGACAGCGACGGTGAGCTCCTGGTGGAGGTCACCGACATCTCACGCGTTTTGGCGCTCGACCTCGCCGGCTCCATCGCGGCGACCGTCTGGGGGCTCGGGCTCGGCGACCAGCTCGTGGGGCGCGACACCTCGACAACGTTCGACGGCGCCGCCGACCTTCCGCTCGTGACCAGCAACGGTCACACCATCAACGCGGAAGCGGTGATCGCGCTGCGCCCCACCCTCGTGCTCACCGACGGCACCATCGGCCCGCGCGACGTGCTCGAGCAGCTCCGGCAGGTGGGTGTCACCGTCGTGTTCCTCGACAACGAGCCGTCTTTCGAGGGGGCGGCGCAGTTGGCCCGCGACGTTGGTGAGGCGATGGGTGCGGCCGAGACGGGCGAACTTCTCGCGGCTTCGGTCACCGCCGACGTCGAGGCGACGCTGGCCGAGATTGCCGCCATCCTCCCGGCGGACGAGTCGATGCGCCCGCGGATGATCTTTCTCTACCTGCGCGGAGGTTCCGGCATCTACTACCTCTTCGGCGAGGGCTCCGGCGCGGATGAGCTGATCGCGGGCCTGGGCGGCATCGATGTCGCGGCCGAGGTGGGGTGGAGCGGCGAGAGGCCGATGACCGACGAAGCGCTGATCGCCGCGGATCCGGACGTCATCCTGGTGATGACCGAGGGTCTCGAATCGGTCGGCGGCGTCGACGCGCTGCTGGCCTCGAAGCCGGCGATCGCGCTGACCCACGCGGGCGAGAACCGCCGCTTCGTCGACATGGCCGACGGCGATGTGCTGAGCTTCGGCCCGCGTTCGGCGGCGGTGCTCGACGCACTCGCGCGCGCGGTGTACGCCGTCCCGAACTAGCGGCGACGACCACGGTGGGATTTCGTATCCTGCCGTTCACCTGACGTTCCGATTGCCGCGTCACACTGCCGCTCGGCTCAGAGAATCCCTCACTCCTCGGGTCGGAAAGGCATCCCTCGTGCGTACCTCGTTGCGTCGTCATCTTTCTGGTTCTCTCGTCGCGGCGCTCGGCCTCGGCGCGCTCGTTGTTGCGGCTCCGGCATCCGCGGCGGAGCTTCCCTCCATCGTCATCAACGAGGTCGAAACGGACGGCGGGAGCCCGGGCGACTGGATCGAGCTCAAGAACCGCAGTGATGCGGCGGTCGACGTCTCGGGCTGGTGGGTCGAAGACGGCGGCAACCCCGCCGAACAGCTCGGCACCCTTGAGCCCATTGCCGCAGACGGGTACCTCGTGCTCGACAAGGACGTGCACTTCAGCTTCGGGCTCGGCAAGGCGGAGACCATCACGATCTATGCCGCCGACGGTGAGACGGTGATCGACACCCACACTTTCCCCGATGATCACGCGGCCACGACCTACGGGCGCTGCGCCGACGGCGAAGGCGACTTCGCGCTCACCGCCTCGTCGACCCGCGGGGCGGAGAACGACTGCGCGAGCGAGACGCCCGTCGAGGATCCGACGGCGGCCGAGGCCTTCGTGCTCAACGAGATCGTCTCAAGCGGCGGCGACCCGGATGACTGGATCGAGCTGTACAACACCGCCGACGTTGCGGTGGATGCGGCCGGTCTTCAGCTGCGCGATGGCGATGTCGCGCACGCGAACTATGTGATCCCGGCCGACACGGTGGTGGCCGCGGGCGGCTTCGTGGTGGTGGAGAAGGCGCAGTTCGACTGGGGCCTTGGTGGCGAAGACTCGGTGACGCTCTTCGATGTCGACGGCGCCACGGTCGTGGACGAGTACAGCTGGAGCACGCACGCCAGCACCAGTTACGGGCGCTGCGTCGATGGTTCGGGAGCGTTCGCGGAGACCGCGACGGTGACGAAGGGCGCGGCGAACGACTGCGCCGCCGCCGAGACTCCCGCGGTGGTCGTCAACGAGGTCGAGTCGAGTGACGCCGGCGGCGGCCTCGACTGGGCGGAGTTCTACAACGCGGGCGCCGAGACCGTCGACCTCTCCGGCTACCGGTTCCAAGACAACGACCCGACCCACGACTTCTTCGTGTTCCCCGACGGGTTCACGCTGGAGCCCGGCGAGTTCTTCGTCGTCCACGGCGACACCGAGAGCGAGTTCCCGCACGGGCTCGGCAGCAACGACTCGGCGATCCTCTACGCGCCGGACGGCGTGACCGTCGTCGACAGTTGCAGCTGGACTTCGCACGCGGCCACCACCTACGGCCGCTGCCCGGACGGCACCGGCGAATTCGCCACGACCACCGCGCCGACGAAGGGCGCGGCCAACAACTGCGCGCCGGCGATCGTCATCAACGAGATCGAGTCGAGCGACGCGAGCGGCGGTGCGGATTGGGTTGAACTCGCCAACGCGGGCAGCGGCACCATCGACCTCACCGGCTGGTCGTTGAAGGACAACGGAGACGACGACGCGTTCACCTTCGGCGCCGTGACGATCGACGCGGGCGAGCACCTGCTCCTCGAGCGCGACGACGCCGGCGTCACCGGCTTCAGCTACGGACTCGGCGGATCGGATGCGGTGCGCCTCTACGACGCGAGCGCGACGCTCGTCGACTCCTACGCGTGGGATTCGCACGCGGCCGTCACGTACGGACGCTGCCCCGACATCACCGGCGAGTTCGATGCCACGAGCGTGGCGACGCCCGGTGCGGCGAACGTGTGCCCCGGCGAGGTGCCGGTGGCGGCATGGCCGGGTGGCGCATCCGTCACCACGGTCGATGAGGCCGACGCCTTCGGTCAGGACATGAGTGGCCTCGTCTTCGAGGCACCCGGCACGCTCTGGGCGGTGAACAACGGCTCGGGCAAGCTCTACAAGCTCAGCTGGAACGGCAGCGCGTGGGTGCCCGTCACGAGTGACGGCTGGTCGAGCGGCAAGGTGCTGCGCTACCCCGGCGGCACGGGTCAGGTCGATGCCGAGGGTGTCACCATCCTCGATGGTTCGAGCGCGAGCGGCGTGTACGTGGCGAGTGAGCGCAACAACGACGCGAGTAGCACCAGCCGTCCCTCGATCCTGCGGTTCGATGTGACGGGCTCGAGCGCCGAGCTGGTGGCGGTCGATGAGTGGAACCTGGCGAGCGATCTCGCGTCCGACATTGCCACCCTGGGCGCGAACGCGGGGCTGGAAGGCATCGCCTGGATTCCCGACAGCTACCTCACGGCGAACGGACTCGTCGACGACGCAACCGGCGAAGCCTACGACCCGAGCGACTACCCGGCGCACGGCTCCGGCCTGTTCTTCGTGGCGGTGGAGCAGGACGGCGGCGTGTACGGCTACGCCCTGACGGCCGGCGGTGGCTTCGAGCGGGTGACGCGCTTCGACAGCGGATTCCCGGGTGCCATGGAGTTGGCCTTCGATCCCGAGCGCGGCGCGTTGTGGGTCGTCTGCGACGAGCTCTGCGGAGGCGAGAGCCGTCTGTTCACGATCGCTGCCGACGGAGACGACGCGGGTCACTTCACGCTGACGACGGCGTACGCGCGCCCGGCGGATGCGCCGAACGTCGCCAACGAAGGGTTCGCGATCACCCCCCAGTCGGCGTGCGTCGGCGGGGTGAAGCCGGTCTACTGGGCCGACGACAACGGCACCGACGGTCACGGCCTGCGGGCGGGCACGATCACCTGCGCGGTACTCGGCGGGGGCGGCGGGTCCGGCGGGGGCACGGGGACCGACCCCGACGCCCCGCTCGAGAGCGAACTCGGCCCCGGCAACGCGGGCACGGTCTCGGCTCCCTCGAACGCCGCACCGGGTGACACCCTCACGATCTTCGTGGGGGTCGAGTACGCCGGCGACGAGGTCGACGCGTGGGTGTTCTCGACGCCGACCTACCTCGGTCGGCACACGGTGAGCGTGTCGGGCACGATCTCGGTGACGCTGCCGAGCGGACTCGACGCCGGGTCGCACCGGATCGTGATCCTCGACATGGCGGGAGCCATCATCGGCTGGGACGAACTCGAGGTCGCTGCTGCGGAGACGAGCGCTCTCGCGTCGACCGGTGGCGAAAGCCACGGCGCCGAGTGGTTGGCGCTGTCGATGCTCGTGGCGGGCGCTGTCTTGGTGATCGCGCGTCGCCGCATCCGCACCGCCTAGGGCGACGGGTCCGGACGAAGTGCCCCGCGGCGGCTGCCACCACACGGCCGCCGCGGGGACGTTTTAGGAGCGCGGGATGAGGCGCTGCAGCTGGGTGACGTGCTTCGGGGTGAGCTCCTCGAGGGTCTGCACCTCGAGCAACTTCATGGTGCGCACGACCTGATCCGAGAGGATCTGAATGGTGCGGTCGACGCCCGCGCGGCCCCCGGCCATCAGGCCGTAGAGGTAGGCCCGCCCGATGAGGGTGAACTTCGCGCCCATCGCGATCGAGGCGACGATGTGGGCGCCGTCCATGATGCCGGTGTCGACGGCGATCTCGGTGTCGTTGCCGACCTCGCGCACCACCTCGGGGAGCAGGTGGAAGGGGATCGGCGCGCGGTCGAGCTGGCGTCCGCCGTGGTTCGACAAGATGATGCCGTCGACGCCCAGGTCGGCGAGCTTCTTCGAGTCTTCGACGTTCTGCACGCCCTTGATGACGAGCTTGCCGGGCCACATGTCGCGGATGATCTTCAGGTCGTCGAAGTTGATCGACGGATCCATCGCCGAGTCGAGCAGTTCGCCGACGGTGCCGCCGGTGGAGGAGAGCGAGGCGAATTCGAGCTTCGGGGTGGTGATGAAGTCCCACCACCACCAGGGCCGCGGGATCGCGTTGGCGATGGTGCCGAGCGAGAGCTGCGGCGGAATCGAGAAGCCGTTGCGCTTGTCGCGCAGGCGCGCACCGGCGACGGGGGTGTCGACGGTGAACATGAGGGTGTCGAAGCCCGCGGCGGCGGCGCGCTCGACGAGGCCGTAGGAGATCTCGCGCTGACGCATCACGTAGAGCTGGAACCAGTTGCGCCCGTCGGGATTCGCCGCCTTGACGTCTTCGATCGAGGTGGTGCCGAGCGTCGAGAGCGTGAACGGGATGCCCGCGGCACCGGCCGCACCGGCCCCCGCGATCTCGCCCTCGGTCTGCATGAGCCGCGTGAAGCCGGTCGGCGCAATACCGAACGGCATCGCCGTGGGGCCCCGAAGATCGTGGTCGAGGTGTCGACGCTCGACACGTCGCGCAGGATCGACGGGTGGAACTCGATGTCGTCGAAGGCCTGGCGGGCGCGAGCGAGCGACAGTTCGCCTTCGGCGGAGCCGTCGGTGTAGTCGAAGGCCGCAGTGGGCGTGCGGCGCTTCGCGATCGTGCGCAGATCGTGGATCGTCAACGCCGACTGCAGGCGACGGCGCTTGCCGTTGAAGTCGGGCTTCTTGAACTTCATCAGCTCGAAGAGCTCGACCGGGTTCGGGAACTGGCGTTTCACCATCAGAGGTGCCTTTCTGGCTCACGGGGTTGTGCCGCGTGGTGCGCGACCAGACGGTCGCGCGATCCGTGGATGTGGGAGCGGGTGAGCTCGGCGGCGCGGGCCTCATCGCCGGCCAGAATCGCCTCGAGGATGCCCTGGTGCTGTGCGGCGATGTCGCTCGCGGCGAGCAGACCGGCGCTTTGCACCTGGGCGATGCAGAGTTCGATCTCGCCCATCAGTAGGGCGTGCAGGTGAGCGAGGCGCGGGCTCGGCTGCCCCAAGCCGATCGCCCGGTGGAAGGCGATGTCGGCCTCGGCGAAAGGTTCGCCGCGTTCGGCGCGCGCCACCAGGTCGCGGTGCGCGGCGGTCACCTCGGGCGGCACGGATCCGGAGCGAGCGAGGGTCTCGGCGGCGGCGGCCTCGACGACCGCGCGGGTGTCGAAGAGGTCCTCGATATCGGCGCGGTCGAGGGTGGGGACGCGGGCGGCCCGGTGCGCTTCGCGTCGGAGGAGCCCCTCGGTGACGAGGCGTTCGATGGCGAGCTTGGCAGTGGGGCGAGCGACGCTGTGGCGCAGGGCGACGGCCGATTCGGTGATCGAGGAGCCGGGGCGTTCGATGCCGCTGAGGATGCGCTCGCGGAGTTCGGTGTAGACCGTTTCGGGGAGCACGGCAGACGGCTCGATGCTCATGTCGCCCCCTTCGCCGATCGCACCCGTGTGCGGATTGTCTAACAACCTAGGGGATTGTTAGACAATCCGCAAGTGACGCGGATGCGCCGCCGGGAGCGCGGATCAGGCGACGTGCGGCAGCACCTCGGTGCCCACCAACTCCAGGTGTTCCAGCTCGCGCAGGTCCAGGAACTGGAGGTACACGCGTGCCGCGCCGCGCTCGGCGTAGGCCGCGAGGGTATCCACGATCTGCTGCGGCGATCCGACGGCATTGTTCGGGTTCTCCAGGTTGCCGCCGGCCTTCTCGGCGCGCGCCGCGCGCTCCTCGAGGGTGCGGCCGCACCACACCTGCGCTGCGGCCGAATAGCGCAGCGACGCGGGGTCGCGACCCTCGGTCTCGCAGGCCGCGCGCACGACATCGAAGCGCTCACCGGCACGCTCCGGGCCGGTGAAGCTGTTGAACTCCGAGGCGTACCGCGCGGCGACACGCGGAGTGCGCGTCGGGCCGCCGCCGCCGACGATGATCGGCACCGCTGCCTGCACGGGGCGCTGGCGCGCGGGCGTGCCCTCCAGGCGGTAGTGCTCGCCCGCGAAGTCAAAGGTCTCGTCGCCCCGGATCGACCACAGGCCGCGCACGATCTCGAGCTGCTCTTCGAGCATCCCGAAGCGCTTCTCCGGGAACGGGATGCCGTAGGCGCGGTGCTCCGCCTCGAACCAGCCGGTGCCGAGGCCCAGCTCCACGCGACCGCCCGAGATCTCGTCCACGTTCGCCACCTGAACGGCGAGGATGCCCGGGGTGCGATAGGTCACCGAACTCACCAGCGTGCCGAGACGCACCCGGCTCGTCTCCACCGCGATCGCGGCGAGGCTCGTCCAGGCATCCGTCGGTCCCGGTGCCCCGTCGGTCGCCTCGCCCATCTTCAGGTAGTGGTCGGAGCGGAAGAAGCCGTGAAAGCCGAGTCGCTCGGCCGTGACGGCGAAGTCGCGGAGTTCGGTGTAGCTGGCTCCCTGTTGGGGTTCGACGAAGGCGCAGATTTCCATGCGTCGATCCTGTCAGTCGTGGTGAGCGGCGTGCAGCGCGGCGACGTCGGCGTCCCATGCGGCGGCGCAGTGTGCGTCCCACGTCTCGGCTTCGGCGGAGGCCGCATCGCGAGCAGACTCGGGGCGACCCGCCCCCGACACGACCGCGAGCACCGGTGAGCTCGAGAGCAGCCCACGCAAGACCAGCCGCGGCAGGCTCAGCGCACGGTCATGAGCGAGCGCGGCGAGGCGGGGCAGTGCCTCGTCGAGCGATCCGGCCCGGGCGCGACCGCCGAGGGGCGAGTAGGCGAAAAAGGCGACGTCGTGCCGTTCGCACCACTCGAGCACGTCGGCGGAGTCGTCAACGAAGACCGAGAAGGCGTTCTGCACCGCGTCCGGGCGCAGCGCCGACGGAAGTGCATCCAATTGCGCGCGGGAGACGTTCGAGACGCCGACCGCGCCGATCTCGCCGGCGCGACGCGCCTCGGCGAGGAAACCGAGGCTCTCATCGAGGGGAACGTCGCCCTGGTCGGCACGGTGCAGATAGAACACACCCACCTGCTCGACGCCGAGCGTCGCGCGCGCCAGGTCGAGATCCCGACGCAGACGCTCCGGACTGTTGTCGACGTCCCAGCTCGCTTCGCCGGTGCGGAAATGCCCGCCCTTCGTCGCGATGACCGTCTCCGGCCAGGCGCGGGCGGCGGTGGCCATCAGGCGCTCGCCGTACACCGGGTCACCGACCGGCGCGTACGCCCGGGCGGTGTCGAGGATCCGCGCCCCCGCTTCGAGCGCCGCCTCGATGACCGCGAGCTGGGGTTCGATCGGGCCGCCCTCGATCGCCATCGCGGCGCCGCCGAGGGCGACCCGGCCGGTGAGGCGTGTCATGGCCGGCCGCGGGGCGAGAACGTCGTCGGCGGGAACGCGCGTGCGACGATCGCGCGGAGCGCTTCGAGGTCACCCTCGACGAAGCCCTGTGCGCGCGCCTGCACGAGCACGTTGCCGATCGCCGTGGCCTCGACCGGACCGGCGAGCACCGGCAACCCGGTCGCGTCGGCGGTGAGCTGGCACAGCAGGGTGTTCTGCGATCCGCCGCCGACCAGATGCACCGCGTTGACGGTGCGGCCGCTCAGCCGCGAGGCGTTCTCGATCGCGCGCGTAGGCGTTCGCGAGCGATTGCAGGATGCTGCGCACCAGTTCCGGCCGCGACTCAGGGGCCTTTTCGCCGCGCTCAGTGAACCAGGCCTGGATGCGGGCCGGCATGTCGCCCGGGGCGAGGAAGGCCTCGTCATCCGCATCGAAGACGGGAACGTCGGCGGAGACCTCAGAGGCCTGCGAGATGAGCGTCGCGAGCGAGATCGTCTCGCCGCTGCGCTCCCAGTCGCGGATGCTCTCGCTCAGCAACCACAGCCCCATGACGTTGTGCAGGTAGCGCACCCGTCCGTCGACGCCGCCCTCGTTCGTGAAACCGGCGAGACGGCTCTCCTCGCTCAGCACCGGGCGTTCCAGCTCGACGCCGACGAGCGACCAGGTGCCGCACGAGACGTACGCCACATCCGGGTCGGTCGAGGGCACGGCGACGACGGCGCTCGCCGTGTCGTGGGAGCCGACCGCGGTGACGACGGCCCGGGTCTCCCCGATGCCGCGCAGCGCGGTCGGTACGAGGGGGCCGACCTCGGTTCCCGCATCCACCAGGGGGCGGAAGAGTCGCTGCGGCAGTTCGAGGCGCTCCGCCAGTGCGAAGTCCCACTCGCCGGTCTCGACGCCGACAAGGCCGGTCGTCGACGCGTTGGTGCGCTCGGCGACGCTGCGGCCGGTGAGCCAGTACCCGAGCAGGTCGGGCAGCAGCAGGTGCGAGTCGGCGAGCTCGAGCATGCCCGCGGTGCGGTCGGCGGTGAGCTGGAACAGCGTGTTGAACGACAGGTGCTGCAGGCCGTTCAACCGGTACAGCTCGGCCGCCGAGACGCGTTCGTGTACGACCTCGACCGCCGCGAGGTTGCGTTCGTCGCGGTAGGCGTACGGCGCGCCCAGCAAGCGCCCGTCACGCAGCAGACCGTAGTCGACCGCCCAGGAGTCGATGCCGATGCTCGCCACCTGCGGCTCCTGCCGCACAGCCGCGGCGAGGCCCTCGACGACGTCACGGTAGAGCTCCAGCACACTCCAGTGCAGACCGTCGATCGTGCGGACCGGTCGATTCGGGAAGCGCGCGACGTCAGTGAGCTGAAGCTCGTTGTGCCCGACGTAGCCGAGGATCACCCGGCCGCTGGTGGCGCCGAGATCGACCGCGGCAACCGCGCCCCCGCTCATCGGAGGAACGCCGCCGCGACACCCGCATCCACCGGCACGTGAAGGCCCGTGGTGTGCGAGAGATCCGGACCGGTGAGGACGACGACCGCGTTGGCGACCGTCTCCGGCAGCACCTCGCGCTTCAGGATGGTGCGCTGCGCGTAGAACTTGCCCAGGTCGTCCTCGTCGATGCCGTAGGTCTTGGCACGGTTGGCGCCCCAGCCACTCGCGAAGATGCCCGAGCCGCGCACGACGCCGTCCGGGTTGATGCCGTTGACCTTGACGCCGTGCTCGCCGAGCTCGACCGCGAGCAGTCGCACCTGGTGCGCCTGGTCGGCCTTCGTCGCCGAGTAGGCGATGTTGTTGGGGCCGGCGAACACCGAGTTCTTCGAGGCGATGTAGATGATGTCGCCACCCATGCCCTGCTCGATGAGCACCTTGGCGGTGGCCTTCGAGACCAGGAACGAGCCCTTCGCCATGATGTCGTGCTGGAAGTCCCAGTCCTTCTCGGTGGTCTCCAGCAGCGGCTTCGACAGCGAGACGCCCGCGTTGTTGACCACGAGGTCGACGCCGCCGAAGGCGAGCACGGTGTCTTGCACCATCTTGTCGATCGCCTCGGCGTCGGTGACGTTCACCTGCACGCCGACGGCGACGTCGGTCGAGCCGAGCTCGGCCGCCGCCTCCTGCGCCTTCGCGAGGTCAAGGTCGGCGATGACGACGCACGCGCCCTCGGCCGCGAGGCGGGTCGCGATCGCCTTGCCGATGCCGGATGCGGCACCCGTCACCAGGGCGACGCGCGTCGCGTGTGACTTGGGCTTCGGCATCCGCTGGAGCTTGGCCTCCTCGAGGGCCCAGTACTCGATGCGGAACTTCTCGCGGTCGCTGATCGGGGTGTAGGTCGAGATCGACTCGGCGCCGCGCATGACGTTGATGGCGTTGAGGTAGAACTCACCGGCAACGCGGGCGGTCTGCTTGTTCGCACCGAAGCTGAACATGCCGACGCCCGGCACGAGCACGATGGCCGGGTCGGCGCCGCGCATCGCGGGGGAGTCCTTCTCGGCGTGCTTCTCGTAGTACGCGGTGTAGTCCTTGCGGTACTCCTCGTGCAGCTCCTTCAAGCGCTCGATGGCCTTCTCGACGGGAGCGTCGGCCGGCAGGTCGAGCAGCATCGGCTTGACCTTGGTGCGCAGGAAGTGGTCGGGGCAGCTCGTGCCGAGCGCCGCGAGCTTCGGGGCGTTGGCGCTGGCAAGGAACTCGAGCACGCGCGGGTCGTCGCTGAAGTGGCCGACCATCGGCTTGTCGTGGCTGGCGAGCCCGCGGATGGTGGGCGCGAGAGCGGCGGCCTTGGCGCGACGCTCGGCCGGGTCGAGGGCGAGGTTCTTCTTCACCTCGCGGCCGAAGGGCGCCTTCTTGCCCTTCGCGGCGAGGTACTCCTCGGCGGTCTTGATGATCCACAGGCTGTTCTTCTGGCACGCGGCGCTCGTCGCGCCCCAGGCGGTGATGCCGTGGCCGCCGAGGATGCAGCCGATCGCGTTCGGGTTCTCGGCCTTGATCTTGGCGATGTCGAGTCCGAGCTGGAAGCCGGGGCGGCGCCACGGAACCCAGACGACCTTGTCGCCGAAGATCTTCTTGGTGAGCTTCTCGCCGTCTTTGGCGGTGGCGATCGCGATGCCCGAATCGGGGTGCAGGTGGTCGACGTGCGCGGCGTCGACGAGGCCGTGCATCGCGGTGTCGATCGAGGGGGCGGCGCCGCCCTTGCCGTGCAGGCAGTAGTCGAAGGCGGCGACCATCTCGTCTTCGCGGTCGAGGCCCGGGTAGACGTCGACGAGGGCACGCATCCGGTCGAGGCGAAGCACCGCAAGGCCGGACTCGGTCAGGGTGCCGAGGTCGCCACCGGAACCCTTGACCCACATGAGCTCGACGGGCTCGCCGGTGACCGGGTCGGTCTCGGTGCCCTTGGCGGAGGTGTTGCCGCCGGCGTAGTTGGTGTTCTTGGGGTCGCTGCCGAGCTTGTTGCTGCGGGCGATGAGGTCTTGTGCGGTGCTCACGCGAATAGTCCCTTGTCGTTTTTTGTTAAGTGTTTCAAAACGTAACATGATGGCGAGCAGGGGACAAGTGGATTTACAGCAGCTCGACCAGGGCGCGGAACGGATCGAGGCGTGGATCCTCGGGGTCGAGATCGGTCACCAGCAGGTCGACGGCATCCCACTCGACGGCACGGGCGAGCGCCCGCCGACCGAGCTTGACCGAATCGGCGAGCACGACCGTGCGCTCGGCGTTCTCGCTGAAGGCCGACTTGAGGTGCGCCTCCGTCAGCGACACCTCGCTCGGCCCGAACTCGGCGTCGACCGCGCTCGCCGAGGTGAAGAAGGCCGCGTAGCTCATGCTGCGCGCGGCGAGCACGGCGACCGGGCCGACGAAGCTCCCGGTGCGCTCCTCCAACTCGCCGCCGACCAGAATCGAGTGCACGCCCGGGCGGCGTCGGGCGGCGGCGGCGTTCTCCAACGAGTTCGTGGCGATCAGAAGGTCACGGGCCTCGACCAGCGAGATCAGCGCGTTGCTCGTGGTCGAGGCGTCGAAGGCGGCGGCGCCGTCGAGCGGCACCAGATCGATTGCCTTCTTGGCGATGATCGCCTTGGCGCTTGCGCGCGCCGTCGCCCGGGCGCCGAACGGTTCCGGCAACAACGGGGCGACGGCCCCGCCGCGCACCCGGCGCACGAGTCCCTCCGCCTCGAGATCGGCCAGGTCGCGGCGCACCGTCATCGCCGAGACGCGCAGGACTTCGGCCGCGGACTCGAGGCGGATCGCGCCGTCCTGGGCCAGCAGTTCGCGCAGCCGGGCGCGGCGTTCGCTCGCAAGCAGAGGGGTCGACATGCGCATCAGCGTACGCGGCGCGCTCGCGCATGGCTCGAACTCCGTTCGACCCTGTGCCGCCGGCGAAGCCGGTCCGCGAGGTGGAACGCCTGGGGCGAGCGAGGGGCGTCCGGGTCGGACTCGACGACCTCAACCTCGCAAGCGCCGGATCAAGCGGGCTGCCGACGTGACCGCCTCGGTGCGGCCGACGCGCCTCCGGAAACACCGCGGCAACACACCCCGACTAGGCTCGCGTTATGGGTGACCTGTTCGACGGGTACGGCGCAACGGCGACGGGGCGTCGCCGCGCGAGCGCGTGGGACGAGATGTTCTCCGACATTTCGCTTCCCCTCCCGGAGTCGGCGCGCGCGCCCTACCGAGACATCCACGCGGCTCTCGCGCAGATGACGACCGAAGAGCTCAAGGGTCGCGCCGACGCTCTCGCGGACTCCTACCTCGCCCAAGGCGTCACTTTCGATTTCGCCGGCGAGGAGCGTCCGTTCCCGCTCGACGCCGTCCCGCGCGTCATCGACCAGAGCGAATGGACCGAGGTCGAGACCGGCGTCCGCCAGCGCGTCAAAGCACTCGAGGCCTTCCTCGCCGACGTCTACGGCGACCAACGCGCCATCCGCGACGGGATCATCCCCGCCCGGCTGATCAGCTCGAGCGAACACTTCCACCGCGAGGCCGCCGGAATCGTCGCCGCCAACAACGTGCGCATTCAGGTCTCCGGCATCGACCTCATCCGCGACGAGAACGGCGGCTGGCGCGTCCTCGAAGACAACGTGCGGGTGCCGAGCGGCGTCAGCTACGTCATCTCGAACAGGCGCGTCATGGCGCAGACGCTCCCCGAGCTGTTCGTCTCCATGCGGGTGCGGCCCGTGGGCGACTACCCGCAGAAGCTGTTGCAGGCGCTGCGCGCATCCGCTCCAGAAGGCGTCGACGACCCGACGATCGTGGTGTTGACGCCCGGCGTCTACAACTCCGCCTACTTCGAGCACACGCTGCTCGCGCGCCTGATGGGGGTCGAACTCGTCGAGGGGCGCGACCTGTTCTGTTCGGGTGGGCGCGTCTTCATGCGCACGACCGCGGGGCCGACGCGCGTCGACGTGATCTACCGCCGCGTCGACGACGAGTTCCTCGACCCACTGCAGTTCCGCGCCGACTCGATGCTCGGCTCGCCCGGGCTTCTCCTCGCCGCGCGGCTCGGCAACGTGACGATCGCGAACGCGGTCGGCAACGGCGTCGCCGACGACAAGCTCGTTTACACCTATGTTCCCGATCTGATTCGGTACTACCTCGACGAAGAGCCGATCCTGAAGAACGTCGACACCTGGCGGCTCGAGGATCCGGGCGCGCTGGAAGAGGTGCTCGATCGGCTCGATGAGCTCGTCGTGAAGCCGGTCGCCGGGTCCGGCGGGAAGGGGCTCGTGGTCGGGCCCGACGCCTCCAAGCAGGAGCTCGACGAGCTTCGCGAGCGTCTGATCGCCGACCCGCGCGGCTGGATCGCGCAGCCCGTGGTGCAGCTCTCGACGATCCCGACGCTCGTGGAGGACGGGATGCGTCCGCGCCATGCCGACCTGCGGCCGTTCGCCGTCAACGACGGCACCGATGTGTGGGTGCTGCCGGGCGGCCTGACCCGCGTGGCGCTCCCCGAGGGGCAGCTCGTCGTCAACAGCTCTCAGGGTGGCGGCTCGAAGGACACCTGGGTCGTCGGCCACGGGCCGTTCCGGGCGCCCGGGCACGACATCCAGGGCTTGGTGGCCGAGCAGGCGGCGATCACGACGTCGATCCCGATCATCACCGCCGAGCACCTCCAGGACCACAACCCCGCCGACGCCCCCCACCAAGACCAACAGCAACAACAGCAACAAGGGCTCGCGCGGGATGCATCCCTGACGCAACCGAGTGCCGCGCGCGGCACTCCCTCGGGCGCGGGATGCATCCCTGCCGACACCGAGGGGGAGTCGTGCTGAGTCGGATTGCGGAGAGCCTGTTCTGGATCGGGCGGTACGTGGAGCGCAGCGACGGCACCGCGCGCATCCTCGACGTGCACCTGCAGCTGCTGCTCGAAGACCCGTGGATCGAAGAAGACATCGCCTGCCGCTCGCTGTTGAGCGTCATGGGCACCGAAGTCGAACCGGACCGCGAGGTCACCCGCGCCGACGTGCTCGCGATCCTCGCCGTCGACCGGAACCAACCCGCCTCGATCGCCTACTCACTGAGCGCCGCCCGCGAGAACGCGCGCCGCGCCCGCGAGGTCGTCTCGACCGAGCTGTGGGAGGTGCTCAACACCACGAGCGCCCGGATGCCGCGCCGCGTCGCGAGCGACAAGGTCTCCGACTTCTTCTCCTGGGTGCGCGAACGCGCTGCCCTCGCCGTCGGCATCATCGAATCCTCGTCCAGCCGCGACGAGGCCTGGATGTTCTTCACCCTCGGCCGCAGCATGGAGCGCGCCGACATGACGGCCCGCCTGCTCGCCACCCGGAGCCTCACCGAGGCATCCGGCCCGAGTTGGACGACGATCCTCCGCAGCGTCGGCGCCTACGAGGCGTACCTGCGCACTTACCGCGGCGTGCCGAGCGCGCGCAACGCCGCCGAATTCCTGCTGCTGGACCGCCTCTTCCCGCGCAGCATCCTGTTCGCCGTCACGCGCGCCGAGCAGTGCCTGCGCGACATCGAGCCGCGCACCGACCGCGTCGGCGTGAGCGACCAGGCGCTGCGCCTGCTCGGGCAGATTCGTAGCGGCCTCGAGTACCGTCCGATCGTCGACATCATCGAGGACCTGCCGCACCACATGGACAGCGTTCAGGATGCGACGAGCGCCGCGAGCGAGGCCATCCGGCAGCGCTACTTCCCGACGAACGTCGCGCCGAGCTGGGTGGGAGAGAACTCGTGAACCGCCTGCGCATCCGCCATTCGACGGGCTTCAGCTACGGCGGCGAGGTCACCGCGTCGTACAACGAGGCGCGGATGCTTCCGGCCAGCGCCGACGGACAGCTCGTCCTCTACTCGCACCTGGAGATCTTGCCGATCTCGGCGCACCACTCCTACGTCGACTACTGGGGAACGCGCGTCTCGAGCTTCGAGGTGCTGACACCGCACCGCGAGCTGAGCCTGACGGCGACGAGCCTGGTGGAGGTGCGAACCCGCGACCACGATGAGCGCCGCCTGGAGTGGCTGGGGCTCGCCGACGAGATCGAGATGCGCACCGATTGCGTCGAGCAGCTCACCCAGACGGGACGTACACGCCCGCCGGCCGAGCTGGTCGAGATCGCGAAGCAGTTGGTTGCGGAGGCCGAGACCCCGTGCGATGCGGCGCTCGCGATCGCGCGCGCGGTGGGCGAGCGCATCGAGTACATGCCCGGTGTCACGGGCGTGCACACGACCGCGGTGGAGGCCTGGGAGCACGGCAAGGGGGTCTGCCAGGACATCACGCACCTCACGATCGGCGCCCTGCGCGCGGTCGGCATCCCGGCCCGCTATGTGAGCGGTTACCTGCACCCGGTTCCGGATGCGCCGATCGGCCAGACGGTGGCCGGCGAGTCGCACGCCTGGCTGGAGTGGTTCTGCGGGTCGTGGCGCGGTTTCGATCCGACGAACCTGATCGACATCGGTGAACGCCACGTGCGCGTCGGGCACGGCCGGGACTACATGGATGTCGCGCCGCTGCGGGGCGTCTACGCGGGCCCCTACGGCTCGACGCTGTTCGTCACCGTCGAGATCACGCGCGAGGCGTAGCGGCGAGCACGCTCACCGTTGCGTCTGTGCCTCGATGATCGCGATCTCCTGGGTGGCCTGTTCGCGATCGGCGGGCGTCGTGGTCGCCCGTAGCCGCCAGGGCCAGCGCCGGGCTCGGTCCACCTGCAGGCGCACCCGATAGTGCCGCGCGTACCAGGCGACCGCGAGTCCCGCCGCGGCGAAGCCGGCGGCCGCGCCGATGCCGAGCGCCCAGCGCGGGCCGAAGGCGTCCGCCACCCAGCCGAGCAGTAGTCCGCCGATGGGGGTGCCACCCATGAAGATGGCGAGGTAGAGCGCCATCACGCGGCCGCGCATCGACGGCGTGGTCGTGGTCTGCACGTACGCGTTCGCGGAGGCCATCATGCTGAGTGCCGAGAACCCGACGATGACGAGTGTCACACCGTAGACCCAGACGTTCGGCGAGATCGCGCCAAGGCCGAGGCTCGCCCCGAATGCCGCGCTCGCGATCGCGAGCGTGCGAAGGCGCGGTCGATCGCGGCGCGCCGCGAGCAGCGCCCCGCTGACCGAGCCGACGGCGACGACGGAGCCGAGGATGCCGAACACCTCCGCGCCCGCCCCGAACTCGAGCCGGGACATGGTGGCGGTGAAGATGGGGAAGTTGAACCCGAGCGTGCCGAGGATGGCGATCATGCCGAACACCAGCAGCAGGTCGGGGCGCGCGCGCACGTAACGCAGCGCCGCGCGTGAGCCGCCGCCCCGGCCGGAGGAGCGCGTGAAGGGGATGAACTCGGCGGGGCGGAGGATCAGCAGGGATGCGCAGACGGCGAGGAAGCTTGCGGCGTTGAGGATGAAGACCCAGCCTTCTCCGATGCCGGCGACGAGCACCCCGGCGATGGCGGGGCCGACGAGCCGGGCGCCGTTGAAGGCGGCCGAGTTGAGGGCGACGGCGTTGGAGAGCAGCCGGTCGGGAACGAGTTCGCCGACGAAGGCCTGGCGCGCGGGGGCGTCGAAGGCGGCGGCGACGCCGAGCGCGCCGGCGAACGCGTACAGCATGGGCAGCGTGACGTGGCCGTTCAGGGTCACGACGCCCAGGCCGAGGCCGAGCGCGGCCATGCTGAGCTGGGTGATCAGCAGGAGCCGTCGGCGATCCATCCGGTCGGCGACGGTGCCGGTGAGCGGCAGCAGCAGAACCGCGGGGCCGAACTGCAGCGCCATCGTGATGCCGACCGCGGTGGCGTCGTCGTCGGTGAGCTGGGTGAGGACGAGCCAGTCCTGGGCGATGCGCTGCATCCAGGTGCCGACGTTGGAGACGATCGCGCCCGCGAACCAGATCCGGTAGTTGCGCGCCGCGAAGGAGCGGAACATCGCGCTCACGACTCGGCCAGGTGTTCGAGGGCGGGGAGGGCGGCGCGCAGCGCCTGCTGTTCGGCGGCGCCGAGGCTCGCGAAGTGGGTGTTGAACCACTCGGTGCGAAGCCGCCGGGTGGCGAGGATCAGCTCGTGCCCCGCGGCGGTCAGGCGCACGTCGACGCGGCGCGCATCGGCCTCGGCGGGGCTGCGTTCGACGAGTCCGCGCTCCTCGAGCGCGTTGAGCGTGCGGTTGATGGCGGGCGGTGAGACGCGCTCGGCGGCGGCGAGTTCGCTGGGCGCGCGCACGCCGTGACGCTCGAGTTGAAACAGCACCACCAGGTGCGAGTCGGAGAGCGTTTCGTCACTGCGGTTGTGGCGGATGCGCCGGGCGAGCTTCTGGACGACCATGCGCAGCTGTTCGGTCGCGTCGCGCTCGCGGTCGTCCCGGGGGCTCGTCATAATCGTTAGCCTAGTTCATTAACCTGGCTAATGCTTGCCGTGTTCTAGACTGAGCCGACGCGAGGAGGCGGGATGTCTGAGAGCACGATCGTCCGCGAGGACGACAGTTTCGTTGACGCACACGGGGTGCGGATTCACTGCTACCGCTGGCGGGCGCCAGCACCGAAAGCGGTCGTCCAGCTCGTGCACGGGCTCGGCGAGTACGCCGCCCGCTACGAGGGCTTCGCGCAGGCACTCGCCGCCGCGGGCTACACCGTGTACGCCAACGACCACCGCGGTCACGGCCAGACCGGCCTTGCGCAGTGGGCCGCCGAGCCGACCGAGTTCGGCAAGCCCGGCCCGGGCGGACTCGGTGCCACGATCGCCGTCGTCCCGCAGTTCGCCTCGATCATCCGCGAGCGCGAGCCGGGCCTGCCGCTCGTGTTCCTCGGGCACAGCCTCGGCTCGCTGTTCGGCCAGCGCCTCCTGCAGTCGCATGCCGAGGACTACGATGCCGTCGTCTTCAGCGGCACCGCCTACCGCACGCTTCGCCACATGAACTCGGGCGACCTGAACAAGCGGCACGCGCACCTTGGGCCGACGACGGCCGAATGGCTCAGTCGCGACCGGGCGATCGTGGACGCGTTCGCCGCCGATCCGCTGACCTTCGAGGCGAAGGCGGCCGAGCTCTATGGTCTGATCGACGGGCTCAAGCTGCTCGGCACCCCGTCGAAGCTCGCCAAGGATCTGCCGATGCTCATCCTGAACGGCGAGGAGGACTCGCTCGGCAACCCGGAGAGCGTCACCAAGCTCGCGCGCGCTTACCGCGAGAAGGGCGGCCTGAGCGATGTGACGCTCAAGATCTACCCGGGCGCGCGGCACGAGGTCTACAACGAGGTGAACCGCGACGAGGTCATCGCCGACCTCATCGCCTGGCTCGACGCGCACGTCACCCGCTGAGCCTCGTTAGGCTTGCCTCACACGAAAGGCGGCGGATGCACGGCGAATTCAAGGTGCCCGGCGGCAAGCTCGTCGTTGTCGACCTCGAGGCTTCCGACGGCGTGATCACCGATTTCCGGCTCTCGGGCGACTTCTTCCTCGAGCCGGACGAAGCGCTCCAGGCGATCAACGACGCCATGCGCGGGGTCGAGACGACGACGGATGCACGCGCGCTCGCCGCCCACATCCAGCGCTCGCTTCCGGCCGACGCGGTGCTCGTCGGGTTCAGCCCCGACTCGATCGCGACCGCCACCCGTCGCGCCCTGCACCGCGCGACCGGCTGGTCCGACTACGAGTGGGAGCTCGTGCACCCCGGCCCGCTGCCGCCGCTCACGCACCTCGCGCTCGATCAGGTGCTCACCGAAGAGGTCGGCGAGGGCCGCCGCAAGCCGACGCTGCGCATCTGGGAGTGGAACGAGCCCGCTGTGGTGATCGGCAGCTTCCAGTCGGTCAAGAACGAGGTCGACCCCGAGGCGGCCGAGCGGCACGGCTTCCGCGTCGTCCGACGCATCAGCGGCGGCGGCGCCATGCTCATGTCCGCCGATTCGATCGTCACCTATTCGCTCTACGCGCCCGGCGAGCTCGTGCAGGGAATGACCTTCGCCGACAGCTACGCGTTCCTCGACGAGTGGGCGGTGCTCGCCCTGCAGAGCATCGGGATCGAAGCGAGCTACCAGCCGCTCAACGACATTGCGAGCCCGGCCGGCAAGATCGGGGGCGCCGCGCAGAAGCGCCTCGGCAACGGGGGCGTGCTGCATCACGTCACGATGGCGTACGACATGGACGGCGACCTGATGACGCAGGTGCTGCGCATCGGCCGCGAGAAGCTCAGCGACAAGGGCACGAAGAGCGCGGCGAAGCGTGTCGATCCGCTGCGCAGTCAGACCGGGCTCAGCCGCGAGGCGATCATCGAGCGGATGATCGGCACCTTCGGTGAGCTGCATGGGCTCACTCCGGGCGAGATCACGCCCGAGGAGTACGCACGCGCGGAACAGCTCGTCGCCGAAAAGTTCGGCACCGACGAGTGGTTGTACCGGGTCCCGTGAACTCCCGCCGACTGCGCGTCACCCTCGCCGCGGGGGGTTTCGCGGTCCTCTTGATCGCGGGAATGCTCGCGTCGGCGCTGCTCGGGCAGCTCGCGGTGACGCCGGGTGAGGTCTTCGGGGCGCTGCTGCACGGCCTCGGCGTGCCGAACGCGTGGGCCCCGGCCGATCCGCTGATCGAGTCCACGCTCTGGGTGGTGCGCTTCCCGCGGCTCGTGATGGCGATGGCCGTCGGCGCCGCCCTCGCGACGGCCGGCGCGGTCATGCAGGCGATCTTCGGCAACCCGCTCGCCGAGCCGGGTGTCGTGGGCGTCTCGGCGGGCGCCGCGCTGGGGGCCGCCGCGGGCATCGTCGTGGGGGCGGATGCCTGGGGCGAGTGGGCGATCGCGTCGCTCGCCTTTGTGGGCGGTCTGCTCGCCACCCTGCTCGTCTACTTCGTCGCGCGCGCCAATGGCCGCGCCGAGGTGGTGACCCTGCTGCTCACCGGCATCGCGGTGAACGCGTTCGCGGGAGCGGGCCTGGCATTCCTGATCTTCGCGGCGGATGCGGCCAGCCGGGAGCAGATCGTGTTCTGGCAGCTCGGCTCGCTGAGCGGCTCGCTCTGGAGCGAGACGGGCCTCGTGGTCGTCGTGACCGTGCTCGGCGTGGTCGCGTCGGCAATGCTGGCGCGGCGCTTCGACCTGCTTGCCCTGGGTGAGCGCAACGCGCGTCACCTCGGCATCGACGTTGAGCGGCTGAGGATCGGCTCGATCGTCATCGTCGCCGTGCTGACCGCCGCGGGGGTCGCCTTCGTCGGCATCATCGCCTTCGTCGGTCTGGTTGTGCCGCACCTGGTGCGGATGCTCGTCGGACCGGGCCATCGGGCTCTCATTCCGCTGAGCGCTCTCGGGGGCGCCGTGCTGCTCGTGCTCGCCGACCTGCTGGCGCGCACGATCGTGTCGGGAGCCGAACTGCCGATCGGCATGCTGACGTCGCTCGTCGGCGGCCCGTTCTTCTTCATCCTGCTCTGGCGGCAGCGCCGCCGGTCGGGAGGCTGGGCATGACGATCAACGGCACCGGAGTGCTCTTCGCCGAGGCGGTCGGTCTCACGCTCGACGGTCGCGTCGTGCTCGACGACGTCACGCTCGACGTGCGCGCGGGCGAGGTGCTGTCGCTCGTCGGCCCGAACGGGGCGGGCAAGTCGAGCCTGCTGTCGGTGCTGAGCGGCGAACGAACCGCGAGCAGTGGACGGGTGCGTCTGGGTGAGCGCGACATTGCGAGCTATTCCGCCGTGCAGCTGGCGCGCCGGCGGGCCGTCCTCACGCAGGAGAACGCGCTGAGCTTCCCGTTCCGTGTGAGCGAGGTCGTCGAAATGGGCCGCAGTCCCTGGGCGCGCACCCCCGACTTCGAGCGCGACGAGGGCGCCATCATCTCGGCGGTGGCCCGGGCCGATGTCAGCAAGCTCCTGGATCGCCGCTTCACCGAACTCTCCGGCGGTGAGCGCGCGCGGGTCTCGCTCGCGCGGGTGCTCGCCCAGGACACCCCGATCGTCTTCCTCGACGAGCCGACCGCGGCGCTCGACCTGCGTCACCAGGAGGACGTGCTGCGCATCGCGCGCGGGCTCGCCGCCGCGGGCCGCGCGGTCGTCATCGTGCTGCACGATCTCTCGTTGGCCGCGGCCGCCGCCGACCGGGTTGCGCTGCTGCGCGCGGGCCGCCTCGAGGCGGTGGGGGCTCCCGCCGAGGTGATGCGTGCGGAGCTGCTCTCCGACATTTACGAGCTGCCGGTCGACGTGGTCGAACTCGACGGCCGCGTGCTTGTCGTACCGAAGCGCTAGCGCGTCGTCAGATCCTGGTACTCCTCGTGCTTGGCGATGAACCGGGCCACGAACGGGCAGTCGGCGATGACGCGCGCCGAGGTCGTCGCGCGAACGTCGTCGAGGGCGCCGCGCACGAGCTGTGACCCGAGCCCGCGCTCCTCGAGTTCTGGGTCGATTACCGTGTGGGTGAAGCGGATGGTGTCGCCGCCCCGCACGTACAGGCTCTTGCCGAGCTCGCGGTCGCCGCGCATCAGCAGGTAGCGGCTGCGGTCGGGGTCGTTGCGCACGAGATCGCTCATGCCGAAATTCTGGCAAATGCGGCGCCGCGCTGCTGGGGTGCGTCGAACGCTCAGGCGCTGTCGCGGGCGACGAGGTGCGTGGGCATCAGGCGGGAGGTCTCGACGGTCTCGCCGCGCAGGCGCGCGAGCAGCATGCGCGCCATCTCGGCGCCCATGATCCGCGACGGCTGGTGCACCGTCGTCAGGCGGATCTCGCCGCTGAGTGCGGCGGGGCTGTCGTCGAAACCGACGACCGCGACATCCTCCGGGATGCGTCTGCCCGCGCGCCGCAGCACCGACACCGCGCCACTGGCCATCAGGTCGCTCGCCGCGAACACCGCGTCCAGCTCCGGTTCGCGTTCCAGCAGTTCTCGCATCGCCTGGGCGCCACCGTGCATCGTGAAGTCGCCCGTGGCGGCGAGGGACGCATCCAGCCCTGCCTCGCGCAACGTGTCGGACCAGCCGTGGTGACGATCGAGCGCGGCCTGCATGTCGGCGGGTCCCGAGATCGTGGCGATCTTGGTGCGCCCGAGCCCGATCAGGTGGCGGGTCGCGAGGGCCGCGCCGGCGGCGTTGTCGACGTCCACGAAGCTGCTGGGGTGGTGTTCCGGTTGGAAGGGGCGCCCGCCGAAGACAACGGGAATCGTCGCATCCAGCGTGGTGAAGAAATCGTCGCCGGAGTGGTGGGAGACCACGATCGCTCCGTCGACATTGCCGCCCAGCAGATACCGCATCGCCTTCTCGGAAGGGTCGGAGGGCTTCGCGAGCTGCAGGTTCAGCACGTAGTCGCTGTCTTCGAGCACGCTCGTGATGCCGAGCATGACTTCGGCGAAGAACGGGTCGCCGAAGAAGCGCTGCGTGTCTTCGGGAACGACGAGCGCGATTGCCATCGTCTGCCGATTCGCCAGGGAACGAGCCGCGCGATTCGGCACGTAATTGAGGCGCTCGATCGCCGAGGTCACGGCCGCGAGCACCTCGGGACTCACCTGGCTCGAGCCGTTGACGACGCGCGACACCGTGGAGCGCGACACGCCCGCCGCCGCGGCGACCGCTTCGAGCGTTGGCGCGACGCGCGGGACCACTGTTTCGCGCGTCATGGGCGAGAGTCTAATGACTCGCCGTTCTAGAGGGCTCGCGCAGCGATGATCCGCTGGTACCGGCGAGCACTGTCCTTCGGGGTGCGCTCGAGCGTGTCGTAGTCGACGCGGACGATGCCGAAGCGCTTGTCGTAGCCCCACGCCCACTCGTAGTTGTCCATGAGCGACCAGTAGAAGTAGCCCGCCACCGGCACGCCGCCCTCGATCGCGTCGAGCACCGCCGAGAGGTGCGCCTCCAGGAAGGCCACCCGCTCGGCGTCGTGCACCTGCCCGTCGGCCGCGACGACGTCGTCGTAGGCTGCCCCGTTCTCGGTGACGGCGAGGGCGACGCCCGCGGGGGCGGCGTACTCCTCGTGGATGCGCGCAAGCAGTCGGGTGAGACCCTCCGGTTGCACCTCCCAGCCCATTGCCGTCGTCGGCAGGTCGCGCGGGTGCCAGTGCACGCCCTCCGCGGCCGGGAAGGGCGAGCGCTTGGGACGCTCCGAGGGGGCGGCCGTGGGCATCGTGTCACCGTTGGCGGGTCGGGCCCCGACCAGCTCGCCGTGGTAGTAGTTCACGCCGAGCATGTCGATCGGGCTCGAGATCACGTCGAGGTCGCCGGGCTGCACGACGCCGTCGAAGCCGAGACCGGCGACGTCGTCGAGCACATCGGCGGGGTACTCGCCGCGGAAGATCGGGTCGAGGAAGAAGCGGTTGAACTGGCCGTCGATGCGGCGGGCCGCATCCCGGTCGGCGGCGTCGTTCGGATCGGCGGCGTCGGCGACCGTCAGGTTGAGCGTGATCCCGAGGCTCAGCTTCGGGTCGCGGGCACGGAGCTCCTTGACGACCATGCCGTGGCCGAGCAGCAGGTGGTGTCCCGCCGCCAGACCCGCGGCCGGGTCCTGCCGACCGGGCGCGTGTTCGCCGCCGATGTAGCTGAGGAACGACGAGCACCAGGGCTCATTGAGAGTCGTCCACGAGGTGACGCGGTCGCCGAGGGCGTCGTGCATGACCATCGCGTAGTCGAGGAAGCGCGAGGCGGTGTCGCGGGCGGGCCAGCCGCCCAGCTCCTCCAGCGCCTGCGGCATGTCCCAGTGGTACAGGGTCAGCCAGGGGTGGATGTTGTTCGCCAGGAGTTCGTCGACCAACCGGGAGTAGAAGTCGACGCCCGCCTGGTTGACGGCGCCGCCATCCGGGCAGACGCGCGACCACGACGTCGAGAAACGGTAGGTCTGCAGGCCGAGCTCGCTCATCATGGCGACGTCGTCGCGGTAGCGGTGGTAGTGGTCGCAGGCCACGTCGCCGTTGTCCATCCCGACGACCGCGCCGGGGATGCGGGCGAACGCATCCCAGATGGAGTCGGTGCGCCCGTCTTCGTGGGCGGCGCCTTCGATCTGGTACGCGGCCGTGGCGGCTCCGAACAGGAAGTCGTTCGGGAAGGCGCGGGGAGTGACGGGGGAGGACATGTAGACAGAGTTCTCTCGTTGAATGGACGTTGACTGTGGGCGGGGCTAGCCCTTGACGGCGCCGGCCATGATGCCGCTGACCAATTGCTTGCCCGCGAAGATGAAAAGCAGGAGCAAGGGAATCGTGGCGAGCACGACGCCGGCGAGCACGATCGAGTAGTCGACGAAGTAGTTCGACTGCAGGAGCGAGAGCGCCACCGGGAGGGTGGGGTTCTGGCGGTCGAGCACGATGAACGGCCAGAAGAAGTTGTTCCACGCACCCACGAAGGTGAACAGGAACAGCATCGCGGCGGCCGGCCGTGCGGCGACGACGCCGACGGTCCAGAAGGTGCGGATCATCGAGGCGCCATCGACGCGCGCCGCCTCGATGAGCTCATCGGGCACCGCCTGGCGCAGGTACTGCGTCATCCAGAACACCCCGAAGGCGCTCGTGAGCGCGGGCACGATGATCGCGCCGATCTGGCCGGTCCAGCCGAGCTCGGAGAACAGGATGTAGAGCGGCACGACGCCGAGCTGCTGCGGCACGGCCATCGTGGCGACGACGAAGGCGAGCAGCGCCGGACCGCCGTGGAAGCGGAGCTTCGCGAACGCCCAGCCGGCAAGGGTCGAGGTGGTCACCACGGCCATCGCGATCAGGAACGACGAGTAGATCGAGTTCCAGAGCGCCGGCCAGAAGTTGACGGCCTCGTTCGACATGACGGCCAGCGCGTTGTCGATGAAGTTCCCGCTCGGCCACCAGGGACGCTCGCGGAGCGAGTTGGCATCCCCGGAGCCGATCACGAACGACCAGTAGAGCGGGAACGCGGCGCTGATGAAGACGACCGCGAGCGTCGTGTAGGTCCAGAAGCCGGGTCGGTTGCCGCGGATGTGGGTCGTGCGGCGGCGCAGCGGGCGGGCCGGCGTCGTCTCCGCGCTTTCCGAGGATTCGGGGGTCAGCGTGGTCGTGCTCATCGCGCGAGCTCCTTCTTCTTCTTCAGGCGACGCGGTTTCTCGATGCCGCGGGAGCCCTCGTCGCGGACGAGCGTCCGCGTGATCAGCAGGTTGATGAGCCCGATCAGCAGGATGATGATGAACAGGATCCAGGCCAGCGCCGCGGCGCGCCCGAAGTTCCACTGACCCCAGCCGATGTCGTAGAGGTAGAGCGTGATGGTCAGCCACTGCTGGCCCGCGCCGCCGCGACCGAACTGGTCGAAGACGCGCGGCTCGTCGAAGATCTGCAGGCCGCCGATGGTCGAGGTGATGATGACGAAGATCAGGGTCGGCTTGAGCGAGGGGAGCGTGATGCTCGTGAACTGGCGCAGCGGCCCGGCGCCATCAACGGTGGCGGCCTCGTAGTATTCGCGGTTCACGGCCTGCATCGCGGCGAGCAGGATCAGGGTGTTGTAGCCGGTCCAGCGGTAGTTGACCATCGTGGCGATCGCGATGTGGCTCCAGAACGGATCCTTGTGCCACGGGATGCCGTCCAGGCCGAGGTCGGTGAGCATTCCGTTGACGAGGCCGAAGTTGTCGGCGAACACGACGTTGAAGATGAGGCCGACGGCGACGGGGGCGACGACGAAGGGGAGCAGGACGCCCATGCGCCAGAAGGTCTTGCCGCGGATGTTGCGGTCGAGCATCGCGGCGATGAAGATCGCGAGGATCAGCTGCGGCACGGTCGAGAGCAAGAAGATGCTGAAGGTGTTGCGCAGCGCCGTCCAGAAGTGCGGCTGCTGAAGGATCCAGATGTACTGGTCGAAGCCGATGAACTCGCCGCTGTTGCGCACGAGATCCCAGTCCATGAAGGAGATGACCGCCGTGTAGGCGATCGGGAACAGCCCGACGATCGCGAACATGATGAAGAACGGCGAGATGTAGAGGTACGGGGAGATCTTCAGATCCCAGCGGCTCAGCTTGTTCGAGAACGAGAGGACTCGAACTCCCGGGGCGTCCTTCGAGGTGGCGGCGCTCATGGTCTGGCTTTCCGGTTGTGGCGCGGTCAGATGGGGGTCAGGTGCGGGCCGCCGGGGGCAGCGACCCGCACCTGTGGGGCGAGGAGGGCCTAGAAGGCCGAGACCTCGGTCACCCAGGTGTTCCAGCTGGTGTCCTTGTCTTCGAGTCCGTCGAAGACACGGGTCACGGCGTTCTGCAGCGCGTCGTGGAACTGGAAGTACTGCGGGCCCTTGAACGTCGCGACCGTGATGGCCTCGGCGCGCGAGGTGAGGATCTCACCGGTGGGGGCGTCGTTGAAGTACTCGTTCGTCGCCGCGGCGAGCTCGTCGCTCGCGAGCGCCTCAACCTGGCTCGGGAAGGTTCCCGCGTTGGCGAAGGCCTGCATCTGCACCTCGGGCGAGGTCAGCCAGGCGGCGAGCTGCTGGGCAGCCTCGACGTTGGCGCCGTTGGCCGGAACGGTCAGGTACGAGCCGCCCCAGTTGCCGCCGCCGCCGGGGAAGGCGTCCGCGATGTCCCAGCCGGCCACGTCGGGCGCGTTGCCCGAGATGACACCGAGCATCCAGCCCGGGCAGAGCATGGTGGCGAACTCGCCGCTCGACAGCGACGCGAACCAGTCCTCGCTCCACTGACCGGCGTATGCCGAGATCGGCACGGCCTTCTCAACGACCGCGTCGTAGGCGGCCGCGATGTCGGCGTTCTCGGTGGCGACGATCGTGCCGTCGGTCTCTTCGTACGCGATGTCGAGCTGGTTCACCATGCCCTGGAGGACCGAGTTCGCCGAGTCGATGAACGGCTTGCCGGTCGCGGCGGTGTAGTCCGCGCCGATCGAGAAGAAGTTGTCCCAGTCGCCGTCGAACAGCGCGGCAACCTCGGCACGGTCGGTCGGAAGGCCGGCCGCCTCGAACAGGTCGGCGCGGTAGCAGACGCCCTGCGGACCGATGTCGGTGCCGTACGCGATGAGGTTGCCCTCGGAGTCGGTCGCCGAGGCTTCCTTCCAGTCGAGCCAGCGGCCCTGCAGGTCGGTGGGGACCGGCGCCAGCAGGTCGGCGTACTGCATCGCCTCGGTGAACCAGTCGATCTCGACCGCCTCGACGTCCGCGAGTCCGGACTTGCCGAGCTTCTGGAAGTAGTTGGCGCGGGCGTCGTTCGACGTCGCCGCCTTGTTGTGGACGACCTCGATGCCGGTCTCTTCGGTGAACTGGGCGAGAAGCTCGTCCGAGTAGCCGAAGTCGTTGAACGTGGCGAGGGTCAGCGTGACGTCGTCACTCGACTCTCCTCCGTCCGCGGCGCATCCGGAGACTACGAGGGCGAATGTGGCGGCGCCAGCAACGGCGGCCGCAATCTTGCGGCGTGAGAAACTCACGGTCACTCCTTTGTGTGCGTGGATAGGTGCGGCCTATGAGAGCGCTCCCACGCGGAAAGCGTGGTGGGCGTGGGAGCGCTCCCATGAAGCCGAGGCCCAAGCTAGCCCCGACCGCCGACCGTGTCAACACGTATTCCCGAGTACGCAGAAAAACCCTGATCAGCGGGGCAACGATTCGATGCGCGCCACGACCTCGTAAGCTGAGCCGGTGAGCGAACTCCCGACCCGACGAGCCGAGCTGCGCTCCGCCGAACGCGGTCGAGGGCGTCGTGCGCGGCGCCGGCTCGGCATCATCCTCGGCGGGATCGCGGGCCTGGTCGTGGTGGCGCTCGGCGTGACGGTTGCCGTCATCGGCATCCCG
This sequence comes from uncultured Schumannella sp., assembly GCF_905479755.1. Classification (GTDB taxonomy): domain Bacteria; phylum Actinomycetota; class Actinomycetes; order Actinomycetales; family Microbacteriaceae; genus DCRR01. The sequence goes on along the minus strand of NZ_CAJQNT010000035.1, from coordinate 15,265 downwards.
CAATTCGGCTCCGTCGCCGAGGAGGAGGTGATCGTGTCCGGACCCATCCCGCGGCCGGCAACGAACGAGGCCTTCGAACCGCGGGCGCGCTTCAACTCCGCGCTCTACTCGATCGATGACCCGAACAGCCTCTGGGTCGTCGTCAACAAACTGCGCCCGTTCGATCCGACGAGCTTCGAGCCGTCGGGGCTCGTGGCGGTTCCCGTTCCCTACGTCAACTACGCGCAGTTGCAGAAGGTCGCCTCCGACGCCGTGGTCGAGATGTTCGCCGACTTCGAATCCGAGACCGGCCTGCAGATGCAGGCGCTCAGCACCTACCGCAGCTATGCCGCGCAGCAGCAGGTCTACGGCGGCAACGATCTGCTCACCGCGCGTCCCGGCTACAGCGAACACCAAACCGGGCTCGTGATCGACATCGATGCGCTGCCGCGCGCGTGTTCGTTGCAGAGCTGCTTCGCCGACACCCCGCAAGGCTCCTGGCTGGCCGAGAACGCCTGGAAGTACGGCTTCATCCTGCGCTACCCGGATGGCCTGACCGATATCACCGGCTACCAGTTCGAGCCCTGGCACTACCGCTACGTCGGCCTCGAGCTGTCGACCGAGATGCACGAAACGGGCATCCAGACGCTCGAAGAGTTCTTCGACCTTCCGCCCGCGCCCGCCTACAACTAGGCGCGCAGGCTAACCGCCCAGGGCGGTGTCGACGATCTCCTTGGCGGCGGCCTGCACCTCGGCGAGGTGCTCGGGGCCGCGGAACGACTCGGCGTAGATCTTGTAGACGTCCTCCGTGCCCGAGGGACGCGCCGCGAACCAGGCGTGCTCGGTCTCGACCTTGACGCCCCCGATCGCGGCCCCGTTGCCGGGCGCCTCGGACAGGCGCGCCGTGATCGGATCGCCCGCGAGGGTGTCGGCGGTGATGTCGGCGCCCGAGAGCTTCCCCAGGCGCGCCTTCTGCTCCTTGCTCGCCGCCGCATCCACGCGCGCGTACGCGGGGTCGCCGAACTCGGCCGTGAGCTCGGAGTACAGCTCGCTCGGGCTCTTGCCCGTCACGGCGCGGATCTCCGCCGCCGCGAGCGCCAACAGGATGCCGTCCTTGTCGGTCGTCCAGGCGGTGCCGTCGAGCGAGAGGAAGCTCGCGCCCGCGCTCTCCTCGCCGCCGAAGCCCACCGAGCCGTCGATGAGTCCCGGCACGAACCACTTGAAACCGACCGGAACCTCCCACAGCCGACGGCCGAGCGAGGCGGCGACCCGGTTGATCATCGAGCTCGACACGAGCGTCTTGCCGATCGCCGCATCCGGGCTCCAGCCCTCGCGGTGGGTGAAGAGGTACTGGATCGCGACCGCGAGGAAGTGATTCGGGTTCATCAGCCCACCATCGGGGGTGACGATTCCGTGCCGGTCGGCGTCGGCATCGTTGCCGGTGAGCAGATCGAAGTCGCCGCGCTTGGCGACGACGCTCGCCATCGCCGAGGGGGAGGAGGGATCCATGCGGATCTTCTCGTCCCAATCGAGCGTCATGAACGACCAGGTCGGGTCGACCGACGGGTTCACGACTGTCAGGTCGAGTCCGAACTTCTCGGCGATCAACTGCCAGTAGTGCACGCTCGCGCCGCCGAGCGGGTCGGCGCCGAGGTGCAGGCCGGACCGCCGGATCGCGTCAACATCGATCGCGTTCGCCAGATCGGTGACGTACTCGCCGCGGTAATCGTAGGTCTCGACCGCGCTCGGTTCGGAGCGCGCGACCTCGCGCATCCCGCCCTCGATCAACTCGTTGGCGCGCGCGGCGATCCAGCCGGTGGCGTCGGAGTCGGCCGGGCCGCCGTGCGGCGGGTTGTACTTGAAGCCGCCATCGCGCGGCGGGTTGTGCGAGGGCGTGATGACGATGCCGTCGGCCTGCGGGCCGCCCGCGTGGGCCTTGTTGTAGGCGATGATGGCGCGGCTGAGCGCGGGCGTCGGCACGAAATCGTCGAACTCGTCGACGAGCGCCGTCACGCCGTTCGCCTCGAGCACCTCGAGCGCCGTCGTCTCGGCGGGACGGGAGAGTCCGTGGGTGTCTCGCCCGACGAAGACGGGGCCCGTGATGCCATGAGCGGCGCGGTACTCGACGATCGCCTGCGTGGTGGCGGCGATGTGCGTCTCGGTGAAGGCGCCATCGAGGCTCGAGCCGCGGTGGCCGCTCGTGCCGAACACGACGCGCTGCGCCGGATCGGAGAGATCGGGGACGCGGTGGAAATACGCGTCGATCAGTTCGCGAACATCGATCAGGTCGGACGGCTGGGCGGGGGTGCCGGCGCGGGAGGACATGCCTCCAGTCTCCCACTCGGGCGGCGCCCGGGCGAAGTCTTCGCGGGACGAAGCGAGGTGGCCCTACGGCGCGATCGAGAGGTTCGAGATCAGACCGTCGGCGACGGTGAAGCGGAAGAAGCTCTCGCCGTTGAAACCCTTGCCGCTGACCGCGATTCTCACGAGGTGAGCCTCGTCATCCCGTTCGACGCCGAGGACCCGGAGCCGCGACTCGCGCCCGATGTTGTCGGACTCGTTCCAGTCGGCGATCGCCTCGGCGCCGCGGAACTCCTTGCCCCAGTCGACGAGCACGGCGTCGGGGGCGAAGGCGGCGAGGAAGCCCGCCGAGTCGCCGGCGTTCGTCGCGTCGATCAGGCGTTGCACGGGGGCGGGCAGCTGGCTCATGCCTCCATCCTGCCCGAGCCGGTGGCCGCTAGGCTCACAGCATGCCGGACACCTACAGCTATCTCGGCCCGGCGGGCACCTTCACGTGGGCCGCGCTCAATCAGGTCGAGGCCGCCCAGGACCAGGTGTGGCGCAGCGTCAACAACGTCGGCGAGGCGCTCGACGATGTGACCTCGGGCCGCAGCATCGCCGCCATGATCGCGATCGAGAACAGCGTCGAGGGCGGCGTCAGTGCCACCCAGGATGCGCTTGCCAACGTGCCCGGACTCCGCATCATCGGCGAGTACCTGGTTCCGGTCGACTTCGTGCTCGTCGCCCGGCCCGGCACGGTGCTCGCCGACGTCAAGATCGTCGCCGCGCATCCGGTCGCCTACGCGCAGTGCCACCTGTGGCTGGATCGCGAGTTGCCCGAGCACGAGCACTTCCCGGCGAGCTCCAACGTCGCGGCGGCGGCGGGGCTGGCCGATCCGGGACTTGCGGATGCGGCGATCGCCCCGCCCGGAATCGACCGCGAGTACCCCGTCGAGGTGCTGGCCGAGAAGATCGGCGACAACCCCAATGCCGTCACGCGCTTCGTGCTGGTGAGTGCGAGCCGGGAGATCCCGGAGCGCACCGGGGCCGACAAGACGAGCGTCATCGTCGAACTGCCGACCGATCAGCCCGGGGGGCTCGTCGAGATGCTCGAGCAGTTCGCGACGCGCGGCGTCAACTTGAGCCTGCTCGAGTCGCGCCCCATCGGCGACAGCATGGGGCGCTATCGCTTTGTCGTGGACCTGGACGGGCACGTGCATGATGAGCGCGTTGCCGACGCCCTGCTGGGTCTCAAGCGTTTCAGCCCGAAGGTGATCTTCCTCGGCTCGTACCCGCGCGCCGATGAGCAGCACGTGACCGTCAACGGGCGCTACGACGACGAGATCTTCATCGAGGCCCGCGACTGGCTGCGCGGGATCTTGTCGGGCGAGCCCGAGTAGCCGCGCCGCGCGGAGCACCCCCATGGCCGACGTCGACCCGCGTTTCGATCCGCGCTTCCAGCGCGGCTACGACCCTGAGCGCCACGCCGTGCCCGCCGAGCAGGCGCCCGCCCGCGCGGCCGCGACGCCGGTCGCGAAGCCGGAGCCCGCCGAGCCGAGCGAGCCCGAGCCGAGCGAGCCCGACGAGCCGAGCCGGCCCGAGCCGAGCAGTGCCGAGGCGCCGGCCACGGCGTCCCCGCCGGTGCCCCCGCCCGCCGGCGCACACGTGGTGGCCGACGACGGCGCAGCCCCGTCCGAGGCGACGACGGCGACGAGGGCGCGCACGGCCCTGCTCGCACTCGCCGTCGTGATGACCCTCGCCGCGGTGCTGCTCATGGTGAGCGAGTTGACGGCGGAGGCGGTCTACTTCAGTTCGCCCTCCGAGTGGGAGACGTTCGTCATCCTGGCCCGCGGGTACGCGATCTCGCCGCTGCTGCTGGGCGGAATCATCGCGCTGCTGGGCTGGATCATTGTCCCGTCGAGGCGAACTCGTGACCACTGAGGGGCTGACGGTGGGCCGTCGCCGGGCGCTCGGCGCGGTCGCCGTGGTGTGTCTGGTCCTGGCGGCGGCCGCGTTCATCGGCGCCTGGCGGATGCGCGTGCTCGTGGAGAACCTGAACGTCTCGGGGGAGTTCCCCACGCAGGAGTCCTACTTCGAGGAGATCAACCGGCTCCACATCCTGGCGTATTGGCTCGGCGAACTCGTCGAGCCGCTGTTCCTCGGCGGCATCGCTGCCCTCACGGTGCTGCTCGTTGCTCACGCCTGGCGCACCCCTCGCACCCCCATCGCCGTGGACACGGTGGACGCCGAGCGTTAGTCGTCGGCGAGACGCAACAAGAGGGCGCCCGGCTGGACCCAGGCCCGGAAGGCGATCACCTCGCCGATCGAGTCGCCGTCGATCTCCATCAGATCCGGCCGCTCCAGTCGCACCTTCAAGTTCTCGCCCTGCAGGTAGCGCAGCACGCGAACGCGCCGATCGCGACTGATGAGTTTGCGCCCGACCGTGCTGCGCCGCAACACGCCGTTCTCCCAGACGAGCGCGACCCAGACGCGCACCCAGCCGAAGAAGCCGTGGGGCCGCAGCGTGACCACGTCGAAGCGGCCGTCGTCGATCTCGGCATCGGGCAGCAGCGTGATGTGACCGGGGAGCATGCCGCAGTTGCCGATCAGGAGGCTGTGCACGATCGTGGCGCGCGGCGGCCGGTCATCGAGCTGCGCCCGCAGTCGGATGCGTCGCGGGTCGCGCAGGGATCGCGCGATCGCGTCGACGTAGGCGAGCCAGCCCACGCGCTTCTTGAGTTCGGGGTTCGTGTTCGCCACCATCTGGGCGTCGATGCCGAGTCCCGCCATGACGAGGAAGCCGTGTTTCTTGCGCTCGCCGTCGGGGCGTTCGAGTTCCAGCATGCCGAGGTCGATCGGGCGGTCGACGCCGGTGAAGGCGACGCGCACCGCCTCCTCGACGCTGAGCGAGTTCAGGTCGATGTTGCGGGCGAACAGGTTGCCGGTGCCGGAAGGGATGATCGCGAAGGCGACCCCGGATCCACTCATCGTTTCGGCGACGGCGCGCACGGTGCCGTCGCCACCAGCGGCGACGATGACGTCGACGCCCGCGTCGAGGGCCTCGCGGGTCTGCGCGTGGCCGATGTCGTCGGTCGTGGTCTCCAGCCACAGGCTTTCGGCCCAGCCGCCGTTGACCTCGGCGCGCGCGACGGCGCTGCGCAGTCGGGAGAGGTTCGCCTTGGCCGGATTGACGATGATGGCGGCGCGCGGGTGGGGACCGGGGGTGGGGGCCGTCATGGCGACACTTTAGCCATCCTCGCCTCCAAACCGCTGAATAGGATGGGGGGGTGATCGACCCTCTGCTGCTGCGCGAAAACCCGGAGATCGTCCGCACCTCGCAGGAGGCGCGAGGCGAGTCGGTCGCCCTCGTTGATGACGCGATCGCCGCCGATCTGGCGCGGCGCGCCGCGATCACCGAGTTCGAGTCGGCGCGGGCCGAGCAGAATGCATTCGGCAAGACCGTCGCCGCCGCCCCCAAGGAGGAGAAGGCGGCCCTGGTGGCGCAGGCGCAAGCGCTGGCGGCGCGGGTGAAGTCGCTGCAGCAGAGCGCGACCGAGGCGGAGGAGGCCTTCGCGCGCACCGTCGGAAGCATCCCGAACATCGTCATCGAGGGCGTGCCCGCGGGTGGCGAGGACGACTTCGTCACGCTCCGCGAGGTGGGCGACAAGCCGGACTTCGACTTCGAACCGCGCGACCACCTGGCGCTCGGCGAACTGCTGGGCGCGATCGACATGGAGCGTGGCGCGAAGGTTAGCGGCTCGCGGTTCTACTTCTTGAAGGGCGTCGGTGCGCGCCTCGAGCTCGCCCTCATGAACATGGCGCTCGACCGCGCACTCGAGGCCGGTTTCACCCCGCTCATCACGCCGACGCTCGTGCGCCCCGACATCATGGCCGGCACGGGTTTCCTCGGTGCCCACGCTGACGAGATCTACTACCTCGAGCGCGACGAGCTCTACCTGACCGGCACGAGCGAGGTGGCGCTCGCCGGGTATCACAAGGACGAGATCCTCGACATCTCGGCCGGCCCGTTCCGCTACGCCGGCTGGTCGACCTGCTACCGCCGCGAGGCAGGCTCGGGCGGCAAGGACACTCGCGGAATCATCCGCGTGCACCAGTTCCAAAAGCTGGAGATGTTCAGCTACATCGACCCCGCGGACGCCGTGGCCGAGCACGAGCGTTTGCTCGCCCTCCAGGAGGGGATGCTGCAGAGCCTCGGCCTCAGCTACCGGGTCATCGACACGGCGGCCGGCGATCTCGGATCGAGCGCCGCGCGCAAGTTCGACGTGGAGGCCTGGGTGCCTACCCAGGATGCGTACCGCGAGCTCACGAGCACCTCGAACTGCACGACGTTCCAGGCGCGACGGCTCGACACGCGTTATCGCACCGAGAGCGGCAAGACCGCGCCCGTCGCGACCCTCAACGGCACGCTCGCGACGACGCGCTGGATCGTGGCGCTGCTGGAGACGCACCAGCGCGCCGACGGCTCGGTCGTGGTGCCGGAGGCGTTGCGTCCCTTCCTCGGCGGGCTCGACGTGCTGGAGCCGCTCGCGTGACCTCGACCTGGCTGGTGGCGCTCGATATCGACGGCACCGTCCTTCGCGAGGACGGTGCGATGGGTCGCAGTGTCATCGAGGAGGTGACGCGGGTCCGCGATCAGGGCCACGAGGTGACGCTCGCCACCGGACGTTCGGTGTCGATGACGCTCCCGGTGCTGGAGCGTTTGGGGCTCACCCCGCGCTACGTGGTGTGCGCGAACGGCGCCATCGTGCTCGAACGCGACGAGACGGCTCCGGATTCGTACTCGCGTTTTCTCACCGAGACCTTCGACCCGACGGATGTGCTCACCACCATTCGCGAGTTCCTCGCCGACGCGAGCTTTGCGGTCGAAGACCCCGACGGGGTGTTCCGCTACACCGGCACCTTCCCCGACGGCGCGCTGGCGACGACCAGTCGCCGCGTCGAATTCGATGACCTGCTCGGCTCTCCCGCGACGCGGGTCGTCGTGCTCGCGCCCGACCATGCGACGGAGGACTTCCTCGAGATCGTCGACAAGATGGGGCTCCACAAGGTCAGCTACAACGTCGGCTGGACGTCGTGGCTGGACATCGCTCCGGACGGTGTCAACAAGTCGACGGCGCTGGAGCGGGTGCGCCAGCTGTTGGACGTCCCGCGCAGCCGAGTGGCCGCGATCGGCGATGGCCGCAACGACATCGACATGCTCGCCTGGGCGAGCGCCGAGGGCCTCGGCATCGCCATGGGCCAAGCTCCGCCCGAGGTGCTCGCCGTCGCGAACGACACCACGAGCACGGATCTCGAAGACGGCGCGGCGGCCGCGCTCGCACTCCACTTCCAGGGTTGACAGGGTTTCGGTCGGTTAGACTCACGATCGATTTACGGGAGGGCTGTCCGAGCGGCCGATGGAGCCAGTCTTGAAAACTGGTGGGCAGAAATGTCTCGTGGGTTCGAATCCCACGCCCTCCGCCGCTGGGGATGCCGTGGGCACTCCTGTGAGCACTATTCGACGTCAAGTGAGGTCTCGTGAGCGACAAGAAGCTGGAACGCGTGAAGGCATCCGCCCGTGTGCGTCCCACCGTGGCGCGCCACGGTCGACAGAAGCGCGCCCGGGCCTGGAAGGCGCTTCTGGGCCTGGTCGGCGGCGGACTCGCCGTGCTGCTCGTCTCCGGTTCCGCGGTGGCGGGGATCTCGGTCTGGCAGACGGCGAGCGACATCGACACCGAGGCGATCGGCTTCGACGCCGTCGCGCTCCCGCCGAGCGTCGGTCCCTACGAGGGCGGCTTCAACATTCTGATCGTCGGCAGCGACAGCCGCGAGGGCGAGAACGCGGCGATCGGCGGCTACGAAAGCTCGACCCTGAACGACGTCACGATGCTGCTTCACGTCGCGGCCGACCACCAGAGCGCGACGCTCGTCAGCATCCCGCGTGACCTGATGGTTCCGCTGCCCGCGTGCGAGAACGGCGGACCGGCGACGGCGACGTCGATGAACACGACGCTGTTCTACGGCGGCCTCAGCTGCACGGTCGACACGGTGGAGAACCTCACCGGGCTCGAGATCCAGTTCGCGGGGCTCATCACGTTCGTGGGTGTCATCGCGATGTCGAACGCCGTCGGTGGCGTCGATGTCTGCATCGACGGCGCCTTCAAGGACAGCTACGTCGGGCTCGACTTCCCCGAAGCCGGCACCTACACGCTCAGGGGCAAGGAGGCGCTGCAGTTCTTGCGTTCGCGCCACGGCGTCGGCGACGGCAGCGATCTGGGTCGCATCAGCTCGCAGCAGGTGTTCCTCTCCTCGCTCGTGCGCAAGCTCAAGAGCGAAGACACGCTCGGCGACGCGAGCACCGTCTACAGCCTGGCGAAGGCGGCGACACAGAACATGACGTTGTCGCAGAACTTCGGCCGCGTGGACATCTTGGCCTCGATCGCGCTTGTGCTGAAGGACATCCCGCTCGAGAACATCGTGATGGTGCAGTACCCGAGCACCACGGGCGTGACCACCCCGTCGTACTACGCCGGCAAGGTGGCCCCGCTGCAGGCGCAGGCGGATGCGCTGTTCGCCGCGATCAAGTCGGATGCGCCCATCGCGCTCGATGACGACTCCCTCGACAGCAACCACAACGGCTCGACGCTCGACCCGAACGCGCCCACCGCAACGGCCACGCCGACGGCGGAGCCGACCGAGTCGGCGACCGCCACGCCGACCACCGAACCGGTGACGGTGTCGGGAGTCAAGGGGCAGAGCGCCGACCAGTACACCTGCGCGGTCGCCAACTGATCTCGCGCGTTCGTCATCGCCGCGTGCGGCGGCTATGATTGCGAAGGCAATACCGGGAGACGTCGCATAGTCCGGTCGAGTGCACCACCCTGCTAAGGTGGAGACCCCTCTGGGGGTCCGAGGGTTCAAATCCCTCCGTCTCCGCTCCACAATCCCTGGTCAGGGGCCGATTTCTCGGCCCGACAGCGATCCCTTTTCACTCACGTGCGATCGCGCGCCCGGGTGTACGCCACCGCGAGCCGGAGTCCCGACCAGAGCACGCCCGTGACCGCCGAGGCGACGAACAGCAGTCCGAGGTCGGGTTGGAACAGATTCAGCGTGCCGAGCGGGGCGCCGATCGCGGCCGGGATGGGGACGAGCAGTGCCCAGGCGGCGGCGATCGTGGTGAGCAGCGGGAACCACAGGCTGAACAGGCCCGCGACTCCCGCGGTGCGCTTGGCGCGGAGTTGGCTGCGGTGCGTCCACGCCCAGATGAGGCAGCCGAGGTAGAAGATCGGCAGGGCGACCATGCCGAGGAAGAGGGCCTTGAGCCCCCATCCGGAGTCGGAGACCGGTTGGTCGAAGCCGAGGGCGGCGGCGGTGATCCCGTCGCGCAGTGCGGCGGTTTCGCCGAAGCCCAGGCCGCTGCCGCCATTCACCAGCACGACGACCGCGGCGCCCTCAGCCGGGATCATCGTCGCGAGGGACTCGAAGCCGGGGGTCGAGCCGGAGTGCGAGACGGCCCCGGTCGCGGAGTCAATGAACCAGCCGAACCCGTAGAACGGGGAGGCGTCGCTCGCCGGGCGCATCATCTGGGCCTTGCCGGCGGCGCTCAGCACGTCATCCTCGCCGTTCATCATCACCTGGAGGTAGCGTGCCACATCGTTCGCACTCGCGATGACGCCGCCCTGCGGGGCGGTCGCCCGGTCGGTGGCGTTCTCGGCCAGCGCGATTTTGGTGCCGAACCAGGGGCGGTGCCCGGTCGCCATCTCGTCGTGAATCTCGCCGTCGGCGACGAAGCTGTCCCGCATCCCGATCGGGTCGAGGATGTGCGTGGTGAGGTAGCCCGAGAAGTCCTGCCCGCTGACCACCTCGAGCAGGCGGCCCAGGATCTGGTAGTTCGTGTTCGAGTACTCCCAGTGCTCGCCGGCGGGGTACGCCGGCGTCACCTCGACGAGTTGGTCGACGACGAGCTCGAGTTCGTTCGCGGCACCCGTGGCGTCGCTGTGCGCGGCGTTGCCCTGCAGAGTGGAGAAGCCGCTGGTGTGACTGAGCAGCTCGCGCACGGTGATCGCGCCCGCCGGGTGCCCGGCGAAGTCGGCGAGGTAGCCGGAGAGCGGCGCATCCAACTCGACCTCGCCCGCTTCGACGAGCTGCATCACGGCGAGCGCGGTGAAGCTTTTCGACACGGAGCCGATCTCGAACGGGGTGTCGGCGGTCACCGCCGCGTCGTCGCCGATCCGCTCGACGCCACGGGCGCCGGATGCGGTGAGCTCCCCGCCGGTGACGGCGGCGTAGGCGACGCCGGGAACGGCCGAGGCCGCCAGTTCGCGGTCGATGACGTCGTTGATGGCGTCATCGACCGCGGTGGCGGGCAGCACGGTGCTCGCCCCGATGGCGAGGATCGTCAGGGCATTTCGAAGCATCGTGCGTCTCCCGTGGGGATCAGGCGGAGGCCAGGGCCGGCGTTTCGTCGCGGGTGACCATACTCGTGCGACGGCTGGCGAGCACCAGCCACACCGTGAACGCGAGTTCCGCGACGATCGACGGGATCGCCACCATGGCGAGCATGATGTCGGCAATCGCCGCGTAGTCGGAGAGCAGCACGTGCGCGAGCGTGTCGATCGCGTAGGCGGCGCCCGCGATGGCGAGGATGATGCCGACGAAGCGCGGAGCGATGCGCGAGCGAAGGATGAGCGCGCCCAGCGTGATGAGGTGGACGCCGAATGCGAACAGGCCGACGAACCACGCGAAGTCGAATGCGGCGAACATGAGCAGGGCCACGTCGGCGCCGAGACTCGTGGTGCCGGTCGCGATTTCGAGGCCGAGGAACATGAAGACCGCGGCCACGCCGAGGAGGACGGTGTACGCCAGGCGGAACCAGGCGACGAGCAGCGAGCGTGCGCGCCCACCTGGGGCGAACAGCACGTAGAGGCCCCAGGCGACCGGGATGTCGATGAGGAAGACGACCACGAACGCGGCAAGGCCGATGCGGAACAGGCCTTCCTGCTCGCGGATTGCCGCGACAGTCGCGTCGGCGTCAGTGGGATCGATCATGCCTTGCTTGACGATGAAGTTCGCGAAGATCGCGAGAACGAAGAGGGCGATGTAGCCGGCGGCGGCGACGCGCGCCGCCGTGCGCCGGGTGCGGTCGGTGAGTGCGGACATGGGTTTTCTCCTTCGGTTGGTTGGTGGCCGGCATGCCGGCGAGCGGGGCGGTGCTTGTGGCGAGTGCCGTACTAAGTACGATCACGCCGCAGACGCTAGCAGTACTTAGTACGAACTGCAAGCACTCGCCCCGCCTTGGGTCAGGATCCGATCAACGAGAGAGCGCCGAGCGCGATCGTGAGCAGCACCAGCACGCTGGCCATGCTGACGAGGCCGAGCCCGAGGCCGACCGGGGAGCTCCACGCGTACCAGCGGCGGTCGGCCGGCGCGGCGGAGGGGCGGGGGGTGGTGTTCGACGGAACGGTGGACATGGATTGAGCTCCTTTGTTGTGGGTTTCATTTCGTACTTAGTACGATGACATGCAGAAACGTAGCGATACTTAGTACGATGAGTCAAGCCCCACAGCCAAGGAGATCGTGATGGCACAGACTGCAGGCCGCACCCGCACGTCGCTGGACCGCGATCGGATCATCGACGGCGCGGTCGAACTCGCGGATGCGATCGGGCTCGAGCCGCTGACGATCCGCAGGCTTGCCGACCACCTCGGTGCCCGCCCGATGAGCCTCTATCACTACGTCTCGAACAAGGACGACATCGTCGACGGGATGGTGGGCCGCGTTTTCGACGAGATCGAGCGACCCGACCCGGATGCGCCGTGGAAGGACGCGGTCGCGAGCCGCGCCCGCTCGCTACGGGCGGCGCTGCGCCGGCATCCGTGGGCGATCCCGATCATGGAGTCCCGCCGCACGCCGGGCCACGACATCCTCGAGCACCACGAGGCGATGTTGGCGACCTGGCTTCGGACCGGATTCCCGTTGCCGGTCATCGCCCACGGCCTCGCCGTGGTCGACGCCTTCGTCTATGGCTTCGCGATGCAAGAGGCGGCCCTGCCGTTCGGCGAGACCGATGGGGACCTCACCGAGGTGAGCGAGCAGATCATCGAGCCGCTGTCACCCGAGCAGTATCCGGCACTCACGCGCTTCACGGCCGAGCACGTCATGCAGCCCGGCTACAACTTCGGAGACTCGTTCGAACCGGGCCTCGGATTCGTGCTCGACGGTGTGGAGCGCGCCGGGCTCGGGCATCCGCTCGGGTGAGGTGCGGGGAGCCGCTTGGGTGCGGGAGTTGAGGTAATACCCCGGGGGGTATAGTGGTTGACGGGCTTGTCCGCGTCGCCGCGGTCGCGAACGGACAGCTGAACGCCGTGTGAGCCCCGAAAGAAGGAGAACCCCTATGTGCCAAGCCGTCACCTGTCGCAAGTGCGGAAAGACGACGTGGTCTGGCTGTGGCCAACACGTCAACCAGGTCATGCGCGGCGTGCCGAAGTCGCAGCGCTGCGAAGGTCACCAGAACGAGCCCTCGAGCGGGTTCTTCGGGCGCTTGTTCGGTCGCTAGAGCGACGCGGGGGAGGCCGGGCCCCACGCGCCGCGGGATGCGAGCCCTGCGCCCGCGGCGCGCAACCAGCGTTCCGGATCCGCCATGGCGTTCGCGCTCCCGCCGGCGAGTTCGGTGAGGGTCACGAGGCTCCGTGCGTCGGGGTCTGATCGTGGGTCCTCCGCTTGCCCGGCGACGATCCCCGTGATCGCGCCCCGCGCATCCGCGAGCCGCAACAGGTGCCCGACAACCTTGCCCTGCAGCGAGGTCCGATCGAATTTGCCTTCGCCCGTAATGAGGAAGTCGCTCGCCGTCAGCTCGTCGGTCAGGCCGGTGAGCGCGGCGATCTCGTCGGCGCCCGCGCGCAGTTCGGCGCCCCAGGCGGCACGGAGTCCGAAGCTGGTTCCGCCCGCGGCACCATCACCGGGCTGGTTGCCGCTGTCGCCGAGGAGCGCCGCGAGACGGGCCAGCCCGGCATCGAGCGCGCGCACTTGTGCCGCGTCGGCGCCCTTCTGCGGCCCGAAGACGGCGGCGGCGCCGTGCGCGCCGAGCAGGGGTGAGGTGACGTCGCTCAGGCAGAGAACGCCGCGCGCGGGAGCCGGGCGGAGGTCATCGAGCTCGATCCGATCGAGCGCCTCGAGGCCCGCGCCGCCGAGCGCAACCGGCTGGCCGGCGGCGTCGAGGAATCGCGTTCCGAGTGCTGCCAAGGCGCCCGTCCCACCGTCGGTGCTCGCCGACCCGCCGAGGCCGACGATGATGCGGTCGGCGCCGGCGTCGAGAGCCGCGGCGATCGTCTCGCCGACGCCGTAGGTGTGCGCGCCCGTCGGGTCGAGGTCATCGACGAGCGGCAGGCCGCTGCTTTGCGCCATCTCGATGACGGCCGTGCCGTCCTCGAGCATGAGCCACTCGGCGCGCACACTCCGCGCCTGTGGGCCGCGCACGATCGCCGCGTGACGCACGGCGCCCGGATGCGAGGCCTCCACCGCATCGAGCGTGCCTTCCCCGCCGTCCGCCATCGGCGTCAGCAGCAGGGTGTCGTCGGGTCGCACCTCGCGCCAGCCTGCCGCGATCGCGCGGGCGGCATCCCGTGCCGAGATGCTTCCCTTGAGGGAGTCGGGGGCAACGATGACACGCACGGTGCCCGACTCTAGCGGGCGACGCGCTCGTCCTTCGGCAGTTGTGGCCCCCATTTGTACCCCGATCGCGGCACGCGGCCCATCGGGGTACAAGGATTCAGCCCCCGCGTCGCGGGCCGTTCGGGGCGGTTTTTGCGACAGATGTGCGTCGAGATGCCGACAGTTCGGGGTACAAAAGTGCCCGATTGACCCCCGAAATGCGCCGCTGGGGGGTGTTTTGGGCCCATTTGCCCCCCGGAGTGGGGAGACAATACCCCCCGAACGGGTGTCGGCATTCTGGAGGACGACTGCTTAGTCTATGTGCGGGGGACAAAACAGGTCCCCCAAACCCAGGACTCAGTAACCACGACCGACTAGGACACCTCATGCTTGAACTCGCTCCCGCCGCCGCACTCGCCCTCACCGCCGTGCTCGCCGCCGCGTGCTTCATCGCTGCTGCTGTTCGCCCCGGCACGGGCGCTCGTCGCGCCTGACCCGCCTGATCCGCCACGTGCGGTGACCCACGGGATTCGTCCCACGTCCCGGCGAACGGGCTTCGCAGCCCTAACCCGCATCTCCAGGACGCACCTCACACCCCGTCTCGACGAAGCGCGGCAGCTCCCCGGCTGCCGCGCTTCGTTGTGTCACGAGCCCGAAGCCCGACGGCTCAGCTCCGTGAGCACGCCCATCGCCGACTCGGCGTCGGCGAGGCCGACGAGCAGATGGTCGTGGTGCCGCCCGGCCAGCACGTTGCAGCTGATGCCCGCCTCGGCGAGAGCGGTGGCAAACGCGGCGGTCAGGCCCACCGCGTCAAGCGCCGACGTCACCTCGAGCGTGATCCAGGCGCCGACGAACTCGTAGTCGAGCCCGCGCGCGTCGGCGACCTTGCGTTCGACGACGGCGCACAGCCCCTCGGGCTCCCGAATGAGCGCCTCGGTGTGCTCGACTCCGATGCTCGGATCCCAGGCGACGAAGACGAATTCGCCCGGGCGTCGCACGGGCGCCATCGCGGCGAGGAGTTCGTTCAGATCACGGATGCCGGCCACGCCCCGAGCCTAGGCGCGACGGCCGAGAGCGGCTCGATTTCCCGGGCGCCGATTGCGCTGTTATGATCGTCCGGTTGACCACCGCGTCGACATGCGCCCGTAGCTCAACGGATAGAGCATCTGACTACGGATCAGAAGGTTGGGGGTTCGAATCCCTCCGGGCGCACACTTGTGATGTCTCACGACATCGTGGACGGGCGAACCCCCATTTTCGGGGTTCGCCCGTTTTTCATTCTTTGGCTTGGTAGCCCTTGTTCGGGTTGATGATGTGCTCAGCGATGACTTCTCCGTCGGGGGTGATCGTGGTGGCG
>NZ_CAJQNT010000034.1 GCF_905479755.1 uncultured Schumannella sp. | reverse complement strand
GCCACCACGATCACCCCCGACGGAGAAGTCATCGCTGAGCACATCATCAACCCGAACAAGGGCTACCAAGCCAAAGAATGAAAAACGGGCGAACCCCGAAAATGGGGGTTCGCCCGTCCACGATGTCGTGAGACATCACAGATGTGCCCTCGGCAGGAATCGAACCCGCATCGCATCGCGATGCGCAGAGAACTACGTTCCGCAACTGGCGGAACGTCCGGGATGTGCCCTCGGCAGGAATCGAACCTGCGACCAAGAGATTAGAAGGCTCCTGCTCTATCCGCTGAGCTACGAGGGCGCACCGCCAGGGTATCGCAGGGGGGTCTTCAGACGGCCAACGCGAGCGCGCGGAGGACGGCGTCGAGAGGCGGCGCCCCGGCCGCACGGAACACCTCGGTTCCGTCGTCGCGGCGCACGATCACCGTCGGCGTCGTGGCGATGCCCTCGCGTTCCGCCTCGCCCGCGAACGCGACCACGTCACGTTCGACGACGGAGGCGCGCGGAACCAGGCGGGCGGCCTCGGCGAGCGTCGCACGCGTCGCGTGGCAGGATCCGCAAAACGCGGAACTGTAGAAGTCGATGATCATCGTGGTCCCCACGCTACGACGCCCGGGGATGATTCCCGATCAGTCGATCGACACGATCTCGGCCGACCACGGGCAGAACTGATC
The DNA here is from genome assembly GCF_905479755.1 of uncultured Schumannella sp. Taxonomy (GTDB): domain Bacteria; phylum Actinomycetota; class Actinomycetes; order Actinomycetales; family Microbacteriaceae; genus DCRR01. The sequence continues at coordinate 10,235 of NZ_CAJQNT010000034.1, read as the reverse complement.
GCTCGTGATGGTGCCGTCTTCCACGTAGCTCGGCAGGCCGTCGCACACCTCGATCGTGATGTCAGCGAACTGAAGCGTGGTCGGGTCGATGTGCCACGACCACGGCTCGTTCACACCGGGGTCGTCGCGCACGACGGTGCCGACAGGGATCGCCGCCACCTGCTCCCCCGCGAGCAGCCGTTCGGCGTGGTTCACGAGGTCGGGAGTCACCAGCTCAATTCGATAGGTCTCGCCCCCGGCGACCGCGAAGGTGGCGACAGGATGCTGCTCGGCCGGCGTGCAGGCCGCCAGTGCCAGCGCGGTGGCAACGGCCCCCGCTGCGGCGAGACGACCTCGCAGTGATCCCCGAATCATGTCGACATCGTACCCACGCGACACGCCGACGCGAGAGTGACGTCCGGTTGAATTCTCACCCCGGTTGCTGAACGCGAACCGGCCGCGCGGCGAAGCTTTTCCGCGCCACCTCGTCACCGGTCCGCCGGCGCGCGACACTGAGGTTGTGGCAGCCCAGACCTGGACCCGCTTCGTCGCCCTCGGTGATTCCGTGACCGAGGGCTGGTGTGATCCCGTGGTGGGCGAGGGCGCCCCGTGGTTCGGCTGGGCCGACCGCCTCGCGCTCTCCCTCGATGCCGACAGCCGCGCCGCCGGCGGGCCTCGCCTCGAGTTCGCCAACCTCGCCGTGCGCGGTCGGCGTGTGCGTCACGTCGTCGACGACCAGGCGCCCGCCGCACGCGCGATGGGCGCCGACCTGGTCTCGATCCAGGTCGGCGGCAACGACCTCATGTCGTTCCGCATCGACCCCGACGAGCTCGCCGCCCGACTCGAACCGTGCGTCGCCGAACTGCGGCAAGGCGGCACCGCGGTGCTGCTCGCCACAGTCTTCGACCCGGGCCGCGCCCGGATGCTGCGCGTGCTCCGCCAGCGCACGGCACTGTTCAACGCGCACCTGGCCTCGATCGCGACCCGACACGGCTGCGTTCTGCTGGATCTCTGGGGTCTCGACGCGCTGAAGGACCGCTCCGCGTGGTCGGAGGACCGCATCCACCCCTCCACCCTGGGTCATCTCGCGATCGCCCGAACCGCGGCCACGCAACTCGGCGTCGACGCCATGCCGACCCACCCGGATGCGCTCCTCACCGCGGGGGTGCCGATCTCGACGCTCGACTGGATTCGGCGCCACGGACTGCCCTGGCTCGGTCGGCGCATCCGACGTGTCTCCAGCGGCGACGGGATGGGACCGAAGCTGCCGGAGCCCCGGCCGGTGGACATCCGCCCCTAGCCCTCGGCCCACGAGCCCGTCGGTCGGGCCGACTAGACTCGGCGCGTGGCTGCTGGAGCGGATCTGCTCGTCTGGATCGATTGCGAAATGACGGGGCTCGATGTCGACGTCGACGAACTCGTCGAGGTCGCCGTCGTCATCACCGACTACGACCTGAATCTGGTCGACCCCGGGTTCACGATCGTGATCAAGCCCGATCAGTCGGCGCTCGACAACATGAACGAATTCGTCACCAACATGCACCGCGAGAGCGGGCTGATCGACGAGATCCCCCACGGTGTCAGCCTCGCCGACGCGGAGTACCAGGTGCTCGAGTACATCCTGAAGTACGTGCCCGATCACCAGAGCGCCCCGCTCGCCGGGAACACCATCGGCACCGACCGGACCTTCTTGGCGAAGTACATGCCGCGAGTCGACACCCACCTGCACTACCGCAGCGTCGACGTCTCGTCGATCAAAGAGCTGTCGCGCCACTGGTACCCGCGCGTCTACTTCCAGTCGCCGGCCAAGAACGGCGGCCATCGGGCCCTCGCCGACATTCTGGAGTCGATCCGCGAACTCGATTACTACCGGCGCGCCGTCTTTGTTCCGGCCCCCGGGCCGACGAGCGAACAGGCTCTCACCGCCTCGACGAGAGTCGTGGACGAGTGGGCGCCGCGGATGCCCTAGAATCGTTAAGTTGCGTGAGCAGCATATGGCGGTCGTAGCTCAGTTGGTAGAGCGCTGGCTTGTGGTGCCGGATGTCGCGGGTTCGAGTCCCGTCGGTCGCCCCGATTCCGTCCTGGTCGAAGAAATCGCCCCGGACGTCACCCTGGATGTGCCCTGGTGCACCGTGGTCTGGAATGACCCGGTGAACCTGATGCCGTACGTCACGCATGTCTTCATGACCTATTTCGGCTTTGCGCGACCCGAAGCCGAGAGGCTCATGCTGCTCGTGCACCACGAGGGCCGCGCCGTCGTGGCGACGGGACCGCGCGAAGAGATGGAACGGCACACGGAGGCGATGCACGAATACGGGCTCTGGGCCAGCGTGCAGAAGGCGGACGCATGAGCATCGACGTGCAGGTGGTCCGCGAGGGCGGGCGCCCCGAGTTGGAGGTGCGCCTGGGCGAGCCCGAACTCGCCCTGCTGCGCAGCCTGCTCGAGCAGTTCATGAGCCTCGTGCGGGACGACAGCGGCACCGACCCGGCGCTGCGGCGGCTCTTTCCGGCGGGCTACCGCGATGATCCCGACGCCGCCGCCGAGTTCGAGCAGTACACGCGAGCGGGACTCGTCGAACGGAAGTCCTCGGCCGCGGCATCGCTTCTGCGGGCGATCGAGGACGACGCCGTGCTGCGCGCCCCCGCCGACACGATCGAACGGTGGTTGCCGGTGTTCACCGATCTGCGCGCGGTGCTCGCCGAGCGGCTCGGCATCCACCACGACGGCGATCACGGCGACGGGCTGATGGGCGAGGTCTACGACTGGCTCGGCGCCTTTCAATGGAATCTGGTGGAGGCGGTCGACGAGATCGCGGAGGGCGGCCGATGAGCCTCGAGCTGAGTGAGGAGGAGTTCGAGGCACTCGTCGTTGACGAACTCGATGCGCTGCCAGACGACATGGTCGAAGGGCTGGAGAATCTCGTCTTCGTGACCGAGGCCCGACCCGAGGACGGCTCGCTCGGCCTCCTGGGCCTCTACGAGGGCGTCGCGCTCACCGACCGCGACCAGTACGGCTTCGGCGAGCTCCCCGACCGGATCATCCTGTTCCGAGAGCCACTCCTCGCGATCTGCGACGACCTCGAGGCGCTGCGGCACGAGATCCACGTCACCCTCGTGCATGAGATCGCGCACTACTACGGGATCGACGACTCCGAACTGCATCGCCTCGGCTGGGCCTGAGCGCCGGAGCGCGGCGAGATCTCAGTCGACGAGGATGTCGGCGCCGCTGTCGTAGATCACATCGGCGAGCTGGTCGGGGCGTTCCCGCTGGAAGAAGGCGCGCTCCTGCAGGGTGCAGTACTCCCACAACTCGGGATCGTGGACGCCGTCGCGCTGGAACTGGCGCAGCCGGCGCTCCTCGAACGGCAGGTGCACCCAGACGCCGAAGCTCGCGCGCTCGCGGTTGGCGGCGCTCAGCGCCCCCGCGCCCTCGATGACGAGATGTCGCTTCGGGTTGACCTTGTGCCACTCGGCGAGCTGGCCGGTCTCCGCATCCCACCGGTGATAGCCGGGCGACTCGTCGGCGAGCACCGATCCGGCGATGACGGAACTCGCCACCTCGAGCCCGCCCGGACCGGGTCGAAACGCGGTCATCGGCAGAAGCTGGGCGTTCAATTCGTAGGCGATCTCGCCCGCGAGCGTCGACTTCCCCGCGGCGGAGGGCCCGTCGACCAACACGACGGTGCGTCCGCGCGTCGCCGCGCGGACTCGTTCGACCACCAGCTGCGCCGGTCGCCGTTCTCTCCCCCGCGCCATCTCCCCCACAGTAGCGAGAATTCGCCTGTCAGAAGTCGAGGTCGATGACCAGATCGGCGAGTGGGAGAGGCGGTTCAGCACGCCGAAACGCGGACTCCTGCGCGGCCCAGCGATCCCAGTGCGGCGCGTACAGTTCGCCGTCGCGAGCCAGGGCGCGTCGCTTGCGCTCCCGGGCATCCAGCTCCAACCAGATCCCGAAGCTCGCGCCGCGACGATTCGCGGCGCTCAGAGCACCGCAGCCTTCGATCACGAGCGGTCGCTCGGGGTCGAGCGGGTGCCACTCAGCCGGGCGTTGCGCCTCCCAGTCGAAGCGACGCCAGCCGGGTTCGCGCGCGCTCAGCACGTCACGGTGCACCATCTCGCTGCCCGCCTCGAGGCCGTCCCAGCCGGGGTAGAAGTCGTCGAGGCTCACGAGTTGCGCCTCGCCCGCCGGCGACGCCACGAGACGCACGAGACGCCGGGCGAACGTGGTTTTGCCGGCGCCGGAGCCTCCGTCGATCAGCACGACCGGGCGGCGCGCGGAGTTCGCGCACGCGCGTGCGATCTCGGCCAGCAGGGGATCGCGGTCGGCGTCGAGCTCAGCGAACAATGAACGTCCACGCTCCCGTCACCACGGCGACCGTCACCGCGATCGCCGCGACCAGCGTCGCCGCCGCGAGGAGGAGCCAGCCGCCCACCCCGAACCGGGACTCCCGCGCCCAGGTGCGCGGCGTGTCTCCCCCGAAGCCGCGCGCCTCCATCGCGGTCGCCAGTGTGCTCCCGCGCCGGATCGACAGCACGAGCAGCGCGAAGGCCATCCCGGCGAACCGCCGAACGCGCCCCCGATCGGCGATCCCGCGCGCACGGCGCGCCAGTTCGAGTGCGCGCCAGTCGTCGCGCAGCACGCCGAACAGTCGGAACGCGGCGAGAGCGCCCAGCACGAAGCGGCTCGGCAGACGCAGCACCTGGGCGAGACCATCGGCGAGGTCGGTGGGGTCGACGCGGGCGAACAGGACGACGCCGGGGAGCGCGATCGCGAGCACGCGCAGCACGGTCGCGAGTGCCAGGTGCAGCGAGCCCTCACTCACCCGAATGAGTGCCCACTCGACGAGCACCTCGCCTCCGGCGCGCCCGTACAGGGCGACCGTGAGGCCGGCGAACGGCGCGGCGAGCCACACCGGCCAGGTGCGCGCCCAGAAGCCGCGCCAGCCGAGCCCGCTCGCGAACACGAGCGGCACCTCCAGCAGCAGCGCGACCCCGGCCGACACGGGGTCGATTGACATGACGAGCACGGCCGCGAGCAGCAGCGCCGCGAGCAGTCGCGCCACCGGATTGATCCGGTCGAGCGGGGCGGTCGCCACGAATGCGGGGGCGGGCGCGAGGGCCGTGCTCACGACGTCTCCTCGGCGAGCGCGAGGCGAAGCTCCGTCGTTGCCGCCTCGCGCACGAAGTGCTCGTCGTGCGATGCCGCGATGATCAGTCGCCCCGAGGCCCGCACCTCGTCGATCAGATCGACGAGGGATGCCCAGCTGAGCGCGTCCTGGCCGAAGGTCGGCTCGTCGAGGATGAGCACGCGCGGCCGCGTCGCGAGCGCCGTGCCGACCGAGAGTCGCCGCTTCTGTCCGCCCGACAGGGTGAACGGGTTCGCGCCGGCGAGCGCCGCCAAGCCGAGCCGCTCGAGAAGCTCGCCAACGCGCGCGTCGACCTCCTCGGCGGGAACACCGAGACTCCGTGGCCCGACGGCCAGTTCGTCACGCACCGTGGTCGCCACGAACTGGTGCTCGGGAGCCTGAAAGACCATCCCGAGCCGGGTCAGCAGCTCGCGCGACCGCCAGCGGTGCGGGGCGGCCTCGAGCCCGGCCGCGAGTCCCGGGCTCACGCGCAGCTCCCCGGTCGCGGGCGGAACCAACCCCGCGAGCGTCAGGGCGAGCGTCGACTTGCCGACCCCGTTCGGGCCGACCAGCGCGACGGTGTCACCCGCAGCGAATGCCGTGTCGAGACTCCACGGCAGCGGCCGTCCGCGCTCACGGGCGACCTGTAGGCCCGCGGTCGACAGCACGACGCTGTCGTCGTCCGCGTCTGGTCGGCGCGTGATCCGCGGTTCGTGCCCCGGAACCCAGACGCCGCCCGCCGCCAGCTCCGCGCCGCGTTCGTCGAGAATGCGATCCGGCGCTCCGTCGGCCAGGAGCGCGCCGTCGGCCCCGAGCACCAGCACGCGGTCGACGAGCTCGTGCCACAGCTCCACCCGGTGCTCCACCACGAGGAGCGTCGCCCGGGTGCGATCGAGCACCTCGGCGACGGCGTTCCGCACCTCGCGGGCACCCTCCGGGTCAAGGTTCGCGGTCGGTTCGTCGAGCAGCAGCACGCCGGGGCGCATGGCGAGCACGCCCGCCAGAGCGAGGCGCTGCTTCTGCCCGCCCGAGAGCGCCGAGGTGGAGTGCTCGTGGCCGACCGCGAGCCCGACCGCATCCAGCGACGACGCGACGCGGGCCCAGATCTCGTCGCGCGGAACGCCGAGATTCTCAGGCCCGAAGGCGACGTCGTCGCCGACTCGGGCCATCACCGCGTGCGACTCGGGGTCTTGCAGCACGAGTCCGACGCGCCCGCGGGCCGCACCGGGCGCCTCCCCGTCGATGCGCAGCGCGCCCGAGGTCTCGCCCTCGTCCGCCCCGCCGAGCACACCCGCGAGGCCTGCCAACAGAGTGGATTTCCCGGAACCAGACGGTCCCAGCAGGAGCACCCGCTCCCCCGGCTCGATCGTGACGTCGAGCCCGCGCACCGCCCAGGCGCGCCGCCCGGCGTGCCGCCAGCCCCACCCGTGCGCACTCACCCGCGCGGGCGCACCGAGGTGCGTCGCGGCATCGGAGCGCGTCACGGGCGAGGGCATGCGTGCCTCCTAGACCTCGGCCGTGCGCTCACGCCCCGCGGCAAAGCGGCTGAGCGCCCCGGTCGCGGCGAGCGCGCGCATCAACAGCCACGACCCGAGTCCCGCGATCACCGCGCCGGAGATCGTGAAGCAGATCGCGTAGACGACCATGAAGGCCGGCTCAACGCCGACGTAGTAGATCACAAACTCGCTGAGTGCCGCGGCGAGACCGGCGCCCGCGCCCGCGAGCATGGCGACGTACACGCGCCAGTTGGCGTAGAGGAAGGCGAGCAGCACGAGTTCGGCACCGAGACCCTGCACGAGCCCGGAGACGAGTGTGAGTGGCCCCCAGTAGGTGCCGATGAGCGCCGAGACGCTCGCCGCCACGAGCTCGGTGAACAGCGCGGCTCCGGGCTTGCGGATGATGATGCCGCCGAGGACACCGGCGAAGAGCCAGACGCCGTACAGCAGCCCCTGCGCTCCGGGGAGGATCGCGCCGAGCGCGTCGCCCGGGATCGAGTAGGCGAGGCCGAAGGCCCAGAACACCACCCCCGCGGCGACACCGATGACGGCCGCCACGACGATGTCGACGACGCGCCAGCGCCAGACGATCGCCCGGCGCGTGGGAGCGGAAACAGTGGATTGCGTGGTCACGATGCGTGCCCTTTCGTTGAGGAAAGTGCACGGGCGATCGATCGCGCGAGCTGCGATCAACCAGAGATGCCTCCCTGCGCCGGCATGATCCGGATCAGGTTCGACGGTCGAAGCTTGATGAGCTTCCTCTCAGCCCGGCCTACCGGACTCCCGTGTTCGCCTCCGAGCATAGCGGCTGACGACGGGGTGCGCCCCGCTAGCGCAGGCTGCCGCGACGCGCCCGCGACCACCGCACGCCGTGCAGCACCGGGTAGATCGCGGAGAAGATGACCATCGGCGCCCGGAGCGCGGGGTTCGTGATCCCGTGCGCGTCGTAGGTGCGATCGAAACGGCCGACGTACGAGAAGTAGTCGCGCGGGCTGTCGTCGAGGCGCCGGGCCGACATCCCGGCGACCATCTTCGATCCATAGACGACACGATGTCCGCGATCGAACAAGTGGATGCTGATGTCGATGTCTTCGTGCATCTCGTCCGCCTCGTCCCGGCAGACCACGTCGCGGATGTCCCGCCAGGCGCTCGCCCGCACGGCCATGTTGCTGCCGAACACGAAGTGGTAGTCACGCGCCAGCTTGAGCATGCCGCGCCGCAGCGTGTCGTCGGCGCGGTGACCCCATCGGCGCAAGGGCATGTCGTAGTAGATGACGGGCCCGGTCGCGGCGGCGACGGTCGGATCGGCGAACAGCGCCCTGACCTGCTCGACCCAGTCCGGCTCGAGCACCGAGTCGGCATCGATGCGGCCGATCACCTCGCCGAGGGCGAGATCCATGCCGAAGTTCCGCGTCGGAACGAGACCCTGCTCGGCGTCCTGCGAGAACACACGCAGCGGGGCATCGGGGAACTCACGCTGCAGCAGGTGCAGCAATTCGAGCGTGCCGTCGGTCGACCTGTTGTCGATCACCAGGATTTCGTCGGCGGGCACCGTCTGCTCGATCGCCGCAACGACGCAAGCCCGGATCGTGGATTCCTCGTTGTAGGCCGGAATGACAATCGAGACGGTCGGCGAGGGGGGCGTCATGGGTTGATGCTATTGCCCGGGAACCTCGGCGGCGAGCAGGGCAACCTCGACACTGCCGCCCTTAGTCTGCTGCCGCCCGACCTCCCGAAAACCGAGGCGGTCGTGAAACGCCAACGAGCCGGGATTCGGCGGCTGCACGTTGACCTCGCACAGCACCTCGGCATGGCCCCCCTCGCGAGCGGCATCGAAGACCGCCGCATACAGCAGCGGGCCGACCCCTTGGCCCTGCAGGCGCGGCGCCAGCACGATTCGATCGACGTAGAGGAAGCTTCGGCCGGTCTCGGCGGCGCGTTCGCTGAACCACCGGTAGTTTTCGCTGTCGTAGTCGCAACCCGGGGGCAGAGCGAACAGGAATCCCGCCGGGGTGCCGTCGTCCACGACGAGGCGCGGGGAGGCGAGCTCAGCGAGCGCCGCGAGCTCGTCTCGACCGGTGATCGGGACCGCCGGGTAGGCGCCATCGTTGATGGCGACCAACGCGTCGAGGTCGTCGGCAGAAAACGGGCGGATGCGGGGCGTCGTCACCGACACAGGCTACCCGTCGACTACTCGCCCCATTCGACGTTGACGTGCGACTCCAGCCAGGTCAGCGGGTCGAAGAAGGTGCCGTCGACATCGATCATCGCAAAGTGGAGGTGGGTGCCAGTGCTCAGACCGGTGTTCCCCACCTGCCCGACGGCGTCCCCACGCGACACCGTCGCGCCCACCGACAGCGGAACGCTCCCCGACAGGAGGTGCGCGTAGACGCTGCGGACGATCTCGCCGTTGATCTCGTGCTCGATCACGACGTGCACGCCGAGATCACCCGAGATGTTGTCGAGGCCGACGACGGTCCCGTCGGCGATCGCACCGACGCTCGAGCCGGACGGCGCATCCCAGTCGATGCCGAGGTGGTAGGTCGAGCAGCTCGCGCAGGGCGCGACCCGCGAACCGAAGTAGTCGCTGATCGCGGTGGCGGGGTTGATCGGCCACTGTACGACGGTGAACGTCGACACGTCGTAGCCGCTGCGCTCGATCGTCGGGGTCGAGACGGAGCCCGTCGAGAACGATTGAAGACTCGCCTCGAGCTCTTCTGCCTGGACGGTGGTCGCGGCGGCAGGCAGTTCGTTGATCCCGAGACTCATCAGGCAGATGGCGGCGGCACCGACGGCGAGCTTGCGGCGACCGATGTCGAGGAAGGTGCGACGCGTGCCGAAGACGTGGTGCTCGTCGATGTCGACGTTCGGGAGGAGATCGGGGTCGTGGGGCAGCGCGGTTGCGGGCGGAACGTGGGAGTGGAACAAACGAGAGCACTTTCGGTCGGGCGCACACCAGTGCGCGACGCGCTCGGCGCGTCGAGAAGCCAGCAGTGGCGATCCTTCGAGGGGTGAGGGCACGGCAACAGGGTGTTCGCGACGGAGAAAACACATCGCGGCGTGTCGGGCCTGAATCGATAGTGCGGCATCAACCTGGACGGCTTCTGGCAGGACCGTGGGAGCCCGCCCAGGTGGAGTCTGGGCGAATACTCGGTTTCAGACCTTGCCCTGCGGCACCTCCGGGTGTGTCATGGAAGTGATTCCGGATCGGCGCGGAGTCGTCACTTCGCACCGGCACAACGACGAGCCGGGAGGCAGAGATGAAGCAGACCATCGGGCAGGATGCGCGCGACGCAGAACTGCTCGTCACCCAAGCGGTGGAGGGGATCTACCGTGTCGAACGCGAGACGGAGACCATCGGGTACGTCGTGTGCGCCGGGCGCGTGTATGTCGCGCTCTCGGGGCGTGTCTACAACACGGCGGTCGAGGTGGCGCAATGCCTCGACCTGGAGACCGCGGCCGAGCGTGTCGCCCGGGCGTAGCGGCGCCTAGCTGTACTCAGCAGTGACCTTGGTGACAGTTCGGGTCTTGTGAAACAGGAGAACCTCCGGGCTTAGTGGAGATGTCTAACGTCTTCACAATCACACGGAGGTTCTCGTGTCCCAGGGTAGGTCTGTTCGTCCGCGTCTCAACG
>NZ_CAJQNT010000033.1 GCF_905479755.1 uncultured Schumannella sp. | reverse complement strand
TCGGGATCGCCTTCCGCATCTTCTGGCTGAAGGCGCCGCGCATCCTGTATGTGGCGCTGTACATCGCCCTGGGCTGGGCGGCGATGCTGTACATCGTCGATCTGGTCAACGCCAACGTCGCCATGATGGTGCTCGTCGTCGTCGGCGGCGTCTCCTACACCGTGGGGGCCGTGTTCTATGCGCTCAAGCGCCCCAACCCGGTGCCGGGCGTGTTCGGCTTCCACGAGATCTTCCACTCGTGCACGGTGATCGCGTTCCTGTGCCACTGGACCGCGATCCTGCTCATTGTGCTGAATCCGGTGACGGGCTAGCCTCCGCCGCGGCTTCCGCCTCGAGCCGTTCGCGGGCCTCGACGCGGTAGCGCAGGCGTCGCATCCGGCGCACCATGTCCATCAGCAGCAGGATCACGGCGACGATGAAAATGAAGGTCACGACGAAGCCGATGACGCCCGGGGTGACGGCGTTCTCATCCACCTCGGAGACGGCGGCCGGAACGCCGGTCGCCGCAAAAAAAGTCCAGAACACGTCGTGCCTTCCCGAAACCGAATAGCCTGAGACCAGCTTATGACGACCGACCTGGATGCCCGATACGGCCGCACGCCCCAGCGCGCCCGACGCCGCCGCCTGATCGCGATCGCGGCGGGGATCGGCACGGCGCTCGTCCTCGGCGCCTGGGTCGTCTGGGCGGGGCTGTTTGCGCCCGAGGCGACGCTCGAGAGCCGCGACCTCGGCTTCGAGCTCTCGAGCGACGACCTCGTCGTGGTGCGCTTCGAGGTGTCGGTGGCTCCGGGCGCGACGGTGCGCTGCGCCGTCGAAGCGCAGAACGAGCAGCACGCGGTGGTGGGCTGGAAGATCATCGAACTGCCCGCCTCGGACACGTACACGCGAACCTTCGAGGAGCACGTCGTCACGTCCGAGCCGGCGGTCGTCGGCTTGATCTCCGAGTGCCGCCTGACCTAGTCTGAATCAACTCTCACACCTTGACCCAGACCGGCCACTGGCCGGTCTCGTTTGTTGAGGGAGAGTCTTTGTCCATTCGCGCACCAGGAGCATCCGCATGAGCGACACCGCAGCAACCACATGGCTGACGCAGGAGTCTTTCGACCGCCTCTCCGCCGAACTCGAGGAGCTCAGCGGGCCGGGTCGCGCCGAGATCGCCAAGAAGATCGAAGCCGCGCGCGAAGAGGGCGACCTCAAGGAAAACGGCGGCTACCACGCGGCCAAGGATGAGCAGGGCAAGATCGAGGCGCGCATCCGCCAGCTCACCCTGCTGCTGCGCACCGCGACGGTCGGCGAGCCGCCGGAGTCGACCGGCGTCGTCGAGACCGGAACCGTCGTGACGGCGAAGATCTTCGGCGAGGAGTCGAAGTTCCTCCTCGGCAGCCGCGAGATCGCCGCCGACCAGGACGACCTCGAGGTGTACCCCTCGTCGAGCCCGCTCGGTGCCGCGATCATGGGCCTCAAGGTGGGTGACTCGACGAGCTACACCGCGCCGAACGGCAAAGAGATCAGCGTCGAGGTCGTCGCGGTCGAGACCTACCGCGGCTGACATCCCTCTCGCGCTCGCGCGAGAATCGTGCTTGGCTCAGCGCATGGCACGAATGTTCTTTCCGAACCTCGCGGTCCGAGATCTGACCGCGGCAATCGCGTTCTACTCCGCGCTCGGTTTCGAGAACCACGCCGGCTTCACCGACGAGAGCGCCGCCGCGATGGTCGTGAGCGACGAGGTCGTCATCATGTTGCTCTCCCCCGCGTTCGCCGCGGAGAACGGCATGGCCCCGCCGTCGGGCACGGCCGCCACCTCCCACGCCCTGCAGGTGGAGTCGCGCGCCGAGGTGGATGCCTTCATGACGCGCGCGCTCTCCGCGGGAGCGTCGCCGCTCGGGGAGCCGCAGGAGCTCGGCTTCATGTACGCGCGCGGCATGACCGACCCCGACGGCCACATCTGGCACGCCCACTGGATGGACCCTGCCGCGCTGCCCTAGGCGTCGAGGCGCGGCTCGTAGCCGGCGGCGCGCAGGTGATCGAGCACGAGTTCGGCGTGCTCCGCGCCCCGCGTCTCCATGTGGATCTCGATCTGAACCTCGCTGATCTGCAGCCCGGAGCCGTGGCGCGTGTGCAGCACCTCGACAACGTTGGCGTTGGCGTCGGCGATGATCTCGGCGATGCGCGCGAGCTGTCCCGGGCGATCCGGCAGCGGGATGTTGACCTTGAGGTACCGGGCCGAGGCGGCGAGACCGCGGCTGATCACGCGCTCCATGACCATCGGGTCGATGTTCGCACCGCTCAACACGATCACGGTGGGGCCCTCCACCTGGATCTTGTCCGAGAGCACGGCCGCCACCCCGACCGCACCCGCGGGTTCGACGACGAGCTTCGCCCGTTCCAGCAGCATGACAAGGGCCTTGGCGGTCTCGTCATCTTCGACCGTGACGACGCCGTCGACGGCTCGACGGATGATCTCGAAGTTCAGGGCACCGGGACGCGCGACCGCGATGCCGTCGGCGATCGTCGGGGCCGTCGCGACGGCGATGATCTCGCCGGCCTCCAGCGATACCGGGTAGGGCGCGGCGTTGGCGGCCTGCACGCCCACGACCCGAACCTGGCGGCCCAGGGTGGGCGCGAGCTGGGCGAACGCGGAGGCGATGCCCGAGGCAAGCCCTCCGCCGCCGATCGGCACGATGACGTTGGCGACGTCGGGCAGCTGATCGAGGATCTCGAGCGCGATGGTCCCCTGGCCGGCCACCACATCCGGGTGGTCGAAGGGCGGAATCAGCACCGCGCCGGTGCGCTCGGCGAACTCGGCTGCCGCGTGCAACGTCTCGTCGACGACGTGCCCGTGCAAGACGACGTCGGCGCCGTAGCCACGGGTCGCCTGCAGCTTCGGCAGCGCGACACCGATCGGCATGAAGATCGTGGCGTGGATCCCCAACTCGCGCGCGGCGAGCGCGACGCCCTGCGCGTGGTTTCCGGCCGACGCCGCCACCACACCCCGGGCCCGCTCCTCCTCGCTCAACCGGGCGAGCCGGTTGTAGGCGCCGCGAATCTTGTAGGAGCCGGTCTTCTGCAGGCTCTCGGCCTTGAACCAGGTGGGGCTGCCGAGGAGTCCGGAGAGGTAGCTGGAGTGCTCGAGCGGAGTGACGCTCACGACGTGGGCGACGCGCTCGCGCGCCGCGCGGATGTCGTCGAGGCTCGGGCCGGGCAGCGGCTCGGTCGCGAGTTCGGGGGTGAGCTGATCGGTCATGCGTCGGGCTCCGTTGCGGGCTGTTGCGCGACCGCCGCCGACCGAGGCCGACGCGTTCGCGGTGGGGTCTCGGAAGGCGGGAACAGGTCGCTGGCACTGGGGTTCGGGTTGGTGCGCCAGTCGCCGCGGGCCAGGTAGCCGATCATGACGTTGGCGACCGCGACCACCGGGACCGCGAACAGGGCACCGGCGATTCCCGCGAGGAAACCACCCGTCGCCACCGCGAGCACGACCGGCAAGGGATGCACCTTGACCGCCGTCCCGATCAGGAAGGGCTGCAAGACGTTGCCTTCGAGCTGCTGCACGCCGATGACGATTCCGAGCATGATGACGGCCGGAATCGGGCCAAGGTAGACGAGGGCGATGAAGACCGCGAGGGCTCCCGAGAGCACCGCACCGACGATCGGGATGAACGACCCCAGGAACACCGCGATCGCGATCGGAATGACCAGCGGGAATCCGCCGAGGAACAGCCCCAGGATCCAGGCGCCCAGGCCGATGCCGATGGCGTCGATCGCCGCCACGAGGATCTGAACCTTGATGAAGGAGGTGAGGGTGACCCAGCCGGCCTCGCCCGCACCCGAAACCGCGACGCGCGCCGGCCGCGGGAAGAGCCGAACGATCCACGCCCAGATCGCTCGACCGTCGATCAGGATGAACAGCGTCGCGAACAGCGCGATGAGCGCCCCCGCGAGGATTTCGCCCACGTCACCGCCGAGGCCGAGCGCGACGCCGACGATCGTGCCGATGTCGTCTTGGATGGTGGCGACCGCGTCGTCGATGAAGCCCGTGATGTCCGCTTCGGAGAGCCCGAGGGGCGAGTCGACCAGGAACTGCTCAAACTCGACGAACTTGGCAATCGTCTGCTCCTGCAACGACGGGAAGCCGGCCCGCACCTGCCAGACGACGATCGTCACCAGGCCCGCGACGACGGCGATGATCCCGACCTCGCTCACGGCGACGGCCAACCACTTCGGCCACCGGCGGCTCTGAAGGAAGTTGGAGAACGGCACGAGCAGCGCCGCGAGCAGCAGAGCCACCATGATCGGGATGACGATCAGCCGCAACTGGATCACCAAAAAAATGACCAGCGCCGCGACCGCGGCAACGACCAGGATGCGCCATGACCAGGCCGCGGCCGTGCGCATACCGGGACTCACCGCTTCGTCGCCGACACGGGATGTGGCCGCGGGCTTCGGGTTCTTCGGCGAATTCGTGGGCACCGGCCCAGTCTAGGACGCGGGCACCGAGGCGGGCGCGTCATCACCCCGCACGCGACTGGCGCTGACCGGGCCGCCACGAAAGCCAACCTGGACGGCCTCGCCCGTGCTTCGACGGTCGCCGACGTCGTGCTGCACCGTCAGCACCAGGCCGTCCTCGAGCCTCACGGCGGTGCGACGGACCGAGCCGAGAAAGCTCGACGTCACGACCGTGCCGGGAAGCCCCGCGGCGTCGAAGACAAGATCTTCGGGCCGCACGAGCGCGAGAACGAGTCCATCCGGCTGCGGCGCGCCGAGCAATTCGAACCGCGCCCCGTACGCGTGCACGACGCCTCCGCGCACCTCCCCCGGAACCCGGTTGCTCAGCCCGACGAAGTCCGCCACGAACGCCGACTGGGGCCGTGCATACAACTCCTCCGGGGTGCCGATCTGCTCGATGCGTCCGTGGCTCATCACGGCGACCCGGTCGGCGACAGCGAGCGCTTCCTCCTGGTCGTGGGTGACGAACAGGGTCGTGATGCCCAGCTCCGTCTGGATGCGACGGATCTGATCGCGCAGGCTCACCCGCACCTTCGCGTCGAGCGCGGAGAGCGGCTCGTCGAGCAGGAGCACTCGGGGACGCGTCACCAGCGCGCGCGCGAGCGCGACGCGTTGCTGCTGCCCGCCCGACAGTTGATGCGCGTAGCGATCTTCCCGCCCCTGCAACCCGACAAGCGTCAACGACTCCAGCGCTCGCTGACGCCGTTCGACGCGGGCGACCTTGCGCATCCGGAGACCATATTCGACGTTCTGCAGCGCGGTCATGTGCGGGAAGAGCGAATACGCCTGGAAGACCATCCCCATATCGCGACGGTTCGTCGGCTCCGCCTGGATGTCCTGCCCGTTCACCAGAATGCGACCGGAGGTCACCCCCTCGAGCCCGGCGAGCGCGCGCAAGGCCGTCGTCTTTCCGCACCCAGACGGTCCCAGCAGCGCGACGAACTCGCCCGGCTGCAGCGCCAGCGAAAAGCGGTCAAGCGCACGAGTCGCGCCGTAATCCTTGACCACATCGACGAGCTCGACGGTGGTCGGTTCGGCACGCAGTTCGGGCGCAACCGCCGGAACGGACATGCTGTCGGTGCTGACGGTGGTCATGGGTTTCTCCGGATCTGTCGGGCGGATGCGCGACCGAGGATGAACAGCAGGGCGAAGCCGAAGGCGAGCGACAGCAACGCAAAGATCACGGCCGTGAACGGATCCGCCTTCGACACCAGCAGCAAGGCGGTCTGCAGGTTGGGTCGGTTCAACAGCGAGGCGATGGTGAACTCACCCAGAACCACCGCGATCGTGATGAACGCGGCGGCGAGCAGGCCGCGACGCAGATTCGGGATCACGACGCTCCAGATCGCCACGACCCAGTTCGCGCCGAGCGAGCGCGCGGCCTCGGTGAGCGTCACCAGATCGATCGCCGCCAGGTTGGACTGAATCGCCCGGTAGGCGAACGGCAGCACGATGATCCCGTAGGCGAAGGCGAGCGTCCAGACGCCGCTTCCGAACATGCGGGCCATGACCGAGAACACCGGAGCCAGCCCCACCACCAGCACGATCGCGGGGATGGTGATCGGGATCAGGCAGACGAACTCGAGCGCGCGGCGGAGCTTCGGGAACCGCAACTGCACGAGCACCATCGTCGGAACGAGCAGGGTGAACGAGATCACGATCGTCAAGGCGGCGAGCAGCAGCGAGTTTCCCACGCCCGCCCACAACGGGCGGCTGTAGCTCGCATCGAGTTCCCCCGAGAACACCCGCACCCAATGATCCAGGTTGTACCCGCCCTCGAGTCCGCCGCGCAGCGTGAACTCGATCATGCCGAGGATCGGGATCGCGAACACCAGCCCGATCGTCGCCAGCAGCACGAACTGGGTTGTTCGGGACGGGCGGATCGAGACGCCGCCGGGCTTCGCGCTCATCGCTGCCACCGCGTGGCTCGACGCTCCAGGACGGCGTACAGCGACATCACGACGACCATCACCACGATCATTCCGAGCGCCAGCGCACCCGCGAGGTTCGCACGCCCCAGCACCGTCTCGCTGGTGAGTGCGGCGCGAATCTGCAAGGGCACGATCTGCGAGCCCTGGCTGATCAGCGCCGCGGCCGTCGCATAGGACGAGAACGCGTTCGCGAACAGCAACAGCAGCGAGCCGATGAAGGACGGCGCGAGCACCGGGAACCCGATCCGGAGCCAGTAGGTGCCCCTCGACCCCCCGAGCGTGGCATTGGCCTCCGCCCACTGCGGGCGTAGCGCCTCCAGCGCGGGCAGGAAGACGATGATCATGAGCGGCACCTGAAAGTAGATGTAGGGCAGGATGAGCCCGGGCGTCTCGTACAGCCACACGCCGTCGCCGTAGATGTCGACACCGAACTGCTCGCGCAGCGTCACCGTGAGCAGGCTCGAGGCACCCATCGTCGCGATGAAGGCGAAGGCGAGCATGATGCCGCCGAATTGGGCCAACACGCTGCTGGCCGAGTCGACCATCGTGCGCAGCAGCCCCGTGGGGTTCGCGCCGATCAAGGCGTAGGACGTGACGGCTCCGAGCGCGGCGCCGATCACCGCGGTCACCGCCGAAACCCAGATGGTGTTGCCGAAGACCTGAACGATCACGGGGTCGAACAGCGCCTCGACGTTCGACAGGGTGAGGGCCCCATCCGCGTCGAAGAACCCCGTCCCCAACGCGATCACGGTCGGCAGCACGAGAAACAGCAGAATGTACGCCGAGAAGGGGAGCAGCCCCCAGGCCGCTCCCCTCCCCTGCCGAGAACTACTGGACAGCGGCTGCCCACATCTCGCCGAGAAGCACGCCCGCAGCCTCGCTCTGCGCTGCGGTCGGCACCACGGTCGTCTCCGGCGTCTCCGGAAGTGCATTCCAGAGGGCCTCATCGATCGTGCCGGCGGCGGCCATCGCGTCCGCGCGCACGGGGCGCGCTCCGCCCTTCAGCCACATGTTCTGCGCCTCATCGCTGTAGAGGAACTCCTGCCACAGGCGAGCAGCCGCCGGGTGCGGTGCATCGACGTTGATCGCCTGGTTGTAGTAGCCCGCGTAGCCGGTTCCCGGGAGCACGACGATCTCCCAGTAGCGCTGGCCCTCGAGAGAGTTCTTGGCGCTGAGCTGCAGGTAGTCCCAGTCGAAGGTCACCGAGACCTCGCCCGACGCGATCGCGGGGTTGGTGACGTCGATCTTCAGGAAGTTGCCGGCGGCGTTCAGCTCGGAGAAGAAGTCGATGCCCGCCTGGAAGTCGTCGAGCGTCCCACCGTTCTGCACCGTCGCGAGACCGACCGCCGCGAAGGCGGCACCCGCCTGCGTCGGGTCGCCATTGATGGCGACCTTGCCGCGGTACTCGTCGCCGAGCAGATCCTCGAGCGAGGTCGGAGCCGGAACCGCATCCGGGTCGTAGCCGATCGCCATGTACCCGCCGTAGTCGCCCACCCACAGGCCGTTGGCTTCCTTGAGCGCGTCGGGGATGTCGTCCCAGGTCTGCACCTTGTACGGCGCGAACTGGTCGGTGTTGGCGAGCGTCACCGCGAGCCCCATGTCGAAGACGTCGGGAGCGGTGTCCTGGCCGGCGAGGTCCTGAGCTGCCTTGATCTCCTCGGCGCTCGAGGCATCCGGTGACGCCTCGTTGATCGTGATCTCCGGGTACTTGGCGGCGAACGCATCCAGGATCTCACCGTAGTTCGCCCAGTCGCGCGGAAGCGCGATCACGTTGAGCTGACCCTCGGCCTTGGCCGCGGCCTCCAGCTCGGCGAACGAGCCGAAGTCGGCGACGCTGGTCGCGGTCGCGGCGACGCTGTCGCTGGCCTCCGCGGTGCCGGAACAACCGGCAAGACCGAGCGAGAGCGCGGCAACGGCGCTGACACCGATCAGAGTGTGCTTGCGAAACACGTTTCCTCCGTAGTCGTGGCGCCGAGCGCTCGACCGAACGACGAGCTGCTGTCCTCGGCGACAGGGGGAACGCTACGAGCCGAACTCAACAGCGCGGTCGCGCGCAGGTGAACGATCGGGGTCAGCTCGATGTCCGGTGCGCTCAGTAGGGTCGACTCGTGCCGGACTCCCTCTCTCTCGCCGCCGCGCGTCGCATCGCGCTCGCGGCACAGGGCTTCGGCACCCCGCGGCCGGCCGCGGCCGGCACGCGCCAGCTGAACCTGCTGCTGGATCGGCTGGGCATCCTGCAGATCGACTCCGTCAACGTGCTGGAGCGCAGCCACTACCTGCCGGTGTTCGCACGGCTCGGTGGCTACGACAAGGCCCTGCTCGATCGGATCACCCTGGCGCCGAAGGCTCGATACCTCGAGTACTGGGCGCACGTCGCCGCCTTCGTGCCCGCCGTCGACTGGCCGCTCTGGCGCTGGCGGATGGACGAGTTGCGCGAGAAGTACACGCGCAAGCCCGACGCCTGGGCCAACACCCACCACGACATGCTCACCTGGGTGCGCGCCGAGCTCGCCGCGAACGGGCCGATGGCCGCGAGCGCGATGGAGCACGACGCGAACGTGCGTCGGGGGCCGTGGTGGGGCTGGAGCGACGTGAAGGAGGCGCTCGAGCAGCTGTTCATGTTCGGCGAGGTCGCCACCGCGGGCCGCCGCGGTTTCGAGCGCGTGTACGCGCTGCCCGAGCAAGTGGTGGCGCCCGAGGTGCTCGAGACCTGGGTCTCGCGCGAGGATGCCCAGCGCGAACTCGTCGCGCGCGCCGCCCGCGCCCACGGCATCGGCACCGTCAAGGACCTCGCTGACTACTACCGGCTGTCGATCGCCGACACGAGCCGCGCCCTGCACGAGCTCGAGGAGGCGGGCACGGTGTCGCGGGTGGCGGTCGAGGGGTGGGGTCGGCCCGCGTTCCTGCATCGGGAGGCGCGCATCCCCCGCCGCATCGAGGCGACCGCCCTGCTCTCGCCCTTCGACCCCGTCGTCTGGGAGCGCGATCGTGCGCTGCGGCTGTTCGATTTCCACTACCGCATCGAGATCTACACGCCGGCGGCGAAGCGCGTGTACGGCTACTACACGCTGCCGGTGCTGGTCGATGATCGGCTCGTCGGGCGCATCGACCTCAAGAACGACCGGCAGGCGCGCGTGCTACGCGTGCAGTCCGCGTGGCGCGAGCCGCATGCCCCCGTCGGCATCGAGGAGCGGATCGCTCCGGAGCTTCGCGCGATGGCCGCGTGGCAGGGCTGCGAGTCCATCGTCGTGGTCGATCGCGGCGATCTCGCGCGCGATCTCGCGGGGGCGCTGGGGGTCGCCACCGTGTCGACCGACGAGCGGTTCGACTGACGCGGCGCGCTAAAACTTGGTCGCGTTGTTGCGCAGCCGCGCCACCCGGTCGGGAATCGGGGGGTGCGTGGCGAACATCTTGGCGAAGAAGCCCGGCTTGTTCGGGTCGCTGATCCACAGGTGCGACATGCTCGTGTTGGTCTTCTGCACCGGGCGGCCGTACTCCTGCAGCTTGAGCAGCGCGCTCGCGAGCGCCTCGGGGTGACGGGTCGTCAGGGCGCCGGTCGCATCCGCGAGGTATTCGCGCTGGCGCGAGACGGCCGCCTGCACCGAGGCCGCGACGAGCGGGGCGAGGATCGCTGCGGCGAGACCGACGACGATCAGGATGATGCCGCCACCGTTGTTGTTGTTGTTGCGGCCGCGCCCGCCGAAAAACACCATGCGCAGCAGGATGTCCGCGATGAGACCGATCGCGATCACCAGGCCGAACACGATCAGCGAGACGCGGATGTCGTAGTTCTTGACGTGCCCCATCTCGTGCGCCATGACGCCCTCGAGTTCGGGATCGGTCATGATGTCGAGCAGCCCGGTGGTCGCGGCGACCACCGCGTGCTCCGGGTCGCGACCGGTCGCGAACGCATTCGGGGCCGGGTCGTTGATGATGTAGACCTTCGGCATCGGCATGCCCTCGGTGATCGCCAGGTTCTCGACGATCCGATAGAGCCGCGGGTTGTCGCGCTTCTCGATCTGCTGGGCACCGGCCATCGCGAGCGTCTCACGCGTCGCCATGTAGTACTGGAAGATCGCGTAGACGATCGCGATCGACACCGCGATGATCGCGATCGACCAGTCCCCCACGTACCAGGCCGCGATCGTCGCCAGCGCCCCGATGATCACAATGAACAGCAGGATGATGAAGACGGTGTTGCGCTTATTCCGCGCGATCGCGCTATACATCAGGCCATCCTTTGTGACGGAGCGGTCCCGAGGCGCGCGCCAACCGCGCTACCCGATCCGCTCAAAATATGTGTGCGTCGCGCACGACTCGATCGACTCACGGCACGTGCGATTCGTGCGGTGCTCGATCTGGTCAAGACCTAGAACTGGACGCGCGGCGGCTCGGCGATCGCCGACGGCTCGTCGACCTCGAAGAAGTCGCGCTCGGTGAAACCGAGGCCCCGCACGAACAGCGTGTTCGGGAAGATCTTGATCTTGGTGTTGAGCTCGCGCACGCCACCGTTGTAGAACCGGCGCGAGGCCTGGATCTTGTCTTCGGTGTCGACGAGCTCCCCCTGCAGCTGCAGGAAGTTCTGGTTGGCCTGCAGCTGCGGGTACGCCTCGGCGACCGCGAACAGGCTCTTCAGCGCCGACTGGAAGTGGTTCTCCGCGACGCCCGCCTCCGCCGGCGTGGAGGCGTTGACCGTCTCCGAACGGGCCTTCGTCACGTTCTCGAAGACCTGCTTCTCGTGCGCGGCGTAGCCCTTGACCGCCTCGATGAGGTTCGGGATCAGGTCGGCGCGGCGCTTGAGCTGCACCGTGATGTCGCTCCACGCCTCGTCCACGCGCACGTTGAGGCGCACGAGGCCGTTGTAGGTCGACCAGAGGTAGATGCCCACGATGACCGCGAGCAGGACGATGACACCAACCACGAGGAGAAGTTCCATGCCTCAAATATAGGGGGCATTTCTTGCGGTTTCCTATGGAGGCCCGCCCTGCTCCGCGGTGATCGGCGCCGCCGAACGTGCACGGTCGCGCCGAACGTGCACGGTCGCGCCGGCCGCGCCGGCCGGGCCGTCCCGGAATCGGTGCTCCTGCTGGGGATTCGGTGCTCCCGCTGGGACTCGAACCCAGACTGTGCCGATTTTAAGTCGGCTGCCTCTGCCGATTGGGCTACGGGAGCGCTCCGCTCACGTTACCGTCCCGGCCTGCCGTCGCTCCCGCCTGCCTCCGCCGCGCCCCCGGCCTCCGCCGCGCCCCCGGGCGTCCCACCGGTGTCCCTCCGTTGACGAAATGCAGGATGCGCGAGACGGGTCGGCCGAAGTTACGGGCAGGAGTTGCGCATCCGCCGCCGTTTTTCCTGCATTTCGTGAATCGCGGCGGGGACGACGGGCGGCAGGTGGCGCGGCAAGGCCCGACGGGCGGCGGGTCGGCGACGGCGAGGGCGAGGCAGGCGAACGCGGACCGCAGCTCCGCCCCGCGTCCCTCCGGCGACGAAATGCAGGATGCGCGAGACGGGATGGCCGAAGTTACGGGCGGGAGTTGCGCGTCCGCCGCCGTTTTTCCTGCATTTCGTAAATGGCAGCGGGGACGACGGGCGGCGGGGGGCGGCGGCGGCGGGGACGGGGACGGGGACGGGGACGACGATGCCCCGCCGGAGCGAACTCGGGCGGGGCATCGAGCAGGCGGCACGGACGCCGACCGTGCAGGTCGAGCAGGCGGCGCGGACGCCGACCGTGCAGGTCGAGCGATTAGGCTTTGGGGCGCGAGGCGAAGGTCTCGAAAGCCTCGCGCGGGGTGTCGCGCGCCGGGATGCCGACGAGGTCGCGGCGGAACAGGAAGTTGACGATCCAGTTGCTGAAGACGCGCGCCTTGCGCTCCCACATCGGCATCGCGAAGCCGTGGTAGCCACGGTGCATCAGCCAGGCGAAGAAGCCCTTGAACGACAGGCCGCCCTTCTGGAACACGCCGATGTAGAGGCCGAGACCGGCAACTGCACCGAGGTTCTTGTGGAAGTACTCGCGCGGGTTCTCGCCGCGGATGTCGGCCACCAAGTTCTTGGCCAGCAACTTGGCCTGGCGCACGGCGTGCTGCGCGTTAGGAACGCAGGATCCGTCCGGCAGCGGGCTTCCGCCCGAGATGTCCGGCACGGCGGCCGCGTCGCCGCAGCCCCACGCGTCGGCGACGATCTCGCCCTCGGCATCCACGACCCGGAGGTCGGCCTTGACGGTCACGCGCCCACGCGGCTCGAGCGGCAGGTCGGTGTTGCGCAGCATCGGGCTTGCCATGACGCCCGCGGTCCAGACGATGAGGTCGGACTCGAAGCTCTCGCCGGTGGACAGCTCGATCTTGCCGTCGACGGCGCTCGCGAGCTGCGTGTCGAGGTGGATCTCGGCGTCGCGCTGCGCGAGGTTCTTGATGACCCACTGGCTGGTCTTGAGCGAGACCTCGGGCATGATGCGGCCCATCGCCTCGATGAGGTGGAAGTGCACGTCATCGGTGGTGAGCTGCGGGTACTGGCCGATGAGCGCACTCGCGAAGCTGCGCAGCTCACCGAAGACCTCGATGCCCGCGAAGCCGCCGCCGACCACGACGAAGGTGAGCAGGCGGTCGCGCTCGGGCCCGGCCGGCAGGTTGGCGGCCTTGGCGAAGTTGTCGGTGACGCGGTCGCGGATCGCGGTCGCCTCTTCGATCGTCTTGAGGCCGATCGCCTGGTCCGCCACCCCGGGAATCGGGAAGGTGCGCGAGACCGCGCCGGCCGTCACGACGATCGTGTCGTAGCTCTCGGTCCACGGCTCGCCGACCTCGGGCGTGATCGTGGCGGTCTTGGTGGCGTGGTCGATGCCCGTCACCGAGGCGGTGAGGACGCGCGTCTTCGGCAGGTGACGACGGTGACCGACGACCGCGTGGCGCGGCTCGATCGACCCGGCCGCGACCTCGGGAAGGAAGGGCTGGTAGGTCATGTAGGGAAGCGGGTCGACCATCGTGACCTCGGCCTCGCCACGGGCGAGGTACTTCTCGAGCTTCTTCGCGGTGTACAGACCGGCGTAGCCGCCACCGACGATGAGAATCTTGCGCACTGGGGGGTCTCCTTGTTGGAAAAGTCGGTCCCAATCTAGTCGCTCGCGCGGGCCCGCCTGAAATGCAGGACGAACCCCCACGCGAAGCCACCCGCGATGTAGGCGAGGATGCCGATGACAAGCCACGGCAGAACGGTCAGTTGCCACCACCCGGGCGACACCCAGACGGGCGCGGCCTCGTCGACGGCGGTCTCGCCAGGCGGCGCGGCCGCACGGTCGCCCGGGAACACGGTCGCCGTCTCGACGTGGCGGTGGAGCCCGATCCACTCGCGCAGATCACCGAGCGGATTCGTCTCCACGAGCGCGACGTCGCCGCTCACCGCGGCGGCCGCATCCACGACGCCGTGGCCGTAGCTGACGTCGGGACCGGCGGGACCCTCATCGCGCGCGGTCGCGAGCACGCGCTCGATCACGTTCGCCGCGTCGAGGTCCGGATGCGCCGCCCGCACGAGCGCCACGATCCCGGCCACGATCGGCGTCGCGCCGCTGGTGCCCTGCCAGGAGACATACCCACCGCTCGGGGTGACCCCGACGAGCGACTCACTCGGAGCCGCGACGCCGATTGTGATGCCCTGCGAACTGGCGTCGACGCTCGCGAGCCCCGCGCGGGTCAGGCCCGCGACGGTGAGCACACCCGGGATCGTCGCCGGCGCGCCGACGCGCTCGGTGCCGCTGCCGCGGTTGCCGGCCGCGGCGACGATGACGACGTCGTGGTCGGCGGCGTAGAGGAAGGCGTCGTCCCAGGTTTCGGGCCAGTCGAGCGTGTTGCGGGTGAGCGACATGTTGATGACGGTCGCGCCGTGATCGACCGCCCAGATGACGGCGTCCGCCACCTGATCGTCGGATCCGGCGCCGAAGGAGATGGAGATGGCGAGCAGATCGGCCTCGGGCGCGGCACCGATGACCCCGCTCGTGGCGCCCGTCCCCCGACCGGCGGCGAGCGAGGCGACCATCGTGCCGTGCCCGGAGCTCTCGCCGACCGGCGTGCGCCCGTCGCTCGAACCCGCCGACGAGAAGTCGGTTCCGCCGACGACGGCCGCGTCGAGTTCGGCGGTGCCGCGTGCGATCCCGGTGTCGATGATCGCGATGGTCTGCCCCGCCCCGCGCGTCGACTGCCAGGCGGTCCGGATGCCCAGGTCATCGAGCCAGTACTGTGCGTCGCGCACCGCGTCGGTCGCGATCTCGCTCGACTGCGGCGCCGCGACGGCGGCACTCGGCGTCAGGGCGACGACCAGCGCCACCAGCAGCAGTGCGGCGCGGCGCACGAGCCTAGGAGGCCGCGACGGCGCGCCCGGGCTCGTCGCACTCGCAGCGCTCGGGACTCCACGTCGCCCGCGCGAGCGCCCGATCGCCGACCGGGTTGATGCCCGGGCCCGCCGCGAGGGCGTGGCCGGCGAGGGCGTGCAGGCATTTCACCCGCGTGGGCATGCCGCCCGCGGAGAAGCCGGAGACCTCGTCGACGACGAGGATCGACTCGCGATCGGCGAGGTAGGACTCGTGGGCCGCCGCGTAGGCCGCCGCCAGGTCGGCATCCGCCTCGAGTTCGGCCGAGAGTTCTGCCATCACGCCGGTCGCTTCGAGGGTCGAGATCGCGGCGGTCGCCGCCGGATGCGTCAGGTAGTAGAGCGTGGGGAACGGCGTGCCGTCGTCGAGCCGCGGCTGGGTGGCGACGACGGTCGGGTTGCCGCAGACGCAGCGCGCCGCGATGCCGATGACTCCGCGTGCGGGTCGACCGATCTGGGCGGTCACGGTGGCGACCTCGGCCTCGGTGGGGGCCTCGAATGGCGGGCGGGTCATCCGTCTGTCCTTTGTCGGGGGCTGTCGAGGTTTCCCGACTCGTCCAATTCGCTCGGCGTGAGCTCGGTGAGCCCCGCCTCGAAGACCGAGCCGAGCAGCGCGCGGAGCCAGTCGACTCGAGTCGTCTGGATCTGGTCGCTGATCGGCAGTTCGTCACTCGAGGTCGGGATGCCGTCATCGCCGATGACGAGGTAGCTGCGGTCGCCGGGGAACACGTAGTACAGCCGGTCTCGGGCCTGAGCTTCGATGTAGGCCGGGTCGTCCCAGCGCGCGATCTCGGCCTCCAGCTGATCGACGTCGGCCTGCGCCTCACGAACCGCTGCTTCCAGGCGGGCGATCTCTTGGCGCTGTTCGACGAAGTTCTTGAGGCTCGGCGCGAGCACCACGAGTGCCCCGACGACGAGCGCCAGGACGCCGAGCGCGAAGCCGGAGGGTCGGAACTCGCGAAGCCACGCCGTCGAGCGCGACTCCTCGGGGAGCGCAACGGGAATGCGCCGGCCCCGAGGAGTTCGCGTCGACCTGGTCATGACTCCAGGGTAGGCGGGCTAGGCCTGGGCGCGCGGGAAGGCGCCGCGACCGGCGAAGGTGGCGGCCTCGCCGAGCTCCTCCTCGATGCGCAGCAGCTGGTTGTACTTCGCGACGCGGTCGGAGCGGGCCGGGGCACCGGTCTTGATCTGGCCGGCGTCGGTCGCCACGGCGAGGTCGGCGATCGTGGTGTCTTCGGTCTCGCCCGAGCGGTGCGAGATGATCGCGGTGAACCCGGCGCGCTGCGCCATCGTGACGGCGTCGAGCGTCTCGGTGAGCGTGCCGATCTGGTTGACCTTCACCAGGATCGAGTTGGCGGCCTTCTTGGTGATGCCGTCCGCGAGCCGGGTCGGGTTGGTGACGAAGAGGTCGTCGCCGACGATCTGCACCTTGTCGCCGAGTTCGGCGGTGAAGTCGATGTAGCCCTGCCAGTCGTCTTCCGCGAGCGGGTCTTCGATGGTGATGAGCGGGTAGTTCGCGACGAGGTCGGCGAAGTACGAGGTCATCTCGGCGGCGCTGCGCGCGCTGCCCTCGAACTGGTAGGCGCCGTCGTGGAAGAACTCGGTCGAGGCGACGTCGAGGCCGACCGCGATGTCCTTGCCGGGGGTGAAGCCGGCCTTCTCGATGGCCTCCATGAGGAAGTCGAGCGCGGCGCGGTTGCTGGCGAGCTCGGGCGCGAAGCCGCCCTCGTCGCCGAGACCGGTCGCGAGGCCCTTGGCCTTCAACAGGCCCTTGAGGCCGTGGTAGGTCTCGACGCCCCAGCGCAGCGACTCGGAGAAGCTTTCGGCGCCGAGCGGCACCAGGAAGAACTCCTGGATGTCGACGTTGGTGTCGGCGTGTGATCCGCCGTTGATGACGTTGAGCAGCGGCACGGGAAGCGTGTGCGCGTTGGGGCCGCCCAGGTAGCGGAACAGCGGCAGGTCGGAGGAGTCGGCGGCGGCCTTGGCGACCGCGAGCGAGACGCCGAGGATGGCGTTGGCGCCGAGCTTCGACTTGTTGTCGGTGCCGTCGGCGGCCTTCAGCTCGGCGTCGATGAGGCGCTGGTCGGCGGCGTCGAAGCCTTCGATGGCCGGGCCGAGCACGTCGAGCACGGCGTCGACGGCCTTCTGGACGCCCTTGCCGAGGTAGCGGTTCTTGTCGCCGTCGCGCAGTTCGTAGGCCTCGAACGCACCGGTGGAGGCGCCGGAGGGAACGGCGGCACGCGAGACGGTGCCGTCTTCGAGCAGAACCTCGACCTCGACGGTCGGGTTGCCTCGGGAGTCGAGAATTTCGCGGGCGCCGACGGCCTCGATTGCAGACACGGGGTTCTCCTTGCGTGGTGGGTGGGGGTTCCAGCGATTCCGGGGCTGGTCCGTCTGGAATCCTAGCCGCCTCGCCGGAACGCCGGGTCAGGGCAGGGCGCGCTGGAACCGCGCGAGCAGCTCCGAGAACCGATTCAGGTCGTCGATCTCCCAGTCGTCGAGCAGGCTTTCGTAGTTGCGGCGCACATCCGCTCGGATGCGGTCGAACTGTTCGATCGCCGTCGCCGTGGCCACGAGCAGCGTCGCGCGGCCGTCCTCGGGGTCGGGCGTCTGCTCGAGGAGTCCCGCCTCGCGCAGTTGGCCGACGCTCCGGCTGACGAAGGCCTTGTCGAGGTCGAAGGCCGCCGCGAGGTCACCCGCGCGCACCGGGCCGTGGTGACGCACGTAGCGCAAGAGCCCGAACGCGACCATCGACAGGGGCGGGTCGAAGCGCCGGGCCAGTTCGCGGTTCCACCCCTTGACGGTGCGGAACAGGTCGGAAACGGCCGTTTCGATCTCGGTCGTGGCGCGCTCGCGCGCCTCGTCCGCCGCCGCCCCGTTCTGCATGGTCACCATTGTGCCGCGTCGTCCGCTCAGTCCCGGGCGTCGGGGCGGGAGTCGCTCTGCGGCCCGCGCTCGTCGTCGTCGAGCACGGGCGCGCCACCGCCGACATCGGTTGCCACTTCGATGAGCAGTTCGGCCGGGGTGTCGGCGAGGATCTCGTCGCGCGTCGCCGCCTCGGCAGCGGTGTCCTGCTCGGCGCGCTGCTGGATGCCGTTCTTCGTGCCCAGCGCGATGTTGGGAAGCAGCGCGACGAGCACGATCGTGAGCACGCCGAGCGGCACGGCGATCAGGAAGATCTCGCCGATGGCCAGGCCGTAGGCCTGCTCGATGACGAGTCGCACCGGTTCGGGCAGGGTGGCCAGGTCGGGGATGGAGCCCGAGCCGAGCGCGGAGGCGTCGCCGGCCGGGATGCCGAGGGCGATGAGCCCCGCTTCAACCTCGTCGCGCACGCGCGCGGCGAGGACGGCGCCGAGCGCCGCGACCCCGGCCGCGCCGCCGAGGGTGCGGAAGAAGGCGACCCCGGCGCTCGCGGCGCCGATCTCGCGGACATCCACGGTGTTCTGCACGACGAGCACGAGGTTCTGCATGAGCATGCCGATTCCGAGCCCGAGCACGGCCATGTAGGTGAACATCAGCCCGAAGGGGGTGTCGTAGCGCAGCGTCGACATGAGCGCCATCCCGATGGTCAGCAGGCTGGCGCCGGTGACCATCCAGCGCTTCCACGCGCCGGTGCGACTGATGACCGCACCCGCGACGGTCGAGGCGATGAGCATTCCGGCGACCTGCGGCAGCGTGAAGATGCCCGACTCGGTCGGTGTCATGCCGCGCGAGAGCTGCAGGTACTGGCTGAGGAACACGGAGGTGCCGAACATGCCGACCCCGACCGCGAGGCTCGCCATCGTGGTCAGGGTGAAGGTGCGGTTTCGGAACAGCGAGAGCGGGATGATCGGCTCCTCGACCTTGAGTTCGACGAGCACCGCCAGCCCGAGCAGCACGATCGAGCCGCCGAGCATCAGCCACGAGGCGAGCGAGTTCCAGTCGAATTGGGTGCCGCCGAGGGTCACCCAGATGAGCAGCAACGACACGCCGCCCGCGATGAGCGCCGCCCCGAGGACGTCGATCTTGACCCGGCTCGAGTGCTTGGGCAGGTGCAGGGTGCGCTGGATGAGCACGATGGCGACGATCGCGATCGGCACCGCGACGTAGAAGTTCCAGCGCCAGCCGATGGTGTCGGTGATAACACCGCCGAGCAGCGGTCCGCCCGCGATGCCGAGGGCCATGATGCCGCCAAGGATGCCCATGTAGCGTCCGCGTTCGCGCGGGCTCACGATGTCGGAGAAGATCACTTGCACGAGCGCCATCAGGCCGCCCGCCCCGATGCCCTGCACGGCCCGGAACGCGATCAGCACGCCCGGTTCTTGGGCGAACCCGGAGGCGACCGAGGCGAGCACGAAGATGCCGAGCGCGAGTTGCACGAGCAGTTTGCGGTCGAGCATGTCGGCGAGCTTGCCCCAGATGGGCGTGCTCACGGTCGTGGCGAGCAGGGTCGCGGTGACGATCCAGGTGAAGGTCGCCTGATCGCCGCCGAGGTCGGTGACGATGACCGGCAGCGAGGTCGACACGACCGTCGTGGAGAGGATCGCCACGAGCATGCCGGCCAGCAGGCCCGAGATGGCCTCGAGAACTTCACGGCGCGACATGTCGGCGGATGCGCTCGTGCGCGGGGCTGAACTCACAAAGACTCCTGGCGTTAGTTGACAACGGTCAACCATACGCCTGAGTTGACAAAAGTCAACTATCCGAGTGGGCGCAGCTCCAACTCGTCGACCGACGCCGTCGCCGCCGACACGAAGGCGAAGTGCGTGAAGCCCTCCGACTCGAGCGACTCGAGCAGCACCTTGACGTTCTTCGTGCGCGTCGCCAGACGCACGCGCCCGGCCCGCTCCAGCATCCCCGCCTTGAGCGACAGCAGTCGGTCGAGCGGAACGTCGGCGTCGTGCACGAGCGCGACCGCATCCACCTCGGTCTGATCGTCGAGCGTCACGAGGTCGACGAGGCGCTCGAACCCGAGCGAGAAGCCCGTCGCCGGCACCTCGGTGCCGAGGAACCGCCCGATCATGCCGTCGTAGCGACCGCCACCGCCGAGCGAGTACGTGACGCTCGGGTGGGCGAGCTCGAAGATCGGGCCCGTGTAGTATCCCATGCCGCGCACCAGGAACGGGTCGAACTGCAGCGCGGATGCCTCCCCGCGCGCCGCCACCACCGCGGCTCCCAGCTCCTCCAGTTGCGTGATCACCGCAGGATCCGCGCCCTCGGGCAGCGCCGCCGTGATCGTTTCGGCACCGAACGCCGCCGCACCGGGGTCCTGCGGGCGGCGCAGGAAAGCCTCGAACGCGTCGACCGCGTGCCCCGCGACCTCGCGCTCCCGCAACTCGGCAATGACGCCCTCCGGCCCCAGCTTGTCGAGCTTGTCGATCGTGATGAGCACCGAGTCGTGCGTCGCCTCGGGGAAGCCGAAGCTTTCGAGCATGCCGATCAGCAGGCGCCGGTCGTTGACACGGATCGTGCCGCCGCGAAGCCCGAGCGCGTCGAGAGTGTCGAGGGTGGCCAGCAGCAGTTCGGCCTCGGCGCGGATCGTCGGCTCGCCGATGATGTCGATGTCGCACTGCACGAACTGGCGGTAGCGCCCCTTCTGCGGGCGCTCCGCGCGCCAGACCGGCGCGATCTGAATCGAGCGGAACACGCTGGGAAGCTCGGCGCGGTGGGAGGCGTAGAACCGCGCGAGCGGAACCGTCAGATCGAAGCGCAGACCGAGATCCACCAGGTCGAGCGTGGACTCGGCGACGTGCAGTTCTTCGACGGTAAGGCCGCGCTTCAGCACACCGAAGGCGAGCTTCTCGTTGTCTCCGCCGAGGCCGGCGTTCAGGCGCGAGCTGTCTTCGACGACGGGTGTCTCGATCTCGTCGAAGCCGTGGTGCCGGTAGCGCTCACGGATGACGGCGAGCACGCGTTCGCGCTGCGCTTTGTCGGCGGGAAGGAAGTCCCGCATGCCGCGGGGAGGATTGACGGTGCTGGCCACGCGGTCATTCTTCCAGGTCGGGCGCGCGGGACCCGCCGCGTGCGGGGTGCGCCCACCAGGAGGGCATGAGCGTGTCGAGGAATTCCGCGAACGCGGCGGCATCGCGCGGCGGCGGCTCGTGCAGCCAGGCGGCGATCGCACCGACGAATCCGTCGGCGATGTAGCGACGCACGGCCGCCCTCGCCGTCGACGGCGACACCCCCTCCGGAGCGTCGGGAAGATCCACACTGGACTGCGCGATGAGGATTCGGGCGGACTCCGCGAAGTGCGCACCCAGGAAGGAGTGCAAGGTCGCGCCGGCGTCGGTGTCGAGCCGTCCGTAGATGGCGGCGTGCCGCTCGACATGTTCCAGGACGCCGATCGTCACCCCACGCAAGGCCGACTCGGTGCGTTCACGCGGCAGGTCGAGGAGATAGCGGGCACGCAGCGCGTCAAGTTCACCGGCAAGCGTCGCCTTCAACAGCTCGAGCGGCGTACTCGCGTGCTGATAGAACGTCGAGCGGTGCACCTGGGCGCGCGCGGTGAGCTCGGTGACGGTCAGGCCGTCGATGCCGCGGTCGGCCGCGAGCGCCAGGACGGCCTCGGCGAGCGCGGCCCGGGTTCGCCGTTGACGCGGATCGAGTCTCTGCTCGCTCTGCGCACCGCCGTCCATTCAGCGAACTTTACTCCGACGCGTGTAGTCTCCAACTATTCGACAGATGTCGTTTAGAACGCTCGCGTTGCCGCGGCCGTGCGCCGCTCAACGCCGAGCACAGCACCGAAAGGACGTAGATATGGCAACGTACGATGTCGCAGATCGTTCCGCGATCGTCACCGGAGGAGGCTCCGGAATCGGACGCGCGGTCGCGCTCACGCTCGCCGCCAACGGCGCGGCCGTGGTGGTGTTCGATCTCAACAAGGACGGCGCCGACGCCGTCGTGGCCGAGATCGAAAAGGCGGGCGGCACGGCCGTCGCGCACATCGGCAACGTCACCGACCCGGAGCATGCGGTCGCCGCGGTCGAGGCGGCCAACAAGCTCGCCCCGCTGAAGATCGCGGTCAACAACGCCGGAATCGGCGGCCCGTCGGCCCCCATCGGCGACTACCCGATCGACGGCTGGCAGCAGGTGATCGACATCAACCTCAGCGCCGTCATGTATGGGATGCGCGCCCAGCTTCCCGCCATGGTCGCCAACGGCGGCGGGGCCATCGTCAACATGGCCTCGATCCTCGGCAGCGTCGCATTCGCCACCTCCTCGGCCTACGTCGCGGCGAAGCACGGCGTGGTCGGACTCACCAAGAACGCGGCGCTCGAATACGCGGGCGACGGCGTGCGCGTCAACTCGGTCGGCCCCGGCTTTATCAAGACCCCGCTTCTGGAGGGAAACCTGGACGCCGACACGGTGGCGTTCCTCGAGGGCAAGCACGCCCTCGGCCGGATGGGCGAAGCGGACGAGGTCGCCGCGCTCGTCGCCTTCCTGGTGTCGGACGCGGCCTCGTTCATCACGGGCAGCTACCACCTGGTCGACGGCGGCTACACCGCGCAGTAGGCACCGTGAATCACACCGTGAGCGGGTGGGCGCGAGCCCGCCCGCTCAGTCGCGTTCGGGGGCGCTTTCCGCGGCGCGGATGTCGGTGCGCAGTGTCCGCAGGGCGCCGCGCAGGGCGCGCTCGGCATCCAACCCCTGCGCGCGCGCCGCGGCGACCATCGCGAGCAGCTGCTCGCCG
The DNA here is from genome assembly GCF_905479755.1 of uncultured Schumannella sp. GTDB lineage: Bacteria > Actinomycetota > Actinomycetes > Actinomycetales > Microbacteriaceae > DCRR01. The sequence goes on along the minus strand of NZ_CAJQNT010000033.1, from coordinate 12,594 downwards.
AGCTCCTCCTCGGTCTCGGGAATCACGGCGGCGGCTCGCTCGACGCCGACCTTCGCGGCCCGACCGAGCACCTTCTCGGCGAGCGCCAGCGCGGGCATCGCCTCGGGGATGCCGTCCAGCACGCTCGTGCGGTGCGACTTCTCGACCGCCTTGATCGCGTCCCAGTTGGCGACCACCGCGTCGGCGGAATCGGCCACGACGTCACCGAAGACGTGCGGGTGGCGCGAGACCATCTTCGCCGTCATGTGCTCGGCGACATCCTCGAGCGTGAAACTGCCGGCCTCGGCCTCGATGTCGGCGTGGAAGAGCACCTGGTAGAGCACGTCGCCGAGCTCCTCGATCAGCTCGTCGCGCGAGCCCGACTCGATCGCCTCGATCAGCTCGTAGCTCTCCTCGACGAGGTACTGCACGAGGCTCTCGTGGGTCTGCTCGCGGTCCCACGCGCAACCGCCCGGGGCCCGCAGCCGTGCCGCCGTGGCGATCAACTCATCGAGCTTCGGGTTCGGCCCCGTCACGCCTCCACCTCGCGGTCGTCGGCATGCGCCGCCAGGTGCCGCGCGTAGCGCTCGGTGAGCTGCACCATCAGATCGGGGGTGTTGCGGTCGAGACCGAACACGTAGCCGGGGAAGTCGAGCGCCTGCTGCACGTCCCAGATCTCGTCGTGACGATCCGGCGAGAGGATCTGCGGCGGAGACCCGACGGCGATCCAGGCGATCGGCACGACCGACTCGGGCGGAAGTTCGGTGCGCAGGTGCACGACCCCGTTGATCCGGATCTCGCTGCGCTCGCCGATGACGGCGCCGTTGAAGATGCGCACCCCGGTCGCGATGAACACCTCGTCGCCGATCGTCGCCCCCGAGATGGAGGCCTGCGGCCCGACCAGGCAGTGGTCGCCGATCGTGAGCGGATCGCTCGCGGCGGCGCGCAACACGGCGTTCTCCATCACGATCACGTGGGCCCCGATGTGGATCGGCCCACCTTCGGCCGAGATGACGGCCCCGTGCAGAATCTGGCAGTCCGGGCCGATCGTGACGTCGCCGCTGATGACGGCGCTCGGCGAGACCACGGCGGTGGGATCGATGCGGGGGGCATGCCCCGCGTGCTCGTACAGCATGCTCCGAACCTACTCCCGGGGCGGCGGGCAGCTCACGGAGAACTGCCCGCGTCGCGTCATCCGACCGTGGCGATGGGGCCGGTCTCGGTCGGCTCCGGCTCGGCGGCGACGACGCCCCCGCGGTCGCGCGGCATCGCGAAGGCGAGCGCCGCGAGCACAACGCCGACGATGGCCACCGCGACGAAGACGGCTCCGGATGCGGCGAGCACGGTCCCCGGATCGGTTTCGTCGCCGCCGCGGCCGGCGACGACCCCATTGGCGACCGCGCCGAGCACCGCGGCTCCGACGGCCTGGCCGATGGTGCGCGCAAAAAGCGTGGTTCCGGTGACGACTCCGCGCTCGTTCCAGGCGGCGCTGAACTGCACGGCGACGAGGCTGGGCGCGGCGGCGAACCCCATTCCGAGACCGACCACGAAGCAGAGCGCGGCGACGAGCCACGGCGAGGGCGGGAACGCCAGAACCGAAAAGGCCAGCGCACTCGTGCCGAGCACCACGATCACCCCGCCGAAGATCGTCGTGGCGCGGAAGCCCCAGCGCAGGTAGACCCGGCCCGACAGCGAGGCGGCGATCGGCCACCCGATCGTGAGGGTGGCCAGCGACAGGCCGGCGACGATCGGCGCGACGCCGATGCTGCCTTCCAGGTAGGTGGGAATGAACGCCGTGAGCCCGATGATGACCGCACCGATGGCAAGCCCGAGCACCGAGGTCGACCAGACGATCCGCCTCCCGAGCAGCGGGAGGGGCAGCACCGGCTCGGCGGCGTGGCGCTCGATCACGACGAAGACGACGAGCAGGAGCGCACCGCCAGCGAGGACCGCGATGCTCGGCAGCGAGTTCCACGCCCAGGCGTTGCCGCCTTCAAGAACGCCCAAGAGGATCAGCACGAGCGCGACGGTCAGCACTCCGGCTCCCGCGAAGTCGATCCGATGCTGCTGGGGCTCGCGCTTCTCGCCGTAGTTCTTCAGCAGCAACCAGCCGGCGATCAGGCACAGCGGCACGTTGATCCAGAAGATGCCGCGCCAGGCATCCAACTGGGCGAAAAGGCCGCCGAGGGTCGGTCCGAGCACGGCCGCCGCCGCCCAGACGCTGGCGATGTACCCCTGGACCTTGGCGCGCTCCTGCACCGAATAGATGTCGCCGACGATCGTGATGGTGATCGGCAGGACCGCCCCGGCACCAAGCCCCTGGATGGCACGGAACACGATGAGCGAGGGCATGTCCCACGCGATCCCGCACAGGATCGAGCCGAGCAGGAAGACCGCGATCCCGAACAAGACGATCGGCTTCCGGCCGATGGTGTCGGCGAGTTTGGAGTACACCGGCACCGTGACCGACTGGGCGAGCAGGTAGATCGAGAACAACCACGGAAACGAACTGAACCCGCCGATGTCGGCGACGATGGTCGGCACCGCCGTCGCCAACACCGTGGCATCGATGGCGACGACCGCCGTTGCCACCATGACGGCGAGCAGCACCGGCCCGCGTTCGGATCTGAGCCCCACATTCATCGACACAATTTCTCATCCTGGCGTAACGCCGCGCGGCCGTGCTGGGTGGCGCAGACTGGAGCGATGGAATCCGCGCCGCTGATCGCCCTGTTCGCGCTCGTCGTGGCGCTGCTCGTGGGCCGCGCGGTCACGCGCGAACGGAACGAGTTCGCGCGCTTCCGGCGCCTGCGCAGCACGATCGCGCGGCAGAAGATCTACCGCCGCTGGTTGATCGAGTCGGTCGTCGTCATGGGCGGTCTCGGCGCCGTCACCCTGTTCGCGAGCGCCGCGTGGGCCGAGGAGGCACTGCGCGAGGCGCAGCGCCTTCCCGGGGTGTTCCCACTTCGCGAATGGTTCGGCACGGAACCCGGCACCGCCGTCGCGATCGGCCTCGCGATCGTGGGCGCGATCGCGATCGTGCTTCCGGTGATCCTGTTGCGGCACACCCCGATCGACGAGATTCCGACCGTGGGAAACATCCGGGCCCTCCTCCCCCGGACCCGCGGCGAATTGCCCTACGGCCTGGGGCTCGCGCTGAGCGCGGGCGTCTTCGAAGAACTGCTCTTCCGGCTCGCGCTGCCCGCCCTGCTGTTCGGAATCACCGGGGACGCGTTCGCCGCCTTCGCGGTGAGCGCCGTGCTCTTCGGCCTGCTGCACCTCTATCAGGGGCCGACGGGCGTCGCGGCGGCCGCCGTGCTCGGCGCCGGGTTCGCGGCGCTCTACCTCGTCTCGGGCTCGATCGTGCTGCCGATCGTCGTGCACGCGCTCATCGACCTGCGCTCGCTCGTGCTGATCCCGGTCGTGCTCGGCTCGGCGTGGAAGCCGCGGCCGACACCCGCCCCCGTCACTCCGCCGATGTCGCCGGCGCCGCCGCCTCCGGCATCGGAATGATCGCCTCGATCAGCTGCACGACCCAGGCGATCAGTTCGGCATCCGCCAGGTCCTTGGGCAGCGGCACGCTGATCGCCTTGGCTTGCCCGAAGATGCGCGCGCCCGGATAGAGACGCTCAAGCCGCACAGTGCGGGAGTCGGGCAACTCCACCGGCGCGAGCCGCAGGTTGCCGCCCATCGCCACGACATCGCCGAGCAGCGCCTTCTGCGCGAGACGGCGCAGGCGCGAGACCGCGACCAGGTGCCGCACCGGCTCGGGCGGTTCGCCGTAGCGATCGGTGAGCTCCTCGACGACCGAGTCGAGCGCATCGTCCGGGGAGGCGGGCGCCGTCGCCGTCGAGAGCTTCTGGTACGCCTCGAGCCGCAGCCGTTCCGACTCGATGTACTCCTCAGGCACGTGCGCATCGACCGGCAGTTCGAGTCGCAGCTCGGTCTGCCCCTCGGCGACATCGCCGCGGAACGCGCTCACCGCCTCGCCGATCATGCGCAGGTACAGGTCGAAACCGACGCCCGCGATGTGGCCCGACTGCTCGCCACCGAGCAGGTTTCCCGCGCCGCGAATCTCCAGATCCTTGAGCGCGATCTGCATGCCGCCGCCGAGCTCGTTGTTCGCCGCGATCGTCTCCAGCCGGTCATGCGCGGTCTCGCCGAGCGGCTTGTCGGCGTCGTAGAGGAAGTAGGCGTACGCGCGCTCGCGGCCACGGCCCACGCGTCCGCGGATCTGGTGCAGCTGGCTCAGGCCGTACTTGTCGGCACGATCGATGATCAGGGTGTTCGCGTTGGCGATGTCGATCCCGGTCTCGATGATCGTCGTCGTCACGAGCACATCGGCCCGGCGCTCCCAGAAGTCGACGATCACTTGCTCGAGCGCGCTCTCGCTCATCTGGCCGTGAGCGACCGCGACGCGCGCCTCCGGCACCAGTTCGGCGATCTTGGCGGCGACGCCCTGAATGCTCGAGACGCGATTGTGCACGTAGAACACTTGGCCCTCGCGCAGCAACTCGCGGCGGATCGCGGCCGTCACCTGCTGGTCGTTGTAGGCGCCGACATAGCTGAGGATCGGATGCCGGTCCTCGGGCGGGGTGGCGAGCGTCGACATCTCGCGGATGCCGGTGACCGCCATCTCGAGGGTTCGCGGAATCGGGGTGGCGCTCATCGCCAGGATGTCGACGTTCGTCTTGAGCTTCTTCAGCGCATCCTTGTGCTCGACACCGAAGCGCTGCTCCTCGTCGATGATGACGAGCCCCAGATCTTTGAATCGGATCGACTCACTCAGGATGCGGTGCGTGCCGATCACGACGTCGACCTCGCCGCGGGCGAGCCCGTCGATGGTCTCATTCGACTCCTTCTCCGTCTGGAACCGGCTGAGCGCGCGCAGGTGCACGGGGAATCCGGCGAAGCGCTCGGCGAAGGTCTCCATGTGCTGGCGCACCAGCAGGGTCGTCGGCACGAGCATCGCGACCTGCTTGCCGTCCTGCACGGCCTTGAAGGCGGCGCGCACGGCGATCTCGGTCTTGCCGTAGCCGACGTCGCCCGAGATGAGGCGATCCATCGGGATCGGTCGCTCCATGTCGGCCTTGACCTCATCGATCGTCTGCAGCTGATCGGGTGTCTCGGCGAAAGGGAAGGCCTCCTCCAGCTCACGCTGCCACGGGGTGTCCGGCCCGAAAGCGTGGCCCTTCGAGGCCATCCGCGCGCTGTAGAGCTTGACCAGTTCGACGGCGATGTCGCGCACCGCCTTGCGCGCGCGGCCCTTCGCGGCCGACCAGTCGGAGCCGCCCATCTTGCTGAGCGCGGGCGACTCGCCGCCGACGTAGCGGCTCAGCTGATCGAGCTGATCGGTCGGCACGAACAGCCGGTCGCCGGGCATCCCACGCTTGGAGGGCGCGTACTCGATCACGAGGTATTCGCGCATGACCTTGGCGGCCTTCGAGCCGAGCGGGCCGCGGGCCTGCCGCTCCCCGCTGGACACCTCGCGCTGCACCAGCTCGACGAAACGACCGATGCCGTGCGTGGCATGAACGACGACGTCACCGGCCTTCAGCTGCAGCGGGTCGACGACGTTCTTGCGGCGGCTGGCGAGCTTCTTCACCTGGCGCGAGTCGACGCCGACCGCGCGGCCGAAGAACTCGGATTCGCTCAGCAGAGCCAGGCGCAGCTCGGGCGACTCGAAACCGGCCTCGACCGCGCCCTGCACGAGGTAGGCCACCCCCGGATCGAGCTCGGTCGGCAGCTCGTCGACGGGGCGGGCGGCGAGCCCCTGCTCGCCCAGCACCTGCGCCGCGCGCTCGATGAGGCCGGGACCCTGCGCCGTGATCACCATCGACCACCCGGCGGCGAGCCGTTCGGCGACGTGATCGACGGCCCCGCCGTACTTTCCCGCGAAGGTGGGGGCGGCATCCGCCTCGACGCGCACCAGGTCGTCGTCGAGGTCGGCGGCGCCGAGCCCGAAGGGCGAGAACGTCCACCAGGTGCGCGGACGCGCCGCCTCGCGCAGACCGGTGACGGTGAGGAAGTCGCCCGCGTCCAGGTCGATCGGTGCCGAGGCGCCCGCCGTGGCGGCGGTCCAGGCGGCCGACAGGAACTCGCGGTTCGTCTCGACGAGGCTCACGGCGCGGTTCGCGATGCGCTCCGGCGACATGAGCGCCACGGCCGCGTCCGTCGGGAACGACGCGGTCAGCGGTTCGAGCCGCTCCAGCAGCGCGGGGGCGAGAGACTCCATGCCCTCGACCGGGATGCCCTCGGCGATCTTGGCGAGCATCTGCTGCAGCGTCGGAAACTCCGACTCCATCTCGCGGGCGCGCTGGCGCACCGCGTCGGTCAGCAACAGCTCGCGACTCGGAGGAAGCTCGACGCCGTCCAGGTCTCCCGGGAGCGAGCGCTGATCGGCGACCGAGAACGCGCGCAACTGCTCCAACTCGTCGCCGAAGAAGTCGGCGCGCACGGGGTGTTCGGCATCCGGCGGGAAGACGTCGAGGATGCCGCCGCGTAGCGCAAACTCGCCGCGCCGGGTCACCAGGTCGACGCGCGTGTAGGCGAGCTCGATGAGCCGCGTCGCGATCTCATCGAGTGCGTAGCCGCGGCCGCCGGTCGAAAGCTCCAGGGGGGCGACCTCCGCAAGTCCCGGCGCAACCGGCTGCAACGCGGCGCGCACGCTCGCCACCACGATCAGGTGGGCGTCGCGGTTCTGATCCCAGGCGCGCAGACGGCGCAGCGTGCGGATGCGCGCCCCGACCGTTTCGGCGCTCGGGCTCAGGCGTTCGTGCGGCAGTGTCTCCCAGGCCGGGAAGCCGAGCACGTGGGCCTCGGGGAGGTAGCTGGACAGCGCCGCCTGCACGCTCTCGGACTCGCGGCTCGTCGCCGTGATGACCAGCAGCGCGCTCGGGCCTCCGCGCGCATCGAGCAGCTCGGCGAGGAGCGGAATCCGCACGCCCTCGACGACGGCGAAGTCGGCGTCGTGCCGGGCCTCTTCCCGTGCGGTTTCGATGCTGTGGGCGCGCGCAAGCGCCGGGAGAATCCGATGGAGGCCCATTTGGGGAAGTCTACGCGCGCGGGGCGTGCCACTTCTGCTGGGCGTCGAGCAGCCCGAGCGTCACCAGATCCTCGGTCGCGTCGGCGGCGTCGGCGAGCAGGTTCGGCAGCGCGGCGCGCTCGGTCGACGAGAACGGCTTCAGCACGAAGTCGGCGGCGTCTTGTCGCCCCGGCGGGCGCCCGATGCCAATCCGCACCCGCGTGTAGTCGGGTCCGGCGGCGGCGCTGATGTCGCGCAGCCCGTTGTGGCCGCCGTGACCGCCGCCCTGCTTGAGCCGGACGGTATCGAAGGGCAGGTCGAGTTCGTCGTGCAGCACGATCAGCCGTGAGGCGTCGAGCGAGTAGAACTTCAGCAGCGCCGCGACCGGTCCCCCGGAGAGGTTCATGAAGCTCGCCGGCTTGGCGAGGATGATCTTGGCGGCGCCCGGAGCGATCCGTCCTTCGGCAACCGCAGCGCGGGCCTTGTGCAGCCGGAAGCCGGCGCCGATCCGTTCCGCGAGAACGTCGAGCGCCATCTGGCCGACGTTGTGCCGATGCGCGGCGTAGTCGGGCCCGGGGTTCCCGAGCCCGACTACGAGCCACGCATCTGCGGAGATGATGTCTCCGAACTACTCGGCGTCGCCCGAAGCGTCCTCGGCGTCGCCCTCGGCCTCGCCCTCGGCGGCCTCGTCGCCCTCGGTCTCTTCGGTCTCACCGAGGTCGGCAACGGCCGGCACGGTGATGTTGACGACGAGCGTCTCGGGGTCGCTGACCAGCGTCGAGCCGGCCGGCAGGGTGAGGTCGGAGGCGTGGATCTGCGATCCGGCCTCGAGGCCCTCGACCGAGACCGTGATGCTCTCGGGGATGTGGGTCGCCTCGGCCTCGAGCGACAGCGTGTTCGCGTCGAGCGCGACGATCGTGCCGACGGCGGGCTCGCCCTCGACGTGCACGTAGACGTCGACGGTGACCTTCTCGCCCTTGCGGACGACGATCAGGTCGATGTGCTCGATGATCTGGCGCACCGGGTCCTTCTGCACGTCCTTGACGAGCGCGAGGGCGGGCGTGCCGGCGATGTCGAGCGTGAGCAGCGCGTTCGACTTGCGGAGGATGAGCGCGGTCTCGTGGCCGGGCAGAGTGAGGTGCTGCGGCTCGGTGCCGTGACCGTAGAGCACGGCGGGGATCTTGTGCTCGGCGCGGATGCGGCGGGCCGCTCCCTTGCCGAACTCGCTGCGGACCTCGGCAACGAGGTTGTTGTCGTCAGACATTGTCTTCTCCTGAATGGGCCCGGGGCCCTGGTGTTGGTCAACTCGAACGCAGACTGCGTGAGGACGACACGGGATCTTCTCCCAAGGCCAGCCCACCGCGTCGATTACGGATGCCGGTGCATCCCTCGCCGAAGTACCTGCACACTCTACCTCACCCTTTTTCAGGAGTTCGTGTGACGGATGAGGCGGATGACCCCTCGACCGGTGACTCCTGTCACTTTGGTCACACCAACTCCTGAAAACGGTGCGGAGGGGTCAGTAGAACTCGCGGGTGTTGACGCGGTTGATCAGCGGCTCCCCGTCGAGGAATCGGCGCGCGTTCTCGACGAACAGTTCGGCGATGAGGCGCGGCTCGTCGGTGCTGATCGCGGCGGTGTGCGGCGCGATGATCGCGTTGGGCAGCTCCCAGAGCGGGCTCTCGGCCGGCAGCGGCTCGACGTAGGTGACGTCCAGCACCGCGAGTCCCACCCGGCCGTCGGTGAGCGCGTCGATGAGCGCCGGCTCGTCGACCGTCGTTCCCCGCCCCACGTTCACGATCGTGATGCCGGGCTTGGCCGCGGCGAGCACCTCGCGGCTCAGCATCTTCTCGGTCTCGGAGGTGCCGGGCAGCGCGAGCACGATCGCATCCACCTCGCTGGCGACGCGCGCGAGGTCTTCCACGGGGAAGATCTCGCTCACCCCGGGCGCCTCCACCGCGCGGCGGTGCACTCCGACGACGCGGAAGCCCAGGCCCGCGAGCTTGTCGGCGGTGAGTCTGCCGATCGAGCCGAGACCGACCACCGCGACGGTGGAGGAGGCGGCACGACCCAGGGGGCGACGTGGCGCCCACTCGTGACGGCGCTGCGTCTCCTGCAGCCACGGCAGCTGCTTCGCTCCGGCGAGCACGCCGAAGATCGCGAACTCGGCGAGCGGCGCGGCGTGCACCCCCGCGGAGGTCGAGAAGGCGATGCGCTCCAGCGCCTCCGCAGGGAGGTTCGCGGCCTTGACCTGTTGGCCGCCGCCCGCAGGGATCGTGTGCACCCAGCGCAGTTTCGGGTTGGCGGCGACGGTGCGCGCGAGGGCCTTGCCCGAGTGGTCGGGCACGCCATAGAGCGCGTCCGCCGTGTCCACGAGCTGTTCGAAGCGCTCCTGCTGCTCCGGGGTGCGCTTCGACCAGGTCATCCAGTCGACGTTCGGCTCGGCGAGCAGTTCGGGCACGTGGACGAGCTCGATGCGCGGCTCGCGCTCGACGATCATCGCGGCGTCCGCCGGAAACAAGGGAGTGGCAACGACGACGCGCAGACGAGATGACGGTTCCATTGCTCTCAGGGTATCGACCCGGAGCGCTCGGCTACTCCTCCTCGGAGAGGTCAAGCGGCAGGCTCGGAGCCAGCCGCCGCAGGCTCGAGAAGGTCGGGACGAGGTGCGTGTAGAGCTCGGCGAACACCGGCAACAGCTGGCTGTAGACGGCGAGCGCCCGCGGCTCGGGTCGCACCGAATCCTCGACCGGAATCAACTCGTCGACGATGTCGATCGAGTCGATGAGTCCGAGCGCCTCCATGCCGAGCAGGGCGGCGCCGAAGCTCGACCCTTCCTGCCCTTCCGCGAAGTCGACCGTCATGCCGAGCGCCGAGGCGAGGATGCCCCGCCAGAGGTCGTTGCGGGTGACGCCCCCCGTGGCGCGCACGTGCGTCACGTCGAGGCCGGCCGCGCGCATCGACTGCAGCACGAGCGCCAGCTGCAGGCACACGCCCTCCACCGAGGCGCGCAACAGGTGTTCGCGCCGATGCCCGCGGGTGAGGCCGAGGTAAGCGCCGGTCGGCAGCGCACTCCAGTGCGGCGCCCGCTCCGACAGAAGGTAGGGAAGCATGATGAGCCCGCCGGAGCCCGGTTGCGCGCGTGCGGCGAGCGCGAGCAGTTCCGCCTCGCGGCCCTCGCCGAGTTCGGGCGCGAAGATGCCCCGCGCCCAGCCGAGCGTCGCTCCCCCGTTGTTGATGGCACCGCCGACGACCCAGCGGTCCTCCGTGAGCGCGTAGCAGAACACGCCACCCTGCGGGTCGACGGCGGGGCGGTCGACCCCGACGCGCAACGCACCGCTGGTGCCGATCGAGCAGGCCGCCACCCCGGGGCGCACGGCGCCCACACCGAGGTTCGCGAGGGGCCCGTCACCCGCTCCGACGACGACCTCGAGCGACTCCGGCAACCCCATCGCCTCGGCCGCCTCGGCGGTGATCCCGGGGAGCACGTCGCGCGTGCGCACGAGCTCGGGCAGTTGCTCGGGCGACACTCCGGCGAGCGCGAGCGCCTCCGCATCCCAGTCGAGTTGGTGGATGTCCATCAGACCCGTGCCGGAGGCGAGGGAGTGGTCGATCACGAGTGCGCCGCACATGTGCACGAGCACCCAGTCTTTGATGCCGACCCAGAACGCGACCGACTCGTGCAGCTTGGGCTCCATCTCGCGGAACCAGATGAGCTTGGTCAGCGGCGACATCGGGTGGATGGGCGTGCCGGTGCGGCGGTGCAGCGCGAGACCGCTCACCCCGGCGCGCAGGCGCTCGGCCTGGATCGCGGCGCGCGTGTCGCCCCAGGTGATGACCGGGGTCATCGGCTCGTAGAGCGGACCGAGACCCATCAGGCTGTGCATGGCCGAGGAGAACGAGATGCCGCGGACCCGTTCGGCACCCACCTCCCGCGCGACGTCGGCGACGGCGCGGTAGGCGGCGGCGAGGATCTGATGCGGATCCTGCACGGCGAACCCGGGGTGCGGGGTCTGCAGCTCGTAACCGTGCGAGGCCTGTGCGAGCTGGCTTCCGTCGGGCGTGAAGGCGACCGCCTTCGTGCTCGTCGTTCCGAGGTCGAGGCCGATCACGACGTTACGCACGGCTGCTTCGGCGGTCATCTGCCGATCCTCTCAGGAGGCCTGGTCGGTGATCCAGGTGGAGACGAGCACCTTTCCGCTCGCGCTCGAGTCGCGCGCGATCTCGAAAGCCTCGGCGGCGTTCTCGGCCGGGATCACCTGGGTGACGACCGAGGCGACCGCGGGCTCGGCCGCGAGGAGGCGAATCGCCTCATCGATCTCGTCGACGAAACGGAAGACGCCGTGGATGCTGAGCTCTTTCGAGATCGCGGGAGCCAGGTTGATCGGGCGCCCCTCGTCGGGAACCATGCCGATCTGCACGACGGTGCCGCGGCGACGCGCGGAGCGGAACGCCTGCGAGATGGCGGGCGCAGCGCCCGAGCACTCGAGCACGACGTCGAAGGCGTTCTCGGGGATCTCGTCCGTGCCGATCTGGATCGTGTGGTCGGCCCCGACGGCCCGTCCGCGGGCGAGCGGCTCGGGCAGCAGGTCGGTGAGGGTCACCTCGGCGGCGCCGCGGCTCTTGGCGGCGGCCACGGCGAGCAGGCCGATCGGACCGGCCCCGGAGACGAGCACGCGCGCGCCGGACACATCGCCCGCACGCGAGACGCCGTGCAGCGAGACGGCGAGCGGCTCGGCGAGGGCGGCGGCCTCAAGCGGGAGTTCGGCGGGAAGGACCCGCACCATGCCTGCGTCGACGATCAGATACTCGCTCATGCCGCCCTGCGTGTGCGGCCAGGTCGACGCGCTGCCGAGGTACGAGCCGCCCGGCCAGAGGTTTGGCGCATCCTCGATTCCCGCCTCCACGTGGCCGAAGCGGGCCGGGTGCACCGTCACCGGGGTGCCGGGCGCGAACGCGCCGCTCGGGTCCAGGTCGACAAGGCCCGAGAGCTCGTGGCCGGGGGCGAGCGGCTCCTTCACGACGAAGGCCCCGTTGGCGCCCTCGAAGTAGTAGTGCAGATCCGAGCCGCAGATGCCGACGTAGTGCACGCGGATGCGCACCTCACCCTCACCGGGTTCCGGTAGCGCCACCTCGCGTTCGACGAGGTCGAGCTTGCCGTCAATGTAGAGCGCCTTCACGGCATCCTCCTGGGGTGTTGAAGCGGGAGCGCCGCCGAGGCGGTCCCCGAGGGGTGGATCAGACGACCGAGGTCATGCCGCCGTCGACGAAGATGTTCTGCCCGCTGACGAAGTCGCTCGCCGAGGAGGCGAGGTAGATCAGGGTGCCGGAGAGCTCCTCGACCTGGCCCCAGCGGCGGGCAGGGGTGCGGTTCTCGAGCCACGCGGTGAACTCCGGGTCGTCGACGAGGGCCTGGTTCATGTCGGTGGCGAAGTAGCCGGGCGAGAGGGTGTTGACCTGGATGTTGTGGCGGGCCAGGTCGGCCGCCATTCCGCGGCCCAACTGGGCGACTCCGGCCTTGGTGGCGCCGTAGGGCGCGATGGTCTGCCGCGCGAGCTGCGACTGCACCGAGGCGATGTTGATGATCTTGC
>NZ_CAJQNT010000032.1 GCF_905479755.1 uncultured Schumannella sp. | reverse complement strand
CCCGGACGCACGGGACCGGGTGCTCGCGATCGCGGCGGGTCTGGAAGCCCACAGCACCCACCCGCTCGCCGCGGCGATCACCGCCGCTGCCGACAAGCCGGCGACGGTGACGGACGTGACGGAAGAGCCCGGCCACGGCATCACCGGCACGGCGGACGGCCACACCGCCCGCGTCGGCAGCCCGCGCTGGGTCGACCCGGCCGAGCTCGCCGCACGCGCGGCCGCGCTCGAAGAGGAGGGTATGACCGTCGTCGTCGTCGAGCTCGACGGAACCGCGGCGGGCATCATCGGCATCCGCGACGAGCTCAAGCCCGAAGCCGCCGAGACCATCCGCGAGCTCACCGCCGCCGGCATCGCCACCGTCATGCTCACCGGCGACAACGCCCGCACCGCCCGCGCCCTCGCCGCCCAGGCCGGCGTCTCCGACGTCCGCGCCGAGCTGCTGCCCGGCGACAAGGCCGCCGCGATCGAGGAGTTCTCCGCGACCCGGCGGACCGCGATGATCGGGGACGGCATCAACGACGCCCCCGCCCTCGCCGCCGCCGACGTCGGGATCGCGATGGGTGTCACCGGCTCCGACGCGGCGATCGAGTCCGCCTCCGTCGCCTTCACCGGCAACGACCTCCGGCTCATCCCCGCCGCGCTCCTGCACGCCCGCCGCGGCCGGCGCATCATGACCGGGAACATCGTGCTCTCCCTCGGCATCATCGTGGCCCTGTTCCCGCTCGCCCTGCTCGGCGTGCTCGCACTGGCCGGCGTGGTGCTCGTCCACGAAATCGCGGAGGTGGTCGTGATCCTCAACGGCGTCCGCGCCGCACGGCGCGGCGGCCTCCCCGTCCGCGACGCCCTGCCGGCACCGCACAAGCAGGAGGTACTTCATGGCTGACCGCCCCGCGTCCGGCCGGGGGCTCAAGGCAGCCGACGTAATCATGGTCCGCGACGAGCTTGGAGCGATCCCGAGCCTCATCGGGATCTCCTGCCGGGCCCGCCGGTACGTCATCTCTCGAGGTGATGTCGTCACAGAAGTACCCCGGCGCGTCCGCCGGGGGTACTTCATCCACGCGGACCTCAGTCCGGCGTCTCGCCGGCCTCTAATTCCTCCACGGTGAGCTTGAGCACCGTGGCGTAGTAGGCGATCGGGCTGCCCTCCACCTGCACCTTCGCGGAGCGCCCTTCCTGCGGACCCCGCTCGACGCGCACGAACACGTGCTCCTCGCCCCGGAAGTCCGTTACCCGGTCGCCGGGGCGTACCTCCGTGCCGTCCTCCTTGGTGACCTTGAACATGGGACCGTTCCCCTCTCTGCTCTCTTGCTGCCGTTCTTCGGCACCTGTGCCGGCTGCGCGCCGGCGGCAGGGGGCAAGGGTGCGCGGAGCGCATCGCCGCGGCGACGCGCAGCCGTCCGGCGGAGCGCCCTTGCCCCCTGGCGGCGGTGTGCTATCCGCCCGCAGGGCGGAGTTCGCCGCCGAAGAACGGCCCTCCGGGCCGTCACGCTTCCAGGGTGCTAGTCGGCGGCGGCGCCGTCGATCACCGCGAGGAAGTCGCGCCACGCTGCCTGCACGTCCTCGAGCGTGCCGCTGGCCAGCCAATGCCGGCTCAGGTTGAGCCCCTGCAGTTTCAGCTCGACGGACTGCCGGCGCTCCACGCCCATGTCCTCGACGATGGCGGTGGCGCTGGTGATGTGCTTGGGGTTGATCCACAGCCGCGGCGCACCCAGCGGCGCGCTCGGGTCGGGCAGCGGGATCAGCCGGGGCATGGAGGCGACCTTAGCGGCCGCGTTCGATCTGGCGGCCGGGCGCGGTTGCCTTCGTGCGCGCGCGGGGCGACTTCGCCTTGCGCCCCTGCACGGCCTCGCGCGGGTGCCGCGCGTTGGCGACGTCGGCCTGCTTCCACGCCGCCGCGACGGTCGGCTGCTCTGTGCCAGCCTCGATGCCGGCGATGTGCTGGTCGCGCCGCTCGGCCGTATCCCAGCTGAGCTCGGCGTCGTGCTCGGCCTCGGCCGCGCGGTCGCGCAGCCCCTCCGCCTCCGCGGCGTCCTCGAGGTCGGCCGACAGCTCGAGGACTTCGGCCTCGATCGTCATGCCGTCGGCGAGGCTCTGTTCCTCGCGCGCCTGGGCGCGCAGTTCGTCCCGCTCGGCGATCGCCTGGTCCCCCTCGACGAGGGCGGCCTGCACCACGGAGGGGTCAGCGCCGCTCTCGTTCACGTCGACGCCGTAGCGATCGCGCAACTCCTGCCGGATGCGGCTCTCGGCGGCGCGAGCGGCCTCGTCGTCCTCGCGCCAGGTCACGGCCGTCTCGTAGGCGCGGGCGACGTCGTGGGCCTGCGCCTGATCCCACCATGAGGACTCATGCACCGGGGCGAGCTCCGCGCGAGCCGCGGCGCGCTCCCCCTCGAGCCGTGCGTGCAGCTGCCCGGCTTCCTCGAGGTCACGGCGGGTGGCGCGCTGCGCCTGGTCGCGCCGCAGCTGCGTCGTCGAGCGGGCGGCCTGGGCCGCTCCCATGATCGCCACCCGCATCGTGCCCTCGGCCTCGTCGAGCACCCCGTCGCCATCCATGTCAGCCATTGCTCTCCCCTATCGTTCGGTGCCGCGCTCCGGCGGCACGTTCGGCACGTTCGGTCGCGGCGCGCACCGTTCGCTCGAGCCGCACGGACGCCACGCTGTCGTCGCCGCGGCGCGCGGCGGCGGCGCGCTCCCCCGGTCGCTCGCCGCGCATGGCCATGTTCGACCCGCGCGACTCGAGCACCTGTAGGCCGTGCTCCTGCTCGAGCTCGCGGGCGATCGACTGCGCCCGCGAGTAGCCGTTGTGGATCGACGCCTTGGTGCCGTCCTCGCGCACCAAGTTCACGGCGATGTGGATGTGGTCGTTGCCGGCCGCGGAGAGTCCGTGCCGCACCGCGACCCACCGGCAGCCGGCCTTGCCGGAGGCGGTGGTAAACCCCATCCGGTCGACGAGCTGCTCGGCGATCGCCGCCCACCTCTCGTCGCTGAGCTGGCCTTCCTCGGCCCGCAGGCTCAGCGAGGCATGCCAGACGTGGCCGCCGTTGACCTCGACACCGAACGCGGTGCGCGGCTCGTCGAGATCCTTGGCGATCGCCAGCGCGCTCGCGCGATCAAGCTCGGCGTCGCCGTAGAAGGTGAAGGTCGCCGAGTCGCCGGTCACCAGGTGCGGCTCGGTGTGCTCGTTGCGGCGTCCCTCGCCGGCGAGGTAGCTCAGCAGACCGCCCATCCGGTCCCCGCGGGTCACGTTCGGCATCATGAGTCGGCCAGCCGATCCACCGCCGCGCTGCCTCGCGGCCGCGCGGTGATGCTGTCCTCGGGGACGCCGGCGGCTCTGATTCGCACGGTGCCGTGGATGAGCGGCCGGCACGCGGCCGCGGTGCGGGCCTCGATCGCCGCGCATGATCCGGCGGGCGCGGCGGCTCTCCCCGCGCCGCTGGTGCCCGATCCTCCCGTCGTCGACGAGGCCGGCGCCGATGAGGAGCGGGCGGGATGAGCGAGGTTCCCGAGTGGGAGGACGAGGCGGCGGCTGCGCCGCCGGCGAAGGGTCGGCCTGCACGGAGGCTGCCGCCCCCACCTGGTGCCGCCGTTCAGGGCGACGACCCGCCCGCCCCTGTTGCGGCGCCGGCGCCGCAGCTGTTCTTCGGCTCCGTCGACGAGTTCGTGCGGGAGAAACTGCGCTACACCTACGCTCGTCGCGTCGGCCCGCAGGGTCCGAACCGCTGGGCTGCCGCGTGGTGGCGCTACCCGGAGGCGATCAGTCGCCTCGACGCGCTGTGGCGCGCGTGGGAGGCGCTGCGCCTCGAGGGCACCTTCGGCATGAGCGTGTGGTGGCGCGATCACGCGGACCATCACATGCGGATGCTCATGCCCCCGGAGGGGCCGTTCGCTTCATCCCGCGATCAGAACGGCGAGGGCGAGCCGCTGCCGTACACCCCGCCGCCGGCGGGGATGTTCGTCGACGTCCGTTCGCTGCCGGGCTGACCCCTCCCTGCCTGCCGAGTGTTGCGCCGGCCTCGGGCTGTCAAGGGCTCGTCCGCGTCGCTGCGCGATGCCCCGTAGGGGCACCCTTGACAGCCCGAGCGATCCGGCGCGGTGTGCTGAGGAGGGGGATCATCGAGTTTTGGCCGAGATGTCAGGATCGCCGATTTCGAGACACTACTTAGGTGAGGGGCTCTACGCAGAGCCTCTGTCACGCCCCGATCTTGTGCTCCGCGAGGAGCAGCTGCACGGCCTCGCGCACGAGTTCGCTCTGCTTCTTGCCGGTCTGCTCCTCGAGGCGCTTGAACGCCGCGAAGTCGGCCTCGGGCAGTCGTCCCCGCACGGTGGGGGAGGCTCCCTTCGCGTGCTCGCCGAGTCGGGTGCGGCCGGCACGGCGCAGCACGGCGTCCAGCGCAGCCTCGCTGCCGTACTCGCGCAGCATCAGGGCGCGGCCATGCGCCGCGGCCGCGGCGCCGGTGGCTACGTTCGATACCTTCGGCATCGGCGTGGCGGGGTCGGTCAGTCGCGCGGCGAGCTCGTCGTAGTCGGTGTCCTTGGGGTCAGCCATTGGGGTTCTCCTCTCGATGCCGGCGGAACTTCGGGCCGAGATCCATTGCGTGGAACACGAGGGCTTCGCGCCCGTCTGTGAACACTTCCACCAGGATCTCTATTTCGCGGTCGGTCTGCGGGTGTGGACGGCCGATGTAGAGCCAGACTTCGCCGCCGCCGGCGCCGTTCTCCGGCAGTTTGCCGGTGTAGGTCGCGTGAACGATGGCGTGAACCTGGTCGTCGCGCGGGATGCCATGCTTCCCGGTTGAGTCGGTCCACCTCGGCGCCACGTCCTCATGCTACCATGTAGCCGTCATTGGTGGATACTAAATGTGTAGCCGATGACCGTCGTTATGTCAGAATATGAAAGTTCTCACCGATCGCTCGCTCTCCCCTGCGGAGCCCGCGGCGCGCTTGAGCGATCGCGCGCCGCGGGTCGACAGCCTCGAGTCAGGCCACGTTCCAGTGGAATCCCGTCGCCTGCTCGGAGCGCGTCCAGAGCTGCTGCATCACGGCCTTGTCGTAGGCGTACGGCTTCAGCGTTCCCTTGCCGACCGGCCCAACCCATTCGCGGCGTCCGGTCGGCCCGTACAGCGCGCGCTGCTCGAGGCCGTCCGCCGTGGCGCACATCACCTCCGGGTACGCGCCCTTCTCGGCCGACTGCACTAGCGGCGACAGCGTCATGAGGTAAAACGTGAACCGCATCGCGAGGCTCCCGCTCGTCTTGATGAGCGAGGTGGCGGACGATCCGGGGTGGCAGACGTAGACCTCGACGTTCTTACCGGCGGCCTTCACCCTGTCCTGCAGCTCATACGCGAACATCATCTGGGCCAGCTTGCTCTGGCTGTAGGCGCTGTTGGCGTTGTAGTCGTTGTCCCAGTTCATGTCGTCGAACTTGATCGTCTTGAGCCCCATCATGTAGCCGAGGCTGGCGACGACGACGATTCGCCCATGCGATTCGTCGATGCGGTCGAACAGCATCCCCGCCAGGACGAAGTGCCCGAAGTGGTTGGTGCCGAGCTGACTCTCGAAGCCGTCGACGGTGAGCTTCTGCGACGGCACCTGCGCGATCGCCGCGTTGCAGATCAGCGCGTCGATCCGAGGCACGGTCGCCAGGATCTCCTCCCCCGCCGCGCGCACGCTCGCGAGGTCGGCAAGATCCATGCGCACGGAGCTCACGTCGGCATCCGTGCCGAACTCCTGCTTCAACCGACTGACGGCATCCGCGGACTTCTCGGCACTTCGGTTCAGCATCACGACCTTCGCCCCTTTGGAGAGCAGGATTCGCGTGGCCTCGTAGCCGGCGCCGGCGGTTGTGCCCGTGATCAGGTAGGTCTTGCCCTCCAGCGAGTCGAGGTGGTCGGGGGTCCAGCCGGGAAGGGCATCGATCGTGGTCATGTGATTCCTTTGCAGTGGGTCCAGGATAACGAGCGGATGGTTGCCCTGCGGGGTCGATGGCTATACGCTAAGCCTCAGCACGCGGCCAGATATAGCGATTTCGCCGCGAATAGTTGCCTGTTTCCCTCAGATTGATTCCAGTGACCACCCACCATGCATCCGATCTCCGGACGGAGATCCGAGACCTGGTGGCTCGCCACGCCCCCGGCGACGGCGTCCACCAGACCCCTCTCGACGGGGTCCGGCTCTTCCGCGTCTCGTCGCCGGTCGAACGAGTTCCCGGCGTCTACGACCCGAGCGTGTGCGTCGTCGTGGCCGGCTCGAAGCACGCCTACCACGACAGCCGCACCCACACCTACGACCCCGACCATTACCTCTGCGCGACGATGCCGACCCCCCTCGAAGCCGAGGTTCCGGTCGCGACGACCGACGATCCCGTCCTCGGCGTCCTGATCGATCTGGAGAGCCGGACGATGGCGGAGCTGCTGATCGCGTTCCGGGCCGCGCGGCCTCGTTCACGTCGAGCGTCGGAGAAGCCGGCCGGACTGATTGTGGCCGACTGGGATCACCGCTTCGAGACGGCGCTGCTGCGCGCTCTCCAGCTTCTCGACGAGCCGGTGACTGTCGACATCCTCGGGCCGGGCCGCCTCCGCGAACTCCTCTACACCGTTCTCGACGGACCAGCGGGTGGCGCCGTTCTCGGTGCACTGGGTGGCCCGTCGCACGAGCTCACGAGCGTGCTGACGTACATGCGCAGCAACCTCGATCAGCCTCTCGCCATCGAAGACCTCGCCGAGCGGGCGGGAATGAGCCGGGCCGCGTTCGACCGGCACTTCAAGGCGACCACGAGCCTCTCCCCCCTCAAGTACCTCAAGTCGCTCCGACTCAACGACGCCGCCATGCTCATCACGAACGGTGCTGGCATCACGCGCGCCGCTGCGCGCGTCGGCTACACGAGCGCCTCGCAGTTCAGTCGCGAGTTCAAGAGCCATTTCGGCACCACCCCGCGCGACTGGGCCAACTCCGGCCGTCCCGTTGACGTCCAGGCCTCGGGCGAGAGCTGAACGGCGCGGCACACCCTCTCTGCGGTGAGAGAATGCCCTGTGCACTCCGACGACCCCATGCCCCCCAGTGGGATCGACCCCGCTGAACTCGAGATCACGCTGCGAGTCCTGGGCCAGCTCTCGAAGGTCGACCGCGAACACCCCGACTTCCAGACCGTGCGCCGAGCCACGGCGAAGTTCTTCAAGGACGCCAAGCGCGAGCGCAAGCTCGAGACGCGGGCCCGGATCCAGGAGCACGACCGCGCGGTCGTCGCCGCCACCGCCACCGGCGCCCCGGACCGGATCGATGACGAGACCCGCGGCATCCCGATCTCGACCGCGACGACCGCGCCGACCGCCGGAGTCCTGAAGAAGGCGCGCGCCTGCTACATCTGCAAGCAGGACTACACGCTCGTCGACGCCTTCTACCACCAGCTCTGCCCGAGCTGCGCGGCCATGAGCCACACCAAGCGCGACGCGCGCACCGACCTCACCGGCAAGCGCGCGCTGCTCACCGGCGGCCGCGCCAAGATCGGCATGTACATCGCGCTGCGTCTGCTGCGCGACGGCGCCCACACCACCATCACCACGCGCTTCCCGCGCGACGCGGTGCGCCGCTTCACCAGCCTCCCCGACTCGGCCGAGTGGATCGATCGACTCCGCGTCGTCGGCATCGACCTGCGCGACCCGTCCCAGGTGATCGGCCTCGCCGAGTCGGTCGCCGCCCAGGGACCGCTCGACATCCTGATCAACAACGCCGCGCAGACCGTGCGGCGCTCCCCCGGCGCCTACCAGCCGCTCGTGGATGCCGAACTCGCCCCGCTCCCGGACGGCCCGCTGCCCGAGTTGGAGACCTTCGGCCACACCAACGACCCGCACCCGCTCGCGCTCGCGCAGTCGGTGGCGGCGCACCCGATCCTCGCCGCGGCCGCTGCGAAGGCCGAGGAGCTCACTGAGGCGGCGCTCGCGGCCGGCTCCTCCTCGCTCGACCGGCTCGCAGCCGGCACGGCGATCGACGCCGGCGGGCTCGTGCCCGATCTCGCGCACATTAACTCGTGGACGCAGAGCGTCGACAACGTGGAGCCTCTCGAGATGATCGAGGTGCAGCTCGCCAACGAGACGGCGCCGTTCATTCTCATCTCGAAGCTGCGCGCCTCGCTCGCGGCCTCCCCCGCGCGACGCACCTACGTCGTCAACGTGAGCGCCATGGAGGGAGTGTTCGGCCGCGGGTACAAGGGGCCCGGCCACCCGCACACCAACATGGCCAAGGCCGCCGTGAACATGCTCACGCGCACGAGCGCGCGCGAGATGTTCGAGAGCGACCGGATCCTGATGACCAGCGTCGACACCGGCTGGATCACCGATGAACGGCCGCACCCGACCAAGGTGCGGCTCGCCGAGGAGGGATTCCATGCTCCGCTTGATCTGGTCGATGGCGCCGCGCGCGTGTACGACCCGATCGTGCGCGGCGAGGCCGGCGAAGATCTGTTCGGCGTCTTCTTGAAGGACTACTCCCCCGGCTCCTGGTAGCCGCCCGCCGCCGATCTCCCGGGCGCGACCAGGTCGACGTCACCCCGGGGCGCTCCGCAGAACACGTGATGCGAGCAGTCCTCAGTCGTCGCGACGTGTTTGACTGATCGCGTGACTCACGCTGATCCGCCGCCGCCCTCGCGGAATCCGACGCCCGCGGCCGCGGCGCCGCCTCCGCCCACGCTCACGGGCGTCTCCGCGGAGATGGACACCGTCAGCTCCGCTCCGCCGCGACGCCCGCGCCGCGCCCGCGGCTGGATAATCGCGCTCGCGATCCTCCTGGTGGCGGCGCTCAGCAGCCTCGCCTATCTCGCGGTCCAGTTCTTCGACGCGCAGGATCAGGTCGCCGAGCAGCAGGACGAGATCGGCGAGCTCAACGACCTCCTCGACAACAAGGAGGTGTTCGGCGCCGCCATGGACGAGCTCATGGACACCGCGCTCGCGCTCGACGGCGCCCAGATGGCCGAACTGGTCCCCTTCGACGAATACGAGCGGGTCGCCGCAACCGCGTGGGCGAACCGCCGATCCCCCGCTTTGGTCGCTCAGCACACCGAGCAGATCCGCGGCTACACGGCCGAGCTGGGCGAGATCCTGAGCGCGGCGGAGGCGGAAGCGGCGAAGAATTCGACCGGCACGACGGCGGAGCGCGTGCTCGACGAGGTGAGCGACGGCTTCGCCCGGCTCGCCTACGACAACGCCGACAAGCTGTGTGAACAGGACGTCATCGGCTGCGTCACCGGCGCTGACCCGTATGTCGTTCACCTCGATCGCGCCGACCTGGAGCACCCCTCGGTGGACGATTGGGGTCGCGAGCTGGTCACGCTCCACGAGTACGCCCACGTACTGCAGTTCACCAACCCCGAGGCCACCGAGACCGCCCTGGAGAGCTTCGGCGACGATTGGGAGTTCATGGCGGACTGCTATGCCCTCGACGCGATGAGCAGCTGGACCCTCGACCGCCGCGTCTGGACGAGCGCGTACCAGTACTGGGACGTCAGCTACGGCTACGGCCGAGTGTGCGACGCGAGCCAGCGCAAGGTCATCAACCAGTGGATCGACGAGCTGGGCGTGGAGTACCGCACCGTCTCGCAGTAGTCCCCGCCTAGTCCGTTCCGGAGTCGAAGGCGGCGCCCTCGTTCGCGGCGTCGGTCGCGCGCTCGAGCTCGTCCTCCGCCTTGGAGTGCTCCTCCGCGGGGTCGAGGATGTCGGCCGCATTGCCCGATTCGAGTCGCCCGACGAGGTCGCCGGTCGGTCCCCCGATGAGCCCCGCGGCCGCGTACTGCTCGAGGCGCGCACGCGAGTCGGCGATGTCGAGATTGCGCATGGTGAGCTGGCCGATGCGGTCGTCGGGGCCGAAGGCGGCATCCCCCACCCGCTCCATCGACAGCTTGCCGGGGTGGTAGCTGAGCGTCGGCCCGGTCGTGTCGAGGATCGTGTAGTCGTCGCCGCGGCGCAGACGCAGCGTGACCTCGCCGGTGACCGCCGAGCCCACCCAGCGCTGCAGCGACTCGCGCAGCATGAGCGACTGCGGGTCGAGCCAGCGGCCCTCGTACATCAGACGCCCGAGTCGCCGCCCCTCGTTGTGGTAGTTGGCGACGGTGTCCTCGTTGTGGATCGCGTTGAGCAGCCGCTCGTAGGTGATGTGCAGCAGCGCCATGCCGGGCGCCTCGTAGATGCCGCGGCTCTTCGCCTCGATGATCCGGTTCTCGATCTGGTCCGAGACGCCGAGTCCGTGGCGTCCGCCGATCGCGTTCGCCTCCAGGACCAGTGCGACGGGGTCGGTGAACTCGACGCCGTTGATGGCGACCGGCCGTCCCGCCTCGAACCGCACCGAGACCTCCTCGGTCGCGATCTCGACGTCCTCACGCCAGGACGCGACACCCATGATCGGCTCGACGATGTCGAGACCCGAGCTGAGCTCCTCGAGGTTCTTCGCCTCGTGGGTGGCGCCCCAGATGTTGGCGTCGGTCGAGTAGGCCTTCTCGGTGGCGTCGCGATACGGGAAGCCGCGGGCGACGAGCCACTCGCTCATCTCGGTGCGTCCGCCGAGTTCGCTCACGAACTCGCTGTCGAGCCACGGCTTATAGATGCGCAGCTTCGGGTTGGCGAGCAGGCCGTAGCGGTAGAAGCGCTCGATGTCGTTGCCCTTGTAGGTGGAGCCGTCGCCCCAGATGTCGACGCCGTCCTCCTTCATGGCGCGCACGAGCATGGTGCCGGTCACGGCGCGACCGAGCGGAGTCGTGTTGAAGTACGTCTTGCCGCCGGAGCGGATGTGGAAGGCGCCGCACTGGAGCGCGACGAGACCCTCCTCGACGAGCGAGGTCTTGGCGTCGACGAGGCGCGCGAGCTCGGCGCCGTACTCCCCTGCGCGGCTCGGCACCGCGTCGATGTCGGGCTCGTCGTACTGGCCGATGTCGGCGGTGTACGTGCAGGGGACGGCACCCTTCTCACGCATCCACGCCACGGCGCACGACGTGTCGAGCCCTCCCGAAAACGCGATGCCAACTCGCTCACCGATGGGGAGACTGCTCAGAACCTTCGACATGCCTCCAGCCTAGATTGCGCCAGAGGTCGCGCGTGCACACCGAGCGCGCTCGCGGGTGTCAGCGCCCGTCGCGGGTCGCCGCCGCCCAGTCGTCGAGCTTCGCGGTCGCCGCCCCCGAGTCGATGGTCGCCGCGGCGACCGCGATCTTCTCGGCGAAGCGCTCGCGGATGTCGCGCTGGACCTGCGCGGGATCCCGCGCCAGCTCCCACGACACCAGTCCCGCGGCCGCGTTCAGCACGACGATGTCGCGCACCGGTCCCGACTCGCCCGCCAGCACGGCGCGGGCGATGGCGGCGTTGTGAGCCGCATCCCCGCCCTTCAGGTCGTCGATGCGGGCGCGCGCGATGCCCAGGTCGGCAGGATCGAGGTCGTGCTCGTGCACCTCCCCCCGCATCACCTCCCACAGATGACTGTGGCCTGTCGTCGTCAGCTCGTCGAGGCCGTCGTCGCCACGGAACACGAGGGCGGTCGCGCCGCGCGTGCGGAAGACTCCGACGAACAGCGGGACCTTCGCCAGGTCGGCGACGCCGACCGCGGAGGCCTCGGGGCGCGCGGGGTTGCACAGCGGCCCGAGGAAGTTGAACACCGTCGGGATGCCGAGCTCGGCGCGGATCGGCCCCGCGTGGCGGAAGCCCGGGTGGAACATGGCCGCGAAGGCAAAGCCGATGCCCTGCTCACGGAAGATCTCCGCGACCCGCGCCGCGTCGATCGTGAGGTCCACCCCGAGGGCGGCCAGCACATCCGAGGAGCCGGAGGCCGAGCTCGCCGCCTTGTTCCCATGCTTCAAGACCTTCGCGCCGGACGCCGCAGCGACAATCGACGACATCGTCGAGACGTTCACCGTGCCGAAGCGGTCGCCGCCCGTCCCGACGATGTCCAGAGCGAGAGGCTCGATGTCGATGGGGGCGGCATTCGCCAGGATCGCGTCACGGAAGCCCACGATCTCATCGACCGTCTCGCCCTTGGCGCGCAGCGCGACCAGGAAACCGGCGAGCTGGGCGGGGGTGCAGCGCCCCGCCATCACCTCCTCCATCGCCCAGGTGGCGTCGGCGATCGAGAGGTCTTCGCGGGCAAGAAGCCGGGTGATCAGGGTCGGCCAGGACGATTCAGTGGGCATGGCCAGCATCGTACCGGCGCAAACAAAGGAAAATTTCAGCGAAGTTGCCCCCGACAGGCCCCTGGATGGGAAAACGCCGGGAACGATATCGGCCATAATGGTCGGGTGAATAGTTCGTCTGTTTCCAGCCCGCCCGCCATGACGGCGATCAACCGGCCGAACACCGCTCAGGTCGGCACGATCGTGTGGCTGGGCAGCGAGGTCATGTTCTTCGCTGGCCTGTTCGCCATCTACTTCACGCTGCGCTCGGTGTCGCCCGAGCTGTGGGCGGAGCAGTCGGACAAGCTCAACATCACCTTCTCGCTGATTAACACGATCATCCTCGTGTCGTCGTCGTTCACCTGCCAGGCCGGCGTCTTCGCCGCCGAGCGCCTGCAGGCCCGCCGCACCGGCGGCCCCTGGCAGTTCTGGAAGTGGGGCACGGTCGAGTGGTTCTACGCCACGTTCGTGCTCGGCGCGATCTTCATCGTCGGCCAGGTCTACGAGTACGCCCAGCTCGTCACCGAGCACATCGGATTCCAGACCGACTCGTACAGCTCGGCCTTCTACTTCGCGACCGGATTCCACGGTCTGCACGTGACCGGCGGTCTCATCGCCTTCCTCCTCGTGATCGGCCGCATCTTCGCGGCCAAGCACTTCACGCACAAGGAAGCCGGGAGCGCGATCGTCGTGTCGTACTACTGGCACTTCGTTGACGTGGTGTGGATCGCCCTGTTCCTCGTCATCTACGTCCTCCGCTAAACCGCCGACTCGACCTGCCCAGAACGGAACGCACCGCAATCATGGCGAACTCCGCATCCGCCCCGCTCCGCCGCACCCGCGCCACGGGTCGCCGCTCCCCGCTCGCCTCCGTGGCGCTGCTCGTGATCGGCCTCGTTGCGACCGGTGGCGCCTACGCGGCCTTCACGTCCAGCGCGACCGCGCAGTCCACCGCGTCGGTGGAAGCACTCGTCAACGAGGGCGAGAAGCTCTTCATCGCCAACTGCGCCAGCTGCCACGGCCTGAGCGCCGAGGGAACCGACAACGCGCCGACCCTGATCGGCGTGGGCGCCGCTTCCGTCGACTTCCAGGTCGGCACCGGCCGCATGCCGATGGCCGCCAGCGGTCCGCAGGCCGAGGTCAAGCCGACCCAGTTCACCGACGAGCAGACCGCGGCGATGGCCGCGTACGTCGCCTCGTTGGCCCCCGGCCCCGCAATCCCCGCCGCCGAATACCTCACGGGTGAGGGCGATGTCGCGAACGGCGCCGAGCTCTTCCGCATCAACTGCGCGATGTGCCACAACGTGGCCGGCGCCGGTGGCGCGTTGACCGAGGGCAAGTACGCCCCCGCGTTGCAGGACATCGATCCCGTCCACGTCTACGAGGCGATGGTGACCGGTCCGCAGAACATGCCCGTGTTCAGTGACCTCAACATCACGCCGGAAGACAAGGCCGACATCATCGCGTACCTCGCCTACCTCGACGACAACCCGTCCGCCGGTGGTCTCAACCTCGGCAGCCTGGGCCCCGTCTCCGAGGGACTGTTTGTCTGGATCTTCGTGCTGGGTTCCATCGTCGCGATCACCGTGTGGCTGACCGCACGCTCCAACTAGCGAACAACCGCACACGAACTCGCACTACGAAAGGGAAACGCATGGCAGAGCAGGACAGCGCCGATACCGGCACCGCTGTCGAGAAGCACGAGGTGCCCACGGCGGCCCCCGGGACTGCCGTCGTCAGCTCGGATCGCGTGGAGAACCCCGGCTTTGAGCCGCACCGCCCGCGCGTCTCGGACCTCTCGCCGGAGAAGGAGAAGCAAAACGAGCGCCGCGTCGCCGGCCTCTTCTTCGCCTCCATGATCGGAGCGGTCGGCTCGATCGTCGCCTACATCGCGTTGCCGTTCGAACCGGGCGACCCCGCCTCGGTGCAGCTCAGCAACATGCTGATCGGCCTCGGCATCGCACTGTCCATGCTCGGCATCGGTTTCGGTGCGATCCACTGGGCGAAGTCGCTCATGGCGAACGAGCACGCGGTCGAGTACCGGCACCCGGTGCGCGGCACCGAAGAGACCCGCGCTCGCGCGGTCGAGATCTTCCAGCTCGGCAACAAGGAGTCCGGCTTCACGCGCCGCAAGCTCATCCGCAACTCGCTCATCGGCGCCCTGGCGATCTTCCCGCTGCCCGCCGTGGTGCTGTTCCGCGGCCTCGCGCCCGACGAGGACCCGGTTGAGCTGTTCAAGCACACCATGTGGGACACGGGCGTTCGACTGACGCGTGACCCCGACGGCACGCCGATCAAGGCCTCGGATGTGACCATTGGTTCCGCCTTCCACGTGATTCCCGAGGGCCTCGGCGAGTCCGAGCACAAGCTCGAGGAGAAGGCCAAGGCGGCCGTCCTGCTCATGCGCCTGAAGCCCGAGGACCTCACCGTCTCGGCGGGCCGCGAGGACTGGAACTACCAGGGAATCGTCGCGTACTCGAAGATCTGCACCCACGTCGGCTGCCCGGTCGCGCTCTATGAGCAGCAGACCCACCACCTGCTGTGCCCGTGCCACCAGTCGCAGTTCGACATCAAGCGCGAAGCCGAGGTCATCTTCGGGCCGGCCAAGCGCCCGCTTCCGCAGCTGCCCATCACCATTGACTCCGAGGGCTACTTGGTCGCACGCAGCGACTTCGAAGAGCCCGTCGGCCCGAGCTTCTGGGAGCGTTCGCTGTGACCGTCCAGACCGAATCCCCGGCGACCACGAGTGAGGCGCAGGCTCCCGGCACCGGGATGCGCTTCACCAACTGGGCCGCGAACTACATCGACGAGCGCACGAGCATCTCGGGCGCCGTCAAGGAGTTCGGCCGCAAGGTCTTCCCCGACCACTGGTCGTTCGAGCTCGGCCAGGTCGCGCTTTACAGCTTCGTCACGATCCTGATCTCGGGAACGTTCCTGACGTTCTTCTTCCAGGCGTCAATGGCCGAAGTCCACTACGACGGTTCGTACGTTCCGCTCAAGGGACTCGAGATGTCGGCAGCCATGGCCTCGACGCTCGACATCAGCTTCGACATCCGCGGTGGACTTCTGATGCGTCAGATCCACCACTGGGCCGCGTTGCTGTTCGTCGCCGCGATCGGCCTGCACATGCTGCGCGTGTTCTTCACCGGCGCCTTCCGCAAGCCGCGCGAGATCAACTGGGTGATTGGCTTCGTCCTGTTCATCCTCGCCATGGGTGAGGGCTTCACCGGCTACTCGCTCCCCGACGACCTGCTGTCGGGCAACGGCCTTCGCATCATCGACGGTCTGCTCAAGGGCATCCCGATCGTCGGAACCTGGATCTCGTACCTGCTGTTCGGAGGCGAGTTCCCCGGCTTCGACATCGTCGGACGCCTCTACGTGCTGCACATCCTGATCCTGCCGGCGATCCTCGTCGCGGCCCTCGGCGTGCACCTGATCCTGGTCGTCGTGAACAAGCACACCCAGTTCGCGCGCCCCGGGAGCACCAACGAAAACGTCGTCGGCGAGCCGATCATGCCGGTGTACGCGGCCAAGGGTGCCGGGTTCTTCTTCATCATCTTCGGCGTGATCGCCCTCACGGCCTCGCTCGTGACGATCAACCCGATCTGGAACTACGGACCCTACGACCCCTCCCCCGTCTCGGCGGGAACGCAGCCCGACTGGTACATCGGATTCGCCGATGGTGCGCTGCGCCTCGTGCCCCCGGGCTGGGAGTTCGTGATCTTCGGGTTCACGCTGTCGCTGAACATCCTGGCGCCGGTGCTCGTCCTGGGGCTCTTCATCGTCGTCGTGATGCTCTACCCGTTCTTCGAGGCCTGGGTCACGGGCGACAAGCGCGAGCACCACATCACGCAGCGTCCGCGCAACGCGCCGACCCGCACCGCGATCGGTGCCGCGGGTGTCACGTTCTACGCCGTCATGTGGGCGGCGGCGAGCTCCGACCTCATCGCCACCCACTTCAAGCTGTCGATCGAGTCGGTCACCTACGCCCTCCAGGCGCTGTTGTTCGTCGGCCCGATCGTCGCGTACATCGTGACGAAGCGGATCTGCCTCGGACTGCAGAAGAAGGACCGCGAGATCGCCCTCCACGGCTACGAGTCGGGTCGCATCGTGCGACTCCCCGGCGGCGAGTACGTCGAGGTGCACGAGCAGCTCTCGGACTACGAACGCTGGAAGCTCGTCAGCTACGACGACTACCAGCCGCTCATGCTGCGCCCGAACAAGCGCGGCAAGATCACGGTGAGCGAACGCGCGCGTGCTGCCGTCTCGCGCTGGTTCTTCGAGGACCGCATCGCGCCGGTCTCGAAGAGCGAGATCGAGGCCTCGAAGCACCACTGATCCACAACCACTCACAACGCCCGCGCGCTCCTCACGGAGCCGCGGGCGTTGTCGTAGTCCCGAGAGGGGCCGGCATGTTCGCTGCCCCGGCAGTGCGGCGGCGTATCGACTGCGGAGCCGGCCTCCGCCCCGCGGCCGCGCTGAACGACGACGTGGCTCGTGCGGCGGCCCAGAGAAGGCGTCTGGCGCGCAAACGGGCCCGCTGACGCGCAGCCACGCGCGCCGAACGAGCCAGCGGCGGAAGGAATCAGCCGGTTAGAAGAACCGGCGCATGTACTCGGCGCTCTCGTGGAAGCCGAGACGGTCGTAGAAGCCACCGGCACGCCGACTGGCGACCGTGAGCTGCGTGACTCCTCGCTCGACACAGGCCGCCTCCACGGCGCGCACGAGCGCGGTTCCGTGGTCGCAGCCGCGAGCGTCCTCATCCACGACGATCTCCTGCAGCTGCGCCGAGGGACCATTGGTCGACAACAGCGGAACGACGGTCGTCAGGGCGTAGCCTTCGACCGCGTCGCCCTCCCCCGTCGCCACCAACAGGATCACCGGATCCTCACCCGAGAAATACCGGTCCCAGGTCTGATCGAACGCCTCCCGCTCCAGCGGGATCGCGTGCGACAGCTGACCGACGAGCCGAAAAACTGACTCGCGGTCTTCGTTGACAGCGACGCGGATCACGAGGCGCTCAGCGGGCGAAGTTGCCGCGGTAGTACTCGTAGTTCCAGCCGACGATGCCGATGACGGCAATCGGGCCGCCGATGAGCGCAATCCAGACGCCCACCGCGAGGCCGAGGAAGACCATCGCCACGCCGACCGACAGCACGAGCGGCCACCAGCTCCACGGGCTGAAGTGACCCATTTCGGGGTCGGCGTCGTCGATCAGCGCGTCGTCGCGGTCTTCGGGCAGTTCCCCGCCGGTCGACTTGCGAATGAGGCCGAGGTAGAAGGCCAGGAAGGTCGCGAGGATCGACGAGAGCGTCAGCGCCACCGTTCCGACCCACTCGGGCTGAGTGGCCAGTTCGGCGTTCGTGCCGGGACCGACAATCTGCGGAGCGGAGGCATCCGCCATCGTCCACAGGGCGTAGATGACCGCGGCGACGCCGAAGAACAGGCTCAGCAGCCAGAAGATCGCGTAGTTCGCGCGCATGGGTTACTTGACCTTCCCGTCAGCAACATCGATCACCGGGACATCGGGGGCGTCTTTGGCCGGCCCGACCCCGAAGCCTGCGCCCACCTCAGGGTGGTGGAGGTCGAACGCCGGCGACTCCGAACGGATGCGCGGAATCGACGTGAAGTTGTGACGCGGCGGCGGGCACGACGTCGCCCACTCGAGCGACCGCGAGTTGCCCCACGGGTCGTCGACGGTCACCTTCGGCGCCGTGCGAGCCGTGAGCCACACGTTGTAGGCGAACGGCAGCATCGAGGCGGCGAGCAAGAACGCGCCGATCGTCGAGACCTCGTTCATCCAGGTGAAGCCATCCTCCGGCAAATACGACGCATAGCGACGCGGCATGCCTGCAACACCAAGCCAATGCTGAACAAGGAAGGTGATGTGGAAGCCGATGAACAGCATCCAGAAGTGGATCTTGCCGAGGCGCTCGTTGAGCATCTTGCCCGTCCACTTGGGCCACCAGAAGTAGAAGCCGCTGAACATGGCGAACACGACCGTGCCGAAGACGACGTAGTGGAAGTGCGCCACCACGAAGTACGAGTCCGAGACTTGGAAGTCGAGCGGCGGGCTTGCCAGGATGACGCCCGTCAGTCCACCGAAGGTGAAGGTGATCAGGAAGCCGAGCGCCCAGATCATCGGCGTCTCGAAGGTCACCGAACCGCGCCACATCGTGCCGATCCAGTTGAAGATCTTCACGCCGGTCGGGATCGAGATGATCATCGTGGCGATGCCGAAGAACGCGTTGACGTTCGCACCCGAGCCCATGGTGAAGAAGTGGTGCAGCCACACCAGGAACGACAGCACGGTAATACCGGCCGTTGCGTACACCATTGACGTGTAGCCGAACAGCTTCTTGCGCGAGAACGTGGCGACGATTTCCGAGAACATGCCGAAGGCCGG